>NZ_CP116398.1:1269616-1904424 GCF_029643245.1 Methylomonas sp. EFPC3
CTGGCGGCAGGCATTGAGTCACCTCAATCATTTTTCGATTTTGAAAGCCAAGAACACCGGACTGCCGTTACGTTGTACCAAAAGCGCAATAGATTTTTCAACCGGTAATTTGGCGACGATGCTGTTGAATTCAGCGGCATCGCGCACCACGGTGTTTTGAATCCGCAAAATCACATCGCCGGGCTGAATCCCGGCATCCAAGGCAATCCCTTTACCGACTTTCTGGACCAGGACCCCATTCTTTTCCACCTGCAACTGTTGGCGTTGTTCACCAGTCAGATCAGCCACCGCCAGCCCCAACCGGTTCACCGCAGTCTCCGGAGCCGCCGACGGTCCGGCAGCCGCCATGCTTTGCTGCGCCGGCAACAAGCCAATTTTTACCGTAATGTCTTGCTTGTCGCCCTGGCGAATGATTTTGACTTTAGCTTTTTCATCGACCGGCGTCATGCCTACCCGCGGCGGCAATTCGCCTGAGGTTTCGATGACTTGGCCGTTAAATTCGACAATGATGTCGCCAATCTGGATGCCGGCTTTCTCGGCCGGACCGCCGGGAATCACTTTCGATACCAACGCGCCGTGCGGACGGTCCATGCCAAACGACTCCGCCAATTGCCGAGTAACGTCTTGAATTTGCACGCCTAACCAACCGCGCGAAACCTTGCCCTTACTTTTGATTTGGTCGACCACGTTCATCGCCACGTCTATCGGTATCGCAAACGACAATCCCATGTAACCGCCTGAGCGGCTATAGATCTGCGAGTTGATGCCGACCACCTTGCCCTGCATGTTGAACAGCGGGCCGCCCGAGTTGCCGGGGTTGATCGCCACGTCGGTCTGAATGAAAGGCACATAGTTGCCGTCCGGCAAGCTGCGGCCCTTGGCACTGACGATACCGGCGGTTACCGACTGGTCGAAACCGAACGGGGTGCCGATCGCCAAAACCCATTCGCCGACTTGCAATTGGTCCGGTGCGCCGATTTCCACCACCGGCAGGTCTTTAGCGTCGACTTTCAATAAAGCCACATCGGTACTTTCGTCGGAACCGATCAATTTGGCGATCAATTCCCGGCGGTCTTTTAATTTGACCACGATTTCCGATGCATTATTCACCACGTGATGGTTGGTCAGGATATAGCCGTCGCGGGAGATGACGAAGCCGGAACCCAGCGAATTGGTTTCCCGTGGCGTGTAGCCTCGGCCCGGCCCCTGGAAGAAATGGCGGAAGAACTCCTCCATCTCCGGCGGCATGTCTTGCGGCATTTGCTGAGGGTCGGCCCCGGCTTGCGAATCGGTCGCTTTCTGGGTGGTGCTGATATTCACCACGGCATCGCCGTTGGTCTTCACCATTTCGGTAAAGTCAGGCAGTTGGGCGTAACCGGAGTTGATCGCCAAAAGCATTATAAGAAATCCATAAAACAGCTTATTAAGCATGTAATCTCCAAACGTACGAATGAAATATAAGAAGACGTTTATTGCCGAAACGCGATGCCGCCGGCAATCAGTTCGACTGTTTCCGCAGGGACTTCGCCGAGCACGGTAATCTGGGTATTGTCTATCACTTTGCTGAAAGAGTTGACAGTTCCCAAACTATGCAAACCGTTGATGCCATCGACTTCCTTAGCTTCCAGGTAAACCGAAACGGTGGAAAAGCCGTCGCTGACCAACAGATGGTCTACGGCTTTCTGCGACTGTTGGATCGAGTTGCGGATAAAAAAGACTGGCTCGAAACCCTGAGGCCAATTTTTCAAAACGAATGTAGCGCTGTCCAAAGGCTCGGCTTGTGCGCTGTGGATGTGTTTAGTGTGGAACTTATCGTCAACGTTATTGCCGTTGAGGGGTTCTGCTCCAGCCTGCGTGTTCAAGTCGGTGAACATGACTTGTTCCAGAGCATGCCCTTCCAAGCCATAAACTTCAATTTTCAACGGCAGAAAGGTTTGGGTGTTGATCCAAATTTTTCTCGGGTAACGCAGTTGGTCTTTCGGCTGCGCCGCAACGATTTGCGCCGGCAACATCGCGACGGATTCCTGACCAGCCAGTTCCAAGTTGTAGGACTTTTGTAACATCGCCGCACTACTCGGCATGTTAATGATAAAAGAACTGTCCAACGGATGGTGGTTAATCACCTTTTCGCTGGTTTCCTTGAACACACAAGTGACTTCGTTGGATTTGCGCGTCACCTCCCGCATCGGCGAGTTCAAGGAAGATAAGCGTTCCTGCGAGACACCGTTATCGACGCTATGTCGATATTTCATGGTTTCGATCTGGCCGTTTTTCATGAAAATTACGGTACCCTCGTAATTGAGGGTTTTCATCGCCAGATTCATTTTATCCAACCATTGCACCGCCGTAAGATTGTCGCCGGCAGCGGTTTCGGCGATCAAGCCGATCAAAACAACCAGTATTAATCTCACGTCCTTATTCCTGCGAATATCCCACCACCCGCGCATAAGGTTGCGCCGCCTGCACCGTGTTTACGTAAAGCGTGTTGTCGTGAGCCTGCAAATAGTCCTTAAAACGGGCATGCATTTCAGTTGACTCCGAACCGCTATGCGCCACCACGCCGACGGCACTGAACGGATTAGCTTGCCTAGGCTCGACTTTACTGGCTAGCCAGACAACGGCGAGGACTGTAGATGCAGCGATCGCAAGCCCGGCTTTTTGCCACTTTATCGCCGCTTTCTGCCGCGGCATGAAATAAATCGGTTCATGACGTAATTGCTGATGGATTTTGTCGGCAAAATCGCTACTCACCAGCGAATACTCACTACTTTTCAACACTTGACTGGCAATTTGATAGCGCCTTAGCTTGTCTTTCAGCGCGTCGTCTTCGCTAACGGCTGTCAGCAACTCCAGCGATTGCGCGCCATCCAGTTCGTCGTCTATGAATTGCGATAGTTTTTCGTTAAGTTGTTCCTGCATCGATACACCTTTAGTCGAGCAATGGGTTTAATTTTTGGTCAATGGCTTCGCGGGCTCTAAAAATCCGCGAACGCACGGTGCCGATAGGGCAATCCATAGCCTCGGCTATTTCTTCATAGCTCATCCCTTCGAATTCTCGGAGAGTAATTGCTATTCGCATTTCTTCCGGTAAATTTTCAATAGCCGCTCGTATTACAGCGACAATTTGCTCGTTCATCAGTTGATGCTCGGGCGTTTCTATATCTTTCAATTGCGGCGCGTTTTCCACCTGCTCCGCATCTTGAACGTCGATCTCATAATCGGAGTGGCGACGGGAGCGCGACAAAAGATAATTCTTAGCTGTATTTATCGCGATCCGGTAAAGCCAGGTGTAAAAGGCACTCTCTCCGCGGAAATCGCCCAGAGCCCGGTAGGCTTTGATAAAGGTGTCTTGTGCCACATCCTGCGCTTCACTGGGATCTTTAACGTAACGATTCACCAAGTGGACGATCTTATGCTGATACTTTAAAACCAAAAGATCGAAGGCGGATTTATCACCTTGCTGCACCCTCCGCACCAAGCTTTGATCGACATCTTCGGTGTTGCTAATTTGTTCGTTCACTGCTCTATTTTTCTGATGAGATAGACAGAATTAAACCTTATTAGTTCTGGCAATACAAAAAAAATTGCCGGCCAGATAAAACAAGATATTATTCCCGGCCGGTTTGAACTTTTTCCTTCGCTGATCCACTTGACGACCTTGACCCATAGCAATACCGTCCCAAACGCAAACCTTCACTACGACGTCTTGATTGCCGGCAGCGGTGGCGCCGGACTGAGCTTGGCACTACATTTGGCGGATCGGTTTAGAGTCGCAGTACTGGCGAAATTTGCGCTGACCGAATGCAGCACTTACTACGCCCAAGGCGGGATCTCAGCGGTATTCGACGACCGTCACGACTCCATCGAATCGCATATCGAGGATACGTTAATCGCCGGCGCCGGGCTGTGTGACCCAAACATAGTCCGCCTCACCGTCGCCCAGGGCCGGCAAAGTATAGAATGGCTTCGCTCTCAAGGCGTCAACTTTACCGAAGAACACGGCGCCGACGGTGTAAAACAATTGCATCTTAACCGGGAAGGCGGACACTCCCACCGCCGTATCGTACACAGTGACGACGCTACCGGCAAAGCCGTATCGCTGTCTTTGATCGACCGCGCCAAAGCTCATCCCAACATCAATTTGCTGGAATACCACAATGTCGTGGAATTAATCACCGCGACCAAGCTGGGGGCTGAGCAACAGCGAATATGCGGCGCCTACGTTCTGGATAGCAAGACCGGAAAAATCAAGACCATTGCGGCCAAGATCGTGGTACTTGCCACGGGCGGCGCCAACAAGGTCTATTTATATTCGACCAATCCGCACATTTCTACCGGCGATGGTATCGCGCTGGCTTGGCGGGCGGGCTGCAAAGTGGCAAACATGGAATTCATGCAGTTTCATCCGACCTGCCTCTATCATCCCACTGCCCGTTCTTTCTTGATCAGCGAGGCGGTACGCGGCGAAGGCGGTCATTTGATTTTACCGGACGGCGAACGCTTCATGCGCCGCTACGACGAACGTATGGAATTGGCGCCGCGCGACATCGTCGCCCGTGCCATAGACAGCGAAATCAAGAAGCACGGTATCGAATGCGTGTATCTCGATATCAGCCACAAATCCCGAGAGTTCATTCAAAAGCACTTCCCGACCATCTACATGCAGTGTCTGGAATTGGATATCGACATCAGCCAGCAACCCATTCCAGTGGTTCCGGCCGCTCATTATACTTGCGGCGGCGTCGTTACCGACGCCAATGCCCGTACCGACATTCCGGGTTTATACGCCATCGGCGAAGTTGCCTGCACCGGCCTGCACGGTGCGAATCGAATGGCCAGCAACTCGTTATTGGAATGCCTGGTTTTCGCCGAACAAGCTAACCAGGATATCCGGCGGATTTTCAACCAACTGCCGGAGCCGATAGCATTGCCCGACTGGGATGAATCCAAAGTGAGCGACTCGGACGAGGAAGTAGTGATAGCCCACAACTGGGACGAATTACGCCGCTTCATGTGGGACTACGTGGGCATCGTCCGGACTAACAAGCGCCTGGAACGAGCAATGAATCGACTGGTGTTGCTGAAAGACGAAATCGCCGAATACTACGGCCAATTCCGTATTACCAGCGACCTCCTAGAGCTTCGCAACTTGGTAATTGTTGCCGAACTGATCATTCGCTGCGCACAGCAACGCAAGGAAAGCCGCGGCCTGCATTACACCAAGGACTACCCGGCTCCGGACAACAGCCGCGTCCCGACTAACACGGTACTAACCCCCGAACAGACCAACCAATAATCGACCAACCCTGACAAAGCCTTACCCAAGGGCAGCACGACGACGAACGCGCATAAAAAAAGGGCTTGAGAAAATCTCAAGCCCTTGCTTTAAATGGTGGCGACACCGGGAATCGAACCTGGAACCTCGGGGTTATGAATCCCGCGCTCTAACCGGTTGAGCTATGTCGCCACAAATCTTGTTCAACGAAACAAGCGATCATTATACTGACGCGTCAAAACCTTGTCAAACGTTGAACCTAAAATGCATCACATCGCCGTCCTGCACTTTGTATTCCTTACCTTCCAGACGCCATTTGCCGGCATCTTTCGCACCTTGTTCGCCTTTGTAATTGACAAAATCTTGATACGAAATTACTTCGGCTCGGATAAAGCCTTTTTCAAAATCCGAATGAATCACGCCGGCTGCTTGCGGCGCCAGCGCATTGACCGGAATCGTCCATGCTCTGACTTCTTTGACCCCTGCCGTGAAGTAGGTTGAAAGATTTAACAACTCATAAGCCGCTCGCACCACCCGGTTCAAGCCGGGTTCCTCCAAGCCTAAATCCGCGAGAAACTCGACCTTTTCCGCGTCGTCCAACTGTACGATTTCGGCCTCGATCGCAGCACATACCGGCACCACTTTAGAGCCTTCGCCGTCGGCAAAGCTTTTTACCTTATCCAACAACGGATTATTTTCGAAGCCATCGTCCTGCACGTTCGCCACATATAAGGTGGGCTTGATCGTGATCAAACACAATTCCTTAATTAATTTAGCTTCGTCTTCGCTCAGCCCCAAGGTGCGGACCGGTTCACCGGCGTTCAGGTGCTCCAGGACCCGTTCCAACACCTGCTTTCTGGCCAACTCGTCTTTGTTACCTGATTTGGAAGCCTTGGCCGATTTCTGTAAGGCTTTTTCCACCGAAGCCATGTCGGCCAAGGCCAATTCGGTATTGATGACTTCAATATCGTTGACCGGGTCGACCTTACCGGCAACGTGAATCACGTTATCGTCATGAAAACAGCGCACCACATGCACGATCGCATCGGTTTCTCTGATATTGCCGAGAAACTGGTTTCCCAAACCTTCGCCCTTCGAGGCGCCAGCCACAAGTCCGGCGATGTCGACAAACTCGATGGTTGTAGGCAATACCCGCTCCGGGTTGACGATTTCAGCCAATTTATCCATCCTCGGATCGGGTACCGGAACCACTCCGACATTCGGATCGATGGTGCAGAAAGGATAGTTCTCGGCAGCGATGGTCGCTTTAGTCAGCGCGTTGAACAGGGTTGATTTGCCGACGTTGGGCAAGCCGACGATTCCACAATGAAGTGCCATAGCAATAATTTCGAAATTTGACAGGAATGTCCGGCACAACATGGCCGGGTTGGAGAGGCGGCGGATTATACAGCCATTTTACGAATTGAGAACCGATACCCTCGCCTGGACAGCTGGCGCAGCAAAGGTATCGGATAGAAGCAAAAGCGTTTTAGAACAAACCTGAGATCGATCTAACCAAACCGGAAGTTAAGCTTGGCGCCGCCGCCTCATATTCCAAATTGGCCTGATTGGCAGTGCTGACGATCCGCGTGCGGTACTTTTTACGGTCGCTGACTTCCGAAGATGTTTGCCGGCGCGAACCGCCGATGCCTTGCTTGGCGTCCTGTTGGCTGTCCTGCCTGACGACAACACCGCTTTTGGCCTTCTCCGCGATTTCGATGTCGGTGACCACCATGTAGGTTACGTCCTTGACTGCCGCATCGGCGATGGTTTCGATGGCGCCGCCAACCGCGACACCGGCCAAACCGCCAATACCGGCTCCCGACCAACCGCCGAGGCCGCCGCCGATTGCCGCACCGGCCGCTGCGCCCGCCAACGAACCGCCGTAGCCGGAATGCAACGCCGATTCCGCCGCGGTGGGACTGGCTTTATCGACACTGAGCACATTCGCTCTCAACCAATAATGCGACGCTTCCGGATCGGTGGAAATGATGTAACCTTTGGACTGCAGAGCTTGTTTCACCGGTAACATCACGTCGAAATTGGCTTTGTCCGAGGTATTGCGCACATCGAGAAAGATGGTGCGCTGTTCCGGCCCGACCGGATCGAGAAATATCGTGTCGCTCATCTTGGTTTGGACGTCCAGGTCCTTTTTGGCAATCGATGTGTGTACGGCGGCACACCCGCCCAACATTGCGGCCACAGCCGCCGCACCGGCAAGTTTCATGAATGTGTTTCGAGCAATAGCCATCTATATCTCCAAATGAATTGATCCAAAAATAAAACTGCAATTTAGTAAGGCCAATAATAGCCGTAATAACGGTAGTAATAACTGCAATCCCGGTAATCGTTCCAAGAGTAACGCCGTAAATCGTTGCAGGTGTAACCGCGGCGCCAGTATTTACTGGGCTCGGACTTCGGTGGCGTACCTCTTTTCGTCGCTTCTTCGATATAACTATTCAGCTTGGCCTCATCCTCAACACTGAACGGTTTGGCCATAACCTGATCGTTGAGCATCTTTTGCATGTCGCTGGCCTGGTCGGCCCGCACCACCCAACTTGCCGCTATCAATCCCAGCAATAAAACGCACTGCGGTAACATTTGTTTCATTCGATCTCCTCCGATACCAAGAGAACACAACGCCGTTCTCCGTTTTGATGACAATCGCGCCGATTTTAGAATCGATAATGCCGCCGAACAACCGATTTGAGCCGACAACGTTAATCGCCGCGCACTATGTGGTCGTCGAATACTACTAATTGGTTGCGGCCATTGGCTTTGGCCTGGTAAAGCGCCGCATCGGCACAGTTAATCATCTCGTCGATGTCCGGCGCCAAGTTATCCGAATAGCTGTCGGCTGCCAAGCAAAACAGGCCGATACTCAGTGTCACGTTTACCTTCTGACCGCCCAATTTCCATTCCAATTTACTGATTTCCTGCCGAATCCGCTCGCCGAAAACCTTACCGCTCTCGCTCGCCGTATTGGTAAAAATCAATACAAATTCTTCGCCGCCGAAACGCACCAATATATCGGTACTGCGGACTTGGCGTTTTAATGCGGAAGCGACACCGACCAGTATCTGGTCACCGAATAAGTGGCCGAAGCGGTCGTTAACAACTTTGAAATGATCGATATCGAGCACCAACAAACACAAGCTGTTGCGATAACGCATATGCTGGGCGACAACAATTTCGACCTGATCGTAAAAAAATCGCCGATTATGCAGGCCAGTCAACTGATCGTGCATCGACATACTGGCGAAATGTTCTTTGAGCTGATTGGTTTCAGCGACCAGACTTTCCAATTCGGCCGTCCGCGACGCGATTCGTCGCTCCATTTGCCGCACCAAACGTTGGCTAGTAATCAATTGACCGAGGATATTTTTGTAGATTTCCAGCAAGCGGATGTGCCAATCGTTGAAGTAAAACGGCTGCGGATGCGACACGTTCAACACGCCGATCAGCTGCCGATTCAAGGTGAACACCGGTACGCTGATCAGCGAACCCGGCGGCGCAGCATCCGCCGTTCTTTCGAAACGCGGATCTTCCGGACAATTTCGGCAATACTGCAACTCACCGGTCGCGGCAGCCGCACCGATTATCCCCTCGCCAATTTTGAAGGTTAGCGGCGTGTCCGGTACCGACTCTACCTCCTGCAGTGACTCTTGAATGCTGGTTCCGGCTAAATTGGTCAGGCATCCCAAATCATCCAGCATAAAAAACGAGCAGCGCTCCATATCTTGGTACTGAATCAAACCGGTGAGCGCTTGTTTTACCAGCAGGGCTTCGTCGTCGATCTGGCAGTCGAGTTCCGACAACTGCTTAATCGCCGACAAGGCGTTGAACAAATCCATCACCAAGTCATGAATGCCGCCGGCTTGACTAGGATTTGAGCCTTCGGATTGCGAATTCATCGCGCCCCCATCACGCCGGCCAAGCTCTCTAAAGCCTGCTTGTTTTGAGCTAGCCAATCCACCAGGTTTTCGATAGCTGGTTCCGATAATTCGATTTCGCGACAAGCCGCATCCACCACGCCGCTATTTACCGCCGTTCCGCTATAAATGCGGGCGCTTAACTGGCGGGACAAACCGAGCAATACCAGCAAAGGCCGTTCCGGGCCGCTAAAATTCGGTTGCCGGAAGTTCGCTAGTACGGTCTGATACACCACCGGCAATTGCCATCTATTCAATAACACGTAGCCGAATTGGTAATGGCTAAGCCCAAATTCCCGGGCGATTTCGTCACCGACCGCTTCCCCGGACGTTTTGCATTTTTCCAGGATCGCGTTCAGCTGCTCCGGCAGCAAAAATCCGAGCGCCAGCAAACCGATATTCAACAATAAACCGCTGGTATAAACCGTCGATACCGAGAAACCATGCAAATGGCGGCTGTCCGTCGCCAATTTTTGCGCCGCAATCGCAATCAATAGCGACTCGCTCCAGAAGCGCTCGCTATCGAAATGTTGGCACTTAGTGGTATCGAATTGGGCGTTGAACACAATCCCTAACGCCAACGACTTGACCAAGTCCATACCCAAAACCTGGAAAATCGCGGTACGCAAATCACTGACGACACCGCCACGGGAAAAATAGGCAGAATTGGCCAATCCCAACAGTCTGGCTACCAGCGCTGGTGACAACGCCAACACCGAGCTCAGCCTATCTATCGAAATATCCGGCGTATTCACGGCAGCAAGTATTCTGACACTGGCCTCAGGTAAGGCCGGCAGGTTTTTCAATGCACCTATTTCTAACGCGATGGTTCGAGAATTAGCGTTCATTTGGTTTGGTCAATTTGGGAAATTTTCAGGCACACTAACAACCTGCGGAACTGGTCGCGTCGCAACATATCCGGGAACACTGCAAGGGAGTTGCGGACTCCGCTCCCGTCGCGCCAATGCACCGCCACCACCACCCGACTAACAACGGAGCTGGGCAGCAAACGAATCGGGAGAAATTCGCCTCGCCCTTCTCGTACCGACCAGCCTCGGCTCAAATGGAACCGTAACTGGATTGGTCCGACCTTTTCGGCCGCAATTGCTTTGGCCCAGCTCAAAACCACCAACGCCGCCAGACTTACCCGGCAACCCGCCGGTAACCCATTCAGCCAACAACCGGCCAGCGCCAAGCTGTGCAAGACGCTAACACATATCCGGCGCTGTCGGGAAACGCCAAAGTTAAAATCCACGCTTTGCTCGAGATTTTTGGTCACAAAACCTTCACCCGGCCTTACCTAAGGTAAACTAATCGAATTATTCTCGGTTTTAACAGCCTTATGATTGTAGACCCTACTCCGGCCGTAGCGGCAGAACCAGCGAAACTTCCCCAAAAACTATACGCCGACACCGGGTTGGCTGCCATCAGCGTCAACGGTGTTGATGCCGCCGGCTTTTTGCAAGGCCAACTCACCTGCAACGTGCTCGACCTGACCGAATCGCAAGCCAGCATCGCGGCATTTTGTAACGCCAAGGGCCGGGTCATTAGTACGCTGTTAGTGGTCAAAACGCCACCAGGATTCTTATTGATTCTGCCGCTCGCGCTAAGGGACAGCGTTTACCGCAAATTACGCATGTATGTGCTGCGTGCCAAAGTGGAATTGACGATGGACGACCGGCTGAAAATATTCGGCATCACCGGTTGCGCCAGCAACTTCAACGACCGAACGTTGCTTCAGGCCGATTTTGCAGTGTCTACCGGCCCGGAGCTCTTGCTCAAGCTACCCGGCAACGAACGGTTTTTGTGGCTGGTGCCGGAACACGAAGTCGCTAGCCAGGTGGAAAAATTAACTGGTCACCCAGGTTTTACCCACGGGAGCCCGGCGGAATGGCGCTACCAAGATATAGCATCAGGTTTACCGTGGTTCGGTCCGGAGCAGTCCGAGCAGCACATCCCGCAAATGCTCAATATCGACCGACTCGGCGGTATTAGTTTCAACAAAGGCTGCTATACCGGCCAGGAAATTGTGGCGCGGACTCATTACCTCGGTAAAGTTAAACGCGCGTTGTTCGTGGCAGCCTGCTCAGGGGCCGGCCAACCGCAGCCTGGCGCCGCCGTTTTGGACGGCGACACACAAACGGTCGGAAGCGTCCTCAACGCCGCCACCTGGGAAAACAGCACGCGCCTATTGCTGGTCCTGCAAATAGTTGATGGTATGCCAAAAAACCTTATACTTGACGGCGATAACCGCGCGCAACTGACGCTGATTTCGGTCCAATAACGGAAATTCATTCATGCAATTCAAATCAGTTCAAGACTTTCTGGTCCACGTACAAGCGGAATTGGACGCCAATCGTCTGGTATTGCCGACGCTGCCGGACGTTGCCATCAAAGTCCGGGAAGCTGTTAGCAAAGGCGACGCCACCGCACAAAGCCTGGCTGAAATCATCGCCACCGACGCGGCAATTTCGGCACGTCTGATTCAGGTTTCCAATAGCCCTTTGTACCGTGGCACCGTTGAAATCAAAAACATTCAAATGGCGGTAACCCGGCTCGGCAACAACACGATCCGGACTCTCATCACCAGCCTGATCATGCAGCAGATGTTTACGCCTGCCAGCGCATTGTTGGAAAGCTACTTCCGTAGCACCTGGGAACAGGGCGTGAACGTCTCGGCGATCGCCCGCGCCCTGAGTTCTTTCGTTCCACACTTGAACGCCGACGAAGCCATGCTGGCGGGCCTGATCCACCAAATCGGCAAACTGCCGATACTGACCTTGGTGGAAAAAATTCCGGAATTCCGCGACAGCCCTTCCCGACTCGACAAACTGTTGGAAAAGGCCCATCCGCACGTCGGTAAACTCATCATGAATACCTGGAATTTTCCGGAAGAATTGAAGCGGGTGCCGTCTGAATACGTCGATTTTCAGCGGGACTCCGGTCCGCAAGCCGACTATGTGGACTTGGTACAAGTTGCCTTCTTACAAAGTATCGCCGGTACCGATCACCCCGCCTGCCGGGTCGATTGGAGTACGGTGCCGGCTTTTGCCAAATTGGGCCTGCAAGCCGATGCCGAAATTTTGGAAATCGAAGGGGTTTCCGAAGAGATCGAATTGGCCCAGTCCATGTTTTTATAACCCCGCCACACCATGATAGACGATCAGGCTGCCGCCCGCTTCCGTCGCCTAGGCGCGCTGACAATATTCGCCGTGTATTTTGTGATTCTGGTGGGCGGCATCGTCCGCGCCTCCGGCGCCGGCATGGGTTGCCCCGACTGGCCGACCTGCTTCGGCCAATGGGTCCCACCCACCGACGAATCGCAGCTTCCGGCGAATTACCACGAAATATATGCTGCGCGCGGTTACGAGAATACGGCCTTCAATCCGGTGAAGACCTGGACCGAATACACCAACCGCCTGGTCGGCGTGACGATCGGTTTCTTGATTTTCCTGACGGCCTGGTCCTCGCGCATTTATCTGAAAGCCGACAAGACTATTTTTTATTTGGCGCTGTCGGTGTTCTTGTTGGTCGGTTTTCAAGGCTGGCTCGGTTCGGCCGTGGTAGCCAGCAACCTGAAACCGCTGATGATTACGCTGCACATGCTGCTGGCCCTGGGCATCGTCGCACTGTTGATTTATGCCATCGCCCGCTCGCAGAAACCCCTGCTCCAGGCGATAGACACACATTGGCTGACGCCGCGTTTCGCGACGGTTTTGAAAGTAGCCATGGGCATGACCTTACTGCAAATCGCGATGGGCACCCAGGTCCGGGAAGCAGTCGATTACATCGCTCACGAACACAGTTACATTGACCGCCAATATTGGCGCGACAGTTTTCCAATCATCTTCTACGTCCACCGCTCGTTTTCATCGATTATTCTGTTTACCAACCTGTGGCTGGTTTGGAAAATCCGCGAGCAAGCGGCCGCCGGCAACCTGTTGTTGCGGCTAGGCTATGTCCTGGCGGGCTTAATCGTGACGGCTATTCTGGCCGGTGTCACATTGGACCGTTTAGGCTTCCCGGCGTTTGCACAACCGGTGCATTTGCTGATGGCGAACCTGATTTTCGGCGCCCAATTTTTTCTGTTTATTTGCCTGAGCTATTCGGCAAACCGGGCAGCATAGCGTATCGATATTTTTCTGTAATTATCAATAAGTTAAGCAAGATTCAACCGAACTGCGTTACAATGCCGGCTATGACTGTGCTCCTAGCCGGCCGATCTCTTTTCATCTACAGGTATTTTTAATGTCCGATACGCCCTCCGCAACCGCGCCTTCCTTCAAAGATCTCAACCTCGCCGATCCCATACTCAAAGCGCTGGAAAGCGTCGGTTACGAAACCCCTTCGCCGATTCAGGCTCAAATCATACCGTTCGTCATGGCCGGCCGAGATGTGTTGGGCCAGGCCCAAACCGGTACCGGTAAAACCGCCGCCTTCGCCCTGCCCATCCTGAACCGCATCGACATCAAGCAAAAAGACCCGCAAGCCCTGGTGCTGGCGCCGACCCGCGAACTGGCAATCCAGGTGGCCGAAGCCTTCCAATGCTACGCCGCTCACATCAAAGGCTTCCATGTGCTGCCGATATACGGCGGCCAGGACTACACCAGCCAATTGCGCCAACTGAACCGGGGCGCGCATGTCATCGTCGGTACGCCGGGCCGGGTCATGGACCACATGCGTCGCGGCACCTTGAAACTGGACCAGTTGCAAACCCTGGTGCTGGACGAAGCCGACGAAATGCTGCGGATGGGCTTCATCGACGACGTGGAATGGATCCTGGAACAAACTCCGCCGACCCGGCAAACCGCATTGTTCTCGGCAACGATGCCAAGCGAGATCCGCAAAATTGCCCAGCAATACCTGAACAACCCGGAACAAGTCACGATCAAGGTCAAAACCGCCACGGCAGCCAACATCCGCCAACGTTATTGGTTTGTCAGCGGCCTGCACAAGATGGACGCCTTGACCCGGATTCTGGAAGCGGAAAATTTCGACGGCATGATCATTTTCGTCCGCACCAAAACCGCGACCATCGAAGTGGCCGAAAAATTGGAGGCGCGCGGTTTTTCCGCATCGGCAATCAACGGCGACATGTCGCAGGCACTGCGCGAACGCGCCATCGACAACCTGAAAAGCGGCAAGCTGGATATTCTGATCGCCACCGACGTTGCCGCCCGCGGCCTGGACGTCGACCGCATCACTCACGTCGTCAACTACGACATTCCTTACGATACCGAGTCCTATATTCACCGTATCGGCCGCACCGGCCGCGCCGGCCGCACCGGCGATGCGATCCTGTTCGTCTCGCCACGTGAAAAACGCCTGCTGGCCAATATCGAACAGGCCACCAAACAGAAAGTCGAGGAAATGCAGCTGCCGTCGACCGAATTCATCAACAACGCCAGGATCAACAAATTCAAACAGCGCATCACCGACACGCTGGCCGGCGAAGAACTGAGTTTTTATACGCAGCTGATCAACCAATACCAGGTAGAACATAACGTTCCGGCGATGGACATCGCCGCGGCCCTGGCCAGACTGTTGCAGGGCGACACACCGTTACTGCTCAAAGACAGCGGCAAAAAACCGCGCAAAGATGCCGATAGCAAACCGCAAACCGAGCGGGGCGAACGTGGCCCGCGCCGGGAAAAAGGCCGCGTCGGCGCGGTGGAAATGGAAATGTTCCGGATCGAAGTCGGCCGCGCCGACGGCGTCAAACCCGGCAACATCGTCGGCGCCATTGCCAACGAAACCGGCATCGACGGCGACCACATCGCCCGTATCAAAATCGAGGAACACTACAGCACCGTGGAGTTACCGGCCGGCATGCCGAAAGACTTATTTCAAGCTTTGAAAAAAGTGCGCGTGGCCGGCAAGCCGTTGAACATTTCCCGTTTCGACGCCGCTTTGGTCAAGAAAGACAAAAGCAAAAAACGCGTCGGTTCAACCTCAAAACGCGCTAAAAGCCGGGAATAAGCCGGCAAATGCAGCCGGCTGCGGGCATGCGCCGGCTGTCATACGTCGGTTCAATCCGACAAATCGATAGTACCTTCGGCAAATATTGCCGCCTGTCCGCCAACCCGGACCGTCAGATACTCCTGCTGCTTGTTGTCCATTTCCAACTGTATCAAACTGCGGCGACCGGCGTGGTGGCCGCGCTCGACGGCGAACACATGGGTACCCTTACGCGTGTGTTCGAAGGAACACAGATAGCTGCAAAAAGCCGGCGTTGCACTGCCGACCGGCGGGTCTTCATGCATACCGATGTTCGGTCCCAACAAACGCAAGGTGAAATCGGCTTCCGGGTTCGGCGATTTCGGCGCGAACAGCAAAATTTCCTGAGCGGCGGTTTGCGGGGCGCTGGACTGGCTCCACGCCGAATAATTGAATCGGGCCTTGCGCACCGATTCGTAACTCCACACCGGCACTACCAGATACGGAAATCCGCAGGAAACCAGGCGCGGCGAATATTTCTTATGGTCCAAGTCGGCGATTTGCAAACCGAGGAATTGGGCCAGCTCTTCATCGCTCGGGGCAAAACGGTCGACGACGGCACTAATGCTCCGGCTAAACTGCACCAACGTCGGCTTACCGCCGACGCTGGAGATATTGGCTTCGATCACGCCAACGTTTTGTTCCAGCAACAATGGCGTCACCGGGTCGACCAGCGCGATATCGCCGCAAGCAGCCATAACATAAGCCGCGGCCACAATGGACTGGCCGCCAAACTGAATCTCCCCTAACGGAGAAAAAATCCGCATTCGCCGACCGCTACCCGCACCCTGGCCTGGAAACAAGAACACGGTTTCCGGCAGGTTCAATTCCTTGGCGATGGCAACCATCGTTTCGGTATTTAGACCGTTACTCTGCGGCAACACCGCAATCTGGGCACCATTGAAGATTTGCCGGGTAAATACGTCGGCAATGTAATAGCGGTATTTCATCGGTTTACTCCGGCAACTGCACCGCTACCCTGCCGCGATCGATTCTGACCCGGTATGCAGGCGTTGCGACGCTGGGATCTTCGAAACAGACGCCGGTATGTAAATGAAAATGCTGCTTATACATCGGCGACGCCACCATCGGCTCACCGCCGATGTCGCCTATCATGCCACGCGACAACACATTCGCGCGACTGAACGGGTCGAAATTACCGACCGCGTAAACCGCTTGCCGCCGCGGCAGATAAAAAATCGCCACTTGTTGACCGCCGACCAGAGCGCAAATACCGGAATCCGGCTGCAAATCGTCGATACTGCAGACATCGATCCAATTGTTCATTAGGCGGCCTCCTCAACCAGTTTAAAATGTTTGCGCTCGAAATCGTTGGCCGGCCGAATCTGGCCGCGCTCCTCGACAAACACCACGTTGTCGTCGGCTTGGTCGCTGTTGACGAAATGGCGGAACCGTTTCAGGCGTTGTTCGTCCTGCAAGGTGGTTTTCCACTCGCATTGATAGGTGTCGATGACACGCTGCATCTGCTGCTCCAGATCGCCGCCAATCCCGAGCTTGTCGTCGATCACCACCGACTTCAAATAGTCCAGGCCGCCTTCCATGTTTTCCATCCAGACCGAAGTGCGTTGCAGCCGGGCCGCGGTACGCACATAAAAGATCAAAACCCGGTCGATGTATTTGATCAGAGTTTCCTTGTCCAGATTGGTGGCGAACAAATCGGCGTGGCGCGGTTTCATACCGCCGTTGCCGCAAACGTACAGATTCCAGCCGTTCTCGGTGGCGATGACGCCGATATCCTTGCCCTGGGCCTCTGCGCACTCCCGGGTGCAACCCGACACGGCGAATTTGATTTTGTGCGGCGCCCGTAAACCCTTGTAGCGATTTTCCAGTTCGATCGCCAAACCCACGCTGTCGTCGACACCGTAGCGGCACCAAGTACTGCCGACGCAGGACTTGACCGTGCGCAGCGACTTGCCATAGGCGTGGCCGGATTCGAAGCCGGCATCGGTCAGTTCCTGCCAGATCGCCGGCAATTGCTCCAGCCGGGCACCGAAAAAGTCGACGCGCTGGCCGCCGGTGATTTTGGTGTACAAATTGTATTTTTTGCCGACCTGTCCCAGCACGATCAACATATCCGGCGTGATTTCGCCGCCGGCGATCCGCGGCACCACCGAATAAGTGCCGTCTTTCTGCATATTGGCCAGGAAGGTGTCATTGGTATCCTGCAGGCCGATATGCGGTTTTTCCAGGATGTAGTCGTTCCAGTAAGAGGCCAGAATCGAGCCGACGGCTTGCTTACAAACCTCGCAGCCCAAGCCCTTGCCGTGTTTGTCCAGCAATTCGTCGAAGGTCTTGATCTGGCCGACCATGATCAGGTTGTACAAATCCTGGCGGGTGTAGGCAAAGTGTTCGCACAGGTCGGTGCTAACCGCGACGCCCATCTTGCCTAATTCGCAGTCCAATACCGACTTCAACAGCGCCGAACAACCGCCGCAACCGGTGGCGGCCTTGGTCTGCGCTTTTAAATCGCCCAACGTCAGACAACCGGCTTCGATCGCGCCGCAGACCTGGCCTTTGCTGACGTCGTGGCAAGAGCAGATTTGTGCCGACGCCGGCAGCGCGTCGGGCCCCAGTCCCACCGATTGGTCGGAGCGCTGCGGCAAAATCAACGAATCCGGATTTTCCGGCAACTCGATACCGTTCAGACAGTATTGCAACAAGGTGCCGTAGCCGGCGGCATCGCCGACCAACACTGCACCGAGCAGGTGTTTTTGATCCTGGCTGACCACCAAGCGTTTGTAGATTTCGTCCGAACCGTTCTGGTAGGTGTAAACCAATGCTCCCGGCGTTCTGGCGTGAGCGTCGCCGATGCTGGCAACATCGACGCCCATCAGCTTCAGTTTGGTGCTCATGTCGGCGCCGGTAAAGCTGGCCGCGTCGTCGTTTAATGCGGCGACGACAGTTCTGGCCATGGTATAACCCGGCGCGACCAGACCGAAAATCTGGCCGTTCCACAGTGCGCATTCGCCGATCGCGTAAATGTCCGGATCGGAGGTTCGGCATTGATTGTCGATGACGATGCCGCCGCGGGGGCCGACTTCCAGCCCGCATTGGCGGGCAATTTCGTCGCGCGGCCGAATCCCGGCCGAGAACAATACGATGTCGGTTTCCAGCACTTGACCGTCGGCAAAATTCATTTTGTGCCGGCACTGCATGCCGTCGTCGATCAAGGTGGTGTTTTTGTTCAAATGAACGTTGACGCCCAGGGCTTCGATTTTGTGTTTCAGCATCGCGCCGCCGCCTTCGTCCAATTGCACCGCCATCAAGCGCGGGGCAAATTCGACGACGTGGGTTTCCAGACCTAAATCCTTCAGCGCTTTTGCCGCTTCCAAACCCAACAACCCGCCACCAACGACGGCGCCCACTTTAGACTGCGCTGCGGCGGCTTGAATCGCCTCAAGGTCTTCTATGGTACGGTATACCAGGCACTGCGGCCGCTCGTGGCCAGGCACCGGCGGCACAAACGGGTAGGAGCCGGTCGCCAATACCAACTTGTCGTACGCTATCGTCAAGCCTTTCGCCGAGGTGACTTGCTTGGCGGCGCGATCGATCTCGACGGCTTTGTCCCCCAAATGAATTTCGATGCCGTGCTCGGCAAAAAAACCGGACTCGACCAGAGACAGGTCTGCCGCGGTTTTGCCGGCAAAATATTCCGACAAGTGCACGCGGTCGTATGCAGGACGCGGTTCT
This sequence comes from Methylomonas sp. EFPC3, assembly GCF_029643245.1. Classification (NCBI taxonomy): domain Bacteria; kingdom Pseudomonadati; phylum Pseudomonadota; class Gammaproteobacteria; order Methylococcales; family Methylococcaceae; genus Methylomonas; species Methylomonas sp. EFPC3. Next base: position 1,288,532 of record NZ_CP116398.1, read on the forward strand.
TCACAGAACGTGACTACCCGGTAGTTTGCAAGCGCCGCACTGCCCGCCAAACTACTCAAAAAATGCTGGCCAACCATGCCGTTGCCAATCACAACCAGGGTTTGTTTGTTACTCATCTCAGGCCTCTGTCGATTCAGATTAATCCGTAGGCGCCGAGTTAACCATTCTGTGGCTACTCGGCGAAAGGGTTCGCAACTTGTCCCGGCACCCAAACTTCCGGCCAAAAAAAAAGGCGTCCTGACGAAACGAGTACACTCGTTCGAGCAGGACGCCTTTGTCCAGTATTTAACACGGGGGGGTAAGCCTGTAGACAAGACTTGCGAATTGGAAAACAAAATACATGCCAACTCATAAAGCATTGATAAAATGGCACTACTTGATCTTATCTAGCGCAACCCCCTAAACATTGCACCCAAATAAGGCGAGCTTGGCGCGGTTTTGCACCAAATTGAAGCAATCAGCCGATCAAAACTACCGCCCCAGCTATCCGCCAGGGCTGGCATAGTAGCTGCTAACAGTTACCGAATCGACAACCCCGGAATTCGCATGTCATTTACCCCGTTTAAACTGCTGAGTATGCAGGGCAAAGCTAAAGTCCTGCATATGAGTTGGATAGCTTTCTTCATCAGCTTCGTCATCTGGTTCAACCACGCCTCGCTGTTGGTCTTGATTCAGCAAGATGTCGGGATCAGCGAGACTGAAGCCGAAATCCTGCTTTTGCTGAACGTGGCGTTGACTATTCCGGCGCGGGTCATCACCGGCATGCTGGTAGACCGGTTCGGCGCCAAAATCAGCTACAGCGTGTTATTGGCGGTATGTAGCATCCCCTGTTTCATGTTCGCTAGCGCCGAGAATTTCGCCGAATTGGCTTGGTCGCGTTTCCTGCTTGGTTTCATCGGCGCCGGTTTTGTGGTTGGGGTGCGGATCATCGGCGACTGGTTCCCGGCCAGCCAGGTCGGTACCGCAGAAGGAATTTACGCCGGCTGGGGTAATTTTGGCTCGGCGTTCGCCGCGATCTTCCTGCCCGGACTGGCATTTTACTTCGGCGCCGACCACGGCTGGCGCACGGCGATTGCTTTAACCGGCGGCATCGCCCTGGTCTATTCGGTTATTTACTACTTTAGCGTCGAAAACTTCCCGCCCGAAATCGCAGCCTTGAAAACCCGGCGCTCGGCAACAATGGAAGTCACCAGCATTCGCGATTTGTTTTTGTACATGTTAAGTCTGGCGCCGCTGTACACCACAATGTCGCTGCTGGCCTGGAAGCTATCGACGCCGGAAATCGCCGTCATCAGCCCCGGTTACACCTTGATTTTACATAGCGTGGTTTGGCTGCTGTTCCTGATTCACTGCTACCAATTGGTCAACAACAACGCCGACCGTCTTAGCCAGCCGATCGCCAGTATCCACCATTACCGCTACAAACAGGTCTTCATTCTAGCCATTGCCTATTTGGTGACCTTCGGTTCCAAGCTGGCGGTACTGTCGATGCTGCCGATATTTTTTTACAAAACCTTCAACCAAACCCAAGGCCTGGGCATGCTGGATGCCGGCCTGCTGGCTTCCAGTTTCGTCGTGACCAACGTGATTGCCCGCCCCGCAGGCGGCTGGCTTAGCGACAAGATCGGCCGTAAATTATCGTTAACGCTATTTTCAGCCGGCTTGGCCGGCGGCTACCTCCTGATGGCCTTCATTTCGCCGCAATGGTCGATTGCCGTTACCGTGGTCGTCACCTTGGTGTGTTCGATCTTCATGCAAGCGGCCGAAGGCGCAATTTTTGCCTTTGTGCCCTTGGTCAAACGCGCGATCACCGGTGAGGTGGCGGGCATCGTCGGCGCTTACGGCAATGCCGGCGCCATCGTGTTCTTGATTTTGCTGACCTTCGTCTCGGCGACCGCCTTCTTCCTGATTCTTAGCGCTTGCTGCCTGTTACTACTCGGTCTGATCTACTACCTGGAAGAACCGAAAAACTACATTACCGAAATCATGCCTGACGGCTCGTTGCTGAAAATCGCATTGGATTAACCATGGCCGGATTGAACGTTTTAGTCGTCGACGAATTCGATAGCGAGCGCCTGCTGGAAGCGGCGTTACGCCAACACGGCTGCGAGGTGGTCACGCTCCGGCTGAAAGAGCTGAACATGCTGCAGATCGTGCAAACCTTGCATCCCGACGTGGTGGTATTAAACCTGTATACCCCAACCGATGAGGTCCTGCAGACCATCGTCGAAATCAACCAGAGTTTTTCGTTACCGGTGGTGATGTTCGCCGAAGACCAGCAAACCGACACCATCAACAAAGTCATCAAAGCCGGCGTCAGCGCCTACATCGTCGATGGCCTGGAGCCGAAACGGATCAAGGCCATCGTCGATATCGCCATCGCCCGCTTCAAGGAGCAGCATGCCTTGAAAGAAGAACTGAAAAAAACCAAAACCCAGCTCGAAGACCGCAAATTGCTGGACCGGGCCAAAGCCATTTTGATCAAATCGCAAGGCTATACCGAAGACCAGGCCTACCACGCCCTGCGCAAGCTGGCGATGGACCGCAACATGCCGATCGGCGAAATGGCCAAGAATGTGATTTCGATGGCTGAGTTGTTTGGTAAATAGCGGCTATTCGTGATTGTTTGAGGGCACGAAATAGGTCGTTTTCGGCCAAATGAGAACGACCCTCTGGATCTTTGATCGTCCGGTAAATTACTTTTAGCAGATGTAGGGTGGGCAAATTTGCCCACCGTTTCGACCCGCGTGGGCACAAAAGGCCGTGCCCACCCTACCGGGCTAAAGCTTTTTACAGGTAAAAACGCAGTAACGGGGAGATTCCCACCTAGCGCCATATTTAGCTTGTATATCATCATCAGGATAAATTTCATCAAATCCGTCAATTGCAAATCCTGACGCCACCAGCTTATTGAAATATTCAGACAAAGGGTGGTGATGATAGGGAACGTCACTGATGAGGTTTTTTGAGTCTTTGGTAATAGTGAATGACACATTTTTTGTCATTGGCGTCATATAGTTGTACTCATCCCCAAAGAAATTCTTGTATTCGTTATAAAAGCAAGGGTGTGGAATAGTAAAAATAAAGTGGCCGTTGCACTCTAAATGTTGGCCAACCGACTTAAAGAAGCCTGTTAAGTCATCTACGACGTGAGCGACTAGGTGTGAAAAAGCAATATCGTATGTCTTATCTTTTTCCAATTCGAATGAAGTGCAATTAATCAACCTAACATCTGTATAGGACAACACGTCCCGTGCTACTTCGTACATACCTAAAGATGGCTCGATAGCAGTTATGGTCAGCCCTAAGTTAAATAGTTCCTTGGAAAGGTGACCCGTACCTGCACCAACCTCAAGAACATTTTTCGGAGATAAGCTTCTAATACGATTAATAATAAGAGGCCGAAAAACCTCATTAAACGTCAAGTCTGAACCGGACTCTATTTGCTCTCTACGTATCTTCGCAGAGTTGCACCATCTATGAGGCATTTGCTAGTTCCTTTGATTTCCTAATAATATCCTTTGCCATTGCAATTATTTGAGGGCCAGAATTATTGTCAAATATGGTTATCTCATGATCAGGATGAACGCCTCGCGCGATGGCAAGTTTTTCTGCACCACTACGATCACCATTGACTAAAGTAAACCTTGCTTCTGGTGAGGCACTTTCTTTCGTGACGATAAAAGAAGCGCCTTTAAGATTTGTCTTTAGTACTTCAGAAACTTCATTGGGGGTAATAATTTCGATACGAGTTCCTTTCTCAATCTTGGATTGAAGAATAGAAATCAGCTTATCGTTTCCTGCCAGCCATGAAACTCTATTACTTACAACTGTCGCACTTGTTCCAGCAGAAATGAAATCTTCCATGAACTTGAGCGTGTCTTTTGGTTCCTTATCAGTTTGTGTATCAGGAAGATATTTTATTCCTTTTTTTGCAAGCATCAGGATTACGGCAATTACTTCAATAATGACAGAGCTAATTAGTAGTTCTAAATACTGGAGTTCTTTGGATTCTGAAAAAAACCAAGCATAGCCAATTCCTGCCAGGGTCATGACTGCGGTTAATCCAGTAATCGATAAAAATAGGTATAGTGTATGTTTTACTAAATTCTGCATTTACATCCTTTGATGATATTGGTAACCGACGCTGCTTAAACTCTATCGCGAAGTTCAGCGGCGAAGCGTTAGTGGAATCCGCTGGAGCATTGGGTTAGCCATCCTTTTTTGCAATTATTTGTTTTAATGGGGAATTGCTCGGATACAACACCTTGGCACAAGGTATATCCGACGATGCTGGATCCAAGTGCGAGTCTTGATCATCAAAAAATATGTGTGGCTTAAAAGACTTTAGAAATCTACTTTTTTGCAATCCACCAAGAAAGAATGCCATATCAACGTAAACATCCCATTCTCTAAGGGTTTTAACGACTCGCATTTCAGCAGGGCTGTTTCTTGCAGTAATAATTGCAAGCTTAACTGGGGAATACTCTTTTCTTCCTGGCAACCTTTCCTTCATTTTTGAAAGTTTTTTAAGTAATTTGGCATGAGGCCCTTCTGGTAAAGGAGTATCTTGTTCTAAATCTTCATTTTCATGAAATGCGGACAATCCCTTTGTCTGATTTACAATCTCGCTTGCCTCACTAAATATTACAGCATCAGCGTCAAAAGCAAATCTCACTTGCTCTTGATCGTCTGGTAAATGTTCATCTGTTGTAGGTGGGGCTTTTACAATGGCAGCAGCGCATACTCCACTATCAATAACACGCTGAGCATCTGCCTCGCTTGTAGTTAAAAACAAATCCACATAAAAACTTTCTAAGTAATCTACATTTGATTCGCCAGCAGTAAATGCCAACCTAGATATTTTCAATCCTCTGTTCCGTATCTCTCGAAGTACCCTGAAACCTGTTTCCGGGCTATTCCTTGACATCACAACTACCTCAACAATTGGTGGCTCCCCATCTTTTTTGTACTTGTTCAAATTTAACAGAGCCTTTACAAGCGGCATTCCTGTGCCGTCGCTAAGAGCGGTCGACTCATTTTGGAGCATGTAGCTTCTATATTCTTCCATTGCCGTATCTGGATCATGGTCAATTTTCTCCCTAAAAATTCTATCGGCCTCAGAAAGATCAAATAGAGCTGTAGCAGAAATTCCAATCACCAATGATTCAGATAAGTCTATGGGCATATAGTAACTCTTAGTGGCTAATAGAGAAGTCAATAGTTTTTTTATATTATCGAAACAAAGTATATAAGACTAGGAAACATCAAATTGCGGTCATTGAATCAGAATGAACGATAGACCGCAATGGGTCGAAAACGTCAATCACCTCAGCCGCCATCAGCACAACACGGGGTTACATTCTCACCAACGCCCCTAACCCGCATCCACGCCAACTGGTCAGCCTTTGGTCTTTGCCGCCATCCCGATTTCCTTGATGCTGCCATCGGAGTTAACATATCCGGCTTATTTGCTGGCGAGCCGTATCGTTCAGCGACGGGTTGATCCGACAGACAGTCGGGTGCCCTATTCCAACGGTTTCTTTTTTCCATCGATCCGACAACAGTATGAAACTAGCAAAATCTTCCCGCTTCTCCCCTTGCCAAGGCCCGGTCGTTACGATCGTTCTGGACGGCGTCGGCATTTCGCCCCGCGACGACGGCGATGCCGTCAAAGCCGCGCGGACGCCGATGCTGGACCAACTGATGGCCAACTTTCCGATGACCAAATTGCTGGCGCACGGCAAGGCTGTCGGCATGCCCAGCGACGAGGACATGGGCAATAGCGAGGTCGGCCATAATGCCATCGGCGCCGGCCGGGTGTTCGCCCAAGGCGCCAAACTGGTGGCCGAGTCGATCGCCAGCGGCCACCTGTGGCAAGGCCACGCCTGGCACGAAGTGGTTGCCGCCGCCAAGCAAGGCGGCACCCTGCACTTTTTGGGCTTGTTTTCCGACGGCAACGTACACTCGCATATCGACCATCTGAAAGCGATGATCGATCGCGCCAAACAGGAAGGCGTGTCTAAAGTGCGGCTGCACATTCTGCTCGACGGCCGCGACGTCGGCGAAACCTCTGCGCTGGATTACGTCGATCCGTTCGAAGCTTACCTTGACGGCTTGCGCGGCGCCGATTTCGACGTGGCCATCGCCTCCGGCGGCGGCCGCATGAAAATCACGATGGACCGCTACGAAGCCGACTGGAGCATGGTGCAACGCGGCTGGGACATCCACGTCAAAGGCGAAGGCCGCCAGTTTGCCAGCGCCCATGAAGCGATCGAAACCTATCGCAACGAACTGAAAGTCATCGACCAGGACTTGCCGGGTTTCGTGATTGCCAAAGACGGCCAGCCGCTGGGCAAAATCGTCGACGGTGATGCCGTGGTGTTTTATAACTTCCGCGGCGACCGCGCCATCGAGATTTCCCGCGCCTTCACCGAAGAAAACTTCGCGCCGTTCCAGCGCGGCCCGCTGCCGAAAGTGACCTATGCCGGCATGATGCAATACGACGGCGACACCAAATTGCCGCCGCGCTTTTTGGTCGAGCCGCCGGCCATCGATAGAACCATGGGCGAATACCTGGCCAAAAACGGCGTGTCTCAATACGCGATCAGCGAGACGCAAAAATACGGCCACGTCACCTATTTCTGGAACGGCAACCGCTCCGGCAAGTTCGACGATGCGCTGGAAACTTACGTCGAAATCCTCAGCGACGTAGTGCCGTTCGAGCAACGTCCCTGGATGAAATGTGCGGAGATTACCGATGCGCTGATCGAAGCCATTCAAGGCGGCCAGTACAAATACCTGCGCGTCAATTATGCCAACGGCGACATGGTCGGCCACACCGGCAACTTCGAAGCAGCGGTGACCGCGATGCAAGGCCTGGATCTGCAACTGGCGCGCTTGATTCCGGTAATTCTGCAGGCCGGCGGCGTAGCATTGATTACTGCCGACCATGGCAACGCCGACGAAATGTACGAACTGGACAAGAAAGGCAACGTCACCCGCGACGCCGAAGGCCGCACCAAGGCCAAAACTTCGCACACGCTGAACCCGGTACCGTTCGTACTGGTCTCCGGCGAAGCCGATCCGGCCTACAAGCTACGCGACGACTTGGCGGCGCCGGGCCTGTCCAATATCGCCGCGACGGTATTGAATCTGCTGGGCTACGAAGCCCCGGAAGATTACGATCCGAGTTTGATTACCCCGGTTTAAGTTCCTCGTTCCGACGCAGGGTGTGGCAGTAGGAGTGATGTGAATTCGGCGGGCACTTTTTGTTTTCGCAGTTTAGACAACTCCAATCGACCAACAAATGTCCGGCGGAGTTTGGCCAACGTATCGACCAAACTCCCCGACAATCTAAATCACAGTCAACTTTAAATTCGTGCCATCGTTGTCGAGGCGCCATTGCCGATTGGCAGGTAATTTTGGCAGACGCAGATTGGATTGGTTAAAGTCGTCGGTACCCAGGTAATTGGCCGTTACGATAACAAAACTGTTTCCGACACTCGGCATAAAACCGTTTTTTAATTTTACATTTATTACGGCGCTACCTACGATATACGCCTCACCTAATATTCGAATCTTACTATTGCTATTGGTAGAGCCGATTTCAAAGTCGAGGGAGCCCTCGCCAAAAACGAAATAGCCGGATTCCGGTACCAATGTTAGTTGGTTATAAGGGGCTTTGGAGTTACCCGGAGAAATCGTAAATCCGGGATTCCACAGTTGCTCCGGAAATCTGACGACCTTGCCGGAACCGGTCAATACTCCCCCTTGAAAATCGAGTATATGCGCGCCGAACTCGCCATTTACTCTAGTTTCTCCTGCAGTCTGAACATAAGTTGCCTTCAAATACTGGGTTTTAGTATGCAAACCGAAGTCGCATTTACTGCCGCTGCCGACCTCGAAGAACCCATCGTTTCGAAACGTTAATATTCTGCTGGCTTGCTCGCAGACATTGCCTCCGCCATAACTTTGTGGGTTGTTCACTCGTTTAATAAGAAAACTCCCAGCATTATGAATTAATCCCTGATACATATAGGTAAAAGGCGTCCAGCTACCGGATGTGGAACCGGAGTCATTTCCCACGGCATTCGCTACAACGATGGTCCCTACGTTTTCTATATTGGTTGTCTGATATCCGTCAATATAATCGGTAAAAACTATTAGGCCTGAAGCGGAATTATTTATATTCAGCCCTCCGGCGGTTATACCACCCTCAAAAAACACATTGCCGCTGTTATTCAATGTCACATTACCTTGCAGAACACTGTACTCGGCTTTGATCAGTCCCTGATTATTGATAGTTGCTCTACCAACATGAATAGCGCCGATTGCGGTGTCGTCTGGATGTATATCAACACTTCCACTAATACCTTGTATAACTTGAGCGTTTACCACTTTAAAAAACAATATAAGTCCGACTGAAACCAAAATACGGGCGCGCTTATTGAAACTTGTCATGTTGTTTCCTTAGTAATTTGTTGACGATGCGAAGGTCTTAGTCGAAGTTTCCCTGCTACCAAACACTTCACTAGCGCGAGGATAAACGGCGACCTTCAGCACCAATCGAGCAAGTAACACGCCAAGCTATCTAACGGGCAAAAATAGCTGCCAAACAACCATTTAAGCGGAGACAAACAACGCAACTTAATTGAACTATGTTATGTATTTGAATTGACTACTCGCCGGTGATGGATTTAGCGCGCCTATCAAAAGCAAATGACTTTAGAAACCCGAATTGAAGCCGAATCGAGACAATTATGAATCGTGCTGAGATGACAAGGCCAAAATGTGGAAAGGGCAATATTCGACTCGAAAACGAGTTGATGACCAACCCTTGATGCAATCCTTAGAAATTGGCGGGAATGCGCATCGAAGCCACCGTAAGTGACTGCAAGGACCAGCTTACTGTGGCTGGACCGTCAATGCCGGCTTCGTTGTGCTGAGTTTCTTCTGCAACGCATCGGACTCAGTCCAACCCAATGGAATCGCCTTACGGTCTTCCTCCCGATTCCATTTTGACCTTTTTCCGGCAACAAAAAAGGGCCGGAATTCCGGCCCTTTTTGCTGATTAGTCGCTTGCCGTCTTGAATCGGGTCGCAGCGCCCAGCAAGCCGGTGACGAAGAAGGCTGTGCCGACCAAGGTAAAGCGCAGATTCAGTTTTTCCAACGCCAGATCGTCGGTCGCATAGAGCATGAAGATCACGGCAATACCGCCCCAGGCCAGAAAGCGCAATCCGGCAGCTATGGCGGCTTGACTCAAGGTTTCGGCGTCGCTGGCCGGCGCATCCATCCGGTAGGCGACGAAGCCGCTGATCAACGCCGGCATGATCCCCCACCGGGCATGGTCGAGGAAACTGTCCAGGAAATTGAAGTCACCGCGATGGTAGAAAGTCAGCTCCAGGATGAAAGTGGATATCGAGGTGCTGACCACGAAGCCGACGAACATCATCGCCATATAAAAGCCGTAGTAGCGGTCGGCCGGCTCCTGCTGGTGGCGAAAAGCAACGCTGCGCAATACGAACACCAGGGCGATCGGCAGCACGTAAATCGCAATCGAATAGGCAATCCAGCGCAACGTGGTGTAACTGAAGTGCGACAGCGGCTTGTCCGGAAACAAAAACACGTTGTGCAACGCTACCGAGACTTCGCGCCCCAAAATCACGCCGAAAGTGGTCGCGGCTGCAAAAATCAGCAGGTATTTATAGGTATGCTTCAGCCGCGCCTCATGGACGTTACCGCCCAGTTCCTTCACGGTGGCCCAGATTTCGTTCTCATTGGCGCTGCCGAACACAACCAGCGCCGCCAGCAACCGGCACAGCAGCCCACTGAGCCGGTCCAGTTCCTTCAGTAGATTGACAGTCTTGGTGTAGTGCGGCTCGGCCTCCTTCCATACCGCGACCTTTTCCGACATCGCGTTATAGGAAATGCAGATTTCGCCCCATTTCAGCGACGGTTCGCTGAACAGCCGCCGGTAAGACGATTGGTCGGCATAATGCTGAATTCGGTCGAACAACAGGCTGTTATGGGCCCATTTGTACTCGACCGTGGCGCCGGCTTTGTCGAAATCGCCGGCGTCGATGCTTTGCACCAACAGGCGGTCGGCAATCTGGCCTTTGATTTTGTCGTCCACCGCCGACAGGCGGGATTTGATCAAGGCGTTGTAGACCTCGACCGCTTTGGTCGGGATCGCGAACGCATCGTGTATGCTATCGCGCAAAATCAGCAGCGGATTGAACGCGCTTTCCCAACCGATCAAAAACAGCACGACACCGGCGGCGATCAGCGGCAGCAACTTGTTGCCGTCCAAACCGTACAACAGCTCGACCAGGCTGCCGGCCCGCAGGTGGCTGACGACCAAGGTCACCAACGGCTCCAGCGGCAGCCATTGCCAGGTCAACAAACAAAACAACGCCGCCATCAAGGCACAGTACAAACCGATTCCGGTCCAGTAGGTGCTGCGGCGAATGAAGTATTGCGGCAGAGTCGGTTCCGCGCCAAGCTGGATCCGGCGCTTTTGAAACGAACGGTAGGCCAGCACCGCGGCTGCCGCGGCGCCCAGCAACTGAATCGCAAAATTAATCAGAAATTCGATGGTCATTGTTCCTACGGGTTGGTAGAGAAAGGAAGTCCGCGCCCAAGCACGCGGCCTGTCGCGCATTCTAATGCAAAGCCGCCGCAATTAGCGACCGTATCGACAGCTCAGGCCGACAAGGCCAACGAATCTTCCAAAGCAATTTCCAGCTCGGCCAGTGCGATTTCGGACAAACCGAGCCGGGCCGCTTCTTCGCTGCTGGAGACCACCAAGTCCGGTTGGGGTTGGGAGGCAATACCCAGCTTGTACGCCACCATGTCGGCTACCCGCACCACCAATTCGACGGTACCGGTATCCTCGGTAACCGGCCGATGATGGGACTCGGCGACGTTACAATAGGTTTCGGGCAGATTCCAGGACCGCAGCAGCCAGGCGCCTCTGGCTTCGTGCTGGCGAATCAGCAATTCGAGCTGCAAATCCTCCGGCAAATTCAGTTTGGGATCCTGAGCCCGCAAATCATCCAGGCAGCGCAATAGCAGCAATTCGCCGATGTCGTGAAACAGGCCGGCCATGAAGGCCTCTTCGGCGATCGCATGGAAGGACAGCCGTTTCGCCAACCATTCCGCGCCCAACGCCACCGCCACGCTATGCTGCCACAGCTTGGCCATGTATTTTTCAGTCGCAGAGTCCCGCGCGCTGAACATGCCCTTTTGCATTACCAGGGTGGCAATCTGGACGATACGCGGCAAGCCCAGACGCACGACTGCGTCTTTGACGGTGTTTACCGAACTCAGGCCGGCATAAAACGACGAATTCGCTACCCGCAGGATCTGGCTGGCCAAGCTGGCGTCCATCGCCAGTTGTTTGGCGATGTTATCCAGCGAACGGTTTTCGTCTTGCAAGGCCTGCCGCAATTCCGTTACCGCGCGCGGGAACACCGGCAGCGCACCGGCGCCGCTGGCGATGGATTCATCGATCATATCCGTTAATGATTTTTCGCTCATGTTAGTTAGTTGATTAAATCAGCGACTGCCCAGCAAACGGCGCAGCTCGTAAAGGGGACGGGGCTTGCCGAAGCGCGGCAGGTTGCGGATCACTTCTTGCAGTGAAGTAATTCCGGCCGCGGCCTTGACCAGCCCGTCTTCGACTAAAGTCACCAAACCGGCGGTCTCCAGACTGACGCGGCGGATTTCGTAGGATGTCTTGCGTTGTAAGATCGCATCCTTGACCGACTCATTCATCGACAACAACTCGAACACGCAAACCCGCCCGGAGTAACCGGTAAAACGGCATTTATCGCAGCCCTTGCCCAACAGAAAATGGGCGCCGATCACGTCGTCCGCCGTCAAATTCAGCCGTCGGAGCAGGGCCGGATCGGGCTGGAACGGTTCTGCGCAATGCTTACAGACTCGGCGCAACAAACGCTGGGCAACCACCGAGACCACGGTCGACGAGATCAGAAACGCCTCGATCTCCATGTTCAACAGACGCAACAGGCCGCCGATACTGTCCTCGGTATGGAAGGTAGTCAATACCTTGTGGCCGGTCAGCGCGGCCTGAATTGCCGTATCGGCCGAGAATCGGTCGCGGATCTCGCCGAGTACGATGATATCCGGATCCTGGCGCACGATATGGCGCAGGGTTTCTTCGTAGGTCAAATTGATTTTCGGGTTGATCGAGCACTGGGCAACGCCATCGATCACGTATTCCACCGGGTCTTCGGCCGAAACGATACTGACTTCCGGACCGTTCAAATAGTCGACCGCACTGTATAGGGTCGTGGTTTTGCCCGAACCGGTCGGCCCGGTAATGATAATCACGCCGGTCGGGACATCCAGCGAATCCAGCAGGAACCGCTCCAACATCAGCGGCGCCATCCCCACTTCATGAATATCCAGCAATTCGGTTTTGCGGTTCAACAAGCGCAGTACGATCTTCTCGCCGTTGATGGTACTGAAAAACGACGCCCGCATGTCGATCACATGATGGGTGGCGACCTGCTCGAACAATACCCGGCCGTCCTGATGCCGGCGCTTTTCGGCGATATCGGCGCCGGCCATGACCTTGATCCGGCTGATCATGGCCTGGGCCATTGCGACCGGGAAATCCCGATAGTGCACCATCAGGCCGTCGATCCGAAAACGGACGCGCAACTTATGCTCCAACGGCTCGATATGGATATCGCTGGCCGCTTGGCGGATTGCATCCTCGAAAATTTCATTGACCGAGGCAACGGCAGACTGCTCTCCGAAGGCGGCTTTCTCCTCCCGGGCATTACGTTCGTAATTCAGCAAAAAACGCATGATCTGGGAATAACGGCCCACTGCCGGAATCACCTCGGCACCAAGTACGTGTCGTGCCGTTGCGATCGCGGTTTGATCCATGGGGTCGCCGAACGCGACCAACACGCCGTCGACTTGTTTTTCGATCGGCAGAAAGCAGTGCTTGTTCGCCGACTTCAGCATCTGTTTGGTCATCAGACTCTGATCGACGTTGGCGAGGCTGAGGTCGATCACGGATATGCCCATCAAATCCGCCAACACTTCCAGCATCTTGGCTTCGGAAATCAGATTGCGCTCGACCAGGATTTCGCCCAGGCGTTTGCCTCCGCCTGCCTGCTGTTGCTGGGCCAAAGCCAGTTGCAAATCGCTATCGCTGATAAAACCGAATTCGACCAGAAACAAGCCCAATTTGACTTTTAACGGATGACTGCGGAACACCTCGACCAACTGCGCATGGGTGACGTAACCCAAATCGCACAACACCACCAGAATCGGCTTGGGCGATTCCAGCTTGCCCTGCACGCGTTGCGCATATTTCAATTTGGCGCCGTCAAGCACGTCCTGCTCGACTAAAAGTTGGAGGAAGGAATCGATGAATTGAGTGCCGGAATCGGCAGAGCTAACGTCGCGGGATTTCATTCTCACCTTGAACTGAAGACCGATCGGAGTCCGTGCGCAATAGACACGGGACAGATTCCGCTTTCCATGAATACTAAGTTACTAGATTTTGACGGTCCAATACAGCGTTATATTGTTACAAACCCGCGTAAATTTTACGACCGCCAAGCGCTTGCCGTTGAGCCCGGCACCGTCCCATTCGAAAACAACAGTTTACGCGCCCTAGAGGGCAGTTTTGGCTCTAGCTTATAAGCCCGGCCGCCAGGAACACCGCGACACCAGTAACTCGCTGTCTTTATAATTGATTAGGCAATATTCTGCCACTCCAGTCCGCCAACGGCGGACTCCAGCACAAACCCGCTTTCGCCAGAGGAGGTCGTCATCATGCAAAGCATTGCCGAATTTTTCGGGACCAAGGATTTCATGCCACACGGATATTGCTTGGCCTGGAGTCCGGGCCTGCTCTGGCTGATGGTGACTTCCGATGCGATTATGGCTTTGGCCTACTTTACCTATCCGATCGGCATCGCCTACTTCGTTTGGAAACGGAAAGACTTGTCCTACCGCTGGCTGTACCTCGGCTTTTTTATCACCTTCATTCTGACCTGCGCCGCCACCCATCTGTTATCGGTGGTGACGGTCTGGATTCCGCTTTACTGGCTGGATGCCTATGTCAAAGCCGTATCCGCCCTGGTGGGCATCGCCACCTCTTTCGCGATCTGGTGGGTCATACCGCGCGCGCTGAAATTGCCAAGCCCGGCGGAATTGCAGCGCGCCCGCGATCAGGCCGAAGCCGCCAACAAAGCCAAAAGCGTGTTTTTGGCTAACATGAGCCACGAACTGCGCACACCGCTGAATGCCATTCTCGGTTTTTCCAGCCTGATGCAAAAAGATCCGCAGCTTCCGGCCAGCCAACACCACAATCTGGCCATCATCAACCGCAGCGGCGAACATTTGTTGAGCTTGATCAATAATGTACTGGAAATGGCAAAAATCGAGTCCGGCCGGCTGCAATTGGAACGTAGCCGCTTCGATCTCGGCGCCATGATCCGCGACGTCAGCGACATGATGTCGATGCGGGCGCGGGACAAGGGTTTGCAATTGTTAATCGACCAAACCTCGGAATTTCCGCGCTTCGTTTGCGGCGACGAGGCGCGTCTGCGCCAAGTGTTGATCAATCTGCTCGGTAACGCCTTGAAATTTACCCAGCAAGGCGGCGTCACACTGCGTCTGGGCACGCAACAAAACAACCACAGCCATCTAAGGATCGAAGTGGAAGATACCGGTCCCGGTATCGCCGACAGTGAGCGGGAGCACATCTTCGAGCCCTTCGTGCAACTCGGTGACCAGGGCGACAGTAAAGGTACCGGCTTGGGCTTGACCATTACCCGCCAGTTCGTGCAACTCATGGGCGGACAGCTGACGCTGGAAAGTAGCGTCGGCAAGGGTTCGTTGTTCCGTATCGATTTACCGCTGCCGGAGTTGGCGGAGCCGGAGGTCCGTGCCAGCGCAGCGGATAGCCTCGGCGAAGTGACCGGTCTGGCCCCTGGCCAGCCGCAATTCCGGATTTTGATCGTCGAGGATCAACTGGAAAATCAGCTGCTACTCGGCCGGCTGATGACCGATATCGGCATGCAAATCCAGTTAGCCAAAGACGGCGCGCAAGGCGTGGCCCTGTTCGAATCCTGGCAACCGCACCTGATCTGGATGGACCGGCGCATGCCGCACATGGACGGCATGCAAGCCACCCAAGCCATCCGGCAGTTGCCAGGCGGCGATCGGGTCAAGATTGTCGCGGTCACCGCCTCCGCGTTTATGGAGCAGCGCGAGGAAATACTGCAAGCCGGTATGGACGACTTCATCCGCAAACCCTACCGGGCCGAAGAAATTTACGCCTGTCTGGCCAAACACCTCGGCGTCGAATTCGTTTACCGGACGGAAATCGCCGCTGCCCAGGACGCAAGCTTGGATCCGGCGATGATTGCCGCCCTGCCGGAACCATTGCGGAAAGACTTGAAAACGGCACTGGAAAGCCTGGAACAAGCGCGCATAGCCGAAGTCTTGGAACGCATCGGCGGCGTAGATCGGCCGCTACAAAAAACCCTGGCGCTACTGGTCGACAACTTCGACTATCCAGCTATTCTTAAATATCTGTAAAGCTGCTCTGGACAACTACGCCAGTGAACGGAAAAATCCTCGCCGTCGACGACACCCCGGACTCCCTAAAATTGTTGACCCAACTGTTGCAGTCGGAGGGCTACGAGATCCGCTCGGCCATCAATGGCGAACTGGCTTTGCAGTCGGCGTTGCTCAATCCGCCGGAATTGATCCTGCTGGACGTGCGCATGCCGGACATGGACGGCTTCGAGGTATGCCGCCGTTTGAAAGCCTACCCGCAAACCCGCAGCGTGCCGGTCATCTTCGTTACGGCGTTATCGGAGATCAACGAAAAAGTCGACGGCTTTAAATTGGGCGCCGTCGATTTTATTACCAAACCCTACCAGCGGGAGGAGTTGTTGGTCCGGGTCCGCACCCATCTGGAAATGGCGCGCTTGCGAAACGGCCTGGAATCTCTGGTCAACGAACGCACCGCGGAATTGAAAGCCAATATGCTGTCGTTCGTCACCGCGATCGCATCGACGGTGGAAATGCGCGATCCATACACGGCCGGCCATCAACGCCGCACGGCTCATCTGGCGTCGGCAATCGCCCAACAAATGCGACTCGGCCCGGATTTAATCGAAGGCCTGAGCCTGGCCGGGGTGGTTCACGACATCGGCAAAATCAAAGTGCCGGCCGAAATTTTGTGCAAACCGGGAAAGCTGGACGAACTGGAATACGGCCTGATCAAACTCCACCCGCAAACCGGTTACGAAATCCTGAAATCGATCGATTTTCCCTGGCCGATCGCCCAGACCGTATTGCAACACCACGAACGGCTGGACGGATCGGGCTATCCGCAAGGCAAAGTCGGGGCGGACATTCTGCCGGAAGCGAAGATTCTGGCTATCGCCGACGTGGTCGAAGCGATGATTTCCCACCGCCCTTACCGGCCCGGCCTGGGCATAGCCGCCGCTTTACGGGAGATTGCCGAGCACCGCAACACGCTCTACGACGCCGCTGCGGTCGATGCCTGTCTGGCTCTGTTCCAAGAAAAGCATTACCAACTGCCGGCTTGAACGGCGCAGCCACCAGTCCAACCACAAATATCGATTCACATGATGAACATCCCGAGTTTCTATCTGGAACCCGCCAATTATGCCGCTGACTTTCCCGACCTGCATTACCTCAGAACCGAAGTGTTCGTCGTCGAGCAAGGTATTGCGCCGGAAATCGAATTCGACGATTTGGACCGGGATTGCCGGCATCTGATTGCCCGCGACGCCGCGCGGCGTCCCATCGGTTGCGGCCGCCTGTCGCCGACCGGCAGAATCGGCCGAATGGCGGTACTGCCGGCATGGCGCCGGCAAAAGGTTGGCGAATCGCTATTGCGCGGCTTGATCGAACTGGCCGGCAATTTGGGGCTGAGCGAAGTCACCGCCCACGCCCAAATCGCAGCGCTGGGGTTTTACCGGCGCTACGGCTTCCAAACCGTCGGCGCCGAGTTCCTCGAAGCCGGGATTCCGCATACCGCAATCCGTCTGACCATTGCCGCGCCGGCGCCGATGTCCCGCCAGAGTGAGGACGCGCCTGAATCAAGCGTACCCGCCATACGCTTGCAAACGCCGGAAGCGGCGGCGGAAGCGGCCTTGGCTTTGGTCCAGCAAGCCCGCCGCCTGCTCTGCATCTACAGCCGCAACCTGGATTCGCGGCTCTACAGCCAAAAACCGCTGGTCGAAGCCTTGAAACAATTCGCGTTGCGTAACCAGCGCGGCGCCGAAGTCCGCATCATCGTTCAGGAACCGGAAGCGATTCGCGGCCAACAACTCCCTTTAATCGATTTGGCGCAACGTTTGCCGTCTTATATTGCGATCAGGGCAGCGGTCGAAGCCGAGGATTTGAATTTTAGGCCGGCATTCATCGCCAACGACAACGGCGGTTATTTGTTTCAATTGCAGAGCGACCGCTACGACGGACACTGGAGCCCGAATTTACCGGCGCAAAACCGGCAATTGAGCGAGGAATTCGAACGGGTATGGCAAAGGGCGCGGATTTGCAGCGAGTTCCGCGCCTTGGCACTTTAGGAAGCCGACATGTCACTTAATCTCGCAATTAAAACAACAAAGCCCGGCGAATTCCAGCCCAGAATTGTTTTCTCTCGCGAAATAAACAATGCATTCAAGCACATATTGTAAATTGATCCAGCCGAGCTATAGTGAAACCGTCGTTAGCGCAATTCGGTTCGAAACGGCGCCAGCCGCACTGGGCCAATCCCGCTAACTTTCCCTCGCTCACAGCGGTGAACTCCTGCACCGCGCACTCTACGGCCTCTATCGCTGCCTGATAGAGGCTTTTTTTGCGCCCGGCCGAATCTCGGCAGCAACTTCCGGCGCTTCAGCCGGGACGGTATCCTTCTTCCATCAAAACCCGCCTGACGGCCGGGCGCGTCAACATCAGCTGATAATGCTGCCGACAACGCACCGGCAACTCGATGTCCGATCGGTCGGCCCAGAATTCCACATAAAACAGCGCGGCGTCGGCAATGCCGAAACCGCCAAAGGCATAGCCCTGCTCCGGCAAAGCCCGCGCCACCAAAGCCAGAGCCTGATTGACGATAGCCGTCCCCTGCCGTTTGACTTGGTCGTACTGGGCAGAATCGGTCGCAAATTTCTCCGGCACGAATAGGCGCTGGAACCCCTGGCCGTGAATCGTAACAACCACATAATCCATCAATTCGATCGCTTGCGCGGCCTGATCCGGATCGGTCGTCAATAGCCCTGCTTTGGGGTAAGTTCGCGCCAGCCAATAGGCGATGGCCTGGAATTCGGTGATGGCCGAACCGTCGTCTTTAACCAAAACCGGGATCGTCGCTTTCGGGTTAATCGCCAAAAACTCGGGCTTATGCTGGTCTCCGGCCAGCAGATTGACGATTTGCGCTTCGAACACCAAGTCCAGTTCTTCCAGCAAAATATGGATGCCGGTCGAACAGGAACCGGGCGTCATATACAGTTTCAGCATCGGCCCTCCAGAAAATGCCGGTTCAAATCGAGCGCGAAAGTTTTCCATAAACCGGCAATCTCCCGACGCGTCGCATTCAGGTAATCCCGGTCCGGTTTATGTTCTTCCGCAAAATTCGACAGCGCGCAGGAAGTGCGGTGTTTATCGACCGCAAACAAAATCAACTCGTCGCTAAATCCGGCAAATGCGGTCAAGACTTGGCCGGTGAGTTCGCTCATACCGTTTTCGACCCCGACCTGGCTGGCGTCGAACGGCAGGGCTTTCAGCTGTTGCAAGGCCTGTGGATAAAATGCCGCCAACACCGCCACCAGATTCCGCTGAAAGCAACCCTGCCACTGTTGGCTCGCCAAATCGGCAGCCAAGCGTTGTTGATATTGGCGCTGCAATAGAGGTTTGGCTTCGGCGATAAAACAAGCGAAGTCCTGCAAAAGCCTGGCGTTCAATTGGGTATCCATGGTGCGATCCGTTCCGAGTTTACCGAACTGACAAACAAGATACGGACCAGTTTTCAAGGGCCGCGACCGGCCCGGACCGCAACCGCCGACTGAAAACTATTTTAAATAAAATCAATCGCCTACGTCCGCTTGCAGTATACGCAGATCACTCCCGCTACTGCCGATCCGACACAAGCCGCATTGCAGATCCTACATATCCCCGGGAGTTGCGGGGTTTGCGACATAGCAAAACGTCGGCTACAAACCAAAATCAGCCTAAGTCCAGATAATCCCGCTATTCGCAAGACTTCGCGGCGACGCCAAAAACCGCCGCTACCCCAAACATTGCATTTACTTGAAGCTGGGCGCAAAGGCTGCCTGGCCTTTGCGATTCTTTAGCCTCGTTTTGCAACCACTATGCTGAATCCTGGATTGTCTGCGGCGAATGCCGAGTTTTGTCCGCTGACCGGTAACCGGATCGGCAACGCCGGCCCTGGCGGCCGCTGCCTCAGGCGTAATACAGCTTGCGTAATTCCAGCATAGACGCCGCAACCAAATCCGCGCTATCGCTGGCGCGCTTTACCGCATAACTGGCTTTGCCCAAGGTGATTTCCTCGCCGGCGGCGGCGTAACCGACCACGTTGTGACCGACATCGAGATCCCTGCGGTGCAAGCCGCCATACTGGGTGTTGAAATCGGCCAGCAGTCCGCAATGCGGCGGATTCATGACCGATCCCCACCACGACAATTGGGCAACATCGTGACTCCAAAAATCGCCGATCGCTTCCGGCGGCAGGCAGCGCTCCACCAGACGGTCGCCGATCACCGCATACTGGCGCCGGCTGATTTTTCCCGGTTCGTCGCCGACGTTGTCGCGGCATTCCAGAATCTCGCCGTTAACGAAACTCTCGGTCGCCGGCACCACCCGGTTCCATTGGCCATCTAATGCTTTGTGCTCGAACATATTGCCTTTCTCCAATTACAGTTGAACGAAACCTACGGGAAGGCGGGTAACGGCATTCCCGGACATCGACACTGCAAGCAAATTCGCGGCCAATTCTCGGTAAGCCGGTCAGCGGGATTGCCGCTTTCAGGATATTTTTAAAAACAAGGATTTAGCCATCATCCTTAGCGTAAACCCGGCATTGGCAGCCCAATAATGGCCCGCGCCGATCGTGTTTTGCAGGTTCGGACACGACAATTTGTCGGCTTTGCATTGTGCACCGGCAAGGCGCACCCGGTTAAACCCCAACGCTCTGTAGCCGGAATTGCTCGGGTCGGCTGTGCACGTCGGGCAAATCGAACGTAGCGGATAGGTCAGGAAACGTTAAACCTAGAAAAAGCAGTTGAGCCGAAATAGAGCCCGTTCGTGCTGAGATTCGAAGGATGGGCGGGATTTTTGATTCACCCAACGGACCAGCGTGTTGTGAGCCACTCATGCTTCGATCTTGCTCAGCATATATGCCCTAGAAGGCACGAAAGGCACACAACACACGTCAACGACTCGTTCCAGATGAAACAAAGGCAGGCAGCGGCGATAGCCGCGGTTGGTGTTAGATGTGGTATAGGCCACCGTTCGATAGAACAATTTGAATAACCGGCTAAAATTCAGGGTTTCCGAAACCGTAGGAATAGTCTGACGGGTGCTTCGAATAATGAATGATTCCATCCCAAGCCTTGATGATTTGGATTTCCGCTTACTGTTCGAATCGTCGCCCGACCTTTACCTGGTGTTAAATCCACAATTGGAAATCGTCGCCGCCAGCGATGCCTATACCCGCGCCACCTTGACTCGCCGGGAAGACGTATTGGGGAAAACGATGTTTCAAATTTTTCCCGACAATCCCGACGACCCGACGGCGGAAGGCCAGCGCAACTTGCGCGCGTCCTTGCAGCGGGTGTTGTTGTCCGGAAAACCCGACACCATGCCGGTACAGAAATACGACATCCCTAGACCCGACGGCAAGGGGTTTGAGCAGCGGTACTGGAGCCCGATCAATCTCCCCATTCTCGGCAAGGACAGCAATATTGCCTATGTGCTGCATCGCGCGGAAGATTTAACCGAGTTTATCCGCGTCAAACAACTGGGCGTTGAGCAAAGCCAACTCAACGACACACTGCGCGCCCAGGCCGTAAAAATGGAAGTTGAGCTGTTCGCCCGCACCAAGGAAGTTGCATCCGCCAGCGCGGAGTTAAAGTCCGCCAACGAGGAACTGTCCCGCTTGTACGCCAAAACCTTGGAGTTGGACGAACTCAAAACGCAGTTTTTTGCCAACGTCAGCCATGAATTTCGCACGCCGCTGACGCTGATGCTAGGGCCTCTGGAAGAATTGCTGGCCCAATTTGCTCCAACGAGTTCAAGCCCTGACGCTGCCTTGCATGAACAACTTGATCTGGTGCATCGCAATGGCCTGCGCCTACTCAAATTGGTGAATGCGTTGCTCGATTTTTCGCGTATCGAAGCCGGTCGCATGGATGCCTCCTATGAAGCGACCGACTTGGCGACCTATACCGCCGAGCTGGCGAGCGTATTCGGCTCCGCCACTGCAAAAGCGGGATTGAAGCTGATCGTGTCGTGCCCGGCAATGGCCGAACCTGTGTATGTCGATCGGCAAATGTGGGAAAAAATCGTCATTAATCTGCTGAGCAACGCCTTCAAGTATACCTTTGCCGGCGAAATTGAAGTTTCGCTACGTCAATGTGGACAAAGGGTTGAGCTGGCCGTGCGCGACACGGGTGTCGGCATTGCCGCTGACCAGCTTAACCATGTGTTCGAACGCTTCCATCGGGTGCCGAACGTGCGCTCGCGCAATCACGAGGGAACCGGTATCGGCCTGGCTCTGGTGCGCGAGTTGGTCCGCTTGCACGGCGGCGACATCTCGGTCACCAGCACGCAGGGTTTCGGCAGCACCTTTACCGTTGTCATCCCGACCGGCACAGCACACTTGCCGGCTGACCATATTCACCCTGCCAAAGTGCCCTTCTCTGCCTGCACTGGCGCGGAATTTATGGCCGATGAAGCGTGGCGTTGGGAAGTGGGAGCGGAACATGAAAATGCCCTCGGTCCGCACATAGATTCGGTTGAATCGATAGGGTCTACTGCGGGCGTGAGCGCACACATTGTCATTGCCGATGATAACGCCGACATGCGCAATTATGTTGCCCGGCTGTTGCGGGTACAAGGCTACGACGTAACAGCGGTGCGCGACGGCTTAGCGGCGCTGGCAGCAGTACGCCAGCGCCGACCGGATCTGGTGCTGACCGACATTATGATGCCGGGCCTGGACGGCATCGGTTTGCTGAGCGCCCTGCGGGAAGATCAAGAAACCAGCACGATTCCGGTCATTTTGCTCTCGGCTCGGGCCGGAGAAGAAGAACGCATCGAAGGCCTGAAACACCGAGCCGACGACTACCTGACCAAGCCCTTCAGCGCCCGGGAACTACTGGCTCGTGTTGGGGCGTACATTGAAACAGCACGGCTACGCAAAGAGGCTGAAATCCAGTTACGTATCCAGGAAAACGAACGCGAATTTCGCGCCTTTTTCGATCTGGCCGCCGTGGGCATCGCGCAAGTTAGTCCCGAAGGACGGTGGATGAGAGTCAACCAAAAACTGTGCGACATCGTCGGCTATTCTCGGGAAGAACTAGTAACGAAGACATTTCAAGACATCACTCACCCGGATGATCTCCATACCGATCTCGGCTATATGCAGAGGATGCTGATCGGAGAGATCGATACCTACTCCTTGGAGAAGCGTTATTTGCGTAAGGATGGCGCCGTCGTCTGGATCAATCTGACCGTCGCCCTGGTTCGTGGCGATACCGGACAGCCGAGGTACTTCATCTCTGTAGTAGAAGACATCACCGGGCGTAAACAACTTGAGATTGAGCGGCAGAAATTCTTCCTGCTGGCTGAAAGCAGCAGCGAATTCATTGGCATGTGCGACCTCGATATGAATCCCCTCTATGTTAATCCCGAGGGTCGGCGCATGGTCGGTCTACCGGATATGGCCGCCGCCTGCCGGATCAAGGTACAGGACTATTTCTTTCCGGAAGATCGGCGTTTCATCGCTGAGGAGTTCTTCCCGCGCGTGCAACAGGAGGGTCACGGCGACGTGGAGACCCGCTTACGGCACTTTCAGACCGGCGAACCGATTTGGATGAACTACTACCTGTTCAGTGTCTACGACGCCGCCGGCATGCCCATCGGCTGGGCAACTGTCAGCCGCAATATAACCGAACGCAGACAAGCAGAGGCGGCGCTGCGCGAGAGCGAGTCGCGGCTGCGGTCTGTTACGGATAACATATCCATCGGCATTGTCACACTTGATCGCAATAGGCAATACAGGTTTGTTAACCCTGCCTATGTCCGTATTCTTGGCCTTGCTCAGTCAGCCGACGAGCTGATTGGCAGATCGCCGTCCGAGGTACTGGCATCCAGTTATGCGACGCAGATTTCGCCACGCCTCGACCGAGCCTTCGCCGGTGAAAAGGTGGTATACGAATTGATTCGGCCACTTGCCTCTGAGGCCGCGCCAAGACAATACACCGTCATCTACGAGCCGATACGTGATGGCGAAGAAATTGATGGCATCATTGTCATCATCTATGACATTACCCAGCTGAAGCAGACTGAAAATGCCTTGCGCGAGAGCGAGCGCGAATTTCGAGTTCTAACCGAGGCCATGCCGCAAATTGTCTGGGCGACACGCCCTGACGGCTGGAATGTCTATCATAACCAGCGCTGGGTCGAATATACCGGTCTGACACTTGAAGAAAGTTATGGTCATAGCTGGATAGAACAAGTTCACCCTGATGATAGGCAACGTGCCTGGGAAGCATGGCAACGCGCGACCCAGCATCATGACAGCTACTCCGTGGAATTTCGCTTGCTACGGGCAGACGGCGTATACCGGTGGTGGTTGGCCCGGGGCATGCCACTGTTAAACGCACAAGGGCAAATCGAAAAATGGTACGGCACCTGTACCGACATTCAAGAATTAAAAGAAGCGGAAACCGTTATCCGTGAAAATGAAACCAGGCTGCATTTTGCTTTGGAGATGTCGAATACCGGCGCCTGGGAAGTGGATTTGGAAACGCACGCCGCGTATCGCTCCATCGAACACGCCCGTATTTTCGGCTATTCCGACACAGCGTCGGCATGGTCGGTCGACAAATTCCTGGAGCATGTGCTGGCGGCAGACCGGGCCAGGGTCGCGGCAGTGCTGCAAGAGGCGTTTGCCAGCGGCGGCGAAGGCAAATTCGAATGCCGGATTCGGCGTACCGATGGCGAAATCCGCTGGATCATGGTCGCCGGCCGCTATCGCATCCACCGAACGGACGGCAAAAGCCAGGTCGCCGTGGGCGTCATTCAAGACATTACCGACAGTAAACTCTTTCAGGAAGAACTCAAGCAACACCGCGACCAGTTGGAAATATTGGTTGCCCGCCGCACAGAAGAACTGGAAAAAGCCAAGGCCTTGGCGGACACCGCCAACCATGCCAAGAGCGCCTTCCTGGCCAATATGAGCCATGAAATCCGCACGCCGATGAATGCCGTGCTGGGTTTTTGCTATCTATTGGAACAGCGTCATCTGGACGGCGAATCGCTGGCCTTGGTGCGCAAAGTCCACAATGCCGGGCATACGCTATTGTCCCTGATCAACGATATCCTCGACTTTTCCAAGATCGAGGCCGGCCGGCTGGATATTGAGCGCGCGCCGTTCAAACTGACCGAAATGCTGGACAACCTTGCCGCTATCATGGCGACGGCCGCCCACGATAAAGACCTGGAATTGATCATCACCCCACCCGCCGAAATCGACGCCTTGGTTGGCGATGCCTTGCGCCTCCAGCAAATATTAATCAACTTGCTCAGCAACGCGATCAAATTTACCGAACGCGGCGAGGTCGAGTTGCGCGTTAGCGTGGAATCTGCGGACAAACAACAATGTCAGCTGCGTTTTGGGGTGCGCGATACCGGCATCGGCATTTCCAGCTCACAGCAGTCGCTGATTTTCTCGGCTTTCGGCCAAGCCGATAGCAGCATCAGCCGCCGATTCGGCGGCACCGGCTTGGGCTTGAGCATCAGCATGCAACTGGTGGAACTGATGGGCGGCAGCCTGCAAGTGACCAGCGAAGTCGGCCAGGGTAGCGAATTCTGGTTCGTGTTGCCGTTGCAGCGCGACCAGCGCGTGGAACGCCGGCCTAGCGAACTGGCTCGGCTCGAACTGCTGATCGCAGATGACTGCGCCAGCGTGCGCGAGGCGCTGGCCGTTGTGGCTAACTCTTTGGGTTGGCCGGCCGATACCGCCGCTTCCGGCGAATCCGCCCTGATGCAAGCACTGACCAGGATGGATAGCCAACGTTTTTACGATGCCATCGTATTAGATTGGAAAATGCCGGGGCTGGACGGATTGAGTGCCGCTAAAGCCATACGCCAAGCGCTTCAGGAAAAACGCCAGGACTTGGACCCGCCGATACTACTGATGGTCGCCGCTCATTTGCGCGAAGAATTATTGGCCCAACCGGGTATCGAGACAGTGGCCAAGGTACTCAGCAAGCCGGTCACCGCCTCGACGCTCTACTCTGCCGTCGCCGACTCGTTAAACCAACACGGTCTGGGGCTATTTCGGCCCGATCCGCCGCCGATCGCCGCCGCCGGCAATCGCCGCATTCCCGGCGTGCGCGTACTGGTGGTCGACGATAGCGATATCAACCGGGAAGTGGCAAAAGGCATCCTGGAAGCAGATGGCGCAATCGTCGATACGGCCTGCGACGGCCAGGACGCGCTGGAATGGCTGCGAGTCCACCCCGATACGGTGGATATCATATTGATGGACTTACAAATGCCGCGCCTGGACGGCTATGCCGCCACCCGCATTATCCGCGAGGATGAACGCTGGCGGGAGTTACCCATCGTCGCACTGACCGCCGGCGCCTTCCAGGAATTGCGCGATGCGGCGCAGGCATCCGGCATGAGCGATTTTGTAGCCAAACCGTTCAACGTGGCGCAAATGATGGAAACCATTCAACGCTGGACCGGATGCTCGGCAGGAAAGGCCATCTCGGGCGTTAGCGGCGCAAGCGTGGCCGTCGGCTCGGCAAGTGTATCGCCGCCGCGGCCGGCGACCGGCGCTGGAGAACCCGAATTGCCGGCTATCGATCTGGCGGCCGCGCGCGGCCAATGGGGCCAGCTCGACGTCTATCGCACTTATCTGGACAAATTCGTCGCCGCGTACGCGGTGTGCGGAACCTCTATCGCCGCCGCATGCCATGACGGCGACCTGAAAACTGCCGGGGATCTGGCACATAAACTGTACGGCGTGGCCGGAACTTTGCGGCTGTCCCGAGTCGCCGAGCTGTCCCGCAAACTGGAAACACGCTTGAATGGGGGCGAAGCGGCATTTAAACTGGCGGCCGAATTGCAAGCCGCGATAGATCAGGTATGCGCGGCAGTCCACGCTTGGCCTGAAACCGAAACCCCCGCGGTCGAGCCGGAGCCGGCTACCGGCCCGCTTGGGGACGGCTTGCTTGATTTGTTCGCGGGCATGCTGAAAGCGCTCGACCGTAACGATCCCGATGATTCCGAAATCTGGCTGGACCGGCTGCGGCAGCACCCGGACCCCATCCAACTGACCGAGTTGGACGCGCTGCTGGCCGACTTCGATTTCCGCGGGGCGGAGGCCGCCGTGCGCAGTCTGGTGCAGCACCTGAATTTATCGATACCGGAGTAAGCCATGCCTTACGGCCCTATCCTCATCGTCGACGATGAGCCCACCAATTTGGCCATCCTACGCCGTACGCTGAAAGACGAGCACCGGTTAATGCTGGCTCGAAACGGTGCAGAAGCGCTCGAGCTGGCGGGCAAGCATCATCCCTGTCTGATCCTGCTCGATATCCAAATGCCGGAAATGGACGGCTATGCGGTCTGCCGCGCCCTGAAAGCCAATCCGGCGACCGAGGCCATCCCGGTGATTTTCGTCACCACGCTATCCGAATTGGAAAAAGAGGAAGCCGGCTTCGACGCAGGCTGTGTCGATTACTTGATCAAACCGGTTTACCCCCGGATCGTGCGGGCGCGGGTGCGGACCCACCTATCGCTGGTGCAGGCCAAACGCTTGGAGAGAACCTACGGCGAGGCCATCGCCATGCTCGGTAAAGCCGGCCATTACAACGACAGCGATACCGGGCTGCATATCTGGCGCATCGCGGCTTACGCCCGGCAACTGGCCGAGGCCGTCGGCTGGCCCAAAGAGAATTGCGTGTTGCTGGAGCAAGCCGCGCCGATGCACGACACCGGCAAAATCGGCATTCCCGACTCGGTGTTACGCAAACCCGGCCAACTGGATGCCGACGAATGGGCCATCATGCGCGGCCATTGCCGAATAGGCTACGAAATCCTGTCCAGCAGCGACGCGCCGGTATTCGTGTTGGCCGCCGAGGTCGCACTTCGCCATCACGAGAAGTGGGACGGCAGCGGTTATCCCGACGGCTTGCGCGGCGAAGCCATTCCCGAATCGGCGCGCATCGTCGCGCTGGTCGACGTGTTCGACGCCTTGACCATGAAACGCCCGTATAAAGACGCTTGGTCGGTGGAACAGGCTATGGACACCTTGCGCGAAGGCGCGGGCCGCCATTTCGACCCTACCCTGGTCGAGGCATTCGAAACCTGCCTGCCGCGCATTTTGGAAATCAAGGCCGGTTGGGACAGCCGCGAAGCGCAGCAAGGCGCCTGATCCCTCCGCCAAGACCGAATTGGCGCTGCCGCTGCGCGCCCTGCGCTAACCGCAAATCACCAATTCCGACTAATTCTTTGTCAGATTTCAGGTTTCAAATTACCGAAGGTTGTCATTCCGGCATGGATTCATGTCAGGGCGTCCTGCCTGACACCCTGCGGGTAATCCAAATCCGTTCCAGACCGATTTTTGCCGGAGCCGCAGACCGCAGCTCGGTATTCATACCCTGGCCGCCGGTCGCCGAGTTGTGGTTATAATCGGCCATGCCTTTATCTTCTGCCTTTACCCGCCAATGCCTCGACTTGCTCGGTGCCGCCAACGTCGTCACCGAGCCCGAGCGCTTGCGGGTTTACGAATGCGACGGCCTGTCCGCCTACCGCACCCTGCCGGAGCTGGTGGCGCTGCCGGAAACCGCCGAGCAAGTCCTGGCGTTGATGCGCTTATGCCGCGAGCAGCGGGTGCCGGTGGTGCCGCGTGGCGCCGGCACTGGTCTGGCTGCCGGCGCGATGCCGGTGGCCGGCGGCATCGTCATCGGTTTGAGCAAGATGAACCGCATCCTGGCACTCGATCCGCTGAACCGCACCGCCACGGTCCAGCCCGGCGTCAGAAACCTGGCCATTTCCGAAGCCGCCAAAGCGCACGGCTTGTTTTACGCACCGGACCCTTCGTCGCAAATTGCCTGCAGCATCGGCGGCAACATCGCCGAAAATGCCGGCGGCGTGCACTGCCTGAAATACGGCTTGACCGTGCACAACGTGTTGCAGATCAAATTGGCGACAATAGACGGCGAACTGCTGACGCTGGGCGGCCCCGGCCTCGATGCGCCGGGCTACGACCTGCTGGCGTTGGCGATCGGCTCGGAGGGTTTGCTGGGTATCATGGTCGAAGCCACGGTCCGGCTGCTGCCGTTGCCGCCGGCGACGCGGGTGCTGTTGTCGGCTTTTCCCAGCGTCGAGCAAGCCGGCGCGGCGGTGGCGGCCGTGATCAGCTCCGGCTTGCTGCCGGCCGGCCTGGAACTGATGGACAACCCGGCCATCCGCGCCACCGAAGCCTTCGTCCACGCCGGCTATCCGCTCGACGCCGCGGCATTGTTACTGTGCGAGCTGGACGGTTTGCCGGAACAGGTGGCGGCCGACAGCGAACGCGCCATCGCGGTGCTGACGGCGGCCGGGGCCAGCGAAATCCGCAGCGCCGACGACGAAGCGCAACGCAAACGCTTCTGGGCCGGCCGCAAGGCCGCGTTTCCGGCGGTCGGCCGCATCGCCAGCGATTACTACTGCATGGACGGCACGATTCCGCGCAAACACCTGGCCGAGGTATTGCGCCGAATTTCCGAGATGTCGGCCGAATTCGGGCTGGCGGTAGTCAACGTATTCCACGCCGGCGACGGCAATTTGCATCCTTTGATTTTGTACGACAACGGCGTCGACGGCGAATTTGCCAAAGCCGAGGCCTTCGGCGGCAAAATACTGGAACTGTGCGTCGCGGTCGGCGGCACCATCACCGGCGAACACGGCGTCGGCAGCGAAAAACTCCCGTATATGTGCGTGCAGTTCGGCAGCGGCGAATTGCAGCAATTCCTGCGCTTGAAACGCGCCTTCGACCCTTACGCTCTGTTGAATCCGGGCAAGGCGGTGCCGACCTTGCACCGCTGCGCCGAATTGGGCCGGATGCACGTCCATCGCGGCGAACTGCCGCATCCGGATTTGGAGCGATTCTGATGGCCGCCGATAGGAGCGCCGAATTGCGCGAGCACATCGAACGGGCCGCGGCGACCAACACGCCGCTGCGCATCGTCGGCGGCAACAGCAAAGCCTTTTATACCGGACCGGTAGCAGGCGTCGAACTATTGGAGGTAGCCGGACACACCGGCATCGTCGGTTACGAACCCAGCGAACTGGTGGTGACGGTCCGCGCCGGCACCCGCCTCGCCGAGCTGGAAGCGGCGCTGGCCGGACATGGCCAGATGTTGGGCTTCGAGCCGCCTTATTTCGGCGCCGACGCCACCATCGGCGGCACGCTGGCCTGCGGTTTTTCCGGCCCGCGCCGGCCATTCGCCGGCAGCGCCCGCGATTTCGTGTTGGGTTGCCAGATCGTCAACGGCCGCGGCGAGGAGCTGAATTTCGGCGGCCAGGTCATCAAGAACGTGGCCGGTTTCGACGTGTCGCGGCTGATGGTCGGCGCGCTGGGCAACCTGGGTCTGTTGTTGCAGTGCTCGTTGCGGGTACTGCCCAGGCCGGAAACCGAGACAACCGTGGCATTCGCGCCGGCCGAAGCGGCCGCCGCGATCGAGTTCATGAACCGTCTGGCCGGCCGGCCCTGGCCGCTGTCGGCGCTGGCTTACGCCGGCGGCCGGGTCCGGGCCAGGCTGTCCGGCGCCTCAGCCGCGGTAAGCGCCGCCGCAACCAAGATCGGCGGCGATATCGACGCCGACGGCGACGCGTTCTGGCAGGACTTGCGCGAACAACATTTGCCGTTTTTCCAGCAGCCGGGCAATTTGTGGCGGATTGCGATGGCGCCGGCCGCACCGCAACCCCAACTGGCCGGCGATTGGTTGCTGGATTGGGGCGGCGCCCAGCGCTGGCTGAAAACCGGCGAATCGGCCGAAGCGGTGCATCGGGCCTGCGCCGCTGCCGGCGCCCAGGCACGGCTGTTTCGCGGCGAGGCCGGTTCGGACCGGCAGCGCATCGCGCCGGAATTGGCCGCGCTGCAACGCCGCGTGCGCCAGGCCTTCGATCCACTCGGCCTGTTCGTCCCCCTCCCGGATTAAGCCCATGCAAACCCAAATCGATCCAAGCCTGGCCGGGCACCCCGGTATCGACGCAGCCCAAGCGGCGTTGCAGCGCTGCGTCCATTGCGGCTTTTGCAATGCCGCCTGCCCCACCTACCGTTTACAAGGCGACGAACTGGACGGGCCGCGCGGCCGGATTTATCTGATCAAACAATTGCTGGAGGGCCTGAACGCTACCGCCTCCAGCCAACACCATCTGGACCGTTGTCTGGGCTGCCGCGCCTGCGAATCGGCCTGCCCGTCCGGCGTCGAGTACGGCCGCTTGCTCGATGTGGGCCGGGAAATTGCCGCCGGCCGGATCGCGCGGCCGTGGCGGCAGCGCTGGCTGCGCCGGGCCTTGCTGGCGATACTGCCCTACCCGCGCCGGCTGTCGCCGCTGGCCGCACTGGCGCGGCTGGCGAAACCGTTGCTACCGGCCGCGTTACAGGCCAAAGTCCCTGCCAAACCGGTGCCGGAAACCTGGCCGCCATTACGCCACCGGCGGCGGATGCTGATCCTGGAAGGCTGCGTGCAGCCGGCGCTGGCGCCGCGGATCAACGCCGCCACGGCGCGGGTGCTGGACCGTCTCGGCATCAGCGTGATTCGAGGCCAAAGCGCGTGTTGCGGCGCGCTGGCTCACCATCTGGACGAGCGCGAAGCGGCACTGGAGGCGATCCGGCGCCGGATCGACGCTTGGTGGCCGGCATTGCAGGCCGGGGCGGAAGCCATCGTCATCACCGCCAGCGGCTGCGGCACCATGGTCAAAGATTACGGCTATCTGCTGCGCGACGACCCGGACTATGCCGCAAAGGCAGCGCAAGTCGCGGCCGCGGCCAAGGACATTGCCGAAATCATTCAGGCCGAGGATATCGCCAAGTTGGCGGTGAGCCCGCGCAAAATTGCGTTTCAGGCGCCTTGCAGTCTGCAACACGGCCAAGCGTTGGCCGGCGTCGTCGAAACGCTGCTGGCCGGCCTGGGTTTCGAGTTGGCGGCGGTGACCGATGCCGGCTTGTGCTGCGGCTCGGCCGGCAGCTATTCGTTGTTGCAACCGGAATTGTCCGGCCGCCTGCGCCAGGCCAAACTTACCGCACTGCAAGCGGGGCAACCGGAATTGATCGCCAGCGCCAACATCGGCTGCCTTTTGCACTTACGGGAAACGGCACAACTGCCGGTGGTGCACTGGATAGAATTGCTGGACGGCTGGGACCGGTAAAGCCGTGTATTGCGAAGGTTTGATGCCGATCAAAGCTCAGCCGTTTCGGCGAGGTAAACGCACGAATTCAGGAGAAAAATCCGCCGGGAAGGCCTAACTTAAACTGCCAAAAGGGAGCATCCCATGAACCACAAACTATCCGTCGCCGCCCTGATTCTGATCGCGGCAACCGCCGCCGGCCGAAGCGAGGCGGCAAATTTTTCCAGCGTTTATGCCTTCGGCGATTCGCTGTCCGACAGCGGCAAGAGTTCATCGTCGGTCTGGAGCATTTACAATTTCTTGAACGGTTATCCGGGGCCGATCAATCCCAACGGCAATTGCGACACCACTCATCCGTGCCCGCCCTATTTCGAAGGTCGTATATCCAACGGAGCGACCGCAGTGGAGCGCATAGCAAATTCGGTTCTGCCCGGCGGCAGCAATTCGAGCAATTTTTTCAATTACGCGGTGGCCGGCGCCACCAGCGGCATCGGTAACTTCGGCGACGGCGGCTCGCAGTCGGCCCCCGGCGGTTTCGCTCTACCGGGCATCGCCCAACAAATCGGTTTTTACCTGAACAACGCCGCCCCGGCCGCCAATGCGCTGCACTTCGTCTGGGGCGGTGCCAACGACTATCTGACCGACGTCTATATCCCGCTGGCAACCCAACCCGGCCTCGACCCCAGCGCGGTCGCCAAAAAAGCGGCGCAAACCGCCGCAACCAGCATCGCCGGTTACGTCGGTGCATTGGCGGCTTTCGGTGCAGAAACCATCCTGGTGCCCAACTTGCCCGATTTGGGCTTGACGCCGTTCGTCACCAGCCAAGGCCAGGGCGTGATCGACCCGGCGCGCGAATATTCGTTGACCTTCAACCAAACCCTGGCCAGTTTATTGGGTCTGGTCGACAACCAGTTCGCCGCCACCGACATCGTCGAATTCGACTCGTTCGGTTTATTCAATGCCATCGTCGCCAATCCGGCCGGATTCGGTTTCGGCGATGCGGTCAGCGCCTGCGTCAGCTTACCCGACGCCTGCGCCGATCCGAATAATCATGTGTTTTGGGACGATTTCCATCCGACGGCGGCGATGCATGCGCTGGTCGCCAACGCCATGGTCAGCCAGGTACCGTTGCCGGCTGCCGGCTGGTTGTTCGCCGCCGGCTGGTTAGCGCTGTGTCGCCGCCTCCGGTTTACCGCGCCGGCCAGCGCATAAGCTCTAGTTGGTTGCGGCCGGTTCAAGCAGCCGGCCGCAGGGCATCAACCGGGACGGCGTCGATTCAACTCGGCGATGGCCCGCTGCAAGGCCTCGATCAACTCTTCGGCTTGGCGCAACGCATGTTCGTCGTCAAGCCGGACCGAACGCAACACCCGAATCGCAACCGCTTCCAACTCCGGCGCGCAGACATTGCCGGCCATGCCTTTTAAATTATGAGCCGTCTCCTTGATTACCTCCAAATCCCGGCCTGCCAGCGCTTGGCGCAATAGTTCGGCATCGCCTGCGTGATGCTCGGCCGCCATTCGAATCAAACGGTCGACGAAATCGGTTTGATTCGGAAACTTTTTGGCAAGCGCCGGCCAATCGACTGCCGGCAGTGGCGTCGGCTGCGCTTGGCCTAAACTCAACGGCGCCAAGCCCGGCATGGCACCGGCATTGCCAATCTGATCGCGCAAGGCCGACACCAGGGTTTCGATATCGAGCGGCTTGGTCAAAGTCGCCGCCATTCCTGCCGCCAAACAGCGCATATGTTCTTCTTTCAGAGCGTGAGCGGTCTGGCCGATCACCGGCAGCGCCGGCGCAATTTGCCTGATGAGCCGGGTTGCCTCGAGCCCGTCCATCTCCGGCATCTGTACATCCATCAACACCAGATCGAAGTTCTGCGCCGCTTGTTGCACCGCTTCGACGGCCAAACGCCCGTTAGCGACCATCTGCACCTCGGCGCCTTCCTGGCGCAGAAAATCCTCCAGCACCAACTGATTGATCGCATTGTCCTCGGCGGCGAGTATCCGCAGGCCGGCCAGACGCCTTTCGCCAGTAGTGCGGGTGATGGCAACCGGATTGTCGCAGTGATCGATCAGCCGTAGCGGTAGACGCAGAGTAAAGGTGCTACCCACACCCAGTCTGCTGTCGACCTCGAGCGTACCGCCCATCATTACCGCCAGGCGCCGGCTAATCGCCAGGCCCAGGCCGGTGCCGCCGAATTTGCGGGTGGTGGCGCTGTCGGCCTGTTCGAACGCCTCGAACAATCGAGCCAAATTGGATTCGGCAATACCGATGCCGGTATCGCGGACGCGAAACACCAACTCCCCGCCCTCGCAGCTGCCGCTCAGGCAAATTTCGCCGGTCTGGGTAAATTTGATGGCGTTGGCAACCAGATTGATCAGAATCTGGGAAATTCTGACCGGATCGCCCAGGCACGCCCTGGGCAGTGCATCGTTTTGGACAAGCAATTTCAGATTCTTAGCGGCGCCGGCCTCGGCAAAAGTTTGCAAGGCGGTGGCGGCCAAATAGCCGGGATCGAGCGGCACGCTTTCGATTTCCAGCTTGCCGGCTTCGATTTTGGAAAAATCCAGGATATCGTTGATGATGGTCAGCAACAATTTGCCGGAATCGAGAATGCGGGAAAATATCTCCTGAGTTTCGCCCCGGCCCACACTGTCGCGGTAACCGATCTGGGCCAGACCGAGCACGCCGTTTAGCGGCGTACGGATCTCATGCGACATATTGGCTAAAAAATCGCTTTTCAGCCGCGCCAATTGCTCCGCGGCCCGGCGCGCATCTTCCCTGGCCTGATCCGCCAAATAACGTTCGGTATTGTCATAGAAGCTCATCACCGCGCCGGACAAGCCGTCTCCGTTCCAAACCGGCTGCGTGGCCACGGAAACTTGCAACGCACGGCCGTCGGCACACCAGAACACTTCGCCGTCCAGCCTCAATTCCTTTCCGGCGACAACCGCATGGAACAAAGGACAGGCTTCGGCAGCACAACGCCGGCCGTCGGCCCGCCGGTAATGAATCACATCGTGCACGTTGCGGCCCAATATGTCTTCGACCGCATAGCCCAACAATTGCGCCGCGGCCGGATTCGCCATCCGCACCAAACCCTGGGCATCGAGTTCGAATATGCCTTCCGCGGCCGACTCGACCACTTGCCGATAGCGTTGTTCCGCTTGCCTGGCTTCCCCGGTGCGGGCTTCGACCAGGCGCTCCAGATGAAACCGGTGGTTTTCCAGTTCGGCTTCGGCCCGCTTCAGATGAGTCACATCGGAAACGATTGCATAAAATCCCCTGACCTCACGATCCCGGATATCCGGAATGTATTGCACCATGGCATGCCGCGCCGGGCGGCCGTTGCGCGCCGGGTATTCGGTATCGAACACCTGTTTTTCGCCGCGCAACACCGCTGCGACCCGAGGCAGATTGCTCGGATAAATCTCCTCCGGCAACACTTGACCCACGTGTCTACCCTGAATCGCGGCGGGATCGATGCCGAACCAATCGGCGTAAGCGGCGTTGCCGAAGCGATTGACCAAATCCTTATCCCAGTAGCCGATCAAGGCCGGAACGTTATCGAGGATGGTACGGTAAAAAACTTCCCGTACCGCCAGTTCCGCATCCTTGGCCTTGATCGCGCGCAGATCGAAAATCGTTGTCATCAAGCCTAAAAAATTGCCATGGGCATCGCGGATACTGGATACGGTCAGAAACACCGGCACGGCACTACCGTCTTTGGCTTGCCGCACAACTTCCCGCGCGCAACCGCCCTGCTCGAAAGCCTGCCGCAATATTGCCAGTTGTTCGGCTCTGCTGTCCGGATCGTCCGGCACCAGAAAACTCGGGTGGCGCCCGCACACCTCATGCTCGGCATAGCCGAATAATTGCAAAAACGCCGGATTGACAAATTCAATGGTGCCGTCGGCAGTGCCGATTACATTAGCTGCCGCGGATTGACGCAAGGCTTCCGATAGCCGGTAGCGTTCGTTCTCCGCGGCCTTGCGTTCGGTAATGTCCTCACTGAAGAGAACAACGCCGCCGACCGAGCCGTCTCGCGCCGGCCAGGGCCTTACCTCCCACTTCAACCATTGCAGACTGCCGTCGCTACGCCGAAAACAATCCTCGTCTTCGCGGATCACTTCCCCGGCCAGACCGCGGCGATGAACGGCTTTCCAGTCGTCGCCGATCTCCGGAAACACGGCATAATGCGATACGCCGGACAGTTCGGTGTCGCCCAAGCGGTAATCCTCGCGCCAGCGCTTGCTGGCCGCCAGGTAACGCATGTCCCGGTCGAACATCGCCAATGCCGCCGGCGCATGTTCGATCAATATCCGCAACCGCTCCTCGCTGTCCGCCAACGCGTCTTCGGCCCGTTTGCGCTGAGTAATATCCAACACCGACAACAACATTTCGTCGCCCAACCGGACCCGGCCGAGCAGCACGGTTTTGATGCTGCCGTCTTTACTGCGCACCGACAACTCGGATTGGGTTAACTCGGTTTCCGCCAGTTCGGCCCACCGCTGCCGGCAGAGTTGGAGTTGCTGCAGACTCGATTCGGGATCGGCGATCACTTTATCCCGCCAATCTTCTATGCTGGACAATTCGTCCGGCCCATAGCCGAACAGTTTGACGAATTCGCGGTTCATGGAGACGAAGGCGCCATCGCGGTTGCTGGTGGAAAAGGCCACGGGCGACTGCTCGTACATCTGGCGGAAACGGGTCTCGCTGGCCGCCAACGCTATTCGTTGTTGCTCAATGGTATCCATCAAGCGTTTGCGCTCGGTCACGTTGCGGGCAACGGCGAACATGCCGATCGGCGATCCGTTACGGCCGACGACCGGCCCTTTGATGGTTAAAAAATCCAAGACCAAACCGTCCTGGTTTTCCAGATGCTCGTCCAGCATGATCGGTTTGACGCTGAGCATCGCCGCCCTATCGTTGGCCATGAAGGCCATCCCGACCTCCACCGGAAACAAGGCCAAGTCGTCTTTGCCGATGATTTCCGCGAGCGGTTTGCCGACGAATTCGCAGGTGGCGGCATTGGCCAGCACGTATCGACCCAGCGCATCCTTGGCGAATACCGCATCCGGGGTACCGTCGACGATGGCTTGCAGCAGGTAGCGGGTGGCTTGCGCTTCCGCCAAGGAACGCTGCAAGCGCCCGCTCAGCGACGACAAGGTAATCCCCGACAGCAGAAAAATGGCCAATTGCAAACTTTCCACCGCCGGTACCACCACGAAACTTTCCAGCGGCAGCAGGAGCCGATAGCAGACGAAACCCGTCGACAGCAGCGTCGCGGTAAACCCTGGCCCGCTGCCGCCGAGCAAGGCACTGAACACGACCGGGATCATGAATAGCACCAGCATCGGTCGCTGGCCGAACGGCATGGCGAACTCTTGCCTGACCCACATCGTCGCCAGCGTAATGCAGACGGCAAACAAGTACATGGGCCAGCGCGGCGGCTTATCGAGAAAACCGGTTACCGCCGAAGTCAGATGGGATTGGGCCA
Source organism: Methylomonas sp. EFPC3 (assembly GCF_029643245.1). Classification (NCBI taxonomy): domain Bacteria; kingdom Pseudomonadati; phylum Pseudomonadota; class Gammaproteobacteria; order Methylococcales; family Methylococcaceae; genus Methylomonas; species Methylomonas sp. EFPC3. Next base: position 1,325,721 of record NZ_CP116398.1, read on the forward strand.
GATCGGCTGCCGAAGCGGTCGCGACCGCATTCAATGCAAAAAACAGAAAACCGGTAGTGGCAACGACGAACAACACTCCTTTTGCGGTCGAAAACCAGACCACAGATTCGGTGTCGGTAATTTGAGCCAACAAGGTGTCGGATAAAAATATCCAGGCCAAACCGAGTATCAGGTAGGCCGTCGTTGCAAACAAAATAAATCGGTTTCTCGCCATGCCAAAATGTTCGAATGGTCCGGATAAAGGGATCGCTTGCCACGGGCCGATACCCGCCCGCCTATTCCCCTAATTTTGGCACAGTTTAAAATTCCTTCATCGGCAATAGATTCGAGCGGCCGTTGCCGTCATCACTATTGCAGCCGCGGACATCGGCACCGCAACGGCCGGTGTATAATCGCCGAATTCATTATCGGCTTCCCTCATCCGCATGTCTTCGCTCAAAGTCCTGCTCTGCCTGCTACTCGTTTTCGTCGCCCACGGCTCCATCGCTTGGTATCGCAACCAACCGCAAGCGGCCGGCCCGGACGTGCCGTCCGGCAAATTGCGCAGCCTGTCGTTTGCGCCTTACCACGCCGGCTTTAGCCCGATCGCCCAAAAATTTCCGTTGCCGGAGCATATCGACACCGACGCCCGGCTGATCGCCGACAAAACGTACACCATTCGCACCTATTCCGTGCGCGGCGGCATGCAACCAACCCCGGAATACGCCCGCCAACACGGTTTGAATATGATGATGGGCGCCTGGCTCGGCGACGGCCACCCGGAAAACAAAGTCGAAATCCAGAGCCTGATTCAAGCCGCCAACCAGCACCCGGACGTCGTAACCCGGGTCATCGTCGGTAATGAAGTGTTATTGCGCAAGGACATGGATATCGACACGCTGATCGCTTACATCCGCCAGGTGAAGCAAGCGGTCAAACAACCGGTGACCTATGCCGACGTCTGGTCCAGTTACATGCAATATCCGCAGCTGTTCCAGGAAGTGGATTTCATCACCGTGCATATCCTGCCTTACTGGGAAGACGAACCGGTCGCAATCGAACACGCAGCGGACCACGTCGAAAAAATCGTGCGCCAGATCGAAGAAAAGGCCCGCAGCATGGGTGTCGACAAACCGATTCTGATTGGCGAATCCGGCTGGCCCTCGGTCGGCAGGCAGCGCGGCGCCGCAGTACCCGGCGTGGTCAACTCGGCGCGTTACATTCGCGATTTGATTCAGGTCGCCAACCGCCACGGTTTCGATTACAACATCGTCGAAGCTTTCAACCAGCCCTGGAAAAGCCACAACGAAGGCGTGGTCGGTGCCAATTGGGGCTTACTGGACATAGACCGCGAACCGGTGTTTCCGCTGACCGGACCGGTACAGGAAAATCCGGACTGGCTGCAGCAGTTCGGCTGGGCCGCGGCGCTGAGTCTGGCCGCGGCCGGCATCGGCCGGCGGGCTTTACAACATTTGGCCTGGCCGAAGCTAACGGCGTATCTGCTGCTGATCCAGGTATTCAGCGGATGCCTGGTGCATCTGGCCGACTTATCCTGGGAGACCAGTTACAGCGTCTGGCAACAGGCCTACACGCTGATCATGATATGCGGTAATGCGGCACTCGCCGGCCTGCTGCTGATCCAGGTTTACGCCGCAGTAGTCGAGCGAGCCGTTCCGGCACCCTGCCGCGCAGCGCTGCAAACCGGGTACTTGCTGTTCATGGCGTTGGCCGTCGCAAAAACCTATCTGCTGGCGTTCGACGGCCGCTATTTAAGTTTTCCGGTCGAGCAATTCACGATTCCGGCCGTGGGGATCGCTGCGCTAGCCGTATGCCGCCGGCTAGGCGACTTGACGACGAATAGCGGGGCCGAGGCCGGCAAATACAGCGGCCGCCTGGCATTTTTGTTGGGCTTGGGCATATTCGGCATCGTCGCCGGCGAAACCTATTCCTTCATGTCGGCCTACGACTTTATCCAGGCCCACCCCAGCATCGGCGAGGGCCTGCCGGTCGCGCTAGGCTATACCTTGCAGAACCGGCAATTGCTGGCTTGGCTGGTCTGCATCCTGATTCTGGCGTTACCGTACTGGCCGAAACCGAGTGGCAAGCCGCAGCCTGCCGGCGATGCCCGCATTAGCGGAGAACCACAGTGAAAGCCTCCTCCGCAACCCGATTCAAATGCGCTGCCGTGTTTGTAGTGTTCATGATTTTTAGCGTCGGACCGATTCCGATCACCAGCGCACTGGGCTTATACGTGGTTATTTTCCGGCCGCGCTGGTTTAAAGAACTGGTTAACCGCGTCTACGCCGACGATTAATTGGCCGCCCGGATTCCGTGTTATCCCAGCTCCGGCAAGTCTAAGCGGTTTACCCGGCCGGATTTATCCATTATCGTTAGCTACCGGGCCTAATCGCCCACATCCAGCCATCACAACCCAGGAAAATTATTATGGAACGTCGCGATTTTATTAAATTCAGCGCGGCCGGCGCGGTAGCCGGCCTGGCCCTTCCCCACGCTGCTTCGGCGGCAGCCGGCGCGGTACCGACACCGCCGGGGGACCTGTTCTACACCAAGGACGCTCAGGGCCGCTGGGCCGGAAAGGCAGCCACCCACTTGCCGGTGATCGAGGCGACCAAAGACGGCGGCAAAATCAGCATAAAAGTGACCACCCCCCACGAAATGAAAGGATACGAGCATTACATTGTCAAACACGTGCTGCTGGACAAGGACTACAAATTCCTGGCCGAACACATGTTGGACCCAAGCAAAGACCCGGTGCCGGTTTCGACCTTTAGTTTGGACGGCTATGTCGGCACGCTGTACGCCCTGAGTTTGTGCAACAAGCACGATTTGTGGATCAGCAGCGCCGAGATTGCCTGATTCCTGCGCCCCCGGATCGGGGAAAGTATCCGGGGGTCTATTGCCGCAGTTAAACGGCGTGCCGGCGCAGTCGCCTGGCCCCACCCCTTCAAGTCACCCCCGGAGATTTGGGAGAGCGGCATGATTGCTCTCCCCTCAGCGCCTACTCAAGTTTGGTCTCCAAGTAGTTAAACCGGTTATTCGGCCAATCCGTATCTTGCATCGCGACCATCGATTCCGGGTCGAACCGAAGCAAAAAGACGGCGGGCGACACTCAACAGGTCGTCGATCGCGGTGTAGGCCACCGGAATTATCACCAGACTCAGCGCGGTCGATGTCAGCAAGCCGCCGATCACGGTAATCGCCATCGGTGCCCGGAAACTCGGGTCCGCGCCCAGGCCGAGCGCGATCGGCAGCATGCCGGCACCCATCGCGATGGTCGTCATCAGGATCGGTTGCACCCGCTTGCGGCAACTGTCGATCACCGCATCCAGCCGGCTCAGGCCGTGCTCGCGGCGGGCAATCATCGCGTATTCGACCAGCAGGATCGAGTTTTTGGTGACGACGCCCATCAGCATCAACAGTCCGATCACACTCGGCATCGCGAAGCTGCCGCCGGTCATCAGCAAGGCCAGAAAAGCCCCGCCCAGCGATAAGGGCAGCGCGCCGAGAATGGTCAGCGGCTGACTGAAGTCGCCGAACAACAATACCAGCACCACATAAATGCACAGCACGCCAATGGCCATCGCCCCGCCGAAACTGCCGAACAACTCGTTCATCCGTTGCGCATCGCCCGATTCTATCGTGCGCACGCCGGCCGGCAGATTTTGCAGCGTTGGCAATTGCATGGCCTCGGCCAACACGTCGCCGACCGCCCGCTCGCCCAACTCGATGTCGAAGGTGGTATTACGCATCCGGTCCAGCCGGTCGATTTGCTGCAAGCCGCCGGCCAGGCGAATGTCGGCCAGGGTGGCCAAACTGACGCTGCCGCCGCGTCCGGCCACCCGCAGTTGGCCGATTTCGTCCAGACTCCGGCGGACGGATTCGGCCAGCCGCACCCGAATCGGAATTTGCCGTTGCGGCAGATTCAGCTTGGCCATCACGTTGGAGTAATCGCCGTAACTGGCGACCCTCACCACGTCGGCCAAGGCCTCGACCGTGACACCCAATTCGGCGGCCTTGCCGAAATCCGGAGTGATTTGAATCTCCGGGCGTTGCAGGCTGGCGCTGGAGGTAATGTTCCCGAGACCGCGCAGTTGGCGCAACTCAAGCTCGACCGCATCGGCGGCCCGGCGCAAGGCTTGCGGATCGTCGCTGGCCAGCGTCAGTTGCAATTTCTCGCCGCTGCCGCCGGCACCGACGGTCACCCGCACGCCGGGCAGATCGGCCAGTTGCTCGCGAATCGCCGCCTCGACCGCCGCTTGTTTATACGGGCGTTCGGCGCGGTCGCGCAGACTTAAGGTCAAGGTGGCCTTGCGCACTTCGTAGTTGGTGGTGGCGGCATCCGCGCCGCCGCCACCGCTACTGGAGACGCCGGCCGCGGTGAACACCTGGATGACGTCGGGCAAGTCGCGCAAGCGGCGTTCGGCCTCGACGGCGACACGGCGGGTTTGCGCCAGCGAACTGCCCGGCGGCAATTCCAACGCAACCTTGGTCTGACTGTTATCCGCCGCCGGCACGAAGCCCTTGGGCAACAATGGCATCAAGCTCAAAGAACCCACCACGAACACCACCACGCCGACGCCGACCGTGATTCGATGGCTCAGACACCACTCGACCGCCCGCAGATAAATGCGCATCACCGCGCTGTCGCCGCTATCGCGTTCCGGATGCGGCTGCAGTAAATAGGCCGCCATCATCGGCGTCAGCAAGCGCGCCACCAACAACGACGCCAGTACCGCGGCGGCGGCGGTCACGCCGAATTGCCGAAAGAATTTGCCCGCTACGCCGCCCATGAACGCGGTCGGCAAAAACACCGCCACTAGCGTAAACGTGGTGGCGATCACCGCGAAGCCGATTTCGTCGGCGGCGTCCATCGCCGCTTGCAACGGCGTCTTGCCCATCCGCAAGTGGCGGACGATGTTTTCGATTTCGACGATGGCGTCGTCCACCAAAATCCCCACCACCAAGGCCAGGGCCAGCAGCGACAGAATGTTCAGGCTGAAGCCGAAATACCACATCGCCGCGAAGGTCGGCAAAATCGACAAGGGCAAGGCGACCGCCGCGACCAGCGTCGCCCGCCAATCCCGTAAAAACCACCAGACCACAATGACGGCCAGGAAGGCGCCTTCGTAGAGCAAATGCATGGAGCCGGTGAAGTTGTCCTCGACCGGCTGCACGGTGTCGAAGGCCTCGCGGATTTGCACTTGCGGATGCGCGGCGGCAAACTCGGCCAGCGCCGCGCGCACCGCTTCGGCCACGGTGACTTCGCTGGTGCCTTTGTTGCGGACGATGTCGAAACCAACCACCGGCTTGCCGTCCAAGGTCGCGTAAGTGGAACGCTCGGCGATGGTATCGCTGATGTCGGCGATTTGGTCCAGTTTGATGTGGCTGCCGTTGGCCAGCGGAATGTCCAGGTTGCGCAGCTCGCCGGCCGTCGCCACCCGGCCCAGGGTGCGCACCGCTTGCACGCCGCCGCCGATGTCGCCGCGGCCGCCGGACGCGTCTTGCTGTACTTTTTTCAGTTGCGTCGCTACTTCGCTGACCAGCGCGCCCAAGCCCGCCATCCGCACCGGATCGAGATCGACGTGCACCTCGCGATCGACGCCGCCGGTGCGGGTGACCTTGCCGACGCCGGTCACCGCCAACAAGCGCTTGCTGACGTCGTTATCGACGAACCACGACAAGGCCGCTTCGTCCATATTTTCGGCGCTGACCACGTAGGTCAAAATCGCGCCGCCGGCGGTCGTGGTCTTGGAGACGATGGGCGCCGCCATCGCCGACGGCAATTCCGAGCGGGCGCCGTCCACCGCGTTGCGCACCTGATTCAGCGCCTCCTCGGAATTTTTATCGATGTTGAACTCGACCTTGATCGAAACCGAACCGTCGGTGATCGTGGTGCGCACGTGCTCGACGCCGCCGATCGCGGCGATCTTGTCTTCGATCTTGCGTGCCACTTCGGTTTCCAACTGCGCCGGCGCCACGCCTTCCAGAGTAGCGGCGACGGTAATGGTCGGCACTTCGATATCTGGGAAGTTTTGCTTGCCCAATTGCTTGAGACCCAAGCCGCCCAGAATCGATAACACCACGAACAACAATATACTGGGCACCGGCTTGCGGATGGCCCATGCGGAAAAATTCATGATTTTGCTCCCGCGCCCGAAGCCGCTCGATGCGGCGCATGGGCGCTGATAAATGGTGATGCGTTCGGCATCGTGGTTGAAAAAGCTGCCGTTGGCAGGCGCTCGCCGGCGCTTTAACTGACGGATTACTTAGACCCGGTTTAGATCTTGGGCGTCACGTTGACGATGTCGCCATCCTTTAAAAATGCGCCGCCGCCGGCAACCAAATGGGCATCGCCGGCAATCCCCTCGCGGATTTCCACCCAGTCGCCGACCCGGCGGCCGGTCACCACGTTGCGCTGTATCACCGTTTGAGTCCCGGTGGCGACCGAGGATTCGGCGATTTCGAACAAATAATCGCGACCGTCCCGTAACACCAGCGCGGTCTGCGGCACGACCAAGGCAGCCTGTTCGCCGACGGCGATACTGCCTTGCAAATACATGCCCGGTTTGGCGGCGGCGCTGGGAATATCGACGTAAACCAGCGCGTTGCGGGTAGCTTCGTCCACGGTTGGCGCGGTCATTCGCACAGTGCCGCTCACCCGACCGCCGTCCGCCAAGCTCAATTCAACGGTTTGGCCGGGCCGAATTTGAGCGAGCTGCTGGGCGTTGACCTCGGCCCGCCACTCAACCCGTCCCTGCCGCACCAGCCGGAACAACTCGGTGCCCGCCGTCACCACATCGCCCAGGCCGGCGCCGCGCGCCGAAATCACGCCATCATCCGAGGCAACGATGTGAGTCTGGCGCAAGCGAATCCGCTGGTTTTCCAACTCGGCTTCCGCCAAGGCCAGATCGGCGCGGGCGGTTTGTTCGGCGATCACGTATTCGTCGATTTTCTGCGACGATAGCGCGCCGCTGTCTTGAATTTCGCGGGCGCGGGCGGCGTCGGCGCGGGCCTTGGCCAAATTCGCCCGGCTTTTATCGACGCTGGCTTGTTGCTTGTGCAGTTCGGCAACGACGGTGTCGTCGGCCAGCACCGCTAAATCCTGGCCGCGCTTGACCCGGTCTCCAACATCGACCAAGACTTGCTTGATGCGCAAACTGCCGATTTCGGCGCCGATTTTGGCTTCCTGCCAAGCCGCTACCGCGCCATTGACCTTGATCGTGGTCGGCCAGTCTTGCCGACTGGGCGTCAGCGTTTCCACGGCCAGCACCGCCTTGGTTTTGACGGCGACCTCAGCCGGTGCCGGTTTGGCGGCGATTGCCAGCACGGCGATGCTCAGGCCGGCCAGCGTCAGGCCGACAAACCAGGTTTTAAGGTGTAGCGTTTGCCGTATGTTCATAATTGTTCCTCGTGCCGGGCGTCGCCGACGCTCAATTGCGTATCCTGGGCGCGCCATCCGCCACCCAGAGCCTTGTAAAGTGCGATCCAGTACTGCACGCGATTTTGTTGTTGAGTGATAAGGCTGATTTCCTGCGCGATCATCTGCCCGCGCGCGTCTTCCAACGACAGCAGACTCAAGCCGCCGGCCCGCCAGTTCTGCTCGGACGCTAGAAAATACCGGCGATATTGTTCGGCGCTACGGGCTTCGACACTTTCGCGTTGCTCGGCGCCGCTCAGATTGACCAAGGCTTGCTCGACCTCCTTGACCGCGGCGCGAATGTCGCTCCGGTACGTGGCCAGCGCCCCGGCATAGGCGGCTTCGGCGCTATCGACCTTGGAGCGTAATTCGCCGCCGTCGAAGATCGGCAAGGTCACGGTCGGGCCGATCGACCAGGTGTTGCTGCTCAGGGTCAAGCCGGTGGTTTCGGTTTTGCGCTTGCCGATCGAACCGGTCAGGCTGACGCTGGGATAGCGCTTGGCGACCGCGTTGCCGATGTCGGCGCTGGCCGCCGCCAACTTGCGCTCGTCGGCGGCCAGATCAGGACGCTGAGTCAACAGATCGGCCGGCACGCTATCCACCCGGAATTGGGTCGGGACCGGTATGCCGCTGCCTCGATCCAACCAAGCGCGCAACTCGGTCTCGGCCAGGCCGGTCAGCGCCACCAAAGCCTTGACCGTGTTGTCGCACTCGACGCGTTGGGCGATCAGACTGGATTCGCTGGCGTGCAGGCTGGCCTCGGCCAAGACCGCGTCGGCCGGCGACGAAAAACCCGCGCCGGCCAGGACGCCGGTCAAGCGGGCAGTATCCTGCTTTGAGTCAATTGCGTTTTGATAGGCCGCCGCGGTCAGTTGGCAAGCCCGGTAACTGACGTAATCGCTCGCCACTTCCGCCGCCAAACTCACTTTAGCGTTGTGCAATGCCAATTCAGCCGCATCCAGCCGGGCCTGCTCGGCTTGGCGACCGAAGGCGAATTTGCCGAATAAATCCAGCTCCCAGCTGGCGTCCAGGCTGCCGGACAGAAGTTGGGTAATCCCGCTGTTGAACCCAGTGCCGATAGAACCGCTGGTTTGGCCGTTGATACCGTTGGACGTGCCGCCCTTGGACCGGCTGAACGCCCCATTTGCCGTCAGGCCGGGCATGCCGCCCGCCTCCGCCCCGGCCAGACTGGGTCGCGCCGAAGCGATGCTCGCCACCGCTTGATCCAGCGTCGGATTATCCTGTTCGGCGGCCTGCAGCAAGCGGGTCAACACCGGATCGTTGAACTGGCGCCACCAGTCCAGCCGTTCCGCCGCGCCGTCGGCTTCGGTGCGCCGAACTTGCCATTGCGCCGGCGTGTCGACGGCCGGTCGAACGTAATCGGGGAACACGCTGCAGCCGGCCAGCGCGCCGCCGGCCAGTATGGTCATGATCGCGGCCTTCATGACGGCCTCCGGCCGGCGATACCGTATAAAAACACCTGCACCACGAATTCGACGTGGGCGCGCGCATCCCAATCTGTTTCCAGAATGCCGAACAAGGCTTTGTTTCGCGGCTCGGCAATCAACATTTCCAAAAACAAGGCCGCCGCCGACTCGAACTCCGCTACCGACAGTGCGGTTTCCGCGGCGTGCCGGTGCAGGTAAGCGGCGATCATCTCTTGAATGCGCTTGGGGCCGGTGTTCTTGATCAGTTCACTCAGTTCCGGAAACCGGCAGGCTTCGGCGACGCCCATCCGGTAAAACGAGATCATGTCGGGCTGCATGACTTTGCCCAGCAGCTTTTCGCCGAGCGCGATCAAGCCGTCGCGGCACGCCAGATCCTGTAAATTTTCGATACCTTGCATTTCGGAAATGTCGGTTTCGACCAGCCTATCCACCGACGCCAGCATTAGCTCGGCCTTGTTTTTATAGCGTTCGTAAATGGTCCGGGTCGAAACCCCGGCCGCCGCCGCGATTTTGGCGATACTGGCGGCGGCATAGCCCTCGCGCATGAACTGTACCAGCGCCTGATCCAGCAAATGATCGTTGCGCTCAGCTTCGGTACCGGCTTTCGGCCTACCCACTTTAGGTTTGTTCGTCGTTTCCGCTGCCATCGTCTGCTCCGGCAAATAAAAATAAAACGTTTCGTTTTTATTATTTCCGAACAAACTCTGTTTGGCAAGCACCGCATCGAAATATTTATCGCTGTTTCCGAACCTTATGCAATGGACCGGTAGCTAGCGATGAACCCGGAAAGCATTGCGGAGGGAGAAAGGTGCGAAGCTCATGCGCAGGAAGGGCTATTCGAGAACCGAGCGCTGAATTCTGAGCAGCAAAAACACGGGCGATTTTTTACCTGAAAAACTCGAACGACTCAGGTGGCGCAAATCCGGAGCAAAACGCCCCTACGCCAAACCATTTGCCGACTCTGATTTGCCATCTGGCGGTCAGCGCAGGCGCGGTGCGATGGACCTTGATCGGTAAAACAGTAAGGCCGGATATCTACAACCGGACTGAAATTAACTCAAGGGCTCGAGGTTGGCGCGACCCGGAGCGGCCGCAATAGCGATATCGTCAGTATCGTCTTTCAACGCCACGCCGGACAGTTGCCGCTGTAAGGCTTGACAGCTCAGATACGCCAATTTGGCCGCCGCCGCGGTGTAACTCATGCCTGCGGGTGGACGAATATTGGAAAGACAATTGCGTTCGGCGTCGGTGCGACCCGGTTGCGGGGCGTAGGTCAAGTAAATGCCCAGACTGTCCGCCGCACTCAGGCCGGGCCGTTCGCCGACGAGAATCACCGCCAGTTTCGCCCCCAGCAACGCGCCGATTTCGTCGGCGACCGCGACCCGCGCGTCCGGCACCAGGCAGATCGGACCCAGGCTCAGCGAACACTTGGCGTAGGTCGCGACTATTGACTCCAATAACGCTAGGCCGTGCTGTTCGACGGCGGCTGAGGACAAGCCGTTGGTTACGACCAGCGCCACATCGGCGGCCGGCAAGTCCAGTTTTTGCAAGCGGTCGCGGCTAGTCTGATCCAGGACGCGGCCGAGATCGGGCCGTTGCAGATAATGCTGCCGGCTGTGGATCGGCGTTGCCAAGCGCAAGGTTTGCCAACCCGTTGTCGCCAGCGCCTCGGCAAAATCGCCGACTTGCCAGGGCTGATGCACTGCGTCCCGCGCCAGCGCGTGGGCCAGTTGGAATTCAAGCTGCGCCGCAGTCGGTGTGGCGCAGCCGGCCCGGCCCTGGCCGATGCGAGCTTGGGTGTAACGTCGGAGTTCGAACCAGGGATCGGGCGCGGACATTATTCGAGCAAGGCCGCGAACCGGCTCAACAACGGGGCTTTGGCACGCAAGTCCGACAGACGGTTCTCGCCGTCGAAAATGCCCATCCGCTCCAGCCAGGCTTCGAATTCCGGCGCCGGCCGCAAGCCCAGCACTTGGCGCAGATATAAGGCATCGTGAAACGAGGTGCTCTGGTAAGCCAGCATCACGTCGTCGGCGCCGGGTATGCCCATGATGAAATTGCAGCCGGCAACGCCGAGCAGGGTCAATAAGTTGTCCATATCGTTCTGGTCGGCTTCGGCGTGGTTGGTGTAGCACACGTCGCAGCCCATCGGCAGGCCGAGCAATTTGCCGCAGAAGTGGTCTTCCAGGCCGGCGCGGAGGATTTGTTTGCCGTCGTACAAATATTCCGGGCCGATGAAACCGACCACGCTATTGACCAGCAACGGCGAGAACTCGCGCGCTACGGCATAAGCCCGCGCCTCGCAGGTTTGGGCGTCGACGCCGTGGTGGGCATTGGCGGACAACGCGCTGCCCTGGCCGGTTTCGAAATACATCACCTGATTGCCGACATTGCCCCGGTTCAGCGCTTCGGCCATCGCTTTGGCCTCACCCAACAGCGCCAGATCGATACCGAAACTACGGTTGGCCGCCTCGGTACCGGCGATGGATTGGAACACCAGGTCGACCGCTGCGCCGCGTTGCATCAACTCCATTGCCGTCGTCACGTGGCATAGTACGCAGGATTGGGTCGGAATTTGGTAACGGCCGATTGCGTCGTCGAGCAATTCCAATAAGGTGCGCACGTTGTGCAGATTGTCGGTGGCCGGATTGATGCCGATCACCGCGTCACCGCTGCCGTACAGCAAACCGTCGATGATGCTGGCGGCGATGCCGCGCGGGTCGTCGGTCGGGTGGTTGGGTTGCAAGCGGGTCGATAGGCGCCCGGCCAAACCCAGCGTGTTGCGAAACCGGCTGACCACGCGAAGGCGGCGCGCTACCGCGATCAAATCCTGATTGCGCATGATCTTGCTGACCGCGGCCACCATTTCCGGCGTCAAGCCGGCGGCCAAAGCCGTCAGGTCGCCGCTATCGGCCAACAGCCAGTCGCGGAATTCGCCGACCGATAATGACGCCACCGGCGCGAACGCGACCGGGTCGTGGCGTTCCAGAATCAGCCGGCTGACCTCGTCGCGTTCCGGCGCAATCAAAGGCTGTTCCAGAAATTCGCGCAGCGGCACGTCGGCCAGAATTTGCTGGGCGACGGCACGCTCGAATTCCGATTCTGCGGCCAATCCGGCCAATTCGTCGGCCGCCCGTCTGGGCGAGGCCTTGGCCATCAAGGTACGCAGATCGGCGAAACGGACGCTTCTGCCGTGTACGGTTGCCGAGTATTGCATGGTCGAGCGGCCGCGGCCGGAAGTTGAAGATACCGATCGAGGATACGTCGGCCAGATGACCGATTTATGACAGCGGCCATTTCCGGCATGCTGCCAACGCTAACAAATTTGTAATATTTCGCGATTAAACTGGAATAACATTCGGCCCGGCAGTCGGGCCGGCTTACTTGACCACTTCCGGATTTATTCGATGACTGACACCAACACCACTTCTCCAACCCTGACCATAGGCGACAAAACCCACCCGATCGACAGCCTTAGCGAGCTTGCCAAAGCGCAACTGGCCAATCTGCAAATCGTCGACACCGAGATTCAGCGGCTGCAACAACAATTGGGCATAGCCCAGGTCGCGCGGGAAACCTTTCTGACCACGCTGCAAACCGAATTCGCCAAATTGGGTTAAACCGTTTTCGGCTGGAGCGCCGGTGTTTTCGCTACTGACGCTGAATCTGCATACCTACCAGCAACACCCGCGCCACAACTGCTTCGAAACCATGCACCTGCACGAACGCGAGGTGCACATCATCGCCGAAGCCGTTGCCCAGCAAGGCATAGACGCGATCTGCTTTCAGGAAGTCGGCGAATACCGGTACGATCCTATTACCCAGCCTTATGGTGAGGCGCCGTCGAACATGGCATTCCGGATTTGCCGGCGCTTGCGGGAATGGGGGCATTGGTTCCACATCCACCAGGATTGGAGTCACATCGGCTTTCGACACTGGCGGGAAGGCACGGCCATACTCAGCCGCCATCCGCTGCGGCACAATTATTCGGCGTACGTGTCGCATGATTGCGGCAAAGACAATTACATGTCGCGCAATGTCACGCTGAGCTGCATCGACCTGCCCCGCTTCGGCCTGCTGCACTTGGCCAACGTGCATTTGAGCTGGGCCCACCACGGCTTCCATCAGGAATACGAACGGCTGAAATGGCTGATCGGGTCGCGTTACCATTTCGGCGTCCGCGGCGATTTGATGGTCGGCGATTTCAATGCGCCAGCCGGCGAGCAGGCCTACCATCAAATCGTCGGCAACGGCGAATACGTCGACCAATATCACGAACTGCATCCGCAGCGGTTTTACGAACCGACTTTCCGCGGCCAGATCGACGGCTGGCGCCACAGTCCGCCGCGGCGCATCGATTACATCTTCAAACGTAAGGGCCAGCCGTTGCGGGTCCGCGAAATGACGCCGATTTTCAACGACGAGTTTTATCCGGCCGTATCCGACCACTTCGGTTACCTGGCCCGCTTCGAATTGTTTTGAGCCGGAGGCGTTTGGTTTGCGTCAAATAACCGTAACCGGACCTTAACCGTCCTGTCACGGCCGCGCCCTAAAATCCAGGCTTTATTCCCGGCTCCGGACACGTGCCATGACAATCCGTATTCTGATTTTGTTGGCGATGGGCTGGCTGGGTGGCTGTGCGACCAGCGCCGACCGGCACGCGGCATGGCCGGCCAGCTTGCCGGCGCAAGCCGGGTTTGCCGCGTTTTACCTGCAAGACCGCCGCAATGCCGAGCTGCAAAGCCTGGACCAATACCTGGCCTGGGTCGAACGTTTTTATCAGGGCTGGGACCTGTATCCAACCGGCTGGAACCAAATCAGCCGGGATTTGGCCGGCAAAATTACAGACCCCGGCGTCAAACGCGAAATAGAAGCCAAACTGCGCCGATTGGGCATCGCCATCGCCGCGGAATGGGCCAAAGACAATAGCGTGCGCCGCATCACGACCCGGCACGTCGGCATATGGGGTAACGCGTTGCAAAAATCGGCCGAACGCGCCGAAATCCCGAACATCGTCGACCGCGTGCTGGACGACGTCGACAACCTGCTCAACAATCGCATCGCCGCCGACGTCATCACCGAAAACCGATTCTACGCCGAGGAAGACGTGCTAAACGAAATCAATTGAGCACAAGATATCTCGATTCGGCCGGATTAGGCTGGAAGGATCGAGATAACAAAGATCGGCACCTACCCTCCGGTTTGGCTGGGTTGACGATGGCCGCGAACACGTTATATTGAACGCCCAGGCCTCGAGCCGACTCCCCTCCCGGAAACAAGGCCGGAACCGATGCCAAGAAGCATTCATTTATGCATCCTTACCGCTTTGGCGGCCTGTACTCCGCCCAACGAAACTTCCGCGCCGGCAAGCTCTGCTCTGGAAGCCGCGATCGCCGGACACTGGCGCGAGCCGGCCAACGTCGCCCGCGACATCTGGCGGCATCCGGCACAAACTTTAAGCTTTTTTGAAATCTATCCCGATCAAACCGTGATCGAAATCATCCCCGGCGGCGGTTGGTACACCGAAATTCTGGCCCCTCTGCTAAGGGACAACGGCCATTACGTCGCGGCAGTGATCGACCCGGACAGTGCCGTTAACCCAAGTTCGCAGCACTATTACGATCGGCAACTCAAAACCCTGAAAATCAAACTGGCGCGTTTACCCCGCATTTACGGCAGACCGGAAATCCGCCGCTTCGACGAAGGCCACCCCCAATTCGGCTCTCCCGGCTCGGCCGACAGGGTAGTGACCTTTCGCAACGTGCATAATTGGCGGGAAAACGGTACTGCAGAAGCGATGTTTCGCGGCTGTTTCGACGTGTTGAAGCCCGGCGGCATTTTAGGAGTCGTCGGACATCGGGCCAATCCGGATGCAGCCAACGGCGGCAGCGCCGGTTACACCACGCAAAGCCAAGTGATTGCCTGGGCCGAACAGGCCGGATTTGAGCTGGAAGCCGCCAGCGAAATCAACGCCAATCCGGCAGATACGAAAGACCATGAGAGCGGAGTCTGGAATTTACCGCCCAGCTTCAGCCTCGGCGCGAAAAACCGGGCGAAATACGCCGCCATCGGCGAAAGCGACCGCATGACTTTACGCTTTCGCAAACCGGTAATCGATCAAGCTGGCCATAAAGGTTGAACATTCACCGTTAACAAACCCATGTTCGATAACCGCCATTCCGGCAGGGCTTGTCTGCCCCGTTGCCCCCGAAGCGGATTCAGAAGACACTTCCACCACACTTGATACGCGCGTTCATCGGGGGGAGACGACTATTATGTATCCGCCGCCCCCCGAGACAAACACCTTATTCGTAGTTAAAAACCGTGTAGTTTTGACTTTAAAAAACTACCGACTATAGTGAGTCGCGAACAACCTCAATAAGCGCCTTTCTTAGTAATTCGAGGCATCGTGAGGACAATCTCAGGCCATCCGGTGCGAAAAAATGTTGCAGAATTTGTTTAAGAAAAAAGTTTCGGCAATTGAAACCGCAACTAACTATCCAGCCGTCAATCTCACTCCGGCCAACGAGGAAGAACTGAAAAAAATATTGCGATTGGCGCTCCCGAATATCAAAGCAGAAAATAACCCACTTGCTTGGTCTTGGGATCCGGATTTATGGGTGTCTGGCAAATTGCATTACCTAATCCCGCAAGAGGTCGCGACTACAAAGGATATTGCCGAATTTCTAGGAGATATCCGTACCGCGTCGCTGACTTTTCCAGGAGGACCCTTTGTTTGGAACCTCAATGCCCTGGACAACTTAGTCTTTCTACCAACCGACAACGCAGAGCGAAAACAAAAAACCGGCATCTTTGCCGCAATTCATTCGGCCTGCGACGAACCATACCAAGCCTACTGCCAATTCGTGACAAAAATCCTAAGACACATCAGGAAAAACCATGACGAAACCTTAGCCAGCACCGAGAATAGCGAGCAAAGTCGAGCATTGGCCGCGATGAGATCGGCCGCTCAAATTTTGGATTTTCAACGTAGTTTGCGTGCTGGGCTTGTCGGCACTAGCCCCGAAAGCGTGAAATACTTCCTCAGCGATACCGATGAACTCTTTTTCGGCAGCCTTACGAAACCAGCAACCGTAAGGGTCAAATTCCAGCAAGAATCGGTATCCGTAATGCTCCCGCACTACGTGCGTATTTCGAGAACCCCAACCGACCAGATCGACGCTACTTTTGGTGAGAACTACATCTGCAGAGTTGAAATATCGAAAATCCACTCAGTCGGCCCGGAATATCCCGAAGAGTTTGGAGTGTATCTGGTCAAACAGTCTGGGGAGAAGCAAGGGATGACGGTCAACTACTCCACCGAAGGCAAAGCAATAATTCCAGTCCCGCCCTTAATAAAACATGAACACGATCAACTTCTTCAGGTTTTTCATTTCACTATCGGCACCAAGCGAAGCGTATTCACCATGACCCTGACTTGCCCTCCGCTCCAAAATCTTCCTGAACAAGAAAAAACCAAAATCAATCAGACTATCAATGGAGTGATCGCAACTCTCACCGAAGAGAACACGCCTTCAAGCATTCACTAAGCTTAGTCATCAGGCTCGCTGTGATCGGCAGCCCATAATACTTCGACGCAGCTATAAGCCCACAAACTCCATCAACCCCTGCAATTCCTTAGGTTCCAATTCATAAAACGAATGCGCCCTGACCCGCTCCGGCAGCGTGACGTCGCCATAGCGGACCCGAATCAGGCGACTGACTTTGACGCCTTGCGATTCCCATAGCCGCCTTACCAAGCGGTTGCGGCCCTGTTTCACCGTGGCGTAGTACCATTTGTTGGCGCCCTCGCCGGCGTAGAAACTGACGTCTTCGAAATGGGCCGGGCCGTCTTCCAGCTCGACGCCTTGTTTCAGTCGCTCCAGCATGGCATCGTCGACTTCGCCCAGGATCCGCACCGCGTACTCGCGCTCCACTTCCCGCGACGGATGCATCAAGCGGTTGGCCAATTCGCCGTTGTTGGTAACCAGAATCAAGCCGGAGGTGTTGATATCCAATCGGCCGACCGCGATCCAGCGTCCGACCTGCAACCGCGGCAGTTGGGTAAATATCACCGGCCGGCCTTCCGGATCGCGGCGGGTGACCAATTCGCCGACCGGTTTGTGGTACACCAACACCCGGGTCGGCTGTTCGGCGTATTTCTCCCATTTGACGATGCGGCCGTTGATCTGCAAATGGTCGTCCGGTTTCAGGTGGTAGCCCAACTGCACCGGGTTGCCGTTCACCAACAGCTTGCCTTCGCTGATCCAGCGCTCGATTTCGCGCCGCGAACCCAAACCGGCGCGGGCCAGCAATTTTTGAATCCGTTCGCCGCCCGTGCTTACGTTGTCAGTGGAGGGTGACGCCTTTTTCGCCGTCGGCGCCGGTTTCGGCTTGCGCATTGGCGCCGACTTCGGTTTGCGGTTCGGTTCCATCGGCTTCCGGTGCTCCGGACGGGTTGACGGTTGGTGCGGTTTCGACGGTTTGCGATCTTTCACTGTGGTCCTGCTCGGTCTGCGGTTGCGGCGGATTACCGAAATCGAAATCGGCGATTTCTTGCAAGGTCGGTAAGTCGTTCAACGAAGTTAAATTGAAATAATCCAGAAATAGTTTGGTGGTGCCGAACAAGGCCGGCCGGCCCGGCACCTCCTTATGCGCGATCACCCGAATCCACTCCCGTTCCAGCAAAGTCTGAATAATGGAACTGCTGACGCTGACGCCGCGAATGTCCTCGATTTCGCCACGGGTCACCGGCTGACGGTAGGCGATGATGGCCAGGGTTTCCAATAGCGCGCGCGAATAGCGGGCCGGTTTTTCCTCGAATAGCCGGGTCACATAAGGCGACAGGCCTTCGCGCACCTGAAACCGGTAACCGCTGGCCAGTTGCCGGAGGCCGATCGGCCGATCGGCGTAATCGCGGGCGATGTCTTCCAGGGCCATCTGAATCGTCAGCGTGTCCGGCTGTTCCAGTTCCGGAAAGGTCTCCTGAATCTGACGGATGGTCATCGGCCGATTGGCGGCGAACAAAATGGCTTCGACAATGCGCTTGGTGTTCATGTCGCAGTCTTTAACCCGTTCCGGCGCCGGCAAATGGCGTTCGACGATGATAGCCTGGTGCTCGCTGGCGCGGATGACCGCAGCCCATTGCGGCGGCAGGCGGGTCGAGCGGCGGCGGATAGCAATAATCTCGGATTTTTGCTCGATTTCAGGTTTACGCCAATCGCTTTGCCAATTAGGCCGCAAGCGTACTGCACGCCGGCCCACAGGCTTGGCAAGCTTTGCCGGCACTTCGCGCGGCTCCGGTTGGACGCGAGATTCGCCGCTCCAGCCGGGTGGAAACCGTACTGCCCGACGCTTGACCGGTACCAAAATTTTGACCGGCTCGGGTTTGATCCGCGGCTTGCGCGGGGCGCGAGGCTTGGTTGGCGGGCTAACATGGTCGACAAGGCTGGCGGTTGGCGGCGGCTCAATCGCCTGTGCCGGTGTTGGCGCGGAAACGGACGTGGATGCCGGCGTAGGGCTCGGGCTGAAAGATGTCGATGACTCGTTCCTTGGAGAGTTCAAGGATGGCAAGAAACGCGACAACCACCCCGTTTTTTCCTTCACCTCGGGTAAAACACGCTGGGAAAGGGAGGATATCTGCTCGGTTAAGTTTTTCCAAAATGGCTGCCATTCGTTCACGGACTGATAGAGGCTCTTTGGTTATGTGGTGGTGGCTGAGCCGTTCGGCGCGCTTCAACACGTCCTGAAAGGCCAGCAATAATTCCTTGAGTTCCACGTCCGGCAGAATCTGCCGAACGTTGACAGTCGAGGTGTCGACGCCGAATTCGAAGGTGTCGCGCTCGTTTCTGGGCAACAGATCGATCTCTTCGGCGACTTTCTTGATCGCCTCGTATTCCTGCAATTTACGGATCAAAAACGCCCTGGGGTCTTCTTCCTCTTCCTCGCTCTCCGGCTGGCGCGGCAACAACATCCGCGATTTGATTTCGGCCAGCAAGGCCGCCATCACCAAATATTCGGCGGCCAGCTCCAGACGCAGGTTTTCCATCATCTCGATGTAGGCGATGTACTGCCGGGTGATCTGTGCGATCGGAATGTCGAGAATATCCAGATTCTGGCGGCGGATCAAATACAGCAGCAAGTCCAGCGGCCCCTCGAAGGCGTCGAGAAACACTTCCAGCGCGTCGGGCGGAATGTAGAGGTCTTCCGGCAGTTCCTGGAACGGCTGGCCTTGGACCAGGGCCAACGGCGCCGCAACCGGCTCGACGGCTAACGCGGTTTCGTTCAAACCTAAATTCCAGCCAGACTGAAAAACAATTGCTGGGCGTAATACAACGGGTAGGCCAGGACGTATTTCAAGACATCGGTCGCCAACAAAACCAGCAAAATCACAAAGCCGAAACGTTCCAGGCGATTATATTGCCAAGCCCAGTAATGCGGCAGCATACCGGACAATATCCGGCTGCCGTCCAGCGGCGGGATCGGCAACATATTGATCAAGGCCAATACCAGGTTGATGCTGATTCCGGCCACGCCGCTGTAGATAAAAGGCATCGAAATAAATTCGATTTCCAGCATCACCCCCAGCCTGGCGATCAACGCCCAGGCCGCGGCCATCAACAGGTTGGACACCGGCCCGGCCAAAGCAACCCAGGCCATACCCTGTAACGGTTTCTTGAAGTTACGCGGATCGACCGGCACCGGCTTGGCCCAACCGAATACGAACCCGGTGAAAGTCAGCAACAACAAGCCGGGAATAATCAGGGTTCCCAAGATATCGATATGCTTGAGCGGATTCACCGTCAACCGGCCTTGCGACGCCGCGGTATTGTCGCCCAATAGTTTGGCAACCCAGCCGTGAGCCACTTCATGCACGGTAATCGCAAAAATCACCGGTAAGATCCAGACCACGATGCGCTGCACCAGAGTTAATTCGTCCATCATCGTTTTTACTCCAACATCGGCGCGATACCGATACCTTGCCTGACTATTTCGATGGTTTTATCGCCGCAGGCGATTACCGTGGTCGATTGGTGCTCGATCACGCCGCCGTCAATGACCAGAGCCAGCTCTTTTTCCAGGCGCTGCCTGATTTCGTAAGGATCGGCCAGCGCATCGGTTTCGCCGGGCATGATCAGGGTGGTGGTCAGCAACGGCTCGCCCAACTGCTCGACCAAGGTTCTGGCAATGACATGATCCGGTATCCGCACGCCAATGGTTTTCTTTTTCGGGTGTTGCAGCCGGCGCGGCACTTCCCGCGTCGCATCCAGCAAAAACGTGAACGGCCCCGGCGTCAGTTTTTTGATCAGCCGATGGGCATCGTTACCCATTTTGGTAAAGGTCGATACCTGCGATAAATCGGTACAAATCAATGTGAAATTGTGATTATCGTCCAGCCGGCGAATCGCGCGGATGGTATCCATCGCCGCCTTGTCGCCGATCTGGCAGCCCAACGCGTATGAGGTATCGGTCGGATAGGCAATCACCCCGCCGTCGCGCAGAATATTCAGGGCTTGTTGAATCAGCCGCGGCTGCGGATTCTTCGGGTGGATTTCGAAATATTGCGCCATGGGCTAGAAAGTCGGCTTAAAGAAGGTCATTGTACCGCACAAGCGGCGGAAAACCTTGCCGGACATTTGCCTTGCCGGCTAACGGGCACAACTTAACTTGCTGAATCCGTTAATTTATTACCTCTCCGACTGCTTTTTCGCGACCTTGTCGCGTAAATAGACCGGCATGGCCTGCTCGACCGGCACCGCACCGCCATTGGCGCACAGAAATGCGCCGAGTTGGGCGATGCAGGCGGCGCGCGGCCAGATTTCTTCGGCTTCGACGGCCTGCAAGCGCTGCCCCAAACGCTGCGCCAGCGGTTCGGCATAGGCGCGCCAGCCGGAGCCGACGCCATAGCCGGTTTCTTCGCCGACCTGAATATCCGCGGCGGGCGTAACCGCTTCGGCGCCGAGCAATTCGGCCAAGCCCAAATCGCTGCGCCGATAAACGCCCCAAAAGATCTCGCCCATCCGCGCATC
Source organism: Methylomonas sp. EFPC3 (assembly GCF_029643245.1). Taxonomy (NCBI): domain Bacteria; kingdom Pseudomonadati; phylum Pseudomonadota; class Gammaproteobacteria; order Methylococcales; family Methylococcaceae; genus Methylomonas; species Methylomonas sp. EFPC3. Next base: position 1,346,615 of record NZ_CP116398.1, read on the forward strand.
CATCGCAGTGAATGCAATTTCGGGATCGCTGCGCTTATTGAAGAAATCTTGAGCAATCGCGGCCAGGGTCGATACCGGCGCCACCGGCAAATCGGCGCCGTAGGCGATACCCTGTACCACGCCGCCGGCGATGCGAACGCCGGTAAACGAGCCGGGACCACGACTGACGGCGATGGCATCCAACTGTTGCGGCCGCAGTTGCGCCTCGGCCATCAGACGATCGATCATCGGCAGAATCAGCTTGGTGTGCTCGCGCGGGACGATGGCGAACTCTTCCCGGATTTCGCCGTTGATGAACAATGCCGCCGAACAGGCGTCGGTCGAGGTTTCTACCGCTAGTAACTTCAAAGCCTTTCCTTCGTTATGCAAAAAATTGGCGGACGTCGGCGATATCCCGGCTGCGCTTCATGGCCGGCACGCTATCCAGAAACATCTGGCCGTAGGAGCGTTTCAACAAGCGCGGATCGCAAACCATCAACACGCCGCGGTCGTTGACGTCGCGGATCAAGCGGCCCACGCCCTGGCGCAGCATGATGATGGCACTGGGCAATTGGTGTTCGAAAAACGGGTTGCGCCCCTGCTTCTCCATTGCGTTCATCCGCGCTTTCAATACCGGATCGCCCGGCGAAGCGAACGGCAGCTTGTCGATAATCACGCAGGACAAGGCATCGCCGCGCACGTCGACGCCTTCCCAAAAGCTGGCGGTGGCCAACAGCACCGCATTGCCGAGTTCCTTGAACTGATCCAGCAACACACCTTTGGACTTGGTACCTTGTACCAGCAAGGGGTGGTCGAGTTTGCCTTCCAGCAATTGCGCGGCGCGCTGCAAGGCCCGGTGGCTGGTGAACAGAAAAAAAGCCCGGCCCCGGCTGGCTTCCAGCACCGGCAACGCAAAATCGACGATTTTGTCGGTAAAGTCCGGATCGTTCGGTTGCGGCAGGCCCTTTGGGTGGTAAAACAAGGCTTGATTCGGATAATCGAATGGGCTGTCCCAGCTTTGGCTCAACGCCCCGCTCAAACCCAAGCTTTTGGAGAAATGCACGAAATTGTTGGCGACGCTGAGCGTCGCCGAGGTAAATATCCAGGTGGCCTTATGGCGAGCCATGAAACCGCGGAATTCCTTGGCGATATCCAGCGGGGTCCGGCTCAGCGTGAACGACTTGCTGTAGGTTTCGTACCATTTGATCCATTGGCCGTCCTTGTCGCTAATCAAGGTATCCAGTTGCGCATCCAACGCCTCGGCCCGGTCGAAGCAGGACTCCAGGCCTTTGCTGCGCACCGAAGCCCGCTCCAATTGGTCGGTCAGACGGGCCAACTGCTTTTGCAGGGATTCCAAGGCGCCGGCGATTTTCGGATTACTTTCGATCTCCTGCCAGTCGCCACGCCTCAGCTCCAAGCCAAAGGCCAAACGCATGTCCTTGACTTCGTGCTGCAAATCCTCGCAAGCCGTGCGCAGGTCCGGCATGTCCTTGGCATCGGTAAAATATTCGGCCAAGGTATCGTCGGCCAGATCGGTCAGCTGTTTGCCGCTGATGGTCACGCCCAGAAAATTGGAGGCGGTGTCGGCCAATTGATGCGCTTCGTCGATGACGACGACATCGGCATCGGGCAGCAACTCGCCGAATCCGGTCTCGCGAATCGACCAGTCCGCGCACAGCAAATGATGGTTGACCACGACGATATCCGACTCTTGCGCCTGTTTGCGGGCTTTGGTCAGGAAGCAATCGGCGTAGTCCGGGCAATTCTGACCCAGACAGTTGTCGGTGGTCGACGTGGCGTGAAACCAGACCGGGTCGCCGTCGTGGACATCGGCCACTTCCGAGACGTCTCCGGTTTTGGTGCGCTTGGACCAGGCCTTGATTTGCGCCAGCGCCGACGCCTCTTCCCGGCTATAGCCGAAGGCGGAATTCAGCGCCTGTTCCAAGCGGTAGGTACACAAATAATTCGCCCTTCCTTTCAACAAGCCGGCTTTAAAAGGCCGTTTCGCCAACGCTTTGCGTATCAGTGGCAGATCTTTATTGAACAACTGGTCTTGCAAGTTTTTGGTGCCGGTCGACACGATCACGCGTTTGCCGGACAGGATGGCCGGAATCAGGTAGGCGAAGGTCTTGCCGGTGCCGGTGCCGGCCTCGGCGATCAAGTTTTGTTGCGATTCGATGGCGTAGGCGATTTTTTCCGCCATCTCGATCTGGGCCGCGCGCGGCGAGTAACCGGCGATGACGCCGGCCAACGCGCCATCGCTAGCGAACACTTCATCCAGTTTACTCACGCTAACACTGACTCCGCTGCAACTTCAGCCGGTTTAATGACCGAAAAAGCTTTCGGCTTTAGCTTTGGCTTGTTTGGCGCCTTGCGGGTTTTGCTGCATGTTGCGCGCTTCGGCAATCAACATCCAGCTTTTACGTTTCAAATCCAGGTTGCTTCCTGCGAGCAGAGCCGCCTTGCCGGCCAGTTCCTCGGCCAGTTGCGGTTTGTTCTGTTTCAGGCGCAATTGGGCCAATTTGTAGGTCAAGGTCGGGTTACGAGCGTCGATGCGCAGTGCGCGTTCCATCACGACGACAGCGGCATCCAGATCGCCGCTGTTGCGGCTACGGTCGGCTTCGCTGAGCAACGCCAGTACGGCAGGCGGCGTCCCGCTCGGAATCGCGGCGTCTTCCACCGCATATCTCGGCGCCGGCACGGTAGCCAGCGGCGTAGTCGGATTGGCCGGGACTACCGGAGCCGCCGCGCCGGGCTGTGCCGGCGGTACATCGGCCGGCGGCATCAACGGTTCGGCACGGAAAGCCGGCAAATTGGGCTCGACTTTCACGCTGCCGGGGCCGCTGTCAATGGCATAAGTTGCGGTCGGGTTGGGACCTGCGGCCGGTTTTTTTGGGGCGACGGCTGTTGCAGGCGCTTTTGCCGCCGGCTTTTTCGCAATCTTTTTCGTCGGCGAGCTGCCTGACACCGGTGGTTCGGCTACGCTGCTACAACCTGCTCCGAGAAGCAAAAACGGGACCAGGGCCAACAAACATTTATTTTTCATTAGTGATGCCAATTCAAACAGATAAAAAGTTAAAACAGTTCGATCTCGTCCGGACGGCTCTGTGCACTTGCCTGAGCAAACAACAATAGCGCCTCTTCGATGCTCTTACCTTGATGGATGGCGTCGAACATGACTTTTTCCGACTCCATCGTGTAGCGGCTGCGAATACTTTCCTGAAATTTGTGCCACTCCAGCGGATTGTATAGCCGGTGCGGCGTCTCGATGATCTCGGACAAGCCCTTCAGGTTGTTCGAGACGTGCTGCAGGCATTGCTGCATGCGATCGTAGAATTGAAACGCCACGATCGCCTGATTGATCTTGTCCTGCATCGACTCGCAATAGCCTAAAGCCGCAGCGGACGAGTCGTTCGGGGCGACCAAGGCTAAAAACTCGTGAATTTTCTGCATATCGTCGACCATATGGGTAAACGTACTGGCCAATGCGTTAACCGATTCGTCGCCGTCTTTAATGCTGCTTTCAACTTGGGCCACCGAGACCGTCAACAGCTTGATCGTCTCCCTGATTTGGCTCCAATCCAAGTCGGGCTGGTTTGATACTGAATAATTCATAAAGCAATCCTGGAAGTAAATGTATCGATTCGAGATCGACGGCCAGCGCGGGTATTGTAACCGACTATGCGCTTCGGCATGGCGTCGGCTTAAGTATAGAAAATTCGCCGATTTCAGCGCGCTTGCCGGCCGCTTTTTTGATTCCGTCCGGCAGCCGCCGCTTTAGCGGAATTTAAGCCGAAATCCCGCCCGGTTGACGATGGCGCGCGGGATGGAGTAGAAAGACAAACAGTGGCACGCCTCCATGCTTGCCAACGCCGCAACCGATCTTGAAAAGGAACCCATGAATATACAATCCGCCGGTAAAAAATTGTTCGTCCTGGACACTAACGTCTTGATGCACGATCCGACGTCAATCTTCCGGTTTCAGGAGCACAACGTATTCATCCCGATGGTGGTATTGGAAGAGCTGGACCACGCCAAGAAAGGCCTATCAGACGTATCGCGTAACGTCCGCCAAGTCAGCCGGTTTCTGGACGAGTTGATCCGCGACGCCGACCAGCAATCGATCAAAGACGGCCTGCCGCTGTCCCGGATCGAGCACGGGCTGGCCGGCGAGCGCGAATTCGACGGTCGCCTGTTTTTTCAAACCCGGCAATTGTCGCATCTGTTACCAGCCGATCTGCCGGGCCAAATCGCCGACAACTCCATCCTCAGCATCGTGCTGGCTTTGAGCAAGGAATATCCGGACGTCAACGTGATTTTGGTGTCGAAAGACATCAATATGCGCATCAAAGCCGCCGCGCTGCAAATCAACGCCGAGGATTACCACAACGACCAGACCATCGAAGACATCGACCTGCTTTACAGCGGCAGCCTGGCACTGGATGCCGACTTCTGGGACGAAAACGGCGGCAAGATGGAATCCTGGCAGGAAAACAACAACACCTACTACCGGATCAACGGGCCGGCGGTCAGGGAGTGGTATCCGAACCAGTACCTGTACATGGAGGGCGAGGACAGCTTCGAGGCGATCGTAAAAAGCTGCGACGGCGAGACCGCGGTGCTGCAATTGGCGCGGGACTTCCGGACTAAACACAATAATATCTGGGGCATTTTCGCCAAAAACCGGGAGCAAAATTTTGCGTTGAATGCGTTGATGGATCCGGAAGTGGATTTCGTAACCCTGATCGGCTCGGCCGGTACCGGCAAAACCCTGCTGGCATTGGCGGCCGGCCTGTCGCTGACGCTGGAGCGGAAGCTGTATCAGGAAATCATCATGACCCGCGAAACCATGCCGGTCGGTCAGGACATTGGCTTTTTGCCGGGTAGCGAGGAAGAAAAGATGGCGCCGTGGATGGGCGCGCTGATGGACAATCTGGAACTGCTCGGCAGCCGGGCCGGCAATACCGAATGGGAACAAGGCGCGTCGCAAAACGTCGTGATGAACCGGGTAAAAATCCGCTCGCTTAATTTCATGCGCGGCCGCACCTTCCTCAACCGCTATCTGATTATCGACGAAGCCCAAAACCTGACGCCGAAGCAACTGAAAACCCTGATTACCCGTGCCGGACCGGGTACCAAAATCATCTGCATCGGCAATCTGGCGCAGATCGATACGCCCTACCTGACCGCGACCAGTTCCGGTCTGACCTACGTGGTGGACCGCTTCAAAAACTGGCCCAATAGCGCTCACATCACCTTGCGCCGCGGCGAACGCTCGCGTTTGGCCGATTTTGCCTCGGACAATTTGTAAACTAGCCCGCCAACGTGCCGTTGGCTTCCCAGCGCGGCCACGCCGTTAACACAGCCTTAACCAGCGTGGCCAATGGGATTGCGAAAAATACGCCCCAGAATCCCCACAAGCCGCCGAAGAACAAAATCGCAACGATGATCGCTACCGGATGCAAATTGACCGCCTCCGAGAACAGCAGCGGCACCAAAATCACGCCGTCCAAGGCTTGGATCACCGAATAGGCGACGAACACGTACATGAACTGGTCGCCGCCGCCGACTCCCCATTGTACATAAGCCACGCCCAGCACCGGAAAGGTGACCAAGGTTGCGCCGACGTAGGGAATCACCACGGACAATCCCATCAATACTGCCAGCAACATTGCGTAATTCAAACCCAGCCACCAAAACACCAGATAACTTATCGCCCACAAGATGAAGACTTCGACAAACTTGCCGCGCACGTAGTTGGAGATTTGTTTGTCGACTTCCTGCCAGACTCGCAGGCTCAAGCTGGTGTCGGCGGGCAGGAACTGTAACATCCACCCCAGCAGCACCTGTTTGTCTTTCAAAAAGAAAAACACCATTAACGGCACCAGAAACAGGTAAATGATTACGGCCACCAAGCCGACGAAGGATTGGGCGGAGCCCGATATCAGATCCTGGCCGTATTTGAGCAAATCCTGTTGGATCGAGAACATGATTTCCCGAATCCGGGTTTCCGAAATCAACTCCGGATGGCGTTCCGGAAAGCGCATGATCTCGGCTTGGGTTCTGGACACGATTTCCGGGATGTGCTGAACCAATTGTACGGTCTGTTCGGATACCATCGGTACCAACACGAACAGCACGAAACCGAGCACCGCCGTAAAGGCAAAAAACACCAGATGCACCGCGAGTAGCCGCGCCACGCCGCGCAACTCCAATTTGACGACCAGGCCCTCCAGCAGATACGCGAGTACCACGGCAACGAATACCGGCATCAACAGCCCCAACAGACTGTATATCAGCAGGAAACCGCCCAACAGTATTATCGCCAACCCGGCCACCTGCGAATTGGGTAAGAAACGCCGTAAAAAAAGGCGCACGATGCCGTGACTGGAATTATTGCTGTACTGGTTCATGGAGCGCTGACGAAGGTCCGGCAAGAGCCGGCACCCAACTACCGGACGGGAAAAAGGAAAGGCGTTAAACTAAAGAGAATAGTTTATCGAAATTGGCGATTTCCAGAATTTTTTTTACTTCGGCGCGAGCGTTCTTTATCCGGATCGCCGACTTGTCGCCGCCGACTTTATCGCGCAACACCAACAACATCCCCAGCGCTGAGCTGTCCATGTATTCGGTGCCGGTCAAATCGACGTCAATCTGTTTCACGCCGCTCTCAGCCAGCTTGGTGGCTTCGCGAAACTCGTTATGCAAACCGAAATCGAATTTTCCGCTGACCTTAATGTGTAATACGCCAGAATCGGCTCTTGCCTCAATACCCATAGCTTCTCCTTATCGCAAAATTGCCCGAACGGCAAACTCAGAACAAATCCACATCGCCTTCGTCCATAGACGATTGCGATACCACGCGGTAGTTACCGGCCTGCCATTGTTGTTTCATCTGCCTTAAACGATCCGATCCCTGCCCCAATTCCAACTGCCACTCCTTGCGGTTTCCCGCTTTGAACGTCGCCATACCGATGGCAACTTCGTCTTTCAATGCGGCGAAATGGTCAAGGTTAGCCTGCATCTGTTCGATCAATTGGCGGGCCATGTCTTCGAACTGCAGCCCTCTGACGGCGTTGCCCACACTGACTTCTATCTTCCCGGTCAGTTGGGAAATCTCGTCCACGTTTCGGGCGACGTTTGCATTGATCGTGCTGATATCGAACATCATCTTGTCGATATTGGCTTTGGAACTTAACGCAAGGTTCATGTCCTTCGACGCCATCACTTCGATCATATCGCGAGCATTGCGGATGTTATCTTTGGACGCTTTGACAACCGCCTTGATTTCTTCGCTGAACTTATCGGAGTTTTTCGATAAATTGCGCACCTCGCCGGCCACGACGGCGAACCCTCTCCCCGCCTCGCCTGCCCGCGCCGCTTCGATGGCCGCGTTCAACGCCAACAGATTGGTTTGGTCGGCGATTTTCTGCACATCGCCCAGTAATTTTTCGACATGGGCCATGTGGTCGCCGACGTCGTTGATCACGGCGACCATTTCCACGCTTTGCTTACTGATTTGCACAATGTGGTCGATAAAAAATTGCAAAACTTTATCGGTTTCGTGGGTGAAACTGGTGAAATTGATATGCGCACTGTCCCGCTCAACACTATCTTCCAAATCCGATACCAGCGAGCAAACCACCGTTGACTGGCCGCTGGTCAAGGCATGTAAATTGTTGAAGCTATTCGACATGGTGCTGACCGCATCCGCCAACATCGCCTTCAATTGGTTAAGCTCGCTGCGAAAAGTGCTGCTTTCCTGTTCGATGCAATCGCTCAGGTGAATCAGATAACTGTCAACCGCCCTGGATATGTCCGTTTCATTTTGCTCGCCTTGAGCGGCTTGCCGGAGCATGCCGACTGCCTGTATACGAAACGTGCGGAACATCCACAGCAGGCTGATTAATCCAGTAGCAGCCCAATACACCCGGGTATCGGCAATCAATAACGGCAGCGCTAACACCACAGCGGTCAAGCCAATCAAAACACCGTTATCCTTAAAAAACTGCACCATATAATCTATTCCGCCAGGGCTAAAAGTTTTTCCGCTATTCGGTTCAAGGATAGCACATGATGCGCGGCACCCAGTTTGAAGGCCTCCCCAGGCATACCCCAGACTACGCTGGAAGCCTCATCCTGCACGATATTGATCGCCCCGGCCTCGCGCATCTCCAGCATGGCTTTGGCGCCGTCCGCCCCCATACCGGTCAACATCACGCCGATGGCGTTACCGCCCACGTTTTGCGCTACCGAACGAAACAAAACTTCAACCGACGGTCTATGCCGATTCACTGGCGGACCGTCGTCCAAGCGGCAAATGTAGCGGGCACCGTCGCGGGCAACCAGCAAGTGGCGATCGCCGGGCGCAATGTAGACATGCCCTGGCACTATCGGCTGCCCATCCTCGGCCAAGCCCACTGTCATGTCGGTAGCATCATTGACGTGCTTGGCGAACGAAGCGCTAAAGGCTAGCGGGAGGTGCTGGGCAATCACGATCGCGGGGGTGGTCCGCGGCAAAGTCCTCACCAAGTGTTTGACCGCCTCGGTTCCGCCGGTGGAGGAGCCTAATGCGACGATTTTGTGCGTAGTCTTGAAATGTTTTTTCATCACGGTGTTTGCCAAGCCGTCGGTATGGCTGGGAATTACGCGGGGGTTGGGCGTTTCCAAAGCCTTTACCCTGGCCTGTGCCGCCACCCGGATTTTACTAACGATTTCGTCGGCATAAGCCCGTAAGCCTTGCGATACGTCAACTTTGGGCTTGGCGACAAAATCGACGGCACCCAAAGCCAAAGCCTCCAAGGTGACTTCGGCGCCTTTTTCGGTCAAGGTCGAAATCATCACCACCGGCATCGGTCGCAAACGCATCAGATTCTTCAGAAACGTCAGACCGTCCATACGCGGCATTTCCACATCCAGCGTCAGCACATCGGGGTTTAACGCTTTGATTTTATCGCGAGCGATCAACGGATCGCTGGCCGTGCCGACGACCTCTATGTCGCCGGCCTCGTTAAAAATTTGCGTCAGCATCTGCCGGATCAAGGCCGAGTCGTCGACGATCAGTAGCTTTATTTTTGCCATGTTCGCCTCTAGAACAACTCGACGCTGCCTTCAACCGGTGCGTCTTTGATGCTGAAACTGTATTGTTTCTCGCGCAGGAAAATGGTCTGGTTATGCAAGTCTTTGATTTTTTTCATTCTGACGCGTCCAGTACGCGGAAAGAAATTGACTTTACGCGGATAGATATCGCCCAAGTCTTGAGAAACCAACTTCAACGCTTCCGTATCGACATAATCCAACACAAATTGCACGTTGCGAGCGCCGACGTCACTCAGCGAAGCAATAATTTTGCCGCCGCCGAATAACTTGACTTCCAAATTCTTTCGTTTTCCGCCATGTTGCAATATGGTGTTGATCAGATGTTCCATGGCGTAATTGCCGTAACGCAAGGCATTGCCCACCACGGCTTCGTCACGCGCGTTCAAACGATTTTGGCTGGTCTCCGGCAACATGAAGTGGTTCATACCGCCGATTCCGGATTCGCAATCGCGAATACATGCCGACACACAAGACCCCAGCACAGTGGTGATCATTTCATCGGCACCGGTAACATAGTAGTCGCCGGGCATCAATTTCGCGGCAATAATTTGGTTTTCCTGATCCCAGTAGCGGTTTATGCCCTCGAAGCCGGCGATCGGTGGTTTTTCGACTGTATGACGGGTCACTTGCGCGCTTTCCTGTAAATAGTGTTTCCAATCGGATCGAAGGCGGTATCCAGCTGATGCAACGATTCCGAATGGCCTATAAACAGACAACCGCCGGTATCGAGCAAACCGGCATAGCGTTCTGCGAGCATGGCTTTGGTTTCGCGGTCGAAATAAATCAATACGTTCCGGCAAAAAATAGCGTCGAAACCGCCGCGCATCGGCCATTCCTGCATCAAGTTCAATTGCCTGAAGGCTATCAATTGACGCAATTCGGCTCTGACGCGCACTTTGTTCGCCTGCCGGCCGCTGCCTTTTTGAAACCAGCGCTTTAATCGCTGCTCGGCAATACCGGTGACGCGCTCTTCGCTATAAACCCCGCTGGCGGCAGTGGCCAACACATTGGTATCGAGATCGGTCGCCAGAATCTTTATATCCCAATCGGCCGGCAACCTTTCTTTTAACGTTATCGCCAACGAATAGGGCTCTTCACCGGTAGAACACCCGGCCGACCAAATTTTGACCTGTTTGACCCCGGCTTTTTTTCTCAAAAGCTCAGGCACCACGGTACTACTCAAATATTCGAAATGGTGGTTTTCCCGAAAAAACGCAGTCAGGTTGGTCGTAACCGCATTGATGAACTCGGTAAACTCGGTGTCGGGATGGTCGGTGAGATACTGACAATATTCTTTAAAGCTGCTCAGACCCAACAGACGAATCCGTTTCGCTAGCCGGGAATAAAACATGTCGAACTTGTCGTCCGGCACTAATATGCCGGAATATTGGCGGGAAATTTTTCGAAGAACATCGAAATCCGCGTGAGTATATTCGAATTCGCGAATACTGCTTGCCATATTGCTTGTAGCCATTCGATAGCCAACCGGAGACGTTTAAAAAAAACCCGAGGCTGCGGTATCGACTTCCAGCATTTCGGAGACGCCTAATAGCTCCGCCGCCTCGATAAACTTATCCGAAGGAAAATCGATCGCCACGACTTTCTGCAACCCTGCGGCCGTCCGTTTCAGGATCACCAGCAATTGAAGAGTCGACGTGTCGATGCTGGCCACCGCCGAGGCGTCTATGTCGATCGCATCGTATCGGCTTAACATTTGCATCAAATTTTGATGCAAATCGGCGACGCCCTGTATATTCAACAACGGTTCCAACGCCAAGCTACCTTTAGCCGACGTTTGCGGCACGGATTCCGATAGTTCGTCGGTTGACGCCGTATCGGAGACGATGGTATCGGTGGCTTCCGTTACCGATGTCACGGCGTCCTCGCCATCGGCGGGTACAGCCGCCGGCATCGCCTCAGCGGCTTGCTCCTCAGGACCCAAGGTTCGCATCCAGGCTAACGGATCGTAGCCAATTAAACTGTTTTCGCCATTTTCAGCCATTACATCACCCTATTTTCCAAAAAGTCTTTGGCCAATTCGGCAAAATCCCGTGCCGAACGGCAGCCTGGACGATACTCAAAAATAGTCTTACCAAAACTCGGGCACTCGGCCAGCAACGCCGTCTCCCTGATCGGTGTCGCCAGAATTTTGCCGGGGAAATAGTTTTTAACCAGATCCAATACATCTGCGGATAACCGCCGCGTCGGTATGTAACGCGACATTACCAACGAAAAACGGTACTGCCGTTGCAACGCCGCCTCGAATTTCTTGATGGTCCCCATCAAATGCGACAAGCCTTGGAGAACGAGATAATCGCTGGTCATCGGAATCAAAATCTCGTCGGCGGCGAACAAGGCATTCGCCACCAGCACGCCCGAAGACGGCGGACAATCGATAAAAATAAAGTCCTGATCCGGATCCGAATGCTCCAAAGCCTTGCGCAGTAAATCGCCGCGACAGGAATCCCCGTCGCTTAGTTGCTCGATTTCTTGAAGGCGTGGGCCGGAGACCACCAGATTCAAATTTTTTCTGGCCGGAATGCATCGACTCTGTAACGAACCGCCATTCAGCATCACTTCATCGATCCCCCCTTGCGGCTGCGGCCCGACGATTCCCAGCGACACCGCCAAGTGGCTCTGCGGATCGAGATCGATCACAGTTACTGCCTTTCCGGATCTGGCCAAAGCGTGGGTCAAATTGACCGAAGTCGTGGTTTTGCCAACACCGCCCTTCTGATTCAGTACGGCTATGACTTTCGCCTTCATTGCAAATTGGCGATATTGATGAACTCTTCCGGATTCAGCAATTTGTCGACATCCAACAGCATCACCATGTGTTTTTTGCCGACATACATGCCTCGCATATATTCGGTATTGATTTTAGTCCCCAAATTCGGCGCGTTTTTAATATCCGCCGGATTAATATCCAACACGTCGGACACGGTATCGGCAACGACGCCCATCACAGTGGTTCCGGCTGCGGTTTGGATACTCATGACAATCACCACCGTCACCGGCGTGTATTCGACTTTTTCCATCTGAAACCGCTCGCGCAAATCGATAATCGGCACAATGGTCCCGCGCAGATTCAGCGCACCTTTGACGAAAGCCGGCGTATTCGGAATCTTACGGATCGGTTCCCAACCCCGGATTTCCTGGACTTTCAAGATATCGATACCGTAAGCGTCTCCCGCCAATTCGAACGTCAGAAATTGTTCAACCTGCTTATTGGTTGCCATGGCTCATCGTCCTCGCCGATCGCTCGATAATGTTTGCAACACCCTCAAAAATCCTGCCATTCGTCATCCGCATCGTTCGATTTAGAGGCAAAGGCAGGCTGCGTATTTGCGGCTGGAGCCGCAACAGGAGCGCTACGCACAACCTCCGCCCGGGCGACCGTGGGGCTATGTCCACGCTGCGCAACAGGTTGTTGACCAATGTTTTTGTCGGTTTTAAAGAAAGCGAGCATCTCGACCATATTGGTAGACAAATCGCTCATCGATACGCTTGCCGCCGAGGCTTCTTCGGCTAATGCAGCATTTTGCTGGGTTATCTCATCCATCTGCGCCACGGCTTGGTTGACCTGGCCGATACCAGCAGACTGCTCGACACTGGCGTCCGCTATCTGGGCCACAATGTCGCCCACTTTTTTGACGCCGGCAACGATTTCGGTGAGCGCCTTGCCGGTTTCATTGACGAACTCGGTTCCGGCCCGAACTTTTTGCACACTGTTTTGAATCAGTTCTTTACTTTCTCTGGCTGCCGTCGCACTGCGCTGCGCCAGATTTCTAACCTCGGTCGCCACCACCGAGAAACCGCGTCCTTGTTCTCCGGCCCTGGCGGCTTCCACCGACGCGTTCAATGCCAACAAATTGGTCTGGAATGCAATTTCGTCGATGACACCGATGATGTCGGCAATTTTATTGCTGCTCTCGTTGATCTCTTGCATCGCCGCGACCGCAGCCTTAACCACGTTTCCGCCTTTCTCAGCCAGATCTTTGGCGTTATTGGCTACCAAGTTGGCTTGCTGAGCGTTATCGGCATTGTTTTTCACCGTACTGGTCAGTTGCTCCATGCTGGCAGCCGTTTGCTCCAGATTGGCCGCCTGCTGCTCGGCGCGGTGAGACAAGTTATTGTTTCCACTAGCAATTTCTTGCGACGAGTTATTGATAAAATGCGCCGACTCGCTGACTTGGCCAAATATCTCGTTCAATTTGTCTATCGTGCTGTTGATGTCGTTCTTGCATTTCAAGTAGGTGCCCCGGTAATCGCGATCGATACGATTGGTCAAATCACCTTCCGCCATACTCTGCATTGTGCTGCCGATATCGCTGAATACGTTTTCGATGACGTCGGTCAATTCGTTAATGCCTGCACTGAGCGAGGCAAAAAAGCCTTGCTTGTTGCCCAACTCGATTCGACTGGAGAGCTCTCCAACTTTTACCGCCTCGACGATTTCAGCTATTTCGCGTTCGATCTTCACTTCGTGGGTTCTATCGAGCCACTCGACTACGGTGCCGATCCGGTTGCCTTCTGCGTCTATGACCGGATTGGCGATAATATTCATATGGCGGCTACCGATTTCCAGGCCTGATTTGTAAGTCGATTCCAATTTGGCCAACATACCGCGCTGATGGCTCGGATTTTTATGAAATTGGTCGATATTTGCCCCCATCAATTTAGCCGAATCAAAGTGGGGTAACTGCTGACGAATATCCTGTTCGGCGTTTTTGAACAACTCCACTACCGCTCTGTTCATGTACATAATTTCCAAGTTACTATTCGCCAACATCACGCACGAACTGACGTTATCCAACGCCCGTTCGACGCGGGTGGCTTTTATGGCTCGTTCCCGTGTGTTGGAAATGTCGACATTCAGATTGACTTGCATCATTTGCAAGCTGCGTAGTAAATCGCCCAGTTCGTCGTGCCCGTCCAAGTGAATGGTGCTACGGAAATTACCCTCTGTGATTTTGGCAAATACCCCTTTCACAGTACGCAGATTCGAAATGATGTGGCGGACAATCGCGAACCCGATCAGCGCTACGATCACTATCAATCCGCTTACCGCTGCGAACTGACGATATTTTTCCTGCTCCAGTCCATCGACCCGTTTCTGCAACATGCTTCTCAATAACGGACTTGCGGCATCGTATAAGGCATTCACCGCTTGCAAGGCCAACGCACCGGAAGCCGCGATGCGGTCCGGCGAAACGTTCACCGCCGACGCCAGATATAAATTTTGTTTGATCAAATCGGAAAACTTTGCCGTGTCGCCGAACAGTATCTCCTGCTTGTCGGCCAGCGCCGTTTTCGCTTCGGCATCGGCGGCATACGCCACCGCCAAATCATGTTCGGTTTCTCCAAGCCTTTCGCCGATATGCTGGTCGACCACGGCCATTTCGATTTTGGCTTGCGGGTCCAGACTAGTCCCGGCTTTTGCCAATACAACCGCATTCGCCATGTGCTCGCTGACATGGTCGATTAATTCCGGTAGCCGTATCGAGACAACGTTCATCACATAATAGGTGCCTACCTCGGGATCGAGCGTCAGGTTCGACTGGTCGCTAACATGAATCATCAGCTTGGTAACGTTCTCAACCAACTCGCTGTGCTTAGCCAAACTGGCTTGCGCAGTCAGCTGCGCAGCGTTTTGCGGCTCGAGTAGCGCCCAATCACTTTTGATTTTTTGCCAAGCTTCGGTGCTGTTGAATTCAGCGCCAAACTCGGCATCTACCGCATCCGCTGCTTTTATCGCGTCGGCAACCCGTTTGCCAGACTGGCTCAATGCGGCGGAGTCGGGATTACCGGCCGCAGACAAGGCCAGATAGCTTGCTCCTCGATGTTCGGTCAATTGGACAAGCAAATGTTTCAACGATTTTAGATAATCTACGCCGCGGATTTCTTTTCTGGCGAATTCGATATCAGCGTTTTTGTCTTGGTTGACCATCCCCAGCAAAACCGCGCCGGGCAGCAGCAACAGCAGCGCGAATAACACCAGTTTGGCGGTTATGTTCAGCCGATTGACGAAATTGATCTTATCGACAAACCGATCCGATCTGATCTGGCTCTTCTTATTACGGACACTGTCGTACAAAAGCTCTGCCGCGCGGATTTGCTCCCGACTCGGTGCATAGCGGGCGGAGACGTAACCGGTGACCTTGCCTTGCTCGAAAACAGGCGAAACGTTTGCTTCCACCCAATAGTGATCGCCTGATTTACAGCGATTTTTCACTAAATTCCGCCAAGGCTTACCTTTGGAAATCGTACTCCACAAGTCGGCGAACGCTTCCGGCGGCATATCCGGGTGGCGAACGATATTGTGGTTCTGGCCGAGCAATTCCTCTCTCGAAAATCCGCTGATTTCGACAAAGGCTTCGTTAACGTCGACAATCCGACCTTTTAAATCGGTCTTAGTAACCAGGATGGTGCCTTCTTTCATCAACACTTCACGGTCGGTTACCGGATGGTTTATCTTCATTTTGAACGCTCCTTAGCCGCTAATTTTCTTGCTTTATTTGTTCGAATTGTCATTTTCATCATTTACACCATCGAGACTGAGTAGTTTATCGACGTCCAACAGCATAACCATCCGGCCGCCCACTGAAGCCAGACCGGTTATGAACTCGGTACTGACCTTGGCCCCAAAATCGGGTGCGGTTTGAATCTGTTTTTTATTGACGTCCACTACGTCGGAAACCGCATCGACCACCACGCCCATAATTCTAGTCCGGTCTGCAACTTTAGCCTGTAGCACCACCACCACCGTAAGCGCGGTATATTCGCAGCGTCCGAGTTGAAACCGCTCTCGTAAGTCGATGATGGGTACGATGGCACCGCGCAGATTAACGACGCCTTTTTCGTAAGCGGGGACGTTCGGAATACGCGACACGGGTTCCCAGCTCCTGATTTCCTGAACCCTTAAAATATCGACCCCGTATTCTTCCCGGCCCAGGGTAAAACTCAAAAACTGCAACAGATGTTCCTGATTGATGGCTTCCGCCTGTTCGGAGGTAATCGTTTCGGCGTTATGAGTCATATTTAATTCGCGGCAATTATTGATTTGATAATCGGACCAATCCTGGAATATCCAAAATTAACGCAACCGAGCCGTCGCCGAGGATGGTCGCCCCCGAGACGCCTTCGATCCGCCGATAATTGGCTTCGAGCGACTTAATCACGACTTGCTGTTGGCCCAGCAAGTCGTCAACAAACAATCCGCAGCGTGCGCCTTGCCCCTCAACCACAACGATTAATCCTTCGGTCAGTTTGGTATTTTTGGCGCTGGGTACTTTAAAGATCTCGTGAATGCGGATCACCGGCAGATATTGGCCCCGCAGCAAAAAGGTCTCGCCCTTCCCGGCCACCCGGTTAATAAACTCTTCTCTGACGTGCAGGGATTCAATAATCGAGCCCAACGGTAAAATGTAGGTCTCGTCGCCCACCGCGATCGATTGGCCGTCCAAAATCGCCAAGGTCAGCGGCAAATGGATCGAGATAGTCGAGCCCTTACCCAACTCCGACAAGATTTCGATATCGCCGCCCAAGGCTTGAATATTACGCCTCACCACATCCATACCGACGCCGCGGCCGGAGATGTCTGTCAATTTTTCCGCCGTCGAAAAACCAGGCATGAAGATCAATTCGTATGTCTGTTTTTCGCTCAGTACGGCATCGGCATCAATCAAGCCTTTTTCGACCGCTTTGGCGCGCAGCTTTTCTTTGTCCAAACCTTTGCCGTCGTCCGAAACTTCAATCACGATATTTCCGCCGCGGTGGTACGCCTCCAGGGTAACCGTGCCGGTTTCGGGTTTGCCGGCCGCAACGCGCACTTCGGGCATTTCGATACCGTGATCCAGACTGTTGCGGACCAGATGTACCAGAGGATCGCTCAGCAACTCGACGACGGTTTTATCCACTTCGGTATTTTCGCCGACCAATCGAAGCTCGATTTTTTTACCCAGCTTACTGCTGATGTCATGCGCCAAACGCGGAAAACGGCTGAATACGAAGCTGATTGGCAGCATCCGAATATTCATTACGCTTTCCTGCAATTCGCGCGTGTGACGCTCCAATTGCGATAAGCCGTTTTTTAGCTGATCAAGCTTGTTGATTTCAAAGTGCTCGCCCAACAAACTCAACATCGATTGAGTGATGACCAGTTCGCCAACCATATTAATCAAGGTGTCGATCTTACCGGTATCGACCCGAATCGAGCTTGAGCCTTTGCCGGCAACTTTCCCATCGTCTTTTTTGGCCGATTTAGCATCTGCCGCTTGCGCGCCGGTTTCGTTTCCCGGCTCCGCCTCAGGCCTGGCTTCGACCGCCGCCACGCTGGCAGGCACTGCCGGAATATCAACCGGTTGCTCAACGTGCTCCGCGCCTAACTGATGGATGGGCTGCTTGGCCAAATCGCAGTGGTCTTCCACCCAATCGAAAATTTCGTCGATTTCGCCGGCCGGGATGTTTCCCGCGACGTGCAATTTCCAGGACAAATGGCATTCTTCAGGATCCAGATCGTAAAGACTGGGTACGCCTTGTAAATCAACCGTTGTCGTTAATTCTCCCAGAGCGGCTAATTCTCTGAACATCCTTACCGGTTCATTGCCGGTTTTGAGTAAGTTCAGATGCGGGCTGAACGCGATCGACCAACCGCTCAGTTCCGCAGTATCAGTCTGCTGCGGAGCGGGTTGCTGTAGGATCGGCTGAGCGATTACGCCCCTAGGGTCGCCGGCCGGCTGCCCGGCATTACGCAACTCGTTATCCAAGGCTTGCTTGTGGGCCGAGACCGTCGCCTGATCGATTTCGGCGCCGATCTGGATCGATTGCAACATATCGCGCAAGCAATCGACCGAACCCAGTAAAACGTCTACAGCCGGTTGCGTCACTTTACGCCGACCGTCGCGCATTTCGTCGAGCAAGGTCTCCATCACGTGGGTGAAATCGGACACCGCGTTAAAGCCGAATGTGCCGCTACCGCCTTTTATGGAGTGGGCTGCACGGAAGATAGTATTGATCTCTTCGGCATCAACATCGCCGGTATCCATGTTCAGCAAGCCGGATTCCATCGCATCCAATCCTTCGAAACTTTCTTCGAAGAACACTTGATGAAATTGCGCCATATCGATTGCCATACAACCACCCAAAAATGACTGTCAAGATGCCGTTGGACTTCAGCCCATCACTTTCTTGATCGTTTTCAGTAACTGATCAGGATTGAACGGCTTCACGATCCAGCCGGTTGCTCCGGCATCCTTACCCTGTTGCTTTTTGTCTGACCCCGCTTCCGTCGTCAACATCAACATCGGCGTGAACTTGTAGTTGGGCAGCGCCCGCAGTTCTCTGATCAATTGGATTCCATCCTTGTTGGGCATGTTGACATCGGTCACCACACAATCGAAAGCCTGCCCTTTGGCTTTGTTCAAAGCATCCACACCATCGACCGCTTCCACTACGCTGTAGCCGGCCCCCTTCAGAGTAAACGCCACCATTTGTCTCATCGATGCCGAATCGTCTACGGCAAGAATCGTCGCCACAATTATTTCCTCCAGTTTTGAGTCACAGTAAAAAACGTAGTCGAAATTGCCGTTTTGGCTCCGCCGAGCGTTACTCCAATTCCTAGACGCAGGAAGTGTAGTCAAGCTCCTACAAGAGTGTAGTTACTGAAATCCGATCTTGCGAGGTCGCGCCGAATTTTGTTTCAGCTCTCATAACTTTGTTTGATCCTGTGCTATCTTCCAACTGGCCTCGCAATATACCGCCTAAGAAAACCCGGATTCACTCCCCCCTATGAGCAAACTCAGAGCTGCCGCAGGATTCACCCTGATCGAACTACTGATAGTGGTAACGATCGTCGGCATATTGTCGGCAGTCGCGGTTCCGAGCTTTACCGCAGCAATCAGAAGCAGTCGGCTAACCGCTGCAGCGAATCAATTTATTACTTCGTTAAGTTTTGCCCGTAGCGAAGCTATAAAGCGCGGAAGGATTGTCGTCGTGCGCAAAACCGGTACGAACTGGGAAGAGGGATGGCAGGTGTTTGTTGACGTAGATCGCTCGTCGTCAAGCAAAACAAACGTCTTTAACCAAGATAACGATAACACTCCATGCGAAGACAGCGAGGACTGCAATCTAAGAACTTACGAGTCTTTACCCACCAATTACACATTAAGAGGTAACAATTTCGCCGACTATATTAGCTACAGCCCCACCGGGGAAAGCAATACGTTTGGGTCTTTCGCTATTTGCGACAACTCTGACGGTAACAATACCCCAGAGCAAGGCACAGCAAAACGCATCATTGTGAGCAGTACCGGACGCGTCCGCCTTGGCCAAGATGCCGACCATGACGGAATTCCAGACGGACTGACATCTTGTACATCTCCTTAATCCGAGCGGCAAATTTCTTATGTTAAGCGCCAGTACAGAGCAAAACTTATCCAAGCTTACTAACCAACACGGTGCCAGCCTGATCGAAGTCCTCGTAACCATGCTGATTGTTTCGCTGGGCCTACTGGGTCAAGCAGGTGTCATAGCATTGTCGGCAAAAGCCAGCCACAGTGCGTTTCTCAGGAGTCAAGCGACACTATTAAGTTACGACATAGTGGAGCGTCTAAGACTAAATCGTGCTCAGGCCGTTGCCGGAAATTTTACGATCAACTTTGCCCCTGCCGGCAGTAGCCCAAGTGGAAGCGTGCCCAGCGGTACAGAGATTCAGAATGTGGAATTAAGGAACTGGAAAACAAATTTAGAAAACTCGTTGCCTAACGGAGATGGTCAGGTAACAGTTGACGGTGGAGGCAACGTCACCATTAACATACGTTGGAGCGAAGTAGTCAAAGGCGCAGCCGACGGAACGATTGCGCCTACAACATTTACCACCCAAAGCCTTATATGAGTTCCCAGCGGACATTACCACATTTGCCGTCTGTCTCCCGCACCATGTCGGGTGTGACATTGATCGAGCTTATGATTTCGCTGACTATCGGTCTGGTCATCATAGCGGCAATCGGATACGTATTGCTCGGCTCCCGGCAAAGTTTCCGCAGCCAGGACGCCTTGGCGCGGATGCAGGAAGGTGCCCGTACAGCTTTTAACATTATTGCAAAAGACATTCGTATGACGGGATTTCGGGGCTGTCCAGTCAACGCAGCAGCTGGCGGGGATATCAATGTTCTGGTCAACAGTACCGATTGGGACAAAAATCTGATAGCTCAACCCTTAATAGGTTACGAAAAAGCCACCGCGGCGGCCTGGAGCGCTTTTCCGGCAGGAGTGACCGGTGTGGTCGGAAACGTTGTCGCCGGCGACGCCTTAACTATCCTCCATTCCGACAATACTCAAGAATACATCGTATCCGCTCATACTCCGACGTCGAATCCGCCGCAATTTACTCTGACCGCCAATCACGACATCAAGCAAGGCCAGATTCTTATTGCTGCCAAAGCAAACTGCTCGCGCATAGCGGTGTTTCAAAATACCAAAGAATGCACTTATAACAGTAATGGCAATTGCGGCCATAGTCTGATTCAGCATAATGCCGTTACCCCATGCAGTAGCGGAAATAGCCGAAAAGGACTCGGCAATCCGATTGGTTCTTGTCCGGACGGTACTAGCGATACGTTCGATGCCGGCTCGAGAATATTTCGGTTAAGTGCTACGACTTATCACATTCGCCTCAATAGCAGCAACGAACCGTCCTTGTATCGCCAAGTTTTATCGACATCCGGCGGCGCGCCGACCAATACCGCCGAAGAGCTGATCGAAGGCGTGCAGGACATGCAAATTTCGTATGCGGTAGATACCGGAACCGACGGTGCGGTCGATGCATACGTTACAGCCACCAATGTGACCGATTGGTCGAAAGTTTTAGGCATTCGCGTCAGCTTATTAATGGTCTCCCGTCAAGACGAACAAGGGCTTACCAGTTCCCCACAGCAGTACGCTATCGACACAAACGCAGACGGCGATGTCGCAGACACTGGCGAAACGGTCACACCGTCCGACTACTTGTTGCGCAAAGTATTTACGACCACAATTGCCATTAAAAATCGATTATGAAACGGGCTCGTCAATTAAAGTCAGCGGTTCTTCTTAAGCCGGCCCTATTTAACACTGGGATTCCGTTCGGGCTGAGCTTGTCGAAGCCCCAAATGGAGCGCCCTTCGACAAGCTCAGCCCGAACGACATTTAACGGCCGGGTTCATAATCATTCGCACCGCGTTATGCGGACAGCAATATCTCCGGGGCATCGCCAAAACGGCGCGACGTTGTTTACCGCCCTAATCTTTTTGATCATCCTTGCTGTATTTGGGGTGAATGTCGCCCAGATGAGCACGCTGGAAGAACGGATGGCCGGAAACAGCCGTAATCAGGACTTGGCGCTACAAGCCGCTGAAGCTGCACTTGAATATGTTGAAAAAAATTTAACAACCGGCATCAAAATACGCACGTTAATTCCGGTTCCCGCCGATACCACCAGCGGCACGGTAACGGGTCCCGGCCTACGAGCAATCAACGTCTGCTTACCCAACAACGCCAGCTATTGGAACGGGACCGGCGCAGCCGATTGCAACGGCACTACTCGCCAATTTGACTGGTCCGACACTACCGCGCTAACTGCAGCGCTTGCGCTCAACCAAATTGCGGCACAGCCGATGTATGTCGTGGAACGTATGCCGAATGAAGGTTCAACGGAAAAATACCGTGTGACCACGCGGGCTATCGGCGGCGATAGTAATGCAATCGTTATTCTGCAAGCCTTGTTTAGCGTCACCCCTTAGGGATGGGTAACAAATTTTTAGGACAACAACCATGAATAGAATGTCTGCAAGATTATTGTTACAGGCCGTTGCGTTTTTCGCGATTTCCCACGGAGTTTATGCCGCACAACTTAATTTGGCCGATACCCCGTTGTTCCTAACGTCGTCGACAACGCCAATTTTGATGCTCAACATTTCTAAAGACCACCAGTTGGCATTCAAAGCATTCGACGATTACTCCGACCTTGACAACGACGGCGTTCCGGAAACGTCGTACAAACATAGCTTCGATTACTACGGGTATTTTGACAGTTACAAGTGTTATACCTATAACACGACAAACAAAAGATTTGAGCCTAGCACCACGACCAGCAATAAATATTGCAGTGGGGCATGGAGTGGTAACTTTCTGAATTGGGCCAGTATGACCCGGATAGATACCATACGGAAAATATTGTACGGCGGGAACCGCTCAACCGATACCGGCGACACTACCAGCACGACCACGACAACCACGCCTCCCGTAACCTCTGCCCCGGTTGCAACTGGTCCTGCCTCGCCCGCGACGGCTTACACGTTGACGAACACCTCCCTGACGGATACCACCCAAGGTGAGACATACAACGGAACAGATACCAAATGCTCTCTACTGCCGATAACCAGCGGCGAGACCCTCCCTAGCGGCGATTCAGGCCCCAGCACGACTCAGAACGGCCCAACGACGGATAGTGTTGCGACGAATACCACGCCCACCAATAGTACTCCGGTTACCACGTACACTGAGTCGGCATTGGGTACCGTGACCACGACAACCTATACGACCAGCTACGACAGCTCCTTCAATAGAACGACTTCTACCTTCTACACCACAACCTATACCGCCTCGTATACTGTTACCGTAAAGAAAGACAAGTTATCTGGCGGCATGTGCAGCACCAAGGTGACGCCTTATACCAACACCTACACCAAGACATTCAGCTCTACCAGCACGACCCCTTACCAAACCACCACCACCACTACGACCACAACAATTACAGGCCCGGTTGTCGGCACTACCGTTCTGCAACGCAGTTACCTGCCGAACGATGCCCACAGTTTCGCCAAATTCTACAGCGGGTCCGATCTAACCCAGTTAACCCCGTTCTCCTCAACCGACGTTACTAACGGCATCACGCTATGTAACACAACGGTTTCGAGTACAACCTTGTCGCAAAACGTTACAGACGACCCGTTAATTCGGGTAGCAAAAGGCAATTATTCTTTATGGGCATCTAACGAGCGCTGGCAATGTCGCTGGTCGGAAGAAAAAGCCGCTTCTAACGGTAATGTATCCGCCAGCTCCGGAATCAGCGCCCAAAGCAGCAATCCGAGCAAAGCAAGCCAAGGCTTGGGGTCGCAAGATTATGTGGCTAAGGTGAAAGTATGTGACGCAAACTACATCGGCACCGAAAACTGCAAAATTTATCCTGACGGCACCCGCAAACCAATCGGTTTATTACAAACCTACGGTGACGACGATAAAGTGCGTTTTGGCCTGCTAACCGGTTCGTACGGCAAAAACAAATCCGGCGGGGTCCTTCGCAAAAACGCATCGTCACTATCTGATGAAATCAACGTATCAACGAACGGCACCTTTAAGTCAGCCCCCTCTACCGGCGCAATCATTAACACGTTAGACAAGATGCGAATTTACGGGTACCGCCACGATGATGGTACCTATCACAGTCTAACCGGCAGTGCGGATTGCATCTGGGGATTGAATAGCTTCTCTAACGGTTCCTGCAATAACTGGGGCAACCCACAATCCGAGATATTATTAGAGTCGCTACGTTATCTGGCAGGTAAATCCGCCTCAAAGACATTTTATTCCGACGACTCCAGCTACATCTCCGGCCTTACCACCGCAACTGCCAGCGACCCGGTGATACCAGAGCAGTGGTGCGCCACCCAAAACATTATCCAGTTCAATTCAAGCACCAGTTCTTATGACGGCGACGAACTCAGCGCTGTTACCGATTTGGGCGCCTCAGGCATGGACACGTTGACCAACGCCGTGGGGACCGGGGAAAGCATCCCAGGCAACAGTTACTTCGTCGGCGAAAACGGCACCGATAACAACCAATTGTGTACCGCCAAAACGGTGAGCAGTCTCAGTGGCGTGCGCGGTACTTGCCCAGACGCGCCAAGGCTTGCAGGGTCATATCATATTGCCGGATTGGCGCATTATTCCCATACTAACGATATTCGGTCCGCTTTAAAGGGTAAACAAGTCGTCACCACTTACGGAGTGGCCCTATCGCCGCAGGTTCCGAAAATCGTAGTGCCGGTGCCGGGTAGCTCAACAAAAACCGTGACTATTTTACCGGCCTGCCAAAACACCGATATCGGCGGAAACTGTGCAATCGTCGATTTCAAGATCGTCAGCCAGTCCAGCACCGCGACGACGAACACAGGCAAACTCTATATAAACTGGGAAGACAGCGAACAGGGCGGGGATTTCGATCAGGATCAATGGGGCGTTCTCAGTTACTCGGTCACCTCGACTCAAGTCACTATCACGACCGACGTTATAGCCCAGTCGACTCCCTATCAAATGGGTTTTGGTTACATCATCAGTGGGACAACCCAAGATGGATTCCACGCCCATTCCGGCATCAACACTTACGATTACACCGATCCTCTAGGCGTCACCGCATGCACAAGCTGTAATACCAGTGATGCGGCAACCTCGGTAACCTATACGATCGGTTCGAGCTCAGCGAACAGCTTGCAACAACCGCTGTATTATGCCGCCAAGTGGGGAGGTTTTATCGATGCCAATAACGACAATATACCGAGCACTACTGCCGAATGGGATAGTAATCTGGACGGAAAACCGGACCGCTATTTCTTCGCGATAGATCCCAAAAATTTGGAAACATCCTTGAAAAGTGCATTGGACGATGTTTTGAAGCGTACTGCAGCTGCCTCCGCTGCCGCGGCAAACTCAACCAGCATTCAAAGCGGTACCATGCTATACCAAGCGCAATTCAACTCGACAGATTGGAGCGGACATTTATTTAACTTCCCAGTCAATGCCTCCGGATTTGTGGTGGATGTCAATAACGACGATAAACTTGATATCAACGACGCCAATTGGGATGCGGGGGCGCTAATCCCGTCAGCGGCGGCCCGTAACATCTATACCTTTAACCAATCTGCGGGTACCACTTTTCTGTGGGACAACCTGAGCTCCGGTCAGCAGACGGCTCTTCAGACCAACTCGTCGGGTGTACTCGGTACCGTTACTACCGGTCAAAATCGTTTGAATTGGATCCGGGGGGATTCCAGCAACGAAGTTCATAACGGCGGCAAATTTCGCGACCGTACCGGCTCCGTGTTGGCAGACGTTATCAACTCCGACCCTCTTTACACCAAAAGCGAAAGTTATGGCTACGAAAAATTACCGACCACGGTTTCCGGTCAATCGAGCTACGCCCAATTCGTAACAAACAAAACCAGCGTGTCATCCCCGCGTATTCCGATGATTTACGTCGGCGGGAACGACGGCATGTTGCACGGATTTCGGGCCGATACCGGAAACGTCAACTCCGGCAAAGAGATCATCGCCTATGTGCCTGCCGGTGTCTATGACAAGCTCAGCAAACTCACCGACACGGATTACGCTCACACCTACTACGTAGACGGCTCTCCACATATCAGCGACGCTTACTTAAACGGCTCGTGGAAAACAGTACTCGTAGGGGGCCTAAATAAAGGCGGGAAGTCAATTTACGCGTTGAATATTTCAAATCCTGCCGCATTTAGCCCCGCGGCAGACGTATTGTGGGAGTATCAAGGAACCAGCGCCGATACCGGAAATGTCGGTACAACCGATAGTAACGGACTGGGCTTGACCTACAGTCAACCTCAAATCGGTTTACTGAGTAGCGGCGATTGGGTTGCTATTTTCGGGAATGGTTACAACAGTACATCGGAAAAAGCCTTTCTCTATATCGTCAATTTAACGACCGGTAGTTTAATCAAGAAAATACCAACCAACGCCAGTACCAGCAACGGCCTGTCCACACCAAAACTATACGACAGCAATGGCGATAAAATCATTGATTACGTCTACGCCGGGGATCTGCAGGGTAATCTCTGGAAGTTTGATTTAACGAGTACTTCTGCAACCGGCTGGGGCTTAGCAAACGCCGGCGCGCCGTTGTTTACCGCTGAACGAACGACTGGCGTACCCCAACCGATTACCGCGCAGCCGATTTTGGGGGCTCATTCCGATGGAGGTGTCTTAGTTTTTTTCGGCACAGGCAGATACTTAACCACTACAGATGTAACAAATAATGATGTTCAGACTTTTTACGGTATTTGGGATAAACCTAATACAACGGGCACCGTATCTCGTAGCAATTTAGTCGCGCAAACGATTACCGAAGAAGTGGCCAAAGGCACAACAAAAACGATAAGCGACTGTACTGACGATCCGTTAACCACAACAAACGAGTGCCTAGTAACCTACCAATACAACTTAAGAGGAACTTCGGCAAACTCTGTGGACTATACTAGCAAACGCGGTTGGTATATGGATTTACTGCCTTCCTCTGCTACGCCTGAAGGAGAGAGAGTTATTTCCGGCGCTCTGTTAATGTTAGACCGAATCATATTTTTGACGGCAATTCCATCTTCAGACCCCTGCAGTCCAGGTGGAGTCAGCTGGCTAATGGAACTCAATTTCATGACCGGCGGCGCAACAACTACCTCCTCATTCGATTTAAACGATGACGATAAATTTGATAGCAAAGATTCATTACCCAGCGGAGGATTCGCATCCGGCGCTCAATTCTCAGTCGGTATGGTTAAATCTTTAGTTTGGTTAGATAAAGAAGGCACCGGAATAGCCGTAAAAGAAGGCTCGGGCACCAGCAGTAAAATCGAATCGATTAAAAATAAGGGACAAACGGTTTCCGCAGGAACTGCTAACCGTTTATATTGGTTGCAAATTCAATAAAATAGCGTTATGAAAAATACCTTACAAGATGGTGTTACTCTAATCGAATTGATGGTGACGGTGGGAATCGTCGGAATTCTTGCCGCTATCGCAATTCCATCGTACTCGGAGTACGTTCACAGAGGTAACCGAACCGAAGCCAAAGCTATTCTTTTGGAAACCGCCCAGTTTCTGGAAAGAAACTTCACTGAAAATAATAAGTACGATAAAAACTCTTCGGGAACTAACGTCGTTTTGCCGTTTAGCACGTCTCCCAAAACCGGTACCGCTTTATACAATATCAGTGCCTCGTTAAGTACGACAACTTATACGATCACTGCTACTCCGGTTGCCGGGGGAAGCATGAGCGACGACAAATGCGGGTCTCTGTCCATCGACCAACTTGGGCAAAAGACAGTCGCTTCGGCAACATTAGACGCGAATAGTTGCTGGAAAAAATAGCAAGGCCGGCACCAATTTAATGTTTTTTGCGCAAATAAGTCAGTAAATCAACATCGCATCGCCGTAACTGAAAAAACGGTAACGTTGGTCTATGGCATGGCGGTAGGCGGCCATTACCGCGTCGTAACCGGCAAACGCGGAAACCAACATGAGTAATGTCGACTCCGGCAAATGAAAGTTGGTGAATAACGCGTCGATCGATTTAAAACGGTAACCTGGCGTAATAAACAAATCGGTATCGCCGACTCCCGCCGCCAGCTGACCGCCAGCTGACGCCGACTCCAACGCCCTGACCGCAGTCGTCCCTATCGCGACCACCCGCCCTCCCCGCAACCGCGCAGCTTCGACTGCAGCGACAACGTTTTGCGACACGCTGTAAAACTCTTTATGCATGGTGTGCTGGCTCAGGTCTTCCACTCGCACCGGCCTGAAGGTGCCGCTACCGACATGTAAGGTCACAAACGCCCGTTTCACCCCTTTGCGGTCCAGCCTATCCAACATCGCCTGGTCGAAATGCAGACCGGCGGTCGGCGCCGCGACGGCGCCGGCCTGCTCCGCGAATACGGTCTGATAGCGTTCCAGATCGCTATTTTCATCATCGCGATTGATATACGGCGGCAGCGGAATATGTCCAACTTCGTCCAACAACGCCAGGACACCATCAGCCCCAGAAAAACGTAGACGGAATAAATCCGCCTCCCGCTCGACGACTTCCAAACAAGAGCCGTTTTCCAACTGAATCCTGGCGCCCGGCTTCGGCGACTTGCTGGCTCTGATATGAGCCAAAGCCTGCTGCTGGCTTTCGATGCGTTCGATCAAAATCTCGACCTTACCGCCGCTGGCTTTACGACCGAAAATACGGGCTGGAATCACTTTAGTATCATTGAATACTAATAAATCATCAGGCGACAACAAGTCGACCAAATCGGTAAACTGGCGGTCAAACACTACACTGCTTGATTTATCCAGGTGTAACAGGCGGCTGGCGCTACGCTGCGGTAAGGGGTATTGGGCAATTAACTCTTCCGGCAAGCGGTAATTAAAGTCGCTCTTTTTCATCATAAGATTGGGTAAAAATAAGGCGTCCGGTGGCTACCGGACCGAGAATAGATGGGCAAACAAAAAACCGGCTTAATTCGATATGTCGTCGGGGGTAGCGGACGATTCGTCCGTTTGCTGTATGGCAGGTAGTGAGCGGATGGCAATAACCAGCTCTGCCAAACTAGGGTCTGCCGGTAACCGGTCGGTCATCAAATAGGGCATCAGTTCGACGTCTTCCATATCCAATACGCGTAGAAAGGCATGTTGCCGTTCTGGGGGGGCGGACAAATACGCGTGTTCTAAATAGCGGAGCAATAATAAATCCAGTTCCAAGGTGCCGCGCCGGCAACGCCAGCGCAGTTTATTCAATTCGCTCACAAGTGGTCGCGTTCTACCAACCGCTTCTTGATTTCGGCGATGGCCTTGGCCGGATTCAGACCTTTCGGACAAGTGTCGGTACAATTCATGATGGTATGGCAGCGGTACAGCTTGAACGATTCGTCCAATTCGTCCAGGCGTTCCTTATCGTTGTCGTCGCGGCTATCCGCCAACCAGCGGTAGGCTTGCAACAAAATCGCCGGCCCTAGGTACTTATCGCTGTTCCACCAATAACTCGGGCAACTGGTCGAACAGCAGGCGCACAGCACGCATTCGTAGAGACCGTCCAATTTAGCCCGATCTTCCCGACTTTGCAGCCGTTCGCTATCGGCCGGCGCTTCAGCTGAAGCCGTCAGCCAAGGTTTGATCGATGCATACTGTTCGAAAAAATGGCTCATGTCGGCCACCAAATCCTTGATTACCGACATATGCGGCAGCGGGAATATCTTGATGGTGCCTTGGTAATCGCTGATGGCTTTGGTGCAGGCCAAGGTGTTTTTGCCGTTGATGTTCATTGCGCACGAACCGCAGACCCCTTCTCGACAGGAGCGGCGAAAGGTCAAGCTGCTATCGATTTCGTTCTTGATCTTCAAAATCGCATCCAGCACCATCGGGCCGCAGTGATCCATATCGATCTCGTAACTATCGATCCGCGGATTCTCGCCGGAATCCGGGTCCCAGCGGTAGACTTGAACCAGACGGATATTCGTGGCCCCGTCAGCTTTGTACAGCTTGCCTTTTTTGACGACGGAGTTTCTGGGTAAAGTAAATTCAACCATTAGTAGACCCTCTCTTTCGGCGCCACGACTTCCACTTCGTCAGTCAGCGTATATAAATGGACAGGACGATAATCGATAGTTACTTGATTATCCTGGCGCCAAGTCAATGTGTGTTTCAGCCAGTTTTTGTCGTCACGCTGCGGAAAATCCTCGCGGGCGTGGCCGCCGCGGCTTTCTTGCCGGTTGGCGGCGGCGGCAATCGTGACTTGGGCTTGACCCAACAGATTATCCAACTCCAGGGTTTCCACCAAATCGGTATTCCAGATCAACGATTTATCGCCGACTTTGACATCACCGAACGATGCGGCAATCTCTCCGATGCGTTCCACGCCTTCCCGTAAAGTCTCGGCGGTACGGAATACCGCCGCCTTGGCCTGCATCGTGGTTTGCATGTCCAAGCGAATCTCCGCGGTCTTTCTGCTGCCGTTGGCATGGCGGATAACGTCGAACCGCGACAAGGCTTTGTCGCAGGCGTCTTTTATCAAAGGTTTATGCGGCATGCCCGGCTTGATCAATTCGGTGGCACGAATCGCGGCGGCGCGGCCGAATACGACCAAGTCCAGCAAAGAATTGGACCCCAACCGGTTGGCGCCGTGAACCGAGACGCAAGCCGTTTCCCCGATCGCCATCAGGCCCGGCACCACACGATCGGGGTCGCCGTCCTTCAAGGTCACGACTTCGGCTTTGTAGTTAGTCGGAATGCCGCCCATGTTGTAATGCACGGTCGGAATCACCGGAATCGGTTGTTTAGTGACGTCGACGCCGGCAAAGATGCGCGCGGTTTCAGCGATACCGGGCAGGCGTTCGTGAATGATGGCCGGATCGAGGTGTTCCAGATGCAGCAACGCGTGGTCTTTTTTCGGACCGACGCCGCGGCCGGCGTTGACTTCCATCGTGATCGCTCGGCTGACCACATCGCGCGACGCCAAGTCTTTCGCGTTGGGCGCGTAATTGGGCATGAACCGTTCGCCTTCGGAATTGGTCAGATAGCCGCCCTCGCCTCTCGCGCCTTCGGTGATCAGACAACCGGAGCCGTAAATACCGGTCGGATGGAACTGGACGAACTCCATGTCCTGTAGCGGCAAACCGGCCCGCAGGACCATGCCGTTACCGTCGCCGGTCACCGTGTGCGCCGAAGTACATGAGAAAAACGCCCGGCCGTAACCGCCGGTCGCCAGCACGGTTTGATGGCCGCGAAACAGATGAATCGAACCGTCATCCAGACACCACGCCAGCACGCCGCGGCATTCGCCGTCTTCCATGATCAAATCCAGCGCGATGTATTCGACGAAAAACTCGGCGTTGTGCTTTAAAGCTTGTTGATACAGCGTATGCAGAATCGCATGGCCGGTAACGTCGGCCGCCGCGCAAGTGCGTTGCGCCTGCGCCTTACCGTAATGGGTGGACATGCCGCCGAACGCGCGCTGGTAAATTTTGCCTTCCGCGGTCCGCGAAAACGGTACGCCATAGTGCTCCAGCTCGATGATGGCCGGAATTGCCTCGCGGCACATGTATTCGATGGCGTCCTGGTCACCCAGCCAATCCGAACCTTTGACTGTGTCGTACATATGGAACCGCCAGTCGTCTTCACCCATGTTGCCCAATGCCGCACTGATACCGCCCTGCGCCGCCACCGTATGACTGCGGGTCGGAAACACCTTGCTGATACAAGCGGTTTTCAGCCCTTTCTCCACCATGCCGAAAGTCGCTCGCAAGCCGGCACCGCCGGCGCCAACCACCACCACATCGTGCTGGTGTTCAATGATGTTATATGCTGAGGCCATGATTTACCTTGCCAGAAGAATGATGACGATCGCCACTAACGCTGCGACGCCCAAAACCAAAAAAGTCAGATTGGTAGCCCGAATCGCCAAATGCCTTACCGGAATCGTCGATACGTAGTCCTCGATCACCACCTGTACCCCCAAAGCGGCGTGGTAAACCACCGCAACTGTCCAAGCGATGATAGCCAGCGTATTAAGCGGCGACGACAACCATGTCACCGTATCGGCGTATGGCGCATTCAAGGCCTTGTGCAACAGTATCAACAACCAAATCGATAGAGGCACCAAAGCAACTGCAGTCACCCGCTGGTACCAAAAGTGGCCCGATCCGCTGTGCACCGAGAAAAAATCGGCGGCTTTTTCCACGCAGGCTTTGTAATCCATAACCATCCTCCCTAATCAGGAAACGATAAACGTTAATAGCGTCAACGACGCCGAACACGCCAGTTCGTAAATTGCAAATTTATCCAGCGTCGCCCGCTCGAAGGTCTTACCGACATCCCAGATCAAATGCCGGATACCATGGACCAGATGAAAAAATAGCGCGTAAATAAAGCCCCAATACACCAGTTTGAATAACCAATACGCCATAAACGCCTGCATCGCCAGATAGGCGCTTTCGCCGGCGGCAATGGCAAACAGCACGTACACGAACAACACCAGGCCCATCGACAAAAACACGCCGGTCATCCGGTGGGTGATGGATACCAATCCGGTCAGCGGTAAGCGGTACACCTGCAAATGGGGGGAAAGCGGTCGATTGGCAGACATAAATGACCCTATGTTGAGTTTGAAGTAATTGCGGCGTCAAAAATCGACGCATCGTCCCTTGCGCTCCCAATCGCCGAAGCGAGTGGGTTCCGGTCCTTTCGGACCGTTGAACTCTTCCGGCTTGGCCGGGGTTGGTTCGGCTGAAGCCGGCTTTAATGCCGCCGTCTCCTCAGCAGTCACTTTTTCGTCGCTAACGTTCGATGGTGTCATATCGATTTGACAATAGGCTGGCGATCGACAATTGCCACAAAATCCCGGCGCGGCGGCCCCACGTAAAGCTGCCGTGGCCGGCTAATCGGTGTAGCGGTTTCTTCCATCATTTCCAGCCAGTGCGCGACCCATCCCGCGGTCCTGGCGATAGCGAACATCACGGTAAACATATCCACCGGAATATGCAGTGCCTTGTAGATGATGCCGGAATAAAAATCGACGTTGGGATAGAGTTTTTTCTCGATGAAGTAATCGTCTTTCAGGGCAAATTCTTCCAAAGCCAACGCCAATTCGAATAGTGGGTCGTTGGTATGGGTGCGCTCTAAGACCTCGTAGCAGGTTTTGCGAATGATGGTCGCCCGCGGATCGAAGTTTTTGTACACCCGATGACCAAACCCCATCAGGCGGAATGGATCGTTCGGGTCTTTGGCCTTGGCAATGTAGTTCGGTACGTTTTCGACACTGCCGATCTGCGCCAGCATGTTCAACACCGCCTCGTTGGCGCCGCCGTGCGCCGGTCCCCACAAAGCGGCAATCCCGGCCGCGACGCAGGCATAAGGATTGGCGCCGGTGCTGCCGGCCATCCTTACCGTCGAGGTACTGGCGTTTTGCTCGTGGTCGGCATGCAGAATGAACAGCAGGTTCAATGCCTTGACCAGATTGGGATCGATGTAGTGGTTCTGGTCGATGTAGTTCTGCGAAGAGCGCGAAAACATCATATTCAGAAAGTTTTCGCAGTAGCTCAAATCCATGCGCGGATAGACGAAGGGCCGACCGACCGAGTGCCGGTAAGACGCGGCAGCGATAGTCGGCATCTTGCCCAGCAGCCTTGCCGCGCAGATGCGCCGGCTGTCAGGATCCTTGATATTCAAATCGCTATGGTAGAACGCCGACAAGGAACCGACCACTCCAACCAGCATTGCCATCGGATGGGCGTCGTAATGAAAACCGTCGAAGAATTTGCGCAGCGATTCGTGGATAGTGGCGCGGTCGCTGATTTCCTCGTTGAAGTCGCGCAACTGGGTCTGATCCGGCAACTCGCCATTCATCAGCAAGTAAGCCACTTCGGTGAATTCGCAGTTCTCGGCCAACTGCTCTATCGGATAACCGCGGTACAACAAGATACCCTTGTCGCCGTCGATATAGGTAATTTTGCTTTTACAGCTGGCGGTCGCGATAAAGCCCGGATCGTAAGTGAAACAACCCAAATCCTTGTTCAAGGAGCGCATATCCGCAGTATCTGCACCTAAAGACCCCTTCAACAACGGATATTCCACTTCTTTCCCGGTGGCATTATGCCTAACCGTTAAAGTCTCGTTTGACATGGTTTCCTCAGTATTCTGTTAGCAGAAGCTTAGCAGGCAGACCGATTATCACACAGCATGATTGATCGACCAACCCTAAATCCGCAGCTCGGCTCGGAAGGATGGGCCGGTATGGCTGGCTAGCCGCGTCGAAGTCCGGTATTCGCTACCAGCCGGCGAATTGGCGCTTTGAGGGCGTCGGTTAAACGTACTGTCCGGCGCACCAGCCCGACGCCCAAGCCCATTGAAAGTTGTAGCCGCCCAGCCATCCGGTCACGTCCACCACCTCGCCAATGAAATATAAACCCGGTACCTGCAAACACTGCATGGTCTTTGACGAAAGGCTGTCGCAATCGACTCCACCTACTGTAACCTCTGCGGTTCGGTAGCCTTCGCTGCCGTTTGGTTTGACGGTCCAGGTGTGGAGGCGTGCAGCCACCGCATCTATTTGCTTGTCGGAGCAATTTGCCGCCGCAGCCAGCAGGTAATTGTCGTCGAGCAAGGCTTGCAATAGCCGTTTGGGCAGATACTCTGCGAGTAAATTTTGCAATTTGGTATTGTTGCCATTACTACGCGCGGCTTTCAAGCGTTCGACCAGATCGAATTCGGGCAGCAAATCGATCGATAAGGTCTCGCCGGGGCGCCAATAAGACGAGATTTGTAAAATCGCCGGGCCGCTCAAACCTCTATGGGTAAACAGCAGGTTTTCTCGAAAAGTCCGCTCGCCGCAACTAGCCCGACAAGCCACGGCAATTCCGGATAGCGGCGCAAGGCGCCGACCATCGTCATCCTGCCAAGTCAACGGCACCAGGCCGGCCCGAGTTGGCCAAACCTTGATGCCAAATTGCTCGGCGACCCGATAGCCGAACGGCGTGGCGCCCATCTTCGGAATTGACAAACCGCCGCTAGCGATCACCAGGCTGTCCGAGCGGCGCTCGCCGAGGCTGGTGTCTAAGACGAAGCCGCCGTTTTCTGTCTGTTGCAACTTATCGATCCGGCAATTCAACTCGATGACCACGCCATATTGCCGACATTCCGCCAGCAACGCATTCAGAATATCCTTGGCGCTGTCGTCGCAGAACAATTGGCCGTGCAAACGCTCGTGGTAGGGTATTCGATGCCGGTGAACGAAATCGATGAAATCCCATTGCGTGAAGCGGCTTAACGCCGATTTGCAAAAATGCGGATTGTGCGAAATGTAATTTGCCGCCTCCACCGTGTAATTGGTGAAATTGCAGCGACCTCCGCCCGACATCAATATTTTCTTGCCCGCCCGGTTAGCATGATCCAGCACCCGGACTTTACGGCCGCGTTTGCCGGCCTCGATGGCGCACATTAACCCGGATGCACCAGCGCCAATAATAATCACGTTCGAATTATCCATTCCGAGCAACTTGTAATAGCCTAAAAAAATCGGTAAAAAGTGAGGGTATTCTAACCGCATTTCTCCGCAGGCCGCGGCGCTGCTCCCGGCAACGCTCCGTCGGCTTGCGAGCCCTCAATTCTCACCACTTCGACAAGAGCGACAATGACTGCACAATACAGCTACTCATTCAACACCGGCGATGGTAAAAACAAGGCCTTATTAGGCGGTAAAGGCGCCAATCTGTGCGAAATGACCCAAATGGGTTTTAACGTGCCGCCGGGCTTTGTCATCACTACCCAAACCTGTCTCAGCTACCTGGAACAGAAACGCTTGCCGGACGGTTTGATGGACGAAGTGCGCGCACAAATTTCAGAGATCGAGCGGGTGACCGGCAAACATTTCGGCGGCGCCAGCGACCCGCTGCTGGTCTCGGTGCGGTCCGGCTCGGCGATTTCGATGCCGGGCATGATGGACACCATCTTGAACCTGGGTCTGAACAAGCAGACCCTGGCCGGCCTGATCGAGGAAACTTCCGACCCGCGTTTCGCTTACGACGCTTACCGGCGCTTCATTCAACTGTTCGGCAAGGTAGCGCTCGGGATTGAAGACGAGAAATTCGACACCCATTTCAACAACGTCAAACGCGCCGCCGGCATCAAGGCCGACGTCGCATTGAGCGCGGACCAGTTACAAGAAATCAGCGAATTGTTCTTGATGGTCGTGCATGAAGAAACTGGCCGGCCGTTTCCGGAAGACGTTTACCAGCAATTGGAAATTGCGATCTGCGCCGTATTCAATTCCTGGATGGGCAAGCGAGCGGTCGACTACCGCAAAGAATTCCACATCACGCCGGATATCGCCAACGGCACCGCAGTCAATATTGTGACCATGGTGTTCGGCAACATGGGCGACGATTGCGCTACCGGCGTTGGCTTCACCCGCAATCCCGGCACCGGCGAAAACGAGATGTACGGCGAATATTTGGTCAATGCCCAAGGCGAAGATGTCGTGGCCGGCATCCGCACCCCAAAACCGGTGCACGAAATGGCCAAGGAAATGCCCGAGCAATACCGGCAATTGGTGGAATTGCGCAACAAGCTGGAAGCGCATTACCACGAAGTGCAGGATTACGAATACACCATCGAACGCGGCGTGTTGTACTGCCTGCAAACCCGCAACGGCAAAATGAATGCGGCGGCGATGGTCAAAACCTCGATCGACATGGTCGCCGAAGGCCTGATCAGCAAGGAGCAAGCCTTATTGCGGATCAATCCGGAGTTATTGGAACAGTTGCTGCATCCGCAACTGGCGCCGGATCACACCAACAAACCAATCGCCACCGGCCTGCCGGCTTCACCGGGCGCGGCCTGCGGCCATTGCGTATTCGACGCCGATACCGCCGTCCGCCTCGCTAAAACCGGTCAGGATTTAATCCTGTTGCGGGAAGAAACCAAACCAGAGGACATCCACGGTTTCTTCGCCGCCCAAGGCGTTTTGACCAGCCGCGGCGGTAAAACTTCGCACGCCGCGGTGGTGGCGCGCGGCATGGGCAAGGCCTGTGTCGCCGGCGCCGAAGACATCAAGGTCGATGTGCGGGCGCGACTGGCTATCGTCGGCGATATCCACATCAAGGAAGGCGATCTGATCACGATCGACGGCAGTAACGGCAATATATATCTGGGCCGAATTCCGACCATCGCCCCGCGATTCTCCGATGAACTGAAAATCTTACTCGGCTGGGCCGACGAAGTCGCCCGGCTGCGGGTCCACGCCAACGTCGACACGCCGGAAACCGCGCGTCTGGCGGTGAGTTACGGCGCCAAAGGCATTGGCCTCTGCCGCACAGAACGCATGTTCAACGCCGCCGACCGGTTGCCGCTGGTAGTCGACATGATCCTGGCCCACAACACCGAAGAGCGGGAAGCGGCGCTGGCCAAACTATTCCCGATCCAGCGCGACGACTTCGAACAATTGTTCGAAGCGATGTCGCCGCACCCGGTTACCGTCCGCTTGCTGGACCCACCGATGCACGAGTTCCTGCCCAACGAACACCAATTGACCGACGAACTGGACGCGCTGAAACATTACCTGACCATCGTCAAGGGCCAACGGGTGACGCTGGACACCTTGACCAATGCCGGCGACCTGCCGGCGCCGTTCAACCGGTTGAACGAAGACGTGATCCTGGAAGCGATCGCCAAGAAGCAGATGATGCTGGACAAGGTGCTGGAGCTCTACGAAGTCAATCCGATGCTGGGCCACCGCGGCGTTCGCCTGGGCATGAGCTATCCGGAAATCTACAAGATGCAGATCCGCTCGATTTTGGAGGCGGCGGCGCGTTGCATCAAACAACGGATTCCGGTCGAGCCGGAAATCATGGTGCCGCAAGTCATCACGGCGCAAGAACTGAAAAAGGTGAAAGGCTACGTCGACGAAATCCAGAACGAGGTCGAAAGCCAGTACAAGATAAAACTGAACTTCAAATTCGGCACGATGATCGAAACGGTCAGGGCCTGCACCCGTGCCGACCGCTTGGCGGCGACGGCCAGCTTCTTCTCGTTCGGCACCAACGATTTGACCCAGGCCACCTTCTCCTTCTCGCGGGAAGACGCCGAAAACAAATTCCTGCCCTTATACGAAGAATCCGGCTTGTTGGAAGACAACCCGTTTGAAACGCTGGATATCGAGGGCCTCGGCAAACTGATGAAAATGGCGGTGGATTTGGGCCGACAACAACGCCCGGATTTGAAAATCGGCATTTGCGGCGAACACGGCGGTCATCCACGTTCGATCCGTTTCGTCCATAACTTGGGCTTGAACTACGTCTCCTGCTCGGCGCCGCGAATTCCGGTGGCCAGGCTGGCGGCTGCCCACGCCAAACTGCTGGAAAATAAGCCAATATAAGCCGACGCAGCCGGCGCCAAAAACCAGGCGCCGGCCGCTTCGCTGTTTATTCCCGGTAACGTCCGACCCGGTTCCGCCCCGAAGCCTTGGCGTCGTACAAGGCTTGGTCGGCACGATACAGCAAGCTATCGAAGGCTTGATCGTGGCCCGGAATGATGGTCGCCACGCCGAGACTGATCGTCACAAACTCGGAAATCTTCGAATCCGGATGCGGCATCCGCATGTTTTCTACCGCTTTCCGCAGGATTTCCGCCAACACCAGGATTTGGTCGGCGTCGCATGCCGCCACCACACAAAACTCTTCGCCGCCGTAACGGGCGATCAAATCGCCGGGCCGGCGAAAAAACCGTTTCAAGGTTCTTGCCACCTGCCGCAAACACTGGTCGCCTTCCAAATGCCCCAGATTGTCGTTGTAGGATTTGAAAAAATCGATGTCAATCATAATCATCGACAATGGGTATTGATGCCTTAACGCCCGTTTCCACTCGCGCTTGACGAAAGCGTCGTAGTAGCGCCGATTCGGCAGTAATGTCAGCGAATCCAAATAGGCCAATTGCAGCCGGCTCTGGGCTTTGTCCAGTCGTTTGCTCAGCCGAGCTTGCGCCAAATACGACAACAACAACACAATCAAACCGATCAGCGCGACGATAGCATGCGTGATCACCAAATGCTCCACCCGCTCGTTGACGAAACTATCCAGGCTGGAGGCCGGTATATTCACGCTGACGCCGCCCCGCACGTCGCCCAGCGTATATCCGTCCTGATCGTGGCATTTCAGGCATTCCGGTTCGACCAGCAACGGCGCCATATAGCGGTAAAACGGTTTACCGTCGATCATGCCGGACCCGCTGACGCTTTTTTGGCCTTGCTTGAACGCAGCCATCGCTCCGGCCTCCCAACTATCCGGTTTGTTCTCCGGCCGCAGTGGTTCGGTACTGGTGATATGGAAGTTGA
Source organism: Methylomonas sp. EFPC3 (assembly GCF_029643245.1). Taxonomy (NCBI): domain Bacteria; kingdom Pseudomonadati; phylum Pseudomonadota; class Gammaproteobacteria; order Methylococcales; family Methylococcaceae; genus Methylomonas; species Methylomonas sp. EFPC3. The sequence continues at coordinate 1,385,388 of NZ_CP116398.1, forward strand.
TACCGCTTTGACTCTGGCTCATTTCCGCCAACTGCCGGGTCATGAATGCCGGATTGATCAAAGTCAGCTTGACGCCTTCCTTGGTTTCGACATCGCGGTTGGGCACTTTCAAATAAGGATTGGGTTGCGTGCCTGGATCGATCGGAACGTACACGCCGCCGTGCGAGGCATTCCACTTTCTGACCAGCACAATGTGATCGAAAAACATTTCGGCCTGACGGGTGGCGATATTTTGCGCGTACTGTTTGGTGTCCATTACTTGCTGGTATAGGTTCAGGCTAAGCAGCATTAGCCACAGAACCGCATAAACCAGGAACGTAATCCGTCTCATCAATTGCCTCAAAAAATACTTGCCACCACGCCGTGCTCCTCACCGGCCGCGTATCCAACAACCACACTATGGCGCCCGTGGAAGCGCTGTCACATCATATCAGCAGACAACTTCGATATGAATTGAAATGGCCTGTTGATGCTGGCACTATAAACAAGCCGGACGCCCAAATGAATGAACCTTATCACTCTTCCAGCAAATGACAGAATCAGAACGTATCAGCCACGCGGAACACGACCACAACCAATGCATTCGAAAAGCGATAAGTGTAGCGGAACAGCTTTGCTTGTCACGCGGCGTGCAGTTAACCCCGATCCGGCACAAAATTCTGGAGTTGATTTGGAACAGCCACAAGGCGGTCAAAGCTTACGATCTGCTCGACCAAATCCGCCCGGTCAACGATGCCGCCAAACCGTCAACCGTCTACCGGGCGCTGGATTTTTTACTGGAACAAGGCCTGATTCACCGAGTGGAAAGTCTGAATGCTTTCGTCGGCTGCCATTGCTCCGGCACCCAGCACGACCAACTCTTGCTGATCTGCACCGCCTGCCATACCGTAGAAGAGCGCGCCGCCCCAAACGTACTGAGCGCGCTGGAGGTGGAATTGACCACTGCCAACTTCGTCCCGCAGCGGAAAACCATCGAGATACACGGATTGTGTAAATCCTGTAAACCTGCTTAGACCAGCGCGTCAGAAAAAGCCGACAAACATTGACCTGGGTCAATGCTTTTATCGGCTAAAGCCCTAAACTGCAGCCATGTCGAACGCTTTCCTACCGTCGACATGATCCTCTTGAAAGATAGATGCCTGGCGGGTGAGTTTACTCTCCCGCCTTTTTTTTGCCGCGCGATCCTCCTATAATCGCCGCCCTACCCACTCCAAACCACCCGCATGCTCAGCGACAGCCAAAAACGCCTGCTCCAACAAACCGGAGACGAGTTGCAGGACATCGGCGAACACCGTTTTTGCGAGCTGTGTCGCCATCCGCAGCAAATCGAATCGACCGCCGACAACGAGTTGATCGCCTTTTTGAAAGTCGCCAACGCCCTCTACCGCGGCGGCGAACCGGCGATCAGCGACAGCGACTACGATTTCGTGTTTCTGGCCGAACTGAAACAGCGCCACCCAGAACATCCATTGCTGCACGAAGTGGAGCCGGAACCGGCCTTCGCCGGTAAAACCGTCGATCTGCCGGTGATGATGCTATCGACCGACAAGGCCTACAGCCGCGACGAAGTCGAACGCTGGGCGGCGCGCATCGAAAAAGCGGCGGAAGAACTGGGCCAGAACTTTGCCGAGCTGCAATTCAAGATCACGCCAAAACTGGACGGTTACGCCGCCTACGACGACGGCCGCATGCTGTATACCCGCGGCGACGGCCGCAAAGGCCAGGACATCAGCCGCGTGTTCGAGCGCGGCCTGCAAGTTGCCAACCAAGGCCAGCGCGGCCTGGGCGCCGGCGAAATCGTGGTCAGCCGCAGTTATTTCGATCGGAACCTGGCCGACTTTTTCGACAACCCGCGGAATTTTCAGGCCAGCGTGATCAAGGAAAAAGAGCTGGACGAACACGCCCAACAAGCCATCAACGACCATGCCGCGGTATTTTATCCGTTTGCGTTACTGCCGGCCTGGACCGGCGCCTGGGCCGAATTGATCGCCGACTTCGAGAGCCACGTCAAAACCATCTGGCATAAAGTCGACTACGACGTCGACGGCGTGATTCTGGAAATCGCCGACGAGGGATTGAAAACGTATTTAGGCGCCACCCGCCACCACCACCGCTGGCAGTTGGCGTACAAGGAAAATTTGGAAACCGCCGAAGTCAGAATTTTGCATGTCTTGCCGCAAACCTCGCGCTCGGGCCGGATTACGCCGGTCGCCGAGCTGGAACCGACCCGACTCAGCGGCGCCCTGCTGTCGCGGGCGACGGCCCACCATTACAAAATGGTGCTGGACAAGGGCATAGGTCCCGGCGCGCTGATCCGCCTGGCACGTTCCGGCGAGGTGATTCCGAAAATCGAGGCGGTCATCCGCCCGGCCGAACCCGACATCCCCGAGGCCTGTCCCAGTTGCGGCCACGCCTTGATTTGGGATAACGACTACCTGCTTTGCCCGAACAATCTGGCTTGTCCGGCACAAATCAGCAACAGCATGGAGCATTTCTTCAGGGTATTGAAAAACAACGACGGTTTCGGCGCCGCCAGCATCAAACGTCTGTACGAACACGGTATCCGCCGCGTCGACCAAATCTACGCCCTCAGCGCCGAGCAATTCGAAGGCATGGGCTTCGGCCCGAAACAATCGCAAAATCTGGTCGACCAGTTGTTGCGCAGCCGGCGCGAAGCGGTCGAAGACTGGCGCTTCCTGGCCGCGTTCGGCGTGTTCCGCATGGGCTTGGGCAATTGCGAACGTTTGCTGGCCCACTACCCCCTGCAAGCTATCTTCGAATTGAGCGAAGCCGATATCGTCGCGATCGAAGGCTTTGCCGAAAAAACTGCCGCCGTGATTACCGAAGGCTTCGCCAATATCAAACCCTTGTTCGATAATTTAATGGCGCTGGGATTTAACTTACAGGCCAGTCAGGCGCAACCCGACGAAAACGCGCACCCGTTGGCCGGCAAAACCCTGGTATTTACCGGCACTTTGCACAGCGGCAGCCGCGATGAGCTTAGCAAACAAGCCAAAGCCAAGGGCGCCAAAGTCGGTAGTTCGGTATCGGCCAAGACCGACTATCTGGTGGCCGGCGACAATGTCGGCGCCAACAAAACCAACGCCGCCCGCGAAAAAGGCGTCGAGGTAATCAGCGAGCAGGAATTTCTGGCCTTGCTAAACGGAGACACAGCATGAGCCGGCCGATCGTATTGTGTTTTTCCGGCCACGACCCCAGCGGCGGCGCCGGGATTCAAGCCGATATCGAAGCCATCGCCAGCCACCGCTGCCACGCCGCCAGCATCGTCACGGCACTGACCGAACAAGACAGCCGCAACGTCAAAAAGCTGATTCCGCAGCGCGCGGAGGATATTCTCAGCCAAGCCGAAACGCTGTTAAACGACTTCACAGTTGCCGCCTGCAAAATCGGCCTGATCGGCGACGCCGAAGTCGCCAGAGCGATTGCCCAGGTATTGCGGCAATATCCGACCGTTCCGGTGGTACTGGACCCGGTGCTGGCTGCCGGCGGCGGCACCGAGTTGGCCGGCCGGCAGTTGATAGACGTCATCGTCTCCGAACTACTCCCGCTCACGACCTTACTCACCCCCAACAGCGATGAAGCCCGCCGCCTCTCCGGTCAAACCGATCTGGCCGACTGCGCGCGCTGGCTGCAACAGCGCGGAGCCGAGTACGTGCTAATCACCGGTACCCACGAAAACTCCGAGCTGGTACACAACCGTTTATACATGCCCGACGGCCTCAACCAAACCTTCAATTGGGAACGCCTGCCCCACCACTACCACGGCTCCGGCTGCACGCTGGCTAGCACGATTGCCGCGTTGCTGGCCCAAGGCCTGGACATGTTCACCGCCGTCAGCGAAGCCCAGGAATTTACCTGGCAATCCCTGGCTGCGGCCTACCTGCCCGGAACAGGCCAACATCATCCGGACCGGCTATTTTGGGTGGAGACATGAAGTTTCCCGGCAGAGGCCTGTACGCCATCACCCAACCGGACGGCAAATCCATTGCTCAAGTCGTCGCAGACGTTGAAGCGGCGTTACGCGGCGGTGCCGCCGTGATTCAATACCGCGACAAAAATCCGCTGGATGCCGGCAAACTGGCCGCCGAGCTGTTGGCCGTTTGCCACGCGCACCAGGTGCCGTTATTAATCAACGACAGCGTCGAATTGGCGCTGGCGGTTGGTGCCGACGGCGTGCATTTGGGCCGCGACGACGGCGACCTGGCGGCCGCCAGGGCCGCATTGGGGCCCGACGCGATCATCGGCGTGTCCTGTTACAACGACATCGGCAGAGCGACAGCGGCCGTCGCCGCCGGCGCCGATTACGTGGCCTTCGGCCGCTTTTTCCCTTCCGGCTCCAAGCCATTGGCCGCGCCGGCCGAAATCGGCACGCTAGAAATAGCCAAGCGCAGTTTGCAAGTCCCTATCGTCGCGATCGGCGGCATATTGCCGGAAAACGCTGGACAGCTATTGGCAGCCGGTGCAGACTTACTCGCCGTCATCGGCGGCGTATTCGACGGCGACCCGTTCGCAGCCGCGCGCCGTTTCCAGGCATTGTTCTAATTTTTGCGGAGGCCGCCATGCCAGACCATGTCTACCAAAAAATCGAATTAACCGGCTCGTCCACTGTCAGCATCGAAAACGCGGTGGAAAACGCCGTGGCCAAGGCCGGCGAATCGGTGGCCAATATGCGTTGGTTCGAAGTAATCGAAACCCGCGGCCATATCGCCGACGGCAAAATCGCCCACTGGCAAGTCACGATCAAAGTCGGTTACACGCTGGACTGAACTGCCGGTTATGGACGCCTTTCTGCAAGCCGCGATCGCCGAAGCCGAAGCCGGTTTGGCGGAAGGCGGCATCCCGATCGGCTCGGTGCTGGTTTATCAGAATCGTATCATCGGCCGCGGCCATAACCGCCGGGTGCAACAGGGCAGCGCCATTCTGCACGGCGAAATGGATGCGCTGGAACATGCCGGCCGCTTACCGGCCCAGGTCTACCGCGACAGCGTGCTCTACACCACCTTGTCGCCCTGCGCGATGTGCAGCGGCGCGATTTTGCTATACGGCATCCCGCACGTCGTAATCGGCGAGAACCAAACCTTCGTCGGCGAAGAAGAATTACTGCGCCAACGCGGCGTAAGGCTGGAAATAATCCAAGACCAGCGCTGCATCGAATTAATGCGGGATTTCATTGCCGCCCGTCCCGAACTCTGGAACGAAGACATCGGCGTCTAAGCCTCGCCTAACGCCGGGCGGTCAAAGCCTCGCGCTCGCGTTTCAACAACTCGGCTTTGCGTTCGATTCCCCAGCGGTAACCGGCCAGTTTGCCGTCGCTGCAAACCGCCCGATGGCACAGACACCGCCTGCCCCGCCGGCGACCAGCACGGCCCCCAAAGCACAACTGCCGACGGCATAGCCGATGCCGTAGCCGTTCCGGGCGATTCTCGGCGACGGGCTAGACACCGCTAAACCGAATGTAGCGCCGCAACGGTGAACCGGCAGTCCAGACGAAGGCTTCGGTGTAGTAGTGCATCAAGGCCAGATAACCGATCAGCCCCAAGGTAACCGCCTTGTAGACCTGCGTCGCGAACAGGGTTTGTAGCAACAGATTCACCAAGTCGTCGCCGTAAGCCTGCAACAGGTAAGTCAACATAAACGATAACAGCGGCAATACCACCGCCGCCGGAATCCGGCAACTTGCGGCTACCCGGAACAATGCGTTTTCCGGGCGGATGCCGTGGCGGTTGACGTCGTGGGTCACGTAAAAACTATAGGCGGTAATGTCATGCACCAGGCGCGGCATCAAAATCGCCAAAAAGTAATATTGCTGGCTGTAGACGTAACAACTGGCGACCACCAACAAGGTATTCGCCCACAAAAAATACCAGCCCAAACGGTTCGATACATAGCGTTGGCACACCAGCGTAGAAATACACAAGGCCGCAGTCAGCAATACCGCAACCTGCAACACCCGGGCGGCTTGTTCCGGCTCCAGGCTGTTGTGCATGAAGATGCCGATATAGGTAAAGATTCCGGCGCTGACGCTGAGCCACAATTGCAGATAAAACAACCGGTTCGGCAAACGGCAAACGGCCTTGGCGACGCCGTGCTGTTGTTTCAACACGTGGTAAACCGTCCAGCAGGCGCTGATCAGATACAACACCCGATACGGAATGAACAGGCTGCCGACCCCGAAAAACAACACGATAAAGCCGGTCATGCCGATCAGCTTGTTTTTGTAAGTCGCCAGATACTCGGTGTGGCTGGCCAGCAGTAAATTACTGGCGATGATATGCGGTGTGCCGAACAAGACTTGGAACAACAGGAAATGGCTGGGACTGGTCGGCAAGGCTTCGCGCAAGGCGTGGTCGAATCCGGCGCTATCCAGCCACACCAGCACCAAACTCAGCGGTACGATGGCGTACAAACCGAGCAGAAAACGGAACGACACCGCCATCGGCCGGGCTATGTCGGGTTGGGGGTTGGTCAGGCTTACTGTCGCCACGGTGCCACCTATCGTTATTATTTTGGGCAGCCGTTATTATCGCTATTTTGCCCCGCGACTCAATACGCTTGGTTTTTCCGGCGGTTAAGCGTTACCGCGCTTGCCTTGCAAGCCGCCGGTATGCATCGCAACGATACGATGCCCGACCGGAAAATAGCCGCGCGCGATCAAGTCGTATAGCGCATATAGCAATTTACCGGTGTAAACCGGTTCCAGCTCGATAGCGTGCCGACGTTGAAAATCTACGATGAAATCGAGCAATTGCGGGGTGGTCTTGGCGAAGCCGCCACAGTGGTATTCGGTCACAATCCGCCATACGGCATCGTTGGCAGCGCCGCCAGCATCCAACAAGGACTGGATGTCTTCGATCAGGAATTCGCCGCCTTTCAGCGCGGCGACGCCGATCAATTCGGTGCCGGGCGGCGCAGCGCCGATCAAACCCGCCAACATGGTGCCGGTGCCGCAGGCAACGGCCAGAGTATCGAAGCCGATATCGATTTCGGCGACCGATTCGGCGACGCCCTGCAACGCCAAATCCAGCGCTCCGCCTTCAGGCAGCCAATATTCGCCCGGTTTAAGGCCCGGCAGGCTGTCGGGGGTCCTAAAGGCGCGCAATTGCCGATAGTGCTGGCGCGACAGAAAACGCAGCTCCATGCCCCAGGCCACCAAATCCTGCAACGTTGGATTCAGTTCCGGCGGCCGCTCGCCGCGAATGTAGCCCACCGTGTTTAAGCCCAAAGCGCGGCCGGCGAAGGCCAAGGCATGCAAATGGTTGGAATAGGCTCCGCCCATGCTGAGTACGGTATCGGCGCCCCGATGCAACGCATCGTTCAGGCTGTATTTGAGTTTGCGCCATTTATTGCCGGACACGACCGGGTGCAACAAATCGTCGCGCTTCAACCAAAGCTGGATACCGCACCCGGACACGATCGCATCGTCGATCAGGGTCAACGGCGACGGCTGCAATTGAGTTTGAAAGGCTTGCAGCCGCGGATGTAAGCCGCTCACTGCGCCGTTTTGATCGCCCAGGCCACATCGATGGCCTGGCGATTGGCTTTGACGTCGTGCACTCTAAACATCCGCACGCCGGCCATCACGCCCAGGGCCGTGGTTACCGCCGTAGCGGTGACTAGCTCGGCGGGTTGTTCGACATTGCAGATATTGCCCATAAAGCGCTTGCGGCTGGCGCCCAACAGCACCGGATACCCCATCGCAACAAACCGCTGCAGATGCGCCAATAGCTGCAAATTATCCTGCTTACGCTTGCCGAAACCGATACCGGGATCGATGGCGATATTCTGCGCCGCAATCCCGGCATTCAAAGCCGCATCGATGCGTTGTTGCAAGGCTGCCGCCACCTCCTCGACGACATTCTCGTAGCAGGGGTTCTCCTGCATGGTTTTCGGCTCGCCTTGCATGTGCATCAGAATGATGGGCATGCCGCTGCGGGCGGCGAAAGCCAACATATCACTATCGCCCTGCCCGGCCGATACGTCGTTGATGATATCGGCGCCGGCATCGCGAGCGGCCGCCGCCACTTGGCTGGACATGGTATCGATGCTGATTCTGAGCGTCGGATCGAGTTGGCGAATTGCACGAATAGCCGGTACTACCCGGCGAATTTGCTCTTCCGCGGTGACCGGATCGGAGCCGGGCCGGGTCGACTCGCCGCCGACGTCAATGATGTCGGCACCCTCGGCGATCATTTTCTCGGCTTGGCTCACGGCTGCCGCCACACCGGTAAACTTGCCGCCGTCGGAAAAACTATCCGGAGTCACATTGAGTATCCCCATCAACTGGGGCCTGGCGGTGGGATTGAACATGTGGAAAAACTCCTCGAAGACAGCCGGATAGTTTACCGCCTTGGAGTCGTTTTGGGGTTACCGGCCGCAACAGCCGGTTGGGATACCGCCCCGCGCCAAGCGGCGAGAGGCGGTCGGGCTCGCTTAAGCCCTGAGCAAGGCCTTGACCAGTCTCTCCGACAGCTGTTCCTCAACGAATTGCGGTTCATTTGGCGGATATAACGAGACCTCATCAATCTCAAAACCGTATTCCTTGCCCAGTAAAATCAACTCTTTGATTTTCAAGCAAGCTTTGAGCTTTTCTTTCAAAGCCTCATCGGCTTTGGCTTTCTCGGAAAATTCTTTGATAACCTTTACTGACATTGTTAACTCCGTGATAACACTAAAAATGGATAGAATCCATTTACACGGAAGCAAAATTTCTGCCAGTTGTGAAATCGGAAATACCGCTGCTTTCGCGGCGCTTTAACGGGACCCGCTAACCGGGTTCAATATTTTCCCTTACAAATCCTAGTAAATTTGTCGCAAACCCAACAATGCGACAAATCAGCAAACCGCCCGCCAATTAGTCGGTCGCAGCCACCCGCCGATACGCGGAATGGTAGTAAAGCAACGGATCACCATCGCGGCAGACAACGCGGTCCACTTCGCCGATCACCACCCAATGGCTTCCGGCCTGGATTTGCTGCACCACCCGACATTCCAAAGCCGCCAGTGCTTCGTCCAAGACCGGCGCACCGTTTTCTCCGGCTTGCCAGGGTACGGCAGCAAACCGCTGCTCCTGCGTGGTACTGCCGGCAAACTGGTTGGAGACGTCTTCCTGGCTTTCGCCGAGGATATTGACCGCAAAGCGGCGACTCTCCAACAGCGCAGCGCCGGTATCGGTCGCCTGATTCAGGCACACCAGAATTTGCGGCGGCTCCAGCGATACGCTGCTGAAGGCGGTCGCGGTCATGCCCTTAGGCTGGTTTTCCCGGCTCAGAGTGGTCACCACCGTGACGCCGCTGGCCCATAATTTCAGCGCATTTTTGAATTGTTTGGCTTCGACACTCATGATGATTCACTTCCCGTAAGATTAATTTTCGCGATTGGCGGCCGCACAAAACCGGCAACGGCGCGGCCGTAGCCGGTGTTACGCCAATTATTCCGTCAATGTTTAGGCCGCATATGCGGGAACAGCAACACGTCGCGGATACTCGGCGAGTTGGTGAACAACATCACCAACCGGTCGATACCGATGCCCTCGCCGGCCGTCGGTGGCATGCCGTGTTCCAGCGCGGTGATGTAATCGGCGTCGTAATGCATGGCTTCGTTATCGCCGGCCTCTTTTTCCTCGACCTGCTTGCGGAAACGCTCGGCCTGATCTTCGGCATCGTTCAACTCGGTGAAGCCGTTGGCAATCTCGCGGCCGCCGACGAAGAACTCGAAACGGTCGGTGACGTGCGGATCGTTGTCGTTGCGCCGCGCCAGCGGCGACACTTCCACCGGATAGGCGGTGATGAAGGTCGGGTTCATCAAACGGTGCTCGACGGTTTTCTCGAAAATCTCGATCTGCACCTTGCCCAGGCCGTAACTGTCCTTGACCGGGATTTTCAGATTTTCGGCAACCTTGACCGCCGCTTCGCGGCTGGTCAAATCGACCAGCGTCAAATCGGGATTGAAATGCAGAATCGATTCCAGCACGGTCATCCGCGCAAACGGCTTACCGAAATCGTAAGTTTCACCTTGGTACTCGATTTGAGTGTTACCGACGATATCTTCAGCAATACCGCGCAGCATGGCTTCGGTCAAATCCATCAAGTCGCCGTATTCGGCGTAGGCCTGATAGAACTCCAGCATCGTGAATTCCGGATTATGCCGGGTCGACAGGCCCTCATTACGGAAATTGCGGTTGATTTCGAACACGCGTTCGAAGCCGCCGACTACCAGGCGTTTCAAATACAATTCAGGCGCGATGCGCAGATACAATTCCATATCCAACGCATTGTGAAAAGTCGTGAACGGCCGCGCCGTCGCGCCGCCCGGAATCACCTGCATCATCGGCGTTTCCACTTCCAGGAAGTCGCGGGCTACCAGAAAATCGCGAATGTAATTGACGATTTTCGAACGCATGACAAAAGTCTTGCGCGCCTCGTCGCTCATGATCAAGTCAAGGTAACGCTGACGGTACTTGATCTCCTGGTCGGCGATGCCGTGAAATTTTTCCGGCAACGGCCGCAAGGCTTTGGTCAGCAGCCGAATATCATCGACCTTGACACTTAACTCACCAACCTTGGTTTTGAACAAGGTACCTTCGGCCCCGAGAATGTCGCCGATATCCCACTTCTTGAACTGGTCGTTATAGACGCCCTCCGGCAGGTTGTCGCGCGCGACGTAAACCTGAATCTGGCCGGACATGTCTTGCAAATGGCAAAAACTGGCCTTGCCCATGATGCGGCGCGTCATCATCCGACCGGCAATCTTGACCCTGATCGGCTCGGCCAACAATTCCTCTTCGGATTTTTCGCCATATTCCGCGAGCAATTCTCCGGCCACCACGTTGCGGCGAAAATCTGTCGGAAACGCGATGCCTTCCTCGCGGATGGCATTCAGTTTTTCCCGGCGTTGTTTAATCTGTTCCTGTTCGTCGTGTTCGAGTTCTGACATGTTTTTAAAAACTAAAGCAAAAATAAAAATTAACTATCGGTCCAGAGGCAGCAAGCGCACCCGTTCGCGTAACTCGTCGGCAACGACCAGAGCGCCGTTCTCGAGTTCGGTATGAAAACGGCGCAACAACTCGATTGCCCGCGGCCCCAACGCTTGCGGTGCGATGTTTTGAGTGCGAATTTGAAACACACTGGGCGATTCAGCCCCCGTCAGCGCCAACAAAGTCCCGAAGTCCAGATCATGGGTAAAAACCACGGCGCCATTCTCACGCGCCCATCCAAACAACACGTGATCAGCGGCATTTGCCGCGCCTATTTCTGACCAATGCACCGCCTCGAACCCCGCGCCAACCAACACCGGCACCCAGGCCGGCGACAAGTTCATATCCAGCAATAGTTTCACGCCGCGTGCAAAGGCAATTCGATTTCCTCGGCTCGCCAAGCCGCAAAGCGCAACGCCTCGGTGATATCGTCAGCCTCCAAATAAGGGTATAAATCGAGAATCTGCTGCACCGAATAACCGCTGGCAACCAAACCGACCACAGTACCAACGGTGACCCTAAGGCTGCGTATGCAAGGTTTCCCACCCATTAGATTCTGGTCGAAAGTAATCCGTTGAAAATTTTTCATTACTCCCTCCGGTTCAGGTAAGGTTCGTTTTACAACCCGCTCTTCAAGCTCGCCTCAATAAACTGATCCAACGCCCCGTCCAATACTGCCTGGGTATTGCCGGTTTCGACGTTGGTGCGCAGGTCCTTGATCCGCGATTGGTCCAGCACGTAGGAGCGAATCTGGCTGCCCCAGCCGATGTCGGATTTGGAGTCTTCAATCGCCTGCAAGCCTTCGCTGCGTTTCAGCATTTCCATCTCGTAGAGCTTGGCCTTGAGCTGCTTCATCGCCGTGTCTTTGTTCTTGTGCTGCGAGCGGTCGCTTTGGCATTGGGTGACGATGCCGCTGGGCGCGTGGGTAATCCGCACCGCCGATTCGGTTCTATTGACGTGCTGGCCGCCGGCGCCGCTGGCGCGATACACGTCGATCCGCAAATCGGCCGGGTTGATGTCGATTTCGATATCATCGTCGATTTCCGGCGAGACGAAAACCGACGCGAACGAAGTATGGCGGCGGTTGCCGGAATCGAACGGCGATTTGCGCACCAAGCGGTGCACGCCGGTTTCGGTACGCAGCCAACCAAAGGCATACGGACCTTCGAATTTAATCGTCGCACTCTTGATGCCGGCCACATCGCCCGGCGATTCTTCGATCAGTTCGGTTTTAAAGCCCTTGGCCTCGCCCCAGCGCAAATACATGCGCTCTATCATCGATGCCCAATCCTGCGCCTCGGTGCCGCCGGAACCGGCCTGGATATCCAGAAACGCGTTGTTGGGGTCCATTTCGCCACTGAACATGCGCTGGAATTCCAGATTGGCGACCTGTTTCTCGTAGCCTTCCAGATCGCTGGCGACGGTATCGACCGTATCGGCGTCGTTTTCCTCGACCGCCATTGCCAACAACTCCTCGGCATCATTCAGGCCTTGCTCCAGATCCTTGATGGTATTGACGATACCTTCCAGCATCGCCCGTTCCTTACCCATCGCCTGCGCCTGTTCCGGTTTGTTCCAGATCGCCGGATCTTCCAGTTCGCGCAAAACTTCCACCAACCGTTCGCTTTTGCTGTCGAAATCGAGATAGTTCTTCAACCCGGCGCTACGCTCGCGCAGATCGGCAATCTTGTATTTAATCGGATTAATTTCTTGCATGAACCTATGCTCAAACAAAACGCCGGGCAAAGAACCCGGCGCAGATAAAAAACCGGTGATTATAAACGATTAGCCGACCGGTTTGGATTCCCGCGTACGGAACGACCAGACGATACAACCGATTCCGGCCAATACAAACGGCACGCTCAGCAACTGGCCGGTGGTGATCGCCATACCGTTGTCGTACATGGCTTGCTCGGTTTTAAAGTACTCCAGTACGAAACGGACGCTGAACAGCATCGCAATAAAGCTGCCGAATACGAAGCCGGGCTGGCCGCCGCGCTTGGTATAAATTCGCAATGAAACGACATAAACCAGCAGATAGCAAAACGCTTCGTAAAGCTGCACCGGATGGCGCGGCAAGTGGTCGACACGAGAAAACACCACACCCCACGGCTGCGCAGTCGGGATACCCAGAATTTCGGAATTGAAAAAATTGCCGATTCTGATCAAGGCGCCGGCCAATGCAGTCGGAATGCTGACCCGGTCCAGCAACCAGAAATAGCTATCGCCGTATTTGCGCCGATATAGATACAACGCCAGAATGATGCCCAGGGTGGCGCCGTGGCTGGCCAAGCCGCCCTCCCATACCGCCAGGATTTTCAGCGGGTGCGACAGGTAATAACCCGGATCGTAAATCAGCGTGTGCCCAAGCCTGGCGCCGAGGATGGTAGCGATCACCATATACCAGAGCAAGGTATCCAGCTCTTCGACGTTCTTGCCTTCGCGCTGGTAAATCCATTGCATGGTCAAAAAGCTGCCGACGAAACCGCAGGCAAACAACAAACCGTACCAGCGAATTTTTAAAAAACCGAAATCGACCAGAATCGGATCGATATTCCAGATCAAGTGTTCCATGACAGTGACGCGCTTGGTTAAGATCGTTAAAGGTTACTAGGTTACAAAAACCGGGGCAAATCGGCCGACCCTAACCGAGCCTCAGCGAGGACGCCTAAGCGCGGCTAACAGTGGCCGAGTCCGAAACGGACGCAGTATCGGACAACAAGCCGAACAAGCCTTTTTGCGCCTGCTCCAAAATCGTATTCACCAACGGATGCTTCAGCCGCCGCTGTGCGGTCACTGCATAAAACCGCTCGACCACGCCGTCGGCGATGCCCAACGTGCGCACTCCGTATTGGTTCTCGATCGCCCCCGCCACCGCCAGCGGCGAGAAAAACAAGCCGCTGCCGCCGGCGCCGAAGGTCTTCAACAAGCCGCTGTCTTCGACCTCGACCTGCACCGTCGGACTGATTTGATTGACATCGAACCATTGGTCCAACGAGCGGCGCAATGCGGTATTAGCCGTCGGCAACAGAAACGGCGCGCCGTTCAGACAACGCGGAAAGTCGCGGCGGTAACGTTCGGCCAGCGCCGGAGCGGCAAAAATCGCCACCTGCGACTCGCCCAGAAAATGGTTGAATACTCGGGCACCGCTGGCCGGCGTGGCCGGTACGTCGCACAACACCAGATCCACGCCGTGTAGGGCCAGCTCGGCCAGCAGACGCTCGGTCTTGTCCTCCAGACAATGGATTTGAACCGGCTCGGCCATCCGCAACAAAGGCTCGACCAAACAGTAAGACAACAATTTAGGCAATGCATCGCTGATACCCAGATTCAAGCGCATGCCGCGGCCGCCGCCGCCTTTCAGCATGTGCGTCAACTCGCGCCCCAGACTGAATATCTCCTCCGCATAGTGAAATACCGCACGCCCGGTATCGCTCAACACCAATTTCCGCCCCTGTTTGACGAACAATTGGCAGCCTACGGCCTGCTCGAATATCGCCAATTGGCCGCTGATGGTAGGCTGGGCCAAATGCAATACCTCGCAGGCAGCACTGATGCTGCCATGTTTGGCAACGACCCAAAAATAGTAAAGGTGCTGGTAATTGATTCTATCCACGGCCTTAATACATCGCTATTTTCTATGAAATAAATTTATTTATCCGATTTTACTATTTTTTTAACAAGGCATATCTTTTGGTCAAGACAAATTTTTTGCGAGACTACCCATGACCACCGCCCAGACATACGACGACAAAGCCCTGCGCAGCAACTTCCGCTTACTTAAACAAATTCTGGCGCAAGTACTTAAGACCGAAGCCGGCCCCAACATCTCCGGCATGGTCGAGCAACTGCAACGCCAATTCGCTGCGTTACAGCGCGACAACAGCGCCAGCCGCCGCCGACAGTTATCGGACACGCTGAACAAGCTTCCGCCCGAGGCGCAAACCGAAGTGATCCGCGCCTTCAGCATGTTTTTCAGTCTGCTCAACATCGCTGAGGAATCAGCCAACTTGCACCAGCGCCGGCGCCTGGCCGAAAACGACAAGCACTTTTGGCCGGGCTCGTTCCACGATACCTTACTGAATTTGCGTCAGGCCGGCGTCGATGTCGGCCAATTGCAATGTTTACTCGATAATTTGAGCTATATGCCGGTGATGACCGCGCATCCGACCGAAGCCAAGCGGCGGGCGGTACGCGGCGCATTACGCAACATCTTTCTGAGCCACGAGAAACTCGACGACCCGCGGTTGAAAGGTTATTTCCGGGCCGAAGTGCTGGAGCGGCTGCACAGCCAGATCCAATTGCTGTGGAAGACCGACGAGGTACGCGCCCGCGGCATGGGCGTAGTCGACGAGATCGACGCCGGCTTGTATTACTTTCCGTTGTCGTTGTTCGAAGCCACCGCCCGGGTGTACCGCAATTTCCAGCGCGCCCTGCATGACGTCTACGGCGCCGACGCGGCCGCGGTCAAAGTCCCCAATTTTCTCAGCTTTGGTTCCTGGATCGGCGGCGACCGCGACGGCAACCCTAACGTCAAACCGGAAACCACCGCGCTGGCTTTGCGGATGCAGACCCGCACCGTATTGCAAGCCTACATCGCCCGCGTCGCCGCGCTACGCGAACAACTGTCTTATTCTTACGGCTTGTGCCAACCCACTGCAGCGTTTTTGCAAAGCCTGCAACACGAACGCGAGCTGCTGGGCGACGTTGCAATTCCATTGGAACTCAGCTGCCGCCAAGAACCCTACCGGCACAAATTAAGCTTAATGAAATACCGGCTGGAAGCGGCATTGAACCGGGTCGAACAGCGCATCGAGCAAACGTCGGGCGCCAGCGATATTCACGCCTACGCCGGCGCCCCGCAGTTTTTAGCCGATTTACGGCTGATCCGCGAGTCATTGATCAGCCACGGCGATCAAGCGGTAGCCGACCTGGAGCTGCTGGACTTGATCCGGCTGGTCGAGACCTTCGGCTTCCATCTGATGCAGCTTGACGTGCGTCAGGAATCGACTCGGCATAGCGATGCGGTGGCGGAAATATTTACCCTGGCGTTGCAAATCGACTACCACAGCCTGCAAGAATCGGAACGCTTGCAATTGTTGGGCGAAGCGATCGCCGCGCCCGGCAGCTTGAGCTACGATAATCAGCTGGTGAGCGACGCCACGCGGGAAACGCTGGAAGTGTTTCAAGTCATGGCCGACATGCGCCGGGAAATCGGCGCCGACTGTTTCAGCCGCTACGTGATTTCGATGACCCACTCGGCCAGCCACATCATGGAGGTCTTACTGTTAGCCGCACAAACCGGCCTGGCCGGCCGCATCGGCGGCCGTTGGTATTGCCATGTCGGCGTGTCGCCCTTATTCGAGACTATCGAAGATTTAAGCCATATCGACACAGTTTTGCGCACCTTGCTGGCGCAGCCGGTCTACCGCTCGTTGCAACAGGCTTACGGCCAGCGTCAGGAAGTGATGTTGGGCTATTCCGATTCCTGCAAGGACGGCGGCATTCTAGCCTCGGCCTGGGGCCTCTACCGGGCTCAGCAACTGGTCATGGAAATCAGCGACAGCGAAGGCATCCCCTGTCGTTTATTCCACGGCCGCGGCGGCACCGTCGGCCGCGGCGGCGGCCCCACCCACCAGGCGATTCTGGCGCAACCGCCGGCTACCGTGCGCGGCCAGATTAAATTCACCGAGCAAGGCGAAGTGTTATTCTACCGCTACAACAATATGGAAACCGCGGTCTACGAATTAACCATGGGCATCACCGGCTTGATGAAAGCCAGCGTCAGCCTGGTGCAGCCGGTCGCCCCGGACCGGGCCGAATCGCTGGCGATCATGAGCGAACTGGCTGCCCTGGGCGAGCGCGGCTATCGGCAATTGACCGAACATACGCCCGGTTTCCTGGACTATTTTTACGAAACCACGCCGGTCACCGAAATCGGTCAACTCAACATCGGCTCGCGGCCGTCGCACCGGAAAAAGCAGGATCGCTCGAAAAAATCGGTGCGGGCCATCGCCTGGGTCTTCGCCTGGGCCCAATCCCGCCAGACCTTCCCGGCCTGGTACGGTATCGGCTCCAGCCTGGAAAATTGGTGCGCCGGCAAACCGGAACGGCTGAAAACCCTGAGCGAGTTATACTGCACCTGGCCGTTCTTCCGGAATCTGCTGAGCAACGCGCAGATGGCATTAAGCAAATCGGATATGGACATCGCCCGCGAGTACGCCGCCTTGTGCGCCGATCCGGAAGTCGGCAAGCGTATCCATGGCTTGATCGCCGCCGAGCACCGCCGTTGCGTGGACTGGATTCTGGAAATTGCCGAAAGCGACAAACTGCTGGCCGATAATCCGGAGCTGGCTGCTTCTTTACATCGGCGCAACGATTATCTGGGTCCCTTGAACTTTTTGCAGGCCGATCTGCTCAAGGCGGTCAGACAAACGGAAGACAATGGCGAAGAAATAGCCGCGATGAAGCCATTGCTACGTACCATCAACGCTATCGCGGCCGGTATGCGCAATACCGGCTAATCTTGCTAGTCCGTTACGGAGAACACTATGGCTACATCAAATCCGCTACACCGCCTGAAACAGCTCATGCTGGCCGAACGCGAGGACATTGGCTCGTTGCTGGCCTACGGCGTCGGTATCGGTTTGATGTCGCTGGCCACGCCGATCGCGGTACAGGCACTGGTAAACACCATCGCCTTCGGCGCGCTTTTGCAACCCCTGGTGGTATTGACGCTAATCCTGCTGGTATTGCTGTCATTCAGCAATACTCTGGTGGCGCTACAGTTTTACGTCGTGGAGATGCTGCAGCGGCGACTGTTCGTACGCTTATTCGGTACATCGGCCCAACGCTTACGCAACGCTGTGATGTCGGTGCGCGACCACCAGTACTTGCCGGAGCTGGCCAATCGCTTCTTCGACGTGGTATCGCTGCAAAAGACCGCCGCATCCTTGCTGCTGGAAACCCTGGGTTATCTGCTGCAAACGCTGATCGGCATGATATTGCTGGCGTTTTACCACCCTTTGCTACTGGCCTTCGATTTATTCCTGGTCGCCGCCCTGTACTTGATTCTGTTCGTGATGGGCAAACGCGGGATTCCGACCGCGATCGAACAATCCAAAGCCAAATACGCGGCCGCCGCCTGGCTGGAAAATATCGCCGCCAATCCCTTGCTCGGCAAAAGCCGGGCTGGCGCCGAGTTCGTCGACCAGCAAACCGAAAAGTTCGCCCACCACTACCTCGAAGCCTGCGTTGCTCACTTCCGAATTCTGTCCAGGCAGAACATAGGCGCTCTGGTGTTGCATACCCTGGCCAACACCGCATTATTGGGCATGGGCGGCTGGATGGTGATCGAACGCCAGCTCAGCCTGGGCCAGTTGATTGCCGCCGAGTTGGTGGTCAACGCCATGGTCTACGGCCTGACCCGACTCGGCAAAAACCTGGATAACTTCTATGAATTGGTCGCCAGCGTCGACAAGATCGGCTATTTGCTGGATCTACCACAAGAAACGGCGCAAGACGGACAACCGGAAATTACCGAGTCTGCCTACCGGCTGGAAATCCGCCAACTCTGTTTGCCGGACAGCCCTTACTGCGACGGCGCCAACGGCCTGGATTTGCTTTTGGCAGCCGGCGAGAAACTGGCGATAAGCACCGGCGCCGAACGCGGTAGCTTGCTGGATACCATCTGCGGCCTGCGCACTCCGAGCGCCGGCCAGATTTTATTGAACGGCCATGACTTACGGGATTTGAACCTGGGCCAATTACGCGACCACGTCTCTCTGGTTCGCCATACCGAGCTGGTAGAAGCGACAATTGCCGAGAACCTGAGCCTGGGACGTGATTTACCGTTGGTAAAGCTTCGCCAAGCCCTGGAACAAGTCGGCCTGCTGGAGACGGTTTCGGCACTGCCCGAGGGCATGCAGACCGAACTTTCTCCGCAAGGCGGCCCGCTGAACGACGAACAAGCATTACGACTGACCCTGGCACGGGCCATTGCCGGCAACCCTAACTTGTTGTTGATCGACAAGGCTCTGGATCGCATCGACACTCGTTATCTGCCGGTTCTGCTCGAAGCATTAACGGCGCCCAATGCGCCATGGACTTTATTGGTCGTCAGCCACGAGCCGCTGGTGTTGACGCACTTTCGGCGCCAAGTCATGCTGGCCGATGGCCGTTTGGTCGAAAACGATACCAAGGGAGAATGATATGCACAGCAACACCGATGACTGGCTAGCCAACACCGGATTGGGCGATTTGCGCGACGCGATCACCGCGCCGATCGCCGGCAAAGTCGCCCGTTCCTTGTTGTTGCTGCTGCTCGTGCTGCTGATCCTGCTGCTACTGACGCCGTGGCAGCAGAACGTACGCGGTATCGGCCGCGTCGTCGCCTATATCCCCGGCGACCGCCAACAAACCGTAGGCGCTCCGGTGGAAGGCCGCATCTCGCGCTGGCTGGTTAAGGAAGGCAGCCGGGTCAAGGCCGGCGAAGTGCTAGCCGAGTTACGCGACAACGACCCGCTGCTGCTGCAACGGCTGGAAAGCGAACGCCAGGCCTTGCTCGGCCGGCAAACCGCGATCGACAACCGGGTGGAAACCTTTCGGGAACAATTGCGCATGGCCGAACAGGCTCGACCCCAAGCCCTGGCCGCAGCCGAATCGCGACTGGAAATGGCTCGTCAACGCCAACGCCAAGCCGCGCAAGGCGCCGAAGCCGCCAGTGCCGCCCGCTTGACATCGTCCTTGAATTTAACCCGCCAACAGACATTGCAAGACAAAGGTCTGGCCTCGCGGCGGACACTGGAGCTGGCGCAGCTGGAAATGGCACAACGTAGCGCCGATCTCGACCGCGCCCACGCTGCACTGGCGGCATCCAAGAGCGAAGTCGACGCGGTGGGCGCCGACCTGCGCAAATTGACCGCCGACACCACGGCCAGCGTCGAAAAAGCCCGCGCCGAGCTGAATAAGGCTATCGAAGACCAGAATTATTTAAGCGCCGACTTGCTGAAAGTGGAAACCCGCCTGGCTCGTCAGCAAACCCAAACCATTACCGCACCGCGCGACGGTACGGTATTGCGCTTGCTGGCCAACCCGAATGCGGAAATGGTCAAGGCCGGCCAGCCGCTGGCAATTCTGGTGCCGGACACCGACCAGCGGGCAGTGGAATTGTGGGTCGACGGCAACGACCTGCCGCTGATCGTCTCCGGCAGCAAGGTACGGCTGCAATTCGAAGGTTATCCCGCCATCCAGTTCGGCGGCTGGCCCGAATTTTCGATCGGTTCGTTTGGCGGCCAGGTAGTGCTGATCGACGCCACCGACGACGGCAAGGGGCATTTTCGGATCCTGGTGCAACCGGATCCGGACGACATTCCTTGGCCGGAAGTACGCTTTCTCCGCCAAGGCGTAAGGGTCAACGGTTGGGTGTTGCTGGGCCAAGTCACGCTGGGCTACGAATTGTGGCGGATCTTCAACGGCTTCCCGCCGCTGGTATTGCCGGAGCCCGAAGTCAAGGACGCCGGTAAAGGCGATGACAAGAAAGCCGATAGTGGCGAGAAAAAAGAATGAAAACCAGAGCAGCGATTCTGATCTTGGTCTGGTTACCGCTGCTGGCCTCGGCGGAGCCAGCGCCCGCGCCGCGGCCGCTGGCTTTGGCGGAAGTGTTGGATGCGGCTTTGCGGGCGTTTCCGGGCTTACTGGCGGCGGAGCAGCGTAAGCAAGTCGCCGACGGCGAGCTGCAAACCGCAGAAGGCGGCTTCGATACCTTATTGAAATCGCAAAACCGCTGGTCGGTGGCCGGTATGTACGAGAGTCGCAATTACGATGTGGTGATCGAACAACCGACGACCCTTTGGGGCGCGACTTTTTTCGGCGGCTGGCGGCGCGGCACCGGCCAATATCCGGTCTACGAAGGCAAAAGCCAGACTGCGGACGACGGTGAGGCGCGAATCGGCGTCAACATCCCGTTGTGGCGTAACCGCGAGATCGACCGCCGCCGCGCCAGTTTGCAACAGGCCGAACTCGGCAAATTGATCGCCAACCACGAGTTCGATCAGGTTTTATTGGAAGTGCGCCGCCAGGCCAGCCACCGCTATTGGGACTGGGTCTTGGCCGGTCTGCGCGCCCGCACCGCAGCGCAACTGCTGCAAATTGCCGAACAGCGTAACGACGGCATTCTGCAGCGAGTCGCCGCCGGCGATATTCCGGATTTCGAAGCGCTGGACAACCAGCGGGCCATCATCGAGCGCCGCGAGCGACTGGTTGCCGCCAAACGTATGCTGGAGCAAAGCGCGATTCAATTGTCTTTGTATTGGCGCGACGCCGACGGCCAACCACAATTGCCCACCGACGAGTTGCTGCCGAGCGGCTTTCCGGAACGCGAGCCGAAAATTGAAGCGGATTTCGAAAACGCCGCTCATTTGGCCCGCAGCCAACGGCCGGAATTGAAACGTTTGGAATTGCAGAGTCAGCAGACCGAGACCGAACTGGCTTTGCAAAACAACCAGCGCAATCCGGCCGTGGATTTCTCGGTGATGGGCGCCAGCGATATCGGTTACGCCAAAGAAAAATTGAACCGCGACGAACTCTATCTGGGTTTGAATGTCGACATACCGCTACAACAACGCGTCGCCGGCGGTCGGGCGCAAACGGCAGCGGCGAATTTAAAGCGTCTGCGCTGGGAACGGACCGGCACCGAGGACAGGATCAATGCTGAAGTGAAGGATGTGCTGTCAGCCTTGAACGCCGCCCGCCAACGGCTAACGCTGAGCGAACAGCAACGGCAAGCGGCCCGTCAGTTGGAGGAAGGGGAACGCACTCGCTTCGAATGGGGTGAAACGACTTTGTTATTTGTCAATCTACGTGAAATAGCCAGCGGCGACGCGACGCTGCAAGCCGCCGATGCGGCAGCCAGCCTGTTCAAGGCCCATGCCGACTTTCAGGCCGCGGTCGCCGCACCTTTGGATTACGCACAATGAGGTGATGAGTATGATTAGAAAGTTTGATAGAGCCGATTTTTCTAGAACAACGGTAGTTAAGACTTTGGTGTTGGTCGGCGGGTTAATCGTCTGCGTCAAATTCCCTGTCGAAACTTTGCACTTTTTCGGCGTGGCGGTTCATACCGTTTACGAAAGCGTGGCCTTTGCCATTGAAGAGTTGTTGACGCACGTTTTCGGTTTCAGCAAGTTCCAGGCGCAAATGATCGTGTTTTATAGCAGTTGCGCGATCGCTGCCGGCGTTTTGTACCGGATCGTCCGACACTTGCCGATCTGGTTGCAGCGGGCGAAACGCTACTGCATCGAAAGCGGCGTCCGCTTGCGGGAACGCTGGCAAAGCTATTGGGAGATGTTGCCGGTCTTGCAGAAAATGCAGTTGTTGGTGGTCGAATTCGCCTTTTTGGCCGGTAGCGTCGGCTATATGTTGGTTTGACAACCGGCCATTCTGGCTCGCCTCATTCCGGCGCGGCGACCTGGAGCCGACCGGCCTCGACCCGCACCGGAAACGTGGCGACATCCTCGTAGGCCGGCGCGCATTTAACCTGGCCGGTCTTGACGCAAAAGCGGGCGCCGTGGCGCGGACAGACGATTTCGTCGCCGTCCAGTTCGCCGCTGGCGATCTCGGCGCCGTCGTGGGTGCAGACATCGGCAATCGCGTAAAACTCGCCGCCGATGTTGAACACGGCAACGTCGTCGCCGTCGACATCCACCACCACATGTTCGCCGTCGGCCAAGGCCGAGGCAGCCACTACGTCAATCCACTCTGCCATGCTGTTCTCGCTTGTTGGGTAACACGACTTTCGTCTATTTCAAATACACATCGTAACGGAGCAGTTTGCCTTGCAAACTCTCACTCGGCTTGCCGCCCAGCGGTTCGGCATAATCCGGGCTTTTGACGACCACCCGTTTGCCGGTCGCGGCCCAAGCCGCATCGAACAATTGTTGCCGATCCAGATCATCGCCGAGAATATCGCGCAGCATAGCCATTGACTTGCGGGTCGCCGCCGATTGCTTGCGCTTGGCCGGGAACATCGGATCCAGATAAATGCAGTCCGGCGCTTCCGGCAGGTTCGCCATTAACTCGATGGCGTTTCCGACTAGCAGTCGCGGTGGTTGCAATTCGCGGCGCAGCACCCAATCCTTTTGCGCCAAGCGTTCGAAACCGTCTGCAATCAAGGCCGCCATCACCGGCGAACGCTCGAGGCAAGTCACTTGATAACCCATCCGAAACAAGGCCAGACTGTCTTGGGCCCAACCGCAGGTAGCATCGACGACGGTATGGCTTTTCTTACCAACGGCCTGCGCCAGCAAATCTTTTTTTGGGGCCGGATAGGAATGTTGTTCGCCCGGACGCGGATCGA
Source organism: Methylomonas sp. EFPC3 (assembly GCF_029643245.1). Lineage (NCBI taxonomy): Bacteria > Pseudomonadati > Pseudomonadota > Gammaproteobacteria > Methylococcales > Methylococcaceae > Methylomonas > Methylomonas sp. EFPC3. The sequence continues at coordinate 1,408,736 of NZ_CP116398.1, forward strand.
CTTCGACCGCCAGCCCACCTTTTTTAAGGTTTTGTCGGTCTAGCAGTTTTAGACAACCGTCGCGGTAAGCCAAAAAAATATCGCCATGACCGGCCAACGCTTGTTCCAAGTCCACCAGATCGACAGCCAAATGCTGCGCCAGCCTGGCGTCGCATACCGCGTCACCGCGCAATACGACGAGTTTGAGCCCAGACACTATTCGGTGGAAACTGCTTCCTGTTGATTCTTCAGCGCCGCATCCAGCGTATGCCAAGCCAAGGTCGCACATTTGACCCGCGCCGGATATTCGCGCACGCCGGCCAGCACAGCCAGCTTGCCGATCGCTTCCAGGTTGATGTCCTCGGTCTTGCCGGTGGTCATTTCGTGGAACTGCTTGAACAAGGCTTCGGCTTCGGCTTCGCTCATGCCCTTGATAATTTCGGTCATCAGCGACACCGAAGCGGTGGAAATCGCGCAGCCGGACCCTTGGAAACTGGCATCCTGAATCACATGGTCGCCGCCGATTTTCAAAAACAAGGTGAGCTTGTCGCCACACAGCGGATTAAAACCGTCAACTCGCCTGTTCGCGTCATCCATGATGCGGAAATTGCGCGGGTTGCGGTTGTGGTCGAAGATGACCTCTTGGTATAGGTCGCGTAGTTCGTCAAACATTAGCCAAACACCTCAATTAGGGACTTGATGCCTTGCATCAAAATATCGATTTCTTGCCGGGTATTGTACATGGCAAATGACGCACGCGCCGTCGCCGGCACGCCGTAAAAATCCATCACCGGCATCGCGCAATGATGCCCGGCGCGCACGGCGATGCCCAAGCTGTCCAACATGGTGCCGATGTCGTGCGGGTGGATGTGGTCCAGCGTGAACGACAGAATGCCGCCTTTGTGTTCGGCCTGGCCAATGATGTTCAGGCCTTTGATTTGCCGGGCTTGCTCGGTGGCGTAATCCAGCAATTCAGCCTCGTAAGCGGCAATGTTGTCCATGCCAATCGCGCTGACATAGTCAATCGCGGCACCCAGTCCGATGATTTCGGCAATCGCCGGGGTACCGGCTTCGAACTTGTGCGGCAGTCCGGCGTAGGTAGTCTTTTCGAAGGTCACTTGCCGAATCATGTCGCCACCACTTTGATACGGCGGCATCGCTTCCAGCAGGGCTTGCTTGCCGTACAACACGCCGGTGCCGGACGGGCCGTAGAGTTTGTGGCCGGAAAACACGTAAAAATCGCAATCCAGCGCCTGGACATCGACCGGCATATGCGGAATCGCCTGAGCGCCGTCCAGCAGCACTGGGATATTTTTGGCGTGGGCGGCTGCGATGATTTTCTCGACCGGATTGATACTACCCAGCGCGTTGGACATGTGGGTGATGGCGACCAATTTGGTGTTGGGGTTCAATAGCTTTTCGAACTCGTCGAACAGCAATTCGCCTTGCTGATTGATCGGCGCGACTTTTAAAACGCTGCCGATCTGCTGGCACAGCATCTGCCAAGGCACGATGTTGGCGTGATGTTCCATCGCACTAATCACAATTTCATCGCCGGCTTTGAGATGCGACTTGCCGTAACTCTGCGCAACCAAATTGATCGCTTCGGTCGCACCGCGCACGAAGATGATTTCTTTTTCGCTGTTGGCATTAATAAACGCCCTGACCTTTTCCCGTGCCGCTTCGAACCGATCCGTGGCCCTGACGCTGAGCGTGTGTACACCGCGATGGATGTTGGCGTACTCGTGGCTATAGGTATGCACGATGGCATCGATCACCGCTTGCGGCTTTTGGCAACTGGCGGCATTGTCCAGATAAACCAGGGGTTTATTGCGGATCTTTTCACCGAGGATGGGGAAGTCGGCGCGGATGTGTTCGATTGGAAATGTGCTCATCGCTAACTGTTTGGTTTAATTGATTTCGTCTTTTCTAAACACTAGAATCGATTCAGCCGATTCGTTCATTGGATAAAACTATGGTCGCCGTTTTCCCGCAAAAACACCTCACCGACATCGCCGAGTGGCATCGCATGGGCGAGGCCGGGATTTTTCCGCCTGAAAGCCGATTAGAACTCATTGAAGGAGAAATTCTCACGATGGCACCGATAGGATTCAACCATGCCGGACATATCAATCGTCTGAATCATATCCTCAACCGTTTATTGGGCGATCAGGCTGTGGTTAGCGTTCAAAATCCGATTCAACTCGGCGATTTGTCCGAGCCGGAACCCGATTTTCTGCTGCTGAAGCCGAATGCCGATTTCTACACCACCCGCCACCCAAATGCGGTCGATGTATTGTTACTGATCGAAGTTTCCGACAGCACGCTACGTTTCGACCGCGAGCAAAAACGCCGTTTGTACGCCACCCACCAAATCCCCGAATACTGGATCGTCAATCTGATCGACAACTGCCTGGAAATCTACCGGCAACCCGACGATGGCGATTACCAGAAGCAAACGACCTTAGCCAAGGCCGACACTGTCAATCTGGTTGTGCTGCCGGAGATTCAGGTTCGGGTCGCCGACATCTTATAGACGTTGGCTCCTACAAACTCATCGCCGGAAACCGCGCCAATAACTCCTGCAATAACAAGCCCTTCAACTCGGCATTCTCCACCTTATCCGCCATTTCATTGGCAAAAGCAAAGGTCAAAATGTTTCGTGCGGTTTCCGCATCGACGCCGCGCGATTGCAGATAAAACACCGACTTTTCTTCCAACTGGCCGACGGTGACGCCGTGCGAGCATTTGACGTCGTCGTTGTAAATTTCCAGTTGCGGCTTGGTATCGACCTCGGCATCGGCCGATAACAACAAATTGCGGTTGTTCATTTCCGAATCGGTATGTTGCGCGCCCTCGGCGACCACCACCCGGCCCTGAAACACGCCACGCGCCTTATTATCCAGGACACCTTTATAAAACTCGCGGCTGATACCGTGCGGTTGTAAGTGGTTGATGCGCGTGTGGTTGTCCAGATGCTGGCGGCCGTTAGCGACGAACAAGCCGTTCAAGCTGCATTCCGACGCTTTGTCCAGATCGCTATGAATGTCGCTACGCGCCAGCAAACTGCCGAGCGCAAAATTGTGGTGAGCAAAACGACTATCCGGCGCTTGCTTGACGTAGTTACCGCCAAAGTGCTGCGCCTTGGCGGCTTCCAATTGCGCTTTGTACAACGTCAAACCGGCGTTGCGGCCCAACAGACATTCATTGACCGACACCGTGAAATAGCTGTCGGCACTGCCGACGTAAGTCTCGATGATTTCCGCTTCGGCCTGATCGTTGACGAGGATCAGATTGCGGCTGACGGCCAGCGCGTTGGCCTCGGTCACCACGTGCAGAATCTGCAACGGTTTATCCAATTGCTGCTTGGCGGCAACCTCGATCACGACACCATCGGCGAACCAGGCGGTGTTGAACGCGACCAGATTGTGTTCGCTAGCGGCAACCGCTTGACCCAATTTGCCGGCGACCAAATCCGGATTTTGTAATAGCACCTCGGCCAAACTGCGCACGCTGACGTCGTTCAAACCGGACAAAGCCGACAAACCGGCAACATAGCGACCGTTAACCAGCACCACGCTATAAGTGTCTTTCAGGCGGTATGACTGTAACCACGCCGCGTCAATGCCCTGTTCCGCAACCGGCGCGAATACGGTTTTGTTCAACGCCGACAGATTGGTGTAACGCCATTCTTCTTCGCGAATATTGGGAAAACCGCGCTCGGCAAAGGCAGATAAGCCTTCGGCACGCAGTTGCTGCAACCATGGCAGATCGACACCGGGCAATGACGGTGCCAAGTCTTGATAGGCCGCCAAATAAGAATAAGCTGATTGTTCGGCGGCGATCATGCGGCTTGCCCTTCCAGCCAGCTGTAACCTTTTTCTTCCAGCTCCAACGCCAGCTCCGGCCCGCCGGACTTGACGATCTTGCCGTCGGCAAGGACGTGCACCACGTCGGGTTTGATGTAATCCAGCAGGCGTTGATAATGGGTGATCATCAAGAACGAACGCTCGGCGGCACGCAGCGAATTGACGCCGTCGGACACAATCCGCAACGCGTCAATGTCCAGGCCGGAATCGGTCTCGTCGAGGATGCACAATCTCGGCTCCAGCACCGCTGCCTGCAAAATCTCGTTACGCTTCTTCTCGCCGCCGGAAAAACCTTCGTTGACCGCGCGGTATAGAAACTTCTCGTCCATCTGCAGCAACTTGACCTTGCTTTTGACGATGGTCAGAAAATCCATTGCATCGACTTCCGGCAGACCCTTGTGCTTGCGCATCGCATTCAGAGCCGCCTTCAGTAGATAAATATTGCTGACGCCGGGAATTTCCACCGGATATTGAAACGCTAAAAACACCCCTTCGCGGGCACGGACTTCCGGGTCCATTTCCAGCAAATCCTTGCCGTCGTAAGTCACGCTGCCTTCAGTGACGGTGTAACCGGGTTTGCCGGACAGCACGTGCGACAAGGTGCTCTTGCCGGCGCCGTTGGGGCCCATGATGGCGTGAACTTCCCCTGGGTTTATGTCCAGGGTTAGACCTTTTAAAATAGGTTTGTCGTTGATGGTGACGTGGAGATTTTTTTATGCTGAGCATAGGTCTTTTACCTAAAATTAAAATTCTGACTGCCTTTGATCAGGCTGCGTGTTGTATTGTCGTTTTTAGAGCAAACTGATAAAGCGTTTTTGGCTCAATATCCGCTTTGCCGTCATTAAACTCCAGACATCCCCATTCAGGATCAATCTTGGCCGTTTTTACTTGATCCGGAGAAACGTATTGGCCAATTAAATCCTGCAAATTTACTTTGAAAGTCTGGCCATTTTCAAAAGCGAGTTCAAAACTGTAACCTTCAAGATATTGAAATTGTTTGAGTTTCATTTCTGTTACTCCAAAGGGGCAATACTGTGAAAATTTTGGCTATCCCACATAGCTATCAGCTCGTCTTGATGCAATTCGGCCCATTCTCGAACTAATGCGCGGCATTTTCTGGGAATACCGCCTTCAATGATATTCAAATTCTCCAATTCCATAATCGCCTGATATTCGCCATATTTGATATGGATATGGCGTGGTGGATGTTCGCTGTCGATCAAGAACATTCGAATAATGATTCCGTAGAATCGGGATATTTCTGGCATTAATTTTTTCAGTTCTTCAACAATTAGTGTCGCTATCGCGACGGCTATTTAACGTCGGGTCTCGGCCCGACAGCCGAGCTACTTTCTTTTGCGTCGCCAAAAGAAAGTATCCAAAGAAAAGGCGACCCGGATGCCGCTTATTCCCTGCGCTCATCAGGTTTGAGCGGGGTTTTCCGAAGGGGCTTCCCAGCCCCTACGGAAAACGCGATGCATCCCTGCATCGCCCCTTCGGGCTAATCCGCTCAAACCCTCCGGTGCTCGGCGCGACAAAACGGGAAGAAAACCATCCCAGAAATTATCGCTTCAAGTCGAAATGGTAGGTCCGATTAGCGAAGCGTAATCGGACGCATGTTTAGCATTTCAACCTTTTTGCTTAAGGAACCTCTGATTAATTCAGTTTTCAAGAAAAACAGCATCGCAAGCCATTGATTTAATTGAGTCCTAAATGCGCGGTAGCGAATTAATCAGAGGTTCCTTAATACCGAAAAAACTTCGATTTTGTAAATCGAAAACACCGATTTCTTATTAAACTCCATTCGTCCGATTACGCTTCGCTAATCGGACCTACGCGGGCTAAATCGTGCCCACCCTACGCTGCTCAAATTCAATTAATCAAGTCGGGGCATTAATTCGAAGAAACGATCACATTTATCAATAACCGAATTCAAAGATGTTGCCCTAAAAACTTCAGTATGTAACTGATCGCATCCCGCAGTAACACATTCAATTGCAGTTTTTTCCCATAATCTTCTACAAGACCAGGTTTTCATTACTTTGGCAAATGGTGCAGAACAACGATGCTGCCTCAGCCGTTCGTTAATATTGTTTGCAAAACCAACTTTAAAACGATTGGGATCATGCTCAGGTTCTAACCCCAACAAGTAGAAAACACCAATATCGTAAAGAGTTGCTTCCGGTAAAGAAGATTCTCTATCCTCATCTTCCATTAAAGCACTCCTGTTAGAACCAATAACTTCAAGTACTAAACGAGCTTCACGATCTGTGATATAGGAAATTGTCTGTCCTCGATTTTCACTGCCACCACGAGATTTCTCTGGCTCTATGCCCAGGCGCTTGATAACCTTAAATACTGATTGACGCCGCAATCCATTAAGCTCTGAGAATTCTTTTACTGAAATCAAATTTTCAGTCATATAGAAGTAACCAAAATAAATAATCCAAACAATTTCCATCCCGCGGCGGGGTTATTCCCGTTATTCCGCCCCGAGCATCGCAGCTTTTGGCGAGATCAGCCCGCAGGGGAGCGGCAGGGATGCCGCTCGTTTTCGGAGGGGCTGGGAAGCCCCTTCCGAAAACCCTCGCCAAAAGCGAGAAGCGCAGGAAATTGGCGGAATTCCGGGTGGCCTTTTCTTTGGATACTTTCTTTTGGCCAAGCAAAAGAAAGTATCTCGGCTGTCGGGCCGAGACCCGACTTTAAAACCATCCGTCGCGATAGCGACACCAAATTAAAAGTCCCCCTCACCCTAGCCCTCTCCCTCAGGGAGAGGGGACAAAACCATTCCTAGCCAACGGCCCCTTCCAAACTAATCCCCAACAACGCCTGCGCCTCAACCGCAAACTCCATCGGCAATTCTTTAAACACTTCCTTACAAAACCCGTTCACAATCATCGACACCGCATCTTCAGCCGACAACCCGCGCTGCTGACAAAAGAACAATTGGTCTTCGCTGATCTTCGATGTCGTGGCTTCATGCTCGACTTGCGCCGACGGTTGTTTGACCTCAACATACGGAAAGGTATGCGCTCCGCAGCGGTCGCCAACCAGCAGCGAATCGCACTGGGTGTGGTTGCGGGCGTTTTCGGCGGATTTGGCCACTTTGACCAAGCCGCGATAAGTGTTCTGCGCTTTGCCGGCAGAAATACCTTTCGACACTATGGTGCTGCGGGTGTTTTTGCCGATGTGGATCATTTTGGTGCCGGTGTCGGCCTGTTGCAGATTGTTCGTGAGCGCCACCGAATAAAACTCCCCGACCGAGTCGTCGCCCAACAACACGCAGCTCGGGTACTTCCAAGTAATCGCCGAGCCGGTTTCCACCTGGGTCCACGATACCTTGGAGTTACGACCCCGACATTCGGCGCGCTTGGTGACGAAGTTGTAGATACCGCCGACGCCGTCTTTGTCGCCGGGATACCAGTTTTGCACGGTGGAATATTTGATCTGGGCGTTGTCCAACGCGACCAATTCCACCACGGCAGCATGCAACTGGTTTTCATCGCGCATCGGCGCGGTGCAGCCTTCCAGATAGGACACGTGCGAGCCTTCGTCGGCAATGATTAAGGTCCGTTCAAACTGGCCGGTGTTGGCGGCGTTGATTCTAAAGTAGGTCGATAATTCCATCGGACAACGCACACCTTTGGGGATGTAGACGAAGGAACCGTCGGTAAACACTGCCGAGTTCAATGCGGCGAAAAAGTTATCGCCAACCGGTACGACGCTACCGAGGTATTGTTTGACCAGTTCAGGGTGCTCCTGTAACGCTTCGGAAATCGGGCAAAAAATCACCCCCGCCTCTTTGAGCTTGCCTTTAAAGGTGGTGGCGACCGATACGCTGTCGAACACCGCGTCAACCGCGATTCCGGCCAGTCGCTCTTGTTCGTCGAGCGGAATCCCAAGTTTTTTGTAAGTTTCCAGCAATTCCGGATCGACTTCGTCCAGACTTTTGGGCTTATCTTTTTTGGACTTAGGCGCCGAGTAATAGCTGATGGCTTGGTAGTCGATCGGATCGATTTTCAGTTGTGCCCAGTCCGGTTCGCTCATGGTTTGCCAATGGCGAAACGCCTTGAGCCGGTATTCGAGCATGAATTCCGGTTCGTTTTTAACTTTGGACAGACGACGGATAACGTCTTCGTCCAATCCCGGCGGAAAGGTATCGGCTTCCAACTCGGTGACGAAGCCTTGTTTGTATTCCTGGCTGATCAGGTTTTCGATTTCTTGAGCGGAGGTGGACATAGGCTTTAGTACTTTTATCGAAACAGTTGATTGACCGGAATATACACTTCTTCCGGCGGTTTAAACGGCAACACCATGTCTGCCAGCGTAATCGATTCCAACGCATTGGCGATTTTTTGATTTATCAAATGCCAGTTGCCTTGTATCCGGCAACCGCTGGCTTGGTCGCAGCCCTTGTGTGAAGCACTGCACTCGGTCAACGCTATCGGCCCCTCCAGTGCGCCGATAATGGCAGCAACGGTAATTCTGTCCGGCTCTCGCGCCAAGGCATATCCGCCTTTAGCTCCGCGCACCGAAACCACGACTTGAGCCTTCATTAGTGTTTTCAATATCTTACTGACGGTCGGCTGAGCGATGCCGGTAACCTCGGCCAATTCAAACGTTCCGTGCAAACGACCAGATTCCCGAGCCATATGACTCAGGATTACCGTTGCATAATCAGTCAGTTTGCTTAATCGCAACATCCGCACCCTCCACAATGGGGACCATTTTAGTCTTATTTAATAACCAAGTAAAGCACTTGGTTATTTGCACGCAATTCTCCCCTACAAGGATCGAAACCCGCCAGCGGTGACGGTGCCGGCAAACTTCCAAGCCGGCCTTCCCTGTTATACTTGCAGGCTTGCAAGACACGTTTATCCATCCCCCAAAACCTGGACCTCTTACAGCCTCAACCATGCCCCACATTCGCAGCCCCATCGTGTTGATGTACCACGGCACCCCGAGCGAAAAACCGGAGTCGGTATATTCGATTGAGGCGAGCCTGTTCGCCAAGCACTTGAAATACTTGAAGCAAAACGGTTGGAATACCGTTCTGTTCAGAGACCTGGATAAGCCGCATTTACTGCCGAAGAAAAGCGTAGTTCTGACCTTCGATGACGGTTATAAAGACAACTACGAGGGGGCTTTTTTACCCCTAGTGGAACGAGACATGAAAGCATCTTGGTTCATTACTACCGACTGTATCGGCGGCCACGCGCATTGGCTGGGCGGACAGTCCCAGCAAACCCGGATGCTCGACCCAGGCCAATTGCTGGAAATGCATTCTGCGGGAATGGAAATCGCGTCGCACACCCACTCACACCCGGATCTTTCTTTACTTAACCATGACCAGCAACTTGCAGAATTCGACCAAGCCAAAACCTTGCTGGAGCAACTTTTGACCGCGCCTGTGACCAGCCTAGCCTACCCCTTCGGCCGCTTCAACGCTGATTCGTTAGCAGCAGCCGAGCTTGCGGGATACAAGCTGGCCTGCACTACACAACCCGGATGGCGAGAACCCGATAGCAACCCGCTTCTAATCAAACGCATCACCGTTTATTCCGGCGACAGCCCGAGCCTGCTGGCCCGCAAATTAAACTTTGTGGATAACGACGTCTCTTGGCAGAAAATCGGCAGGTATTACATGAAACGCATCTTGAGCCGACTGAATCACCAATTTGATATGGTTTAAACAAGCCGAACCGCGCTAAATATCGAACGCAGCCAAATCAAGACGGACTTAGAAAACGCCATTCAATAGCGCTATAAACGAAAAAGGCCTTTGAAATTCAAAGGCCTTTCAATAATGGCGGAGAGCTAGGGATTCGAACCCCAGGACGGGTATAAGCCGTCAACGGTTTTCAAGACCGCCGCTTTCGACCGCTCAGCCAGCTCTCCAATAGCCGTGCATTATTTCAGAAAGTTTCGGCGGAATCTAGTATTTTTTACGACAGACTCGAACAAGCCGATACCATGCCCCGCTCTATTTTCCCTAAGTGTTTGTTGGCAATTGCAAAATCCGCGCGAATGCTGACCAGGATGTGCACCGACATCGGCTGCGACGTCGTAGCCATCGATTGTTACACCGACGCAGACACACTGGATATGGCACGACAGGTATACCAGACCACCTCCCTGGCTTGGAATCACGTTAGCGAAGCGGTACACGCTGCACTCAGAGAACATGCCATAGACGGGGTGATTTACGGTAGCGGCTTTGAAGCCCATCCGGAAACGTTAAGGCATCTGCAAGGACGTAAGCGCGTATTTGGCAATTCCGCAGAGGTGTTCCAAAACACGCAAAACAAACTTTATTTCTTTGAAATGTTGGACAAACTGGGCATCTCATACCCGGCAGTCGACTTTGCAGCAAAATCCCCCGGCGACGGCTGGATTTTTAAACCCTGGCACAGCCACGGCGGGATTGGAATAAGCCGCAACCAAGCTTCAGCCGGCGTCGACGGCTATTGGCAACGTTTTATAGACGGCGAGGCAATGTCGGTGCTATTTGCAGCCCATGCCCAACACATTGAAGTGATCGGATTCAATCGCCAATGGTGCGTCGAGCCAAGCCCCGGACATGGTTTCGTTTTTGGCGGCATCAGCAGCCAAGCAGAACTGCCCGCCACTACCCGTCATCAAGTGACTGAAGCAGCAAATAAACTTGCAGCCGCATACCGATTACGTGGACTCAACACTTTGGATTTCATGCTCGACGCCAAAGGCATTCATCTATTGGAGATCAATCCGCGCATCTCCGCCAGCGCCCAGCTTTATGGCAAGGAGTTACTGCTGAGGCACTTGGCGACCATATTTGAGTCTGCGGATATCTGCGCCGGCAAGATCAGCACCGAACCGCGTGCTTACCAAACCATTTACGCCACTAAAGCACAAAAGATCGAATCGCATGTGATTTGGCCGGATTGGGCCGTAGATCGGCCGGTCGCAGGCTCGATTGTTGGCGTGGGCCAGCCGATATGCAGTATTATTGCCGGCGGAAAAAATTCGCGGCAGGTTGCCGAGCAATTGGGGCAACGGCAGGCTATCCTTCAAACTCTCTTAGAATCAGGTTATTAATTCATGCAATATCAGGCAAGCGTCAATAAACTTTCACAGCCCTTAGTGCAGGAGCTGCTGGATAACGCTGACAAATTAAGATTGGGCATTGAGAAACTCGAAAACGGCTGCACCATCATCGATGCAGGCATCAAGTCACCCGGCGGATTGGAAGCAGGCCGTATCATTACCGAAATCTGCATGGGCGGCATGGGCACAGCGACCATTTCACAAAGTGCTTACACCGAGAGCTGGCCGCTGACCATCAATGTGCATGCCACTAACCCGGTATTGTCCTGCCTGGGTAGCCAATATGCCGGCTGGAGCTTGTCGCACGGCAAATATTATGCGCTGGGTTCCGGCCCGGCCCGAGCGATGGCTACCAAGGTCAAGGATGGATCGGTAGAGCCGGTTGAGGAACTTTATAAAGAACTGGAATACCGCGACAGCGCCGAACAGACCGTGCTGGTGATCGAAAACGATGCCGTGCCGCCGCTAGAAATTGTCGAAAAAGTCTCGGCCGCGTGCGGCGTAGCTCCGGAAAAACTGACGATCATCGTAACCCCGACCAGCAGTCTGGCCGGCGGCGTACAAGTCGTCGGCCGGGTACTGGAGGTAGCGATGCACAAGGCCCATGCCCTGCACTTTCCGTTAGAAAACATCATCGACGGCTCCGGTAGCGCGCCGATCTGCCCGCCACACCCTAATTTCGTCAAGGCCATGGGCCGGACTAACGACGCGATTTTGTTCGCCGGACAGGTGCATTTGTTCGTCAAAGGCGACGACGCGGCCGCCGAGAAATTGGCCAAAGAATTGCCGAGCTCGACTTCCAAAGATTACGGAAAACCGTTTGCCGAGATTTTTAAAGCCTACGAATACGACTTCTTCAAAATAGACGCAATGTTGTTCAGCCCGGCCGTGGTGATCGTCACCGCCGTCGAATCCGGCAAAAGCTTCCGTGCCGGCAAATTGGACAATGCACTGTTAAACCAGTCGTTCGGCGCGTAACTCTCGCCGACCTTCCCTCCCGGCGGCGGAATTTGCCCAGTCAGATCCGCCGCCCTGCGACTAACTTTTACCGCATCTTTTCCATTGCGCCGAATTGCAATTTTTACCGACGATCCCGGCTGGCACGGCAAACAGTTGTGTCAGGCTTTTGCCGATCGTGGCTTTGACGCCGCATACGCTTCCCTGACCGACTGCAGGATACAGATTTACGATAACGATCTGCCGATAGTCATCCCCGGCTTCGCGGACCGCCTGCCCGCTGCGATTTTCGTCCGTGGAGTACCGGGCGGATCGTTGGAAGAGGTGGTTTTTTATCTGGATATACTTCACGCTTTGAAACTGCTCGGCGTTCCGGTTTATAACGACGCCGGGGCCATAGAGCGCAGCGTCGATAAAGGCATGACCAGCTTTCTATTGCATCGGGCCGGGCTGCCAACGGCAGCCACCTGGGTCGTGCGCGACCGCGAACAAGCCCTGATAATCGCCGAACGCGAGTTGCAACTCGGCAATTTTTTGATCAGCAAACCGTTGTTCGGCTCACAAGGCGAAGGAATTCGCCGCATCGAAAAATCCACCGATTTGTTATGGCTGACCGGCAGCCGCGGTATTTACTATCTGCAGCGTTTCGTCGAATGTGACGGCGACGGTTACTCCGACGTTCGGGTATTCGTAGTGAACGGCAAAGCAGTAGCCGCCATGCGGCGGCGCGGCATTTCCTGGCTGAATAACGTTGCCCGCGGCGCCAGTTGCGAGGCCATCGGCATGGAGCCCGAGTTAGCCGATTTGGCTGTAGCAGCAGTCGAAACCTTACGAATGGATTACGCCGGCGTCGATTTGATCAAAGACCGGGACGGCACTTACCGAATCATTGAGGTTAACAGCGTTCCGGCCTGGCGGGGTTTGCAAGGCGTTTGCGAGTCGAATATCGCCCAAATTTTGGTCGCCGACTTACTGAGCCGTTACTTGAGCGAGCCATGCTGAACCGGCAACAACTCATCGACGCTTATCGCCAAGCGTGTGAAATCGAATTGCAGGCGTTCAAGCCGGGCAACGTCAGTATTTACAGTCCGGCACACGATATGACGGTCGACGATTTTCGGCTCAGTGCGCAAGTCAGTAGCGGGCCGCTTACCGACCCGAAACTTAGCCTGGGCGAAAAAATTTATTACGCCATCAAAGCCACTCGAGAAGCCGTGGCCTGCAACACCAATCTGGGTATCGTTTTACTCTGCGCACCGTTAATTCAGGCGGCAGCGAGCTTGAAGCCGGGGCAATCCTGGCGCCAAGCGCTCGAGTGTGTATTGCAAGCTACTACCCAAGCAGATGCCGACTGGGTATTCGAGGCCATCGTGTTAGCCGCACCGGCCGGACTCGGCGAATCCGAGCAACACGACGTTCAGGAAAAAGCCGCTGTCACTTTAATGGAAGCAATGCGCTTTGCCGCAGACAAAGATCGAATCGCCTTACAATACGCCACCAATTTTAAAGACATTTTTGATTTCTCAGTTTTACGATATAATCGTGCTTTCGTTTTGTCTGGCGATTCTGGTTGGGCTGCGCTAGCGGTTTTCGCCGCAATGTTGGCGCACTTTCCCGATAGCCATATCGAGCGGAAGTATGGAAAGCGGTATTCAGAGTGGATCAAGGTAGAGATGGAATCGCTCGATCAGGCGATGCAGCTCGCCATTGAGCCTGAAGAGCTTTTTCCGGTGCTTTACGGACTGGACAAAGCTTTTAAGGCACAAAGAATCAATCCGGGTACGACAGCTGACATGACTGTAGCGACAGTACTGGTGGTGCTTCTGGAACAGCTTATCGGCCAACAACGGGCCGGTGAGTTATAGAGGGAACTTCGCAGAAACTATATTTTGGGACATTATTGTGTCTATTTTTTGGTTCAATCTTATCTTTAGGGGATAAATTTAAAATGGCAAAAATTACAAACATGCGCGTTGGCGAGTCTTTGGTTGGTGACGGCAACGAAATTGCCCATATCGACCTGATCTTGGGCCCACGTGGCTCAGCGGCAGAAACCGCGTTTGCAAATGCTTTGACCAACAACAAAGACGGTTTCTCTACCCTGTTGGCTGTAGTTGCGCCTAACCTGTTGGTTAAACCAGCTACCATCCTGTTCAACAAAGTAACCATCAAAGGTTCAAAACAAGCCGTTCAAATGTTCGGACCTGCACAACGCGCCGTTGCTCAAGCGGTTGCTGACTCTGTTGAAGACGGTACCATTCCTGCTGACGAAGCTGACGATTTGTTCGTTTCCGTTGGCGTATTCATCCACTGGTTGGCTGACGACGACGCGAAAATCGAAGAATTCAACTACAAAGCAACCAAAGAAGCGATCGCTCGTGCTGTAGCCGGCACTCCGACTGCTAAAGAAGTATTGGCTGCCAGAAAAGACGCCAAACACCCGTTCGCTGCTAACAACGTTTAATTTTTTAGTATCGAAGGTTGTACAAAATACCCCGGCTCGCCGGGGTATTTTTTTGTCTAAAATTTGCTAATTTCAGCCACGCCGATACGGCGGTTGTGCAATGCACTGGCAATCAGTACCCCGGACATTCCGACCGCTTCCAGCCGGCGCAGATCATCGGCACCGCGCACTCCACCGGCAGCTATCCAACGGGTATCGGGGTGCCTGAGCCTCAGACTATCGAGTCTGGCAAAATCCGGCCCGGAATCGGCGCCGACTTTATCCAGCGTCATTGCGATTACCGTCTGCGGCCAATACTGCGGCAATTCCAGCCAACGCGCATCGCCCAGAGCTAAGTCGTGTTTGAAGTCCAGCGACAAAACCGCCGCAGAGTTGCTTAAATCGTATGGCGACAACCGAGTTTCGGTGCCGATCACAGGTTTCAGGTTATGCAGTTGTGCGGAGCCCAAGCCCGGTTGCGGTAGGCCGCTATCGACCCAAAACTCGATATTCGGATAGCGCCGGATTAACGGCTCGAGAATTTGGCGATGATTGTCGTTATCGGCAATGGCATTCAGATCGGCGATGTAAAACACCGGAAACGCATACAAACTCAAGAAGCCGGAAACCACTTCAGCTATCGAACTGCCGGTAACGAGCTGCGAATTCAGATGCACCGGCCGGTAATGGCTGCGGTTCCCGCCACTGGCGTGTACCACCAAGCCGTCTTTTAAATCAATGACTGGAATAATTTGCATGGAGTGACTGAGTGAAACAACTGACGATTCTGGTATTCGAATACATTAGCGGCGGCGGCCTGGCCGGCGAGGCTCTGCCGACATCTTTGCTTGCGGAAGGCCGCATGATGTTACAGGCTTTGTTGCACGAACTGAAGCGTATTCCGCAAATACGGATAAACGTTCCATTAGACGAACGCTGCGAGTTGGAAATGGATTCGGAGACAACCGAATGGGTCCGAATCGGTGCCGGCCAGGACATCATGATCCAGCTCCCCGAGTTACTGGGGCAAGCCGACCTGTTTTGGCCGATCGCCCCGGAAACCGGCGGCATCCTGCAGAGCCTGGCCGATTTGGCCCGCAATAACGGTATCGAAACCCTATTGTCCGACGCCGCGACATTGACGCTGTGCGCCGACAAATTAGCGACATACCGTCATCTTGCAGCGCACTCGATACCGGCAGTAGCGACCTACCCTGCCCACCAATATCCGGACTTCGCCGGACGCGTCGTGATAAAAGTCGCTGACGGCGCCGGTTGCCAGGACACATTGGTTGCCGACGCCACAGCGTTGCCAACGGCACTTGCAGCTTTAAACGCACCGCAACGCTATGTCGTACAACCCCTCGTCGAAGGCCGAGCCATCAGCCTGTCGGCCTTATTCAACAACGGTAAGGGCTATTTTTTGACCTGCAACCAACAACAAATCGTCTTGGAACAACAGCGATTCCATTTACGCGGCTGTTTGGTCAATATCGACAACGAATGCAGCGAGCATTATCGCAACTTGGTCGACCGGATCGCGGCGGCCTTACCCGGCTTATGGGGGTATGCTGGTATCGATTTGATCGAAACCGCCGAATCCGGGGCCCAGGTACTCGAAATCAATCCGCGCCTGACCAGCTCTTATGTCGGCATAGGTCGGGCCACAGGCATTAACGTGGCGGCACAAGTGTTAAGGCTACGGGACGATACACCGTCCTTGGTCCCAACCCGACAACAATGCGTAGAGGTTGCGATATGAGATCAGCACCAGCCTCTCGGATAGCCGGTTGGGATGTCGGCGGCGCCCACCTGAAATTGGCTTTGCTGAATGCTGGCGGTGAAATCGTCGGAGTCGGCCAAGCCGCTTGCCCGCTGTGGAAAGGTCTTGATTACTTGCATGACGCCGTCGCCGAATTGACTGCCGACCTGGATTTGCGCGGCTGCCGCCACGCGCTGACGATGACCGGCGAACTGGTGGACTGCTTTAGCGGCCGGGAACAGGGCGTCGCAGCAATTGTCGACGCGATGTGTCGCCATTACGGCGCAGAAAATATCGACGTCTTTGCCGGTTTACGCGGTTTTGTGCCGGCTGGCCGGGTAAGCTCGGCAGATTGCATGGACATCGCGTCCGCCAATTGGCTGGCAAGCGTTATGCTGGCCGCCAAACAGATACCGGATGCGCTGTTTGTCGATATCGGCAGCACGACCACCGATATTGTGCTGATCGAACGATCGCAGCCCCGGATACAAGGCTTTACCGATTACCAGCGCTTGGTATCGGGAGAGTTAGTCTATACCGGCGTGGTCAGAACGCCGGTGATGGCGGTTGCCCAGCAGGCCGAGTTCAATGGCCGGCAAATGGGGCTGATGGCCGAACTATTCGCCACAATGGCCGATGTCTACCGGCTGACCGGCGACTTGAATGCTGTCCACGATCAGTCTGAGACCGCCGACGGCGCCGAAAAAACCGCATTGGCCAGCGCCCGGCGCCTGTCGCGTTTAACCGGTTACGAATTCGACGCCGCCGACTGGCCGCTTTGGCTGGCATTTGCCGCCTATCTGAAACACAGCCAGCAACAAAAACTCGGCGAAGCCTGCCGCAAAATACTGAATTCGGCTAAGCAACCACAAGGTTGCGTATTGCTGGGCGCCGGCGTCGGCCGTTTCCTGATAAAACAGCTTGCCGCCGACTGGGGTTTGGTTTACCGGGATTTTACCGAGTTATTGCCGAGCGCGGTCGACGACGCAGAAATCGATGCCGGCGATTGCGCACCGGCCGCCGCGGTGGCGCATCTGCGCCACGTAATGAATCCGAATCCGTTGTGATGGACATCAAGCGGTCATTTGTCAAAGCAGCTTCAGGCCGCAATTTCACACACGGTAAGCCGCATCGCTAAAGGAATAGCAACCGCCATGACGCATTTGGTCAGACCGCGCCGCAAGACTCTAGAAAAAGGTTATTTCATCGCTATTACTCGAAGAACTCTGGTGGCCGACGGCCGAGGCAGCGGTGTGGTTAAGCAATTCCTCAGGCATGGTGTAGCTCAGCTCCATCCGGGATAGGGTCTCGCCGACATTCAGGCTATCGGCATGGCGGACCCCGACGTTCCGAATCCCGCCGACAGCGCTCTGCAAACTGGCCAGATTGTGCTCGACATGAGTCAGCATCTGGCTGACGCGGTCCTGAAATTGAAATGCGGTCAGTACGCTATAGATCTCGTCGCGAATTTGCGCACTGTTACTGCGCAAATTGTCGGCGTCGCCTTTGAACATTTCCAAGGCTTTGTGCAGATCGTCGAGCGCTCTGCCAATCGCCAGCTCGGCGTCGCGAATGGCTTTGTCGTCGGAAGTCCCGGATGCCTCGGACATTTTCAAGGTGGAGGACATTGCCAAATTGATACCTTCGATCGCCCGACTGATCTTTTCGCCCGTAGCCGACGAGAAACCGGCCAATTTCCGCACTTCGTCGGCCACGACAGCAAAACCGCGGCCGTTTTCTCCAGCGCGGGCCGCTTCTATCGCGGCATTCAAAGCCAACAAATTGATCTGTTCCGCCACCTTGCGCACCTCCTGAGCCATCGAATCCAGTTGCTTGGTGTGAGTCGATAGCTTTCTGACCTCGTCGACCACCGCGTGCTCGACGTCCTGAATTTGGCTCAACACTTTTAACACCGTGGTCAGGGCTTCGCGGGTCTCGGCGAACAATACGTCGACGCCGCGATCTTGGCGACTTTGGCGACCGCCGGCGATCAATCGCTCCAATTGGTTGACCATCGCCGCAAAGCGATCTGTCAACACCGTGATTTCCTGCTCAGTGTGGGTACGCGAGGTTTGTACTTGCCGCACTAGGATCGGGACTATCTGCAGGAACATACGCTCCAATTCGACTACGTAGGTTTCCAAATCTTTTAGCTTTGCTTCTTCATCGCCGCGCCAAGTCCGGTTCAGTTCATGCAAAACCGCTTGCTGCCTGTTGACCAACGCCGAGCCCGCCAAGGCGCCGGCCAACAGTAACGCCACTCCGCCCAGCACGCTAATCATACTGAATTCCGCCAGTACGGCCGCCAATAAACCGCCAGCCAATCCCAGGCCCACCGTCAAACCGTAAACAAAGCCGGAATCGATTGATTTGAGCGTAGGACCGAATGAATTTGCCATGGTATTGCCAACGAATTTAGGACATACGGCTAGGATAGCAGAGAGATTTAAGCGGCCTTCAACTCAACTACAGTTTCGAGAATGCCGTCCGTAAATTCGCGACCGGCGATTGCGTTCAAACGTGAGACCTAGGACAATGAGACCAAGCCGGCTGAGCATCGCAGCGCACTGTTCCGAGCTACGCTTAACCGGTCATGGATATTTTTTCCCGCAGACCCTGCAGGCGGCTAGCATGGACAACGATACTCTGATCGATCAGGCGCGTCGGCTCTACGCCCTGCTGCTAATCAAACGCCATACCGAAAACCAAGGTCACGAGCGCTTCGACCGCCTGCTGATCCAGGTCTACGCCCGCTACCAGCGCCGACTAAACCGGTGCGCGATTTGCTACCGCTACCGCTTGGACGATTGCAACCGGGCCGCCGGAACCGACCACACGCCTTGCGAACGCCGCAGCGCGGCAGCTACCCCAATTCATCCACCAGCGATTTATGCACCGGAATAAAACTCAGGCATGAACCGCTCGGTTAGCCTCCGCCGGCCACGATGCGCGGATGCGGCGAATGCGCGCCAAATCCAGCTGCGCAGTTCGGCGATGTTCCTGGCATAAGGCCCCTCTAAAGCCCAGATAATCCGGCGCCAACTCCAGCAAATCGGGTACATCTTCCAGACGCAAAGAACCCGCCAGGCCGGTCAACATTCCTTGCGCGCGCGCCGCAGCGACGAACGCGTCCAATTCGGCGCCGCTCAGCAATTGGGTCAACGAGCCGCAGCGCTTGTCCATCGTATCCAGCATGACGCCGCGAAAACCGGCGCGGCGCAATTCCGCAATCATGCCGAAATCCGGGCGAGTGTCGGCAAACAGCACCGCAATCAACGCTATATCCTCTGCAGCGACCGCTTGCAAGGCATCGACACAGGCAAGCCAATCGCCGTCCGGGAAAAACCCGATTTTGACGTAATCAACCCCCGTGGCCGCCATGTTCCGAACCGCCGGCAGGATCTGTTCGGGTCGCATCGGCAAGTCGCCTATCGTCGCACTGATCCGGGCCTGCGGAAGCGCATTGACGATTTCTGTCACCGCTGCCACCGGCAAGGCGCCCAAAGCGCCCTGTTCCGGTTGTTTTAAGTCGATGATATCGACAGCCGCCTGCAGCACCAACCGGGCTTCCTCCAGGCTGTTCACACTGGCTAACATGCCGGTCATGCCTGCGCTCCGGATTGATGTTTTTCGATAACGTCCATTAACCAGGCCCAGGCTTCGCGTTCTTTTTCGCCTGCGGTTTTTTCCAATCCGATCCGTAAATAATCCAACTCGGCCTGAATTTTTGCCGGCGGCAACATATCGAGCCGGCTGACCAGAATGGCGGCTTCCAGTACCGCGTACTGCGCCCGGTTATAACCTTGAAACGGCCGGTGATTAACGGTATGGGTTACCTTACAAAACAATTTAGGTCGCAGTTCATCGTCTTCGACCCGCACCAGCTGCAGTTCGGCGTGCGCCAAGCTATCAGCCAGATAAAAACCGGCCACGCGCTCGGCCGGTGATAAAGGCCAATCCCGGCGCCCGCTCAGACAACCGGCAAAAATTCGGACGTCGTCGCAAAAATTGATGACTGCCGTTTTGCTCAACAAGAGGTTTTCCAACGTTGCGGACGGACGAAACGGCAGAATAATGCGCCAATCGCCGTCGATATGCACGCCCATTGGGGCAATATGAACCTCGCCTTGCGGATTGACGGTGGTTACCAAGGTTTCTTGAATCATGTGGGTTTAGGTCTATCCTGAGTCGTAAATTTCGCCGGACAACCGGCGGAACAATCAATAATTTTAATCTTGCCGGCAGCGATCAGGTGTTTTTTTTGCCCGCAACCACCGTTTCCGATAGAAAACTGAGCAACGTCCTATGCATGCCATCCATATTGCCGACCTGTCGATTTTGTTGATAGAACCGTCGCCGATGCAACTTAAAGTCATTCTGCAGCACTTACGCGGCGAAGGTATCGCCAAGGTCGAAGGCGTCTCGACCGGCGCGGCGGCGATGGAAAGTTTGCATAGCCATCAACCGGATTTGATTATCAGCAGCCTGTATTTGCCGGACATGATGGCAACGGAGTTGATCGAGCAACTCAGGGAAGACGAAGTGCTGAACCATATCCCGTTCATGCTGATTTCCAGCGAATCCAGCTTCGACGTACTGGATAACATCCGTCAGGCCGGCGTCGTGGCGATATTGCCCAAGCCCTTCGCCCACGAAGACTTGAAACACGCGCTCCGTTCCACCATCGAATTCATTGACCCGCAAGAGATCAGTCTGGAACATTACGATATCGAGAACGTGAGAGTTTTGGTGGTGGACGACAGTAAACTGGCCCGGAAACATATCAGCCGGGTACTGAACAATATGGGGATCGAGAAAATCACCGAAGCGCATGACGGCAAGGCGGGGCTGGATCTGTTCAGCTTAAATCAAAACGCCTTCGACTTGATCGTGACCGACTACAACATGCCGATCATGGATGGTCAGCAATTAATCCGCGCGATCCGCCAGGATCTGGGCAACTCGATCATCCCTATTCTGATGGTCACCAGCGAAGACAACGAAACCCGGTTGGCCAACGTGCATAAGGCCGGAGTCTCCGGCATCTGCGACAAACCGTTCAATCCACAGACGGTCAAGGAAATGTTGTACCGGGTATTGGAACCGGAAGATTAAGCGCCCGATATCGCCGTTTTGGAGCTGAACCAAGCTTAAGGCCGCAATACTCGAATCATCTCGCCAGCTGCAACAGCCGGTCGAAACAGTAGTCGGCCAGCAACTCGTGACCGCCATCGTAGACCGTCAGAGACGCAAACCCGACGTCCCGCTGCAAAAAAACGACTCTGTCGCCGATACGCGTTGAGCCCGCAGCTTCCCCTTGCGTTAACAAGCGCATCGCCAGACTGGACTCGACGGCGGCTTCGGGTTTGGCATATAGATCGACCAGACGATTGAAGTAAGCAAGCGAGTGCGCAATCGGCACGGTTCCCTTGTGACCATCCTTAATCCCGGCATACAGTTCGACCCGCCCCCGGGGACTCGTTGGTAAGGGCCAGTACAAGGGAGAGCGTGCCCGCGCCGCGCCGGCATCGATTGCCGCGCCGCTGCCGGTGCAAGCCAGCACATAATCGCTTAAATCGGCACTGCCGCTATGTTTGGTTTGCAACTGCCATTCGGCCAAATCGGTAATCGGCGCCCAGGCCAGCCAAGCCTTGACCGGATGTCGGGTTCTGGAGTACCAGCCCAATGCGGTATAGGCCCCGCCGGAAAAACCGACCACATAAATATTTTGCAAGTCGACATTTGCGTTAGTTAAGGCAAAGCTCACCGCATCTTCCAAATCGGCAATGACCTGGTCGCTTAGACAGTTTTCAGTAGCGACCGCCGGTCCGCGAAAGTCGGGATGAATGTAGTTCCAATCGTTCAGTTTGGCTAAGACCGCCAAGGCATCGGGCGTGGCGTAGTTGCCCGCCCAATAATGCAAACTGATCAGCAAAGGCCGCTTCGAGCTAGTCGGCGCGGAGTAAAAATAAGCTTTTTGCAACTTGCCGTCGACGCTGCTTGGAATATCCCGAATGTCAAAACCGTCCGGCCATTTAAAGGGTTTGTCGGCGCCAGTTCCATGCAGCCACTGGTAGACCGTGGCATAGGTCTTTGCCCCCGCCACATACGAGCAAGCGGCAACCAAAGCCAGGGCTAGAATCAATCGCAGCTTCATGGCACTCAAGGATCGACTTTAGCCGCAGTACGGTCCATTTCCGTAGCCGCTTGATTAACGATTGTTTGAATCGCCGCAGCGTCTGCGGGATAGTTCCTCGCGTAAGACTCCTGCAAGCGGCGTAATTTAGCCTGATACTCTGGCAGACCGCCGCTGTCCAGACGGGCGCCGAAATCGGCGAATTCGGCATCGTCAAGTCGAGCACCCATCGCTCTGTCCATCACTAAATACCCCAAGGTTTTCTTGTAATGCGCCGGCTCCCAAAACCAATGCATCAGTTGACTTGGCTGGGCAGGCACTGCTTCCAAGGCCGGCCCGTAACTGCCGCTGAAATCCCATATTTGATTCGGCTGGCGACCGGCACGTAGCGCCTCTTCGGCATTGATGTTCACAATTTCCTGTTGCATCGCCTCGAAACGCGGCCACAAATCCGACAACCATAACGTTTGCCAATACCAAGCGTGAGCCGGGTGGATAATCAACTTGACCTCAACGCCTTCGGCATACGCTTGCCTGAGTAGTTGGCGAAAATCGTCCAGGCTTTTGCGAAAACCGTCGATGTTTTGCTGCATTTCCTTAAACTGCTGCACATAGCTACGCGTGTAAAACCGAAAAGTTTTGATATGGTCAAAATCGTCGGTCAAGGGTTGCCAGAAACCGTTGGCAGCCAAGGTGTCTTTGCCCCAGGACTGCTTGCGCACCGTACTCAAACTGGCTTGTAACCCGGATACCGAAAGCAGCGATGAGGCTAAATCCGGTAGTTTGGCCGAAAATAAATTGAATTGGTTTTGACCATCGGCGGTTACCGCTAAACGTGATTCGGAAAAAGCGCCACTGGTATCCGGTTCAGGATGAAACACCCTTAAATCGAGAGACAAAATCACCAATTTCTGCGGCTTGATCGCTTGTACATGTTGAAAGTAACGTCTGATCTCGTACATGCTTACCGACGGCACGGCCACGTTGTAACAGCCCAAACCGGCCAACGCCGGCTGATCGGGCGCCAAGCCGCGTCCGGCCCGCGAAGTACCGAAAATAGTACATTCCGGCTGCAGGTTCTCGATCCGGTAGGGGTGCGTCAACCGCAGGTGGGCCACATAGTTGGGTTTATTGGCGTTAATGCCGGCGACGGCGGGCGCGTCGAAAATGCTGAAGGGATTAATAAACCAATTCAACCAGGCAATCAGCGCCAGGGCTCCCAAGACGCAACTCGCCCAGCACAACAGATACTTGTTCGCTTGTTTCGTGATAGTCATCGGTTAAAACTGGAAATACAAAAATTCGCTGATTTGGGTCAGGCCCAGCAAGGCCCAAACCGAGGCCAAACCGATCAGACCGGCCCAGCGCAGGTTTGGCGACCAGATCCCGTTATCGATTAAAACAGCCGACTCCTCCGCTCCGCGCGGCGCTAAATAAAAGCGCCCCATGATTTGCTGGGTATTCGGTGCGAGAAAAGTAATGCTCACCGCAACCGATAATACCGCCAGCAAAATGGCTTCCGCACTGACGCTAACACCGGTAACGGCCACCCAGGCTCCCAACGCCGACTGTTGCACCACGGCCGAATAAAACGGCGACAGTTGAAGCTGCGGCAACGCTAGCATGCCGGCTAAAATCCGATGCGCGGTATCGACATCGTTGGCGCGGAAATACACCCAGCCGACGACCACAGCCAGGAATGTCAGCAAATTGCCCGATACCCGACCCAATCGGCTTGACGATGCCAGATCGTGCCCCAGAGAACGGCGCACGGCGTGCCAACCGTGATTGACGATCAGGTAGCAGCCGTGCAGAGCCCCCCAGATGATAAAAGTCCAGCCGGCGCCATGCCACAGTCCGCCAAGTAACATGGTAATCAACAGGTTGGCGTAGCGGCGAAGCGGACCCTTTTTGTTTCCGCCGAGCGCAATGTACAGATAGTCGCGTAAAAAGCGCGACAGCGTCATATGCCAACGCCGCCAGAATTCGATGATATTGACGGCTTTATACGGTGAATTGAAATTCAACGGCAGCCGCACCCCCATCATCAACGCCAAGCCGATAGCCATATCCGAATAGCCCGAAAAATCGAAATAGAGTTGAAAGGTATAAGACAAAGCCCCGCCCCAGGCATCTAAATGCATCAATTGCTGGCCTTTGGCTGCAGCGGCAAATATCGGCGCACCCAAACCGGCGAGACTGTCAGCGATCACCACCTTTTTGAATAAGCCCAGGACAAAATAACTCAAGCCGGCGGCAAAATTCAGCGAATCGAAGCGAAATATGCTGCTTCTGCCAAACTGGGGCATCATTTCCCGGTGATGCAAGACCGGGCCGGCAATCAGGTGCGGGAAGTAGGTTACGAACAGCGCATAGTGCAGAAAATTGTATTCCCTCACCTCACCGCGGTAGGCGTCGACCAAAAAGGCAATCTGCGTGAAGGTAAAAAATGAAATACCCAGCGGCAAAATGATTTCGGCGTGCGCGTAGCCGGTACCCAGGGCCGCATTGAGGTTTTCCAGAAAAAAATTGGCGTATTTGTAATAACCCAGTACCGCCAGATTGGCCGAAACGGCCAGGGCAAAGATTCGCTGCCGGGTAGATAGAGCGCGGCGCTCGTCGCCCAGCAGCGTGCCGATGGCATAATTGAAAAAGATCGACGCGATAATCAGGCCCAGGTAAGCCGGATTCCACCAGCCATAAAAAAATAGCGAGGCGGCAACCAGCCAGCTAATCGCCACTCTCCGGCCGGCATAACGGCCCAAGAAAAAAAACAGGCCTAATGTTATCGGCAAAAAAGCCAGGATGAAGGTGTAGGAGTTGAAAAGCATAAATTCAGGCTTTTGTCCTGGGTTAGCGCGGGTTTATAAAATGATCGACGCCTAAAAACTACACTAAATGCCAAACTATACAAGCACCCAACCGGCACCATCTTTCTAAACGATTGATTTAAAATATTATATGGCCTAATAAACCTACTTGGGGGGCTACGTCATGCTAGCTTGGGTTTCGCTTGAATCCCTTTCCCAATCGAAATATACTGCTCATAAAAACAGTATTTATAAAAGCAGCATGAAACCCCTCACCCACCGCCAGCAGCAAATTCTGGACTTCATCGAGCAAACCTTGGTTCGGGAAGGCTTTCCGCCGACCATCGCCGAAATCACCGCGGCTTTTGGCATGGGGTCCGGCAACGCTATTCGCGGCCACTTGCAGGCACTGGCCAAGAAAGGCGCGATTCAACTGACGCCGGGCGCCTCGCGCGGCATTCGCCTGCTAAAACCCGGCACCGATCCAGGCTTACCGCTGATCGGCCGGGTCGCGGCCGGCCAGCCGATCCTGGCCGAACAACATATCGAAGGCTATTGCCAGCTCGGCCCCGAACTATTCCAGCAGCGGGCCGATTATTTATTGCGGGTACACGGCCTGAGCATGCGCGATGCCGGCATCCTGGACGGCGACTTGCTGGCCGTGCAACGTCGGCCCGATGCGCGTAGCGGGCAACTGGTGATAGCGCGGATAGGCGACGAGGCCACCGTGAAACGGCTGCAGCTGGACGGCGATATCGCGTATCTGGAACCGGCCAATCCGGATTTCAAAACCCTCCGCATCGATTTACGCCAGGAGACATTAACCATCGAAGGCATCGTGGTCGGCGTGATTCGCCGGGAACCTTTATGAATCAGGCCTTGGAAGAGTTGCTACGCAGCCGGGCCGGGATCTGGCGCGGCCTGCACAGCGACCACGCCGCCTGGCCTGTGGTTGGCAGCGGTTTTCCGGAACTGGATGCGGTATTGCCCGGCGGCGGTTGGCCGCTGGGTACGCTAGCGGAAATCGCCATCCCTGCCGTGGGCTGCGGCGAATTGCGTCTGCTGTTGCCGGCGATGGCCGACTTGAGCCGGGCCGGGCGCCACATCGTCTGGATTGCGCCGCCCTATCAACCTTATGCACCGGGCCTACTCCAGGCTGGCTTGGCCTTGCCGCAACTGCTGGCCGTCAACGTCGATACCGCGGACGATATGCCATGGAGTGCGGAAAAACTGCTACGCAGCGGCGGCTGCGGCATGGCCTTACTGTGGCCGCGCCGGCTCGACGGCCGGCAAATCCGCCGGCTGCAATTGGCTGCGGAAACCGGCTCGGCCTTGGCCATCCTGTTCGTGCTGCCCGACCAAAGCTACCCCGGCGCTACATTACGCATCGGTGTATGTCCAAGCACAACTGGTCTGAATTTAAACATCATCAAGGCCCGCGGCAGCTTGCGCCGCAGCAGGCTAAGCATAAGGTTTTGAACCGCCGATGGCTGCCACCGCCCTTGCCCGCTCGCCGCAATCGCTACCGCATTCGACAACTATTGCCAAAGCCCCGGCTACGCCAGCCAAGCTTTGGCTATGCGCACATTTCCCGAAATTAGCTTTGGAAGCACTCAAAATCGATACCACGCAAGCGGTCGCCGCCATTGCCACCCTCAACGGCCGGCCTGGCCTTTACGCCGTTTCGGCGGCAGCGCGCCAGACCGGCGTGGAACCGGGTATGAGCCAAAACGCCGCCCAAGCCTTATGCCCGACACTGACTCTGCTGCCGCGTGACCCGGCGGCCGAAAAGGCGGCACTCAAACGACTGGCCAACATCGGCTTACATTTCAGCCCCTGGGTCAGCCTGGACCGGCCCGATTGCCAGCTACTCGAAATCGGCAGTTGTCTAACTTTGTTCGGCGGCACCGACCGTTTCAGGCAACAACTACGGGATGCTTGTCTGGCGGCCGGCCACACCCCAGCCATAGCGATTGCGCCAACCGCCGCCGCTGCGGAATTGTTGGCCGGCCTGGGTTTGGAAATGCAAATTACGGAGCCCGCCCAACTGCGTTCTGCCTTGGGTCCGTTGCCGATCGCAGCCTTGGGATTGGAGGGCAAAACCTTGGCCCGCCTGGGCAATGCCGGCATCCGCCGCTTGGTCGACCTGTGGCGCTTACCGCGCGACGGCCTGGCCCGGCGTTACGGCAACGGTTTATTGCAACGCCTGGATAGCTTGCTCGGCCTTCAACCCACGGTTCTCAACGCCTTTCACAGGCCACCGGCCTTTGCCGCTCGCCGGGAATTGCCGATCGATTTGACCCGGCTGGACCATTTTTTCCCGGCCATCGCACAATTGGTCGAGGCTTGGGAGGAATTCCTGAGACAGCGCGACGCGGTGGCGCTGGCGGTAGCGCTAGACCTGCACCACCACCGCCGGCCGTCGACCCGGCTGGAATTACGTTTTCGCCACGGCAACCGCGATGCCGGCCATTGTCTGGCCTTGCTGCGGGAAAAACTGGAGCGCAGCCCGCTACCGGCGCCGGTCCTCGGCGTCGAGCTACTCTGTAGCGAAATCGCCCAATGTCAGCCGGCCATCAGTTCGCTGTTCGCTGAAGAGCAGGCCACGGAAGCCAACAGCGACTGGCAAGCGATGCTGGACCAAGTGCAGAACCGGCTCGGCCACCATGCCTTACAACGCTTCGCCGTCGCCGCCGACCACCGGCCGGAACGCGCGCACCATCACGATACAACCCAAACGGCAATGCTGACCGTGGCATCGCCCCGCCCGCTTTGGCTGCTTGACGCGCCCGAACCGTTATCTGCCGACAGTTTCACGCTACTGTCGCCGGCCGAACGCATCGAATCCGGCTGGTGGGACAATCAAGCGCTACGCCGCGACTACTTTATCGGCCAGGACCGTCTGGGCCGCAAACTATGGCTGTTTCGCGAACTCGCCGGCAACCGGGGCTGGTATCTGCATGGCTTGTTCGGCTGACGGCAACGCGGCGGCCATCGGCTTCGCCGAACTGCATTGTTTATCCAATTTCAGTTTTCTGCGTGGCGCCTCGCACCAGGAAGAACTGGTCGCAACCGCCGCCGCGCTGGGCTACCAAGCATTAGCACTGACCGACGAATGCTCGCTGGCCGGCGTAGTGCGCGCCCATCTGGCCGCACTCAAACACAACATCCAGTTGATCGTCGGCAGCGAATTCCGTCTGGACGACGGTTTGAAGCTATTGCTGCTCGCCACCGACCGCGATAGTTACGGCAACCTGTCGGCATTAATTACGCTGGCCCGGCGCCAGGCCGATAAAGGCCGCTATCGCTTGAGCCGGGCCGATCTCGCTGCTCATTTACCACATGGTTGTCTGGCGATCTGGCTGCCCGGCACCGGTTCTCCGGCGGCCGACGGCGCTTGGCTGCAGCAGCTGTTCGGCAGCGACCTATGGCTGGGCGCCGGCCGTTTCCTGACCGGCAACGATGAGGTCTGGCTGGCCGAATGCCGGCAATTGGCGAACAACGTCGGCATCCCGGTCGTGGCTTGCAACGACGTGCATATGCATCGCCGCTCGCGGCAAGCGTTGCAGGACACCTTGACCGCGATCCGCCTCGGCCGGTCACTGCCGGACTTAGGTTACGCCTTGTTCGCCAATGGCGAGCGGCATCTGCGCTCCCTGCCCCGGCTGGCCCAACTGTATCCGGAAGAATGGCTGCAACAATCGTTGGCAATCTCTGCACGTTGTAAGTTCTCGCTGAGCGAATTGCGCTACGAATATCCGCGCGAACTGGTACCGAACGGTTATACGCCGGCAACCTGGCTGCGGCATTTGACCGAGACAGGGATTCGCAAACGTTGGCCGACTGGCGAACCCAACAAAGTCCGCCAGCAAATCGAACACGAATTGGCGCTGATCGCCGATCTGGCTTACGAGCCTTATTTTTTGACCGTGCACGACATCGTCCGCTTCGCCCGCGAGCAAGGCATCCTCTGCCAGGGCCGCGGTTCGGCCGCCAATTCGGCCGTGTGTTTTTGCCTGGGGATTACCGAGGTCGACCCTAGCCGGATGAATTTGTTATTCGAGCGATTTCTGTCGCGGGAGCGCAACGAGCCGCCGGATATCGACGTCGATTTCGAACACGAGCGCCGCGAGCAAGTCATTCAATACATCTACCAAAAATACGGCCGCCACCGCGCGGCGCTGGCAGCGACGGTGATTACTTACCGCTCTCGCAGCGCGGTGCGCGACGTCGGCAAGGCTCTGGGTTTGAATGCAGCGCAGATCGAACGCCTGGCCGGCACGGTGGACCGCTGGGACGGCTATAAATTGATGCCGGAAGCGTTGCAAGAATGCGGCTTCGATCCCACCAGCCCGACCGTGCAACGTTTGCTTGCCCTGGTCGAACAAATCAAAGGCTTTCCGCGGCATTTGTCGCAACACGTCGGCGGCTTCGTCATCGCCCGCGACGACCTGTCGCGGCTGGTGCCGGTGGAAAACGCCAGCATGGCCGACCGCACCGTGATTCAGTGGGAAAAGGACGACCTGGAAGCGATGGGGCTACTGAAAGTCGACATTCTGGCGCTGGGCATGCTCAGCGCAATCCGCCGTGCCCTGAGTTATCTGGACCACTATAGTCGTCCGCCCGGTTCGCAAACCGGCGCAGCCTGGACCTTGGCCGACATCCCGGCCGAAGACCCGGCGGTTTACCGCATGCTGCAACAAGCCGACAGCATCGGCGTATTCCAAGTCGAATCGCGGGCCCAAATGACGATGCTGCCGCGTTTGCAACCGGCGAATTTTTACGATCTGGTCATCGAAATCGCCATCGTCCGGCCCGGGCCGATTCAGGGCGAAATGGTGCATCCCTATCTGGCCCGGCGCCAGGGGCTGGAACCGGTCGTTTATCCCAGTCCGGAAGTGAAAGCGGTGCTGGAACGTACCCTGGGTATCCCGATTTTTCAGGAACAAGTGATGCAACTATCCATGGTAGCAGCCGGCTTTAGCGCCGACGAAGCCGACCAGTTGCGGCGGGCGATGGCGGCCTGGAAACGCAAGGGCGGTTTGGAGCCGTTTGAGCGCAAACTGTTGGAAGGCATGCGCGCACGCGGCTACAGCGCCGAGTTTGCCCAGCGCATATTTCAGCAAATCAAAGGTTTCGGCGACTACGGCTTCCCGGAATCGCATTCCGCCAGCTTTGCCTTGCTGGCTTATGTCTCGGCCTGGTTGAAATGCCGCCATCCGGCGGCGTTTTGTTGCGCACTGCTGAACAGCCAGCCGATGGGCTTTTACGGCCCGTCGCAACTGGTGCAGGACGCCCGGCGCCACGGTGTCGAGGTACGGCCGGTGGACGTGCAGACCAGTGTGTTTGAATGTAGCTTGGAATTGATACCCGATGTGGCGCCGGCCTTGCGGCTGGGCTTTAACCAGGTCAAAGGCCTGGCGCCAGCCACTGCCAATGCCATCGTCCAGGCCCGGCTGCAAGGCCGGTTTGCCAACGTCGCCGATCTCGCGGCGCGCGCCGGCCTCAAGCGGCAGGATTTGGAATTTCTGGCTGCCGCCGATGCCTTGCAGGCCCTGGCCGGCAACCGCCACCAAGCCTTTTGGGCGGCCGGCGGCATCGAACCGCCAACCTCGGTATTTGGCGTACCGGCCATTGCCGAAGCCACGCCGCTGTTGAAACCGCCCAGCCTCGGCCAGGACGTCACCGCCGATTACGCCAGCACCCGACTGACATTACGCAGCCATCCGCTGGCCTTGTTGCGGACCCGCTTGCGCCGCTGGGGCGTAACGACGGCGGCGTCACTATGGCAACGCCGCAACGGCAGCATCGCCCAGGTCGCCGGCCTGGTGATCTGCCGACAACGGCCGATGACCGCGTCCGGCGTGACGTTCGTAACCCTGGAAGACGAGACCGGCCAAGTCAATCTGGTGGTTTGGCCGGCCACGGCAATGGCCCAGCGCAAACCCTTACTCAAAGCCCGCCTGCTGTCGGTGACCGGCACGATCCAGCAGGAAGACGGTGTGTTGCATTTGGTGGCCGGCAAGCTGGAAGATTGGAGTGGCTGGATAGGCGATCTGGCAACAGCCTATCTTTGAGTTCATCAAAGTGCATTACAATCGGAAACGGTTTCATTCAACGTTCTGATACCTTTGAACTTAAACAAGTCTCTCAACAATTTGTCAGTGAAACACTGGATAGATCACTATGAGAATGGCTACTACATGACTACACTTGGCAGCATGTTTTTACGATCCAATTGAAAAGGTCTCATGTGAACAACCAAATATATGTAACACAACCGTCATTACCACCTCTTGACGAATTTATTCCGTATTTACAACAAATTTGGGACAGTAAAATACTGACCAATGGTGGGCCTTTTCATCAACAATTTGAACAAGCACTTTGCGATTATTTAGGGATTAAATATATTTCATTATTCGCTAATGGTACCTTAGCGCTTGTTACGGCATTGCAATCATTACGTATTACCGGAGAGGTTATCACAACGCCTTATTCTTTCGTAGCAACATCACACGCCTTACTATGGAATGGGATAAAACCGGTTTTTGTAGATATTGCTTCCAACACACTCAATCTAGATCCTGCAAAAATAGAATCGGCAATCACCCCACAAACAACAGCGATAATGCCAGTTCATTGCTATGGTCATCCTTGCGACGTCGAAACCATTCAAAATATTGCCGATAATTACAACCTCAAGATTATATACGACGCCGCTCACGCTTTCGGCGTAAAAGATGATGGGGGTAGTATTCTAAGGCATGGAGACCTATCCGTGTTAAGTTTCCATGCAACCAAAGTATTTAATACTTTTGAAGGTGGAGCAATCGTCTGTCCAGATGCAAAAACCAAACAGCGGATCGACCACCTTAAAAACTTTGGCTTTGTAGATGAAGTAACTGTTGTTGCGCCAGGTATTAATGGCAAAATGAATGAGTTTAATGCCGCTCTTGGCTTGTTACAACTCAAAAGCATTGATCAAGCACTAAATAAACGTAAAGCTCTGGACGCCCATTACCGTAAAGAATTGCGATCCATAAAGGGTATTCATTGTTTATCTCTCACTTACGAAAAAGTAGCGAACTACGCCTATTTTCCTATTCTAGTGAGCCCAGAGTATCGGCTTAGCCGTGATGAGTTATTCCAAAAACTGAGAAAAAACGGCATTTATGCTCGTCGTTACTTCCACCCGCTAATTAGTGAATTTCCAATGTATAGAGGATTGCCCTCAGCTAACAAATCGAACTTGCCAATAGCAAGCAAGGTTGCAACTGAAGTAATTTGTTTACCAATTTATCCGGATTTGCAATACGATCAGATTGATTTTATCCTAGAAGTAATCAAAAAGGAAAGTGAATGACCCGGTTAGCTATCATGCAACCTTATTTCTTTCCATATATTGGCTATTGGCAGCTAATGCACGCAACAGATCGATTTGTTATATATGATGACGTAAATTATATTAATCGAGGCTGGATCAATCGCAATCGCATATTAATTAACGGAAGCCCTAAATATATTACGATTCCACTAAATCACGCCTCACAAAACAAGCACATTTGCGAAATAAAAATGCTAGCATCAAACTGGCAAAATAAAATATTGAAATCCATTGAGATAACTTATAAAAGATCTCCATTTTTCGAAGAAGTATTTCCTACGATAGACAGGATAATTCGCTACAAAACAGATAGCCTATCAGATTATCTTAAAAACCAATTGGAAACCCTTGCGTCACTTTTATCAATTAATACCGAGTTCAAGCTATCAAGTGTCGCCTATAAAAACACCTTATTATCTGGCCAAGAGCGAATCATTGACATATGCAAGCGTGAAGACGCCACAACCTATATTAATTTGCAAGGTGGTCAAGATTTATATGATACAAAAGCATTTAGCGCCGCAGATATTGAATTAAAATTCATTTTTATGAAACCAATCACTTACAAACAGCGATCACCAAGCTTTACCCCATCTCTTTCAATAATTGATGTGTTGATGGAGGTAGGCCTAATTGAGATTAAGAACCACTTAAATTCTGCCGATTTCATATCTAGTAAAAATAAAATACCATAATGATTAAAGCCGTGATTATTTCTTCCACCAACGGAGGAGTTCTTAGCAAACTTTTGGAAAAAAAATACTTTAGAGATCGCGTAATAAATGTAGTCTCAGATCGCAGATGTAGGGCGATTGAGATAGCACAAGATTTTGGCATACCGACCAAGATTTTTGAAACAAAAAGTGGAAGAAGTTTTTCCAATTTTTTGTTAGACGAATATAGATTAAATCCACCAGACTTATATATATCTTTCTATACAAAAATATTTAAAGGTGAATTTTTGATAGCCTCAAAGAATAGGGTAATTAATCTTCACCCATCAATTCTACCAGCATGCAGAGGACTAGACGGATTTGGGGACACAATAAACTCAGGATCAAAGTTTATTGGCGCAACAATTCATTTGATTGACGAAGGGATAGATACCGGTTATCCAATTATTCAGTCGGCAATTCCGTTTAACCCAGAAAAAAGCATCGCAGAAAATAGACATATTATTTTCGTTCAACAATGCAAAATGTTATTACAAGTATTGAGATGGTGGGAGGAGAAACGAATAAAATTCAATGAAAACGGATATCCAATAATAACTAATTGCTCTTATAAAGCCGGAGAGTTTTCACCAAATCTAGATTTCGAAGAAGCCATAGATTTCGATACGCCAATACCGAATTCCTGGCCAAATACAACCCAAACAACTTGAATTCAATATTAGTCCTACAGAATTAACAGAGTTAATATTGCTATAAAACACAAGAAGATAAATAAGGACTTTCATCTTGCCCGGAATTAGAAAAAAATACGCAAAAACATTTTACATGTCAACTCTCAAATAATAAATTATCAAGATCTTTAGTTAAAAACATATAGATTATCGCATTGAATTCATGAAATTTCTTGTGCTCTCGCTCTTGATTTTATATTGCTTTTACCTTGCTTTCGCTTACGACATAAAAAGGTGAATAGCAATAAGTCTTCATCAAGTTAGCCGAAGCTCGTACCAATACTTTTATCTTAAATTAAAAACTACAATACAACCAAGAAAACATAATCGTCAAAGATATTAACCCCATCCCTGAACAACATTATCCAAGCGTAAAATCATTGCAAAATATAGAATCAAAGGGAATAAAGGCATTTTTTTGGGATTTCTCAGGAAAAACCATAAGACAAATAATTGGATTTATTACATCAATAATCCTTACACGCACATTAGAACCAACAGACTTTGGCATAATGGCGCTAGTTATGGTTATTATTGGAATCACAAGCATCTTCAGCGATTTCGGATTGAGTAGCGCGCTCATCCAAAAAAGAAAAATACTGCAAATACATTATTCGTCTGTTTTTTATTTCAATCTGGCAACCGGATTCATCTTAACATTCATAACATTCTTATCAGCCGATTGGATTGGTTTTTTTTATGAAAATGAAAAACTAGCCCCAGTGATAAGGACTATATCCCCTTCATTCGTCTTAAACGCCTTTGGCAGCGTTAGCATAATAAAACTACGCAAAGAATTAAGCTTCGCATTATTAACAAAATATAGCCTGTTAACCACATTAATGAGTGGATTTTTAGGCATTATACTGGCCTTAAATAATGCGGGCATATGGAGCCTTGCAGCCCAAGCATTATCAATGAGCTTAATTTACAATATTATTATTTGGAAGGTCGCAAAATGGAGACCTATTTGGAGTTTTTCTTGGAAAGCACTAGCTCAATTATGGAGCTTTGGCTTTAGAATGTTTTTATCAGCAATACTTTCATCGATACTTGAAAGAGTAGACATATTAGCCATTGGAAAGCTAGTTACATCTACTACGCTAGGATATTTTGAGCGAGCTAAATCCTTAAATACTATATTAATACAATACTCATCGGGAAGCCTCATAGATACATTATTCCCAACTTTAAGTACAATTCAAAACAACCTACCAAGGCTTCAGAAAGTCATAATAAAAACAATCGGAATAACAAGCTTCATTTCATTTCTGATAACTGGTAATTTATACTTAACTTCAGATGAGATAATAATTATTCTATTCTCAGAAAAATGGTCGTCATCTAGTGAATTCTTCAAGTTATTCATTCTAACCGGATACAGCTACCCCATTAACGCTGTTTTAGTAAGCACCCTAAGTTGTCGCGGCAATTCTAAATCCTTCTTACGACTGGAAGTATATAAAGCGATGATAACAAGCATAAACATTATAGCTCTATACATATCCGGTGTAAAAGCATACTTATATTGTATGATTGTAAGCACCTTTCCCATGCTTCTATTAAACATTCTATTTGCAACCAAAGAAATAGAAATATCCTACATCAGAATCGCAAAGCCAATTATAGTCCAGATGCTGATCTCCACTATATCCTTAGCTATTTCTATATTTTCATCAAATATATTTTCAGAACAATTCCCACATTTTTTCGCGTTAGAATCTCTGATTTTCACCGTTTTTTATATGTTAGCCAATAACTTAATTAAAACAGATGGATACATCTATTCAAAAGAACTAATTTTATTAACGCTAAAAATTCACGCCAATGAAAAATAAATTCATTATTTATTCACCTGATTTCAATGAAAACATAGGCGGATCTATTGCATTACACCGACTTTGTCATTTTTTAAATCTGGAAGGACAAACTGCGTTAATGTGGCCTTTTGAAAAACCGAATTGGGTATATCCACAACCAATAAAAAGCATTTGCGCATTACGGCATCGATTAAAATATGGGGAATTAGAATACAAGGTATCGAGAGACCTTATCACACCTACCGCAAATTACTCCGACCTAAAAGATGCCATTGTAATTTACCCTGAAATAATTGATGGGAATCCACTGTTTGCAAAGAAAATTGTCCGCTGGTTTTTACACAAACCTGGATTTCATACCGGAACAATAAACTATCTCGAAAACGAGCTATATTTTTTTTATCAACTAGCATTCAATGACAAAAACCTTAATCAAGATGAAGATAATTTATTGCAAATAATTTTCTTGCTCAACGATATTTATTATCAGCGCAATTTTGGCAAAAGAAACGGTACTTGTTACATTCTCAGAAAAGGCCGTGGCAGAAAAATAGTACACGACCTTACTAATTCAATATTAATTGACGACTTGCAACACCAGGAAATTGCAGATGTTTTTAATTCTGCAGAAACGTGTATTTCGTATGATTTACATACCATGTATTCTGAATACGCCGTCCTATGCGGGTGCACAAGTATTGTTATCCCCGAAGAAGGATTAAGCAAAGATCAATGGAGAATACAAGAAAGCAAGCGTTACGGTATTGCGTACGGGTTCGACGATATCGATTATGCTAAAAATACAAGACAATACCTATTACCAACCCTAATAGAACAAGAGAATATTTCAATAAAAATGGTAAAAAATTTCATAAAGAAATGCGAAAATCATTTCAATTAAATCCAATAAAAGTAATGGATTTTTACCTATCAGGCCGTTTATTAAAAAAAAGATTAATTTAGCACATTGCATACCGGGACAAGCATTTAACCCATCATAAGAAAATATTTTCGTTACTGTAACTAAATTTTGACCTTTTTCTATTGAAGAATAGGTAACATTTATGACGCACTCTTAGCCAGATGAAAGAAGTTAAACTAAAAAAAAACGTAACTGTTTCCATTTATTCAAAAGGCTGCACAACCGACGCTTGTTCGGCTATCAGACTTTTTTATCCTTTATCCTGGCTTAACTGGGAAATCATCTGGAACACCCGGAAAAGTTGCTTAAACAAGGACTTCGATATTCATCCAACTAAAAACTCAGACTTAATAATTATTCAACGAGACTTTCCAAGTAAAAAAACCGCAAAACTATTATTGTCGCTGTTAAACATGGGGATCCCCATTGTTTATGATCTGGATGACTTGCTTCTCGATAACCAGCCTGAACATCCTCGTTTTTTTTATTTCAAAACAGTATCACCCTATATTAAATGGCTAATAAAAGAAGTTGATTTAATCACTGTTTCCACTATAGCATTAAAAAATGAACTAACCCCTCATACTCAGCGTCCGATTTATGTAATCCAAAACCTGTTAAACCATAATTTATTCATTGAACAACCAAAACCCCGCCACGATATATTCAACATATTAATATCGGGAACACCCACACATCAAGAAGATTGGTCCATCATAGAGGAACCTGTTTTTGATATCTTAAAAGCATATAAAGACCGAGTTAATGTAATTTTCTTCGGGGATGCACCTAAGGCATTTCGCAACCATCCATCGGTTAGCAGCATTGACTTCAAACCAAACTATAAAGATTATGCCTCTTACTTGAAAAGCTTAGACATACATATTGCTTTAGTACCATTGAAAGACACCAAATTTAATCAATGTAAAAGCAATATAAAATGGCTCGAATATTCTGCAGCAGGTATTCCTGGAATTTATAGCGATATCACACCATATCGCTCATGTATAGATAACGGCTTAAATGGAATTCTAGTTAACAATAACCCTAAATCGTGGTTTTTAGCCATAGAGAGCGTACTTCTTGACAAGATAAAAACAACTTCAATAATAAAACATGCCCAAGAGGAAGTTTTCTATAAATATTCACTTCACAATGCCATAGATACATATTTACCCCCATTTAAAACCATTTTGAATCTTGAAAAACCTCTAACAAGAACCCCATCCCTCCCACCCATGCGGGCATTTTTGACGATTTATTACAATCTGCTTGACAAGGCACTAATTCTCTGTAATTTTTTATACAAAATATGATTATTTCGAGAAGCGATTGGTTAAAGTTAGGCTCGACGACGCATTTTCGCTCAGTTTTTGATTATTTTTAAACTATTACTTATGCCCTACAATATTATTAGAAAAGCTAAAGCTGTTTTACTTAAAAAAGGATTTTTTGAATTGGTAAAATCCACGTATTTTTATCTTATAAACATATCCCCATACCAAGCCAAATGTTTTTCAAAGACACAACATTTGTTCAAAGGTAAAATAGGCATGGAAATTGGGGGACCGAGCTCAGTATTTATGAAAAGGAACGTTTTCCCGGTTTATTCTATTCCATATCGAATTGATAACTGCAACTTTAACAACGATACAACCTGGGAAGGTAAGATTGAGAATGGACAAACTTTTTATTTTAATCCCAAGAAAAAACCAGGGTGGCAATTCTTTTTTGAAGCAACCAACTTAACAAAGATTGCCTCAAACTCTTATGCCTTTCTATTATCGTCACACATGCTTGAACATTCTGCGAATCCTATTCTCGCATTATCTGAATGGATAAGAATATTAAAACAGGATGGATTATTAGTAATATTGCTTCCCCACAAAGATGGCACTTTCGACCATCGTCGACCAGTAACCACAATGGAACATCTTATTTCTGACTTTATAAACAATACAGGAGAAGATGACCTTACACATATGCCTGAAATTCTTGCATTACATGACCTAGAACTCGATAAACAAGCCGGAGACATGGACTGCTTTAAGGCCCGTTCTGAGCGGAACTTTGAAAACCGCTGTTTTCATCACCATGTTTTTGACACCCGTCTTGCCGTTAAACTTATTGACTACATGCAATTGAAAATTAGAGCAGTTGAAGCTATTGAACCCTTACATATTCTGGTTGTAGCTCAAAAAACCAATCAGGAAGAAATAATTGACAATTCCGCGTTTACTTCCGACTCAGCTCATTACTTTAAAAACAGCCCTTTTAAAACAGACCATCAATTAAATGAAAAATACGACAATAACGGATATATTTGATTGTCTATACTGAACAAGCGCATTAACTAAAAGATGGCTTCTGGCTCACCCCATCTTTAATCCCTTTCAATATATACAAAGCTTGATTTTTTCCGCTTTCATCAAAAACGGAAAAATATAGCAAAGTAAAAACAATTTTTACTGAGGCATTAAGAATCCAAGCAAATGGTGCGTGCTCTAACTTCCATAGCCAAATAGCATTTCTTACTATTGTGTAGTGTCGATCTGGCGACCTATGCGGCATGTGACGCCAGCCGAAAAACCAATAGCGGCATATTTTGTCGCCCATATAATGTATGAGATAGTTTTTACTACACAGTCCGTAGCATTTGAATCCTAAATATCTCACCCTCATATACCATTCTGTTTCCACGTGATCTATAAAAAACTCTTCAAAAAACTGACCGATAGTATCCCAGTGTTTCAAAAAAATAAGACTACCTGACGAATTAAGAAACTCACATTTAATTAAATTTCCATTATTTCCTGCACAGCCAACTCTTTTCCAAATCCCCCATTTAAGTGAGGCAAACTTGATACAGTTATTTGATCTCGGGTCGTACAAGCGTGGACCAATTGCAACCGTTTGCGTGTCAGTCTTCGAAAGCAGTTTTGCTGCGCGTAACATTTCCTCAAGCAATCCATCCTGAGGGATGCTATCCTGATCTAACAACAGCGCATATTCATGTTTGTCCTTTATCACTTGATCGACGCCAACATTTAACGCCTTTGCAATACCGTAATTTTTTTCCAAACAAATCAATCTGATCCTATCAGAATACTGCGCATACAATTCCTTTATATAACCAGTCGACTCATTTGAATACCAATTGTCTACAATATAGATTGCTACTGGTGACTTCAACAATTGTGAAAGTACGGAACACAATATATTTCTATCTGGATTGTAGGTAACTATTACGCAGGCCATCTCAACTTCGGCTCTTTCGTTTACTTCAAAACTCATTTTTTGCACCGATTTTTGACTCTCTGTATAAACTAATGAATTTTTCAGATATTGTTAACCAATCGTAATCTTGTACGACTTCAAATGCCTTTAGACTAAGTCTCGCTCGTAATTTATTATCGTTAAGTAGCCGTTCAATGGCCATGGCAATTTCTTTAGGTTTGCCTGGATTTACCAATAGACCGGTTTCTTCGTGAGTTATCACAGAGCCAATTCCACCGACATTAGTTGTAATGATCGGTAAACGGCTTGCCATTGCTTCTAAAAGCATTACTCCTTGACCTTCAGTATCTCCGTGCATATCCTTAATGGACGGCGCAATAAAAATATCTGCGGATGCATAATAGCCGGGCAACTTCTGATTTGGAATACGGCCCCAAAAACGAATCGAATTGATGTACTCTATGTCAATCGCCAACATTTCGAGTTTTTTACGCTCTGATCCGTCGCCAATAATCCACAACTCAGTTTGTTTTCGCAAGACCTCTGGTAATAGGGCATAAGCCCTCAATAAATCTGCTACACCTTTTTTTTCGACTAAACGCCCGACGAACAACAGTACTAGTTTTTCCGGGTCCGGTCGGAGTGGTATTTTTTCAGTATCTAAGTCTAGAAATTTCTTGCAGTTTATACCCATCGGAATTACGCATGGCGTAGGCAGATCAGAACCTACGGCAACGGCAGTTGCACGTGTATTGCTAGTCCAAGCCGAGCAACTTTTAATAGTCCATCGTTTTATAGCTCCGATAAAAAGTCCCTGCAATGCAAAGGCGTCACCGCCGTGCGCTGTGACGATTGTCGGGATTCTGAATATCTTACCTAATACTACCGCCACCGTTCCTTGCGGAAAAATCCAGTGAGCATGTATCAAAACGGGTCGATCTCTAAATATTAGCCCAGCAGCGGTTACTAGCATCGAAATGATAAAAAACGGCACTTGCAACAGTAACCATGGTGCAGCACGCAAGTTAGGCAAAATGCCTGAACCATAGGCCAGTTTTTGCAGCTTGCGCGGAAAGAAATAAGTAAAGTGGCGACTGGTTATGCCACTTGCTTGTTCTGTGTTTTGAATTTCCGGATGATCCGGGGAAAGAATTTGTATATCGATCTGACGTGTTGACAGGGCCTCCGCCAAATACCGCAGAAATATGGAGGAGCTATCGTCTTCATTCCGTGGATAGCTCGAAGTGAGCCAAAGTACTTTGAAGCGTTTCGTTTTCGATGATCCTACACTCATCGTAAAACGCCAAATTTTCCCTAAATTTCGATTAACTAACGCACCAAACTCAACAAAACCCCGGCAGCCACTGCGGAACCGATCACGCCGGCTACGTTGGGCCCCATAG
Organism: Methylomonas sp. EFPC3; assembly: GCF_029643245.1. Taxonomy (NCBI): domain Bacteria; kingdom Pseudomonadati; phylum Pseudomonadota; class Gammaproteobacteria; order Methylococcales; family Methylococcaceae; genus Methylomonas; species Methylomonas sp. EFPC3. The sequence goes on from NZ_CP116398.1 coordinate 1,449,952, forward strand.
CATGCATCAGCAGGAAGTTGTGCGGATTGCTTTCCAGACCGATTTTGTTGGCGACGCGGGCTGCCATCGGCACCGCGGAAACGCCTGCCGCGCCGATTAAGGGATTGATCGGCGTACTGCTGAAACGATTCATGATTTTAGCCATGATGACGCCGCTGGCGGTACCGATCGCAAAGGCGACGGCGCCTAAGCCCAGGATGCCCAAGGTTTGTACTTTCAAAAAAGCCTCGGCGCTAAGCTTGGAGCCGACCGACAAGCCCAGGAAAATCGTAACAATATTGATCAATTCATTCTGCGCGGTTTTGCTCAGCCGATCCACCACGCCGGTCGCATTCATCAGGTTACCCAAGCAAAACATGCCGACCAACGGCGCGGCAGACGGCAGCAACAGCGCCGTTAAAATCAGCAGCATCAACGGAAACACGACTTTCTCGACCTTTCCGACAGTGCGGAGTTGTTGCATCTCAATGCGGCGTTCCTCCTCGCTGGTCAATGCCCGCATGATCGGCGGCTGGATCAACGGTACCAACGCCATGTAAGAGTATGCGGCGACGGCAATCGCACCCAATAATTCGGGTGCCAGTTTGGAGGCAACATAGATTGCAGTCGGGCCGTCGGCACCGCCGATGATCGCAATCGCTGCCGCTTCCTTCAAACTGAACGCCATGCCCGGCACGGCATTCAAAGCCAGTGCGCCGAACAAGGTCGCGAAGATACCGAATTGGGCCGCCGCACCGAGAAACAACGTTTTCGGATTCGCCAGCATCGGCCCGAAATCGGTCATCGCCCCGACGCCCATGAATATCAACAGCGGAAATACACCCGCCTTGATACCTCCATACATGTAATAAAGAATACCGCCCTCGTCGACCATGCCCGCCACTGGAATATTGCTCAGTACCGCGCCGAAACCGATCGGTAACAACAATAGCGGTTCGAAGCCTTTTTTAATCGCCAGGTATAACAACAGGAATCCCACCGCCATCATGATGATCTGCGGTTGGGTAATGTTGTAAATACCGGTGCTTTCCCACAAGAGTCGGAGATTTTCCATGGCTTGATTTATTAGATTTGGTTGGCTGACGACACCATTGCGACATGCCGTCGAGTTTAAATTGGGCTTTAGCCGCCCGCACTGCGGACGGCCGGAGCAAGTTAAATCTTAGGCGTTTATAACGTGACCAGGACGTCGCCCACCGCTACCGAGTCACCTTGGCGCACGTTGACGGCGCTAACGATACCGGCGACTTTGGCGCGAATTTCGGTTTCCATTTTCATGGCTTCCATGATTAACACGACGTCGCCTTCGGACAGATGGGAACCGACGTTGACATTCACTTTCAATACCACACCAGCCAAGGGCGACTCGACGACGCCGCTGCCGCTGACGATCGGCGCGGTCGAGGCCAACATCGGACCGTTTTCCAGTGCCGAGGACGGCTTCACCACAATTTCGCCGTTGCCCGGTGCGATTGCAACGTGGTAATTTTTGCCGTCCACATTCACAGTGTAAGTTTCGGCTTCGCCCGCCGATTTTGCGGCAGCCGGCGCGGTAACAGAGGCCGGCTCGGCTCCCGGTGCCGGCTCGAATGCGGTCGGATTGCCCCGATTCTGGATGAATTTCCAGCCCACTTGCGCGAACAGGCCATCGATCAGGGCATCTTCTTCGACATTGTCGGCCAACTTGACGCCTTCGGCCTGTGCTTTCGCCTTGACTTCGGCTACCAGCTTAGCCATTTCCGGCTCCAACAAATCCGCCGGCCGGCAATCGATGGGTTCGGCACCGTTCAACACCCGTGCCTGCAACTCTTTATCCACAGGCGCTGGAGTTGCGCCATACTCGCCGCGTAATACGCCGGCCGTTTCTTTACTGATGGTTTTGTAACGCTCGCCAGCCAAAACATTCAATACGGCCTGGGTACCGACGATTTGCGAAGTCGGCGTCACCAGCGGGATGTAACCCAAATCTTTGCGTACCAGCGGGATTTCCTGCAGTACCGCATCGAAACGGTCGGCCGCGCCCTGCTCCTTCAACTGGCTTTCCATATTGGTCAGCATGCCGCCCGGTACTTGCGATACCAAAATACGGCTATCGACCCCTTTCAGGCTGCCTTCGAACTGCGCATATTTTTTCCGCACTTCGCGGAAATAAGCCGCGACTTTTTCCAGCCTGGCCAAATCCAGACCGGTGTCGCGTTTCTGTCCGGCCAATGCCGCGACGATGGTTTCGGTCGGCGTATGGCCGTAAGTCATACTCAGCGAAGAGATTGCGGTGTCGACATTATCGACGCCGGCTTCCACAGCCTTGATACAGGTCGCAACGCTCAATCCGGTAGTGGCGTGGCAATGCAAATGTACCGGGATCGCCACCGCCTTCTTCAATTTGCCGATCAGGTCGTAGGCGTCGTAAGGGGTCAGCAAACCGGCCATGTCTTTAATGCAGATCGAATGCGCCCCCATATCCTCGATCAGCTTGCCCTGCTCTACCCACTTTTTGATGGTATGCACCGGGCTGGTGGTGTAGGAAATCGTACCTTGGGCGTGGGCATCGGTATTCAGCACTGCCTTGATGGCTCTCTCGATGTTGCGCATATCGTTCATCGCATCGAAAATCCGGAATACGTCAATACCGTTGACCACGCAACGCTCGACGAATTTATCGACCACATCGTCGGCGTAATGGCGGTAACCCAGAATATTTTGGCCGCGAAACAGCATTTGCTGCGGCGTATTGGGCATGGCTTGCTTCAGTAAACGCAACCGTTCCCAAGGATCCTCGCCCAAGTAGCGAATGCAAGCGTCGAAGGTCGCGCCACCCCAGGATTCGATCGACCAATAACCGATCTGATCGAGCTGCTCGCAAATCGGTAGCATGTCTTCGATACGCAGCCTGGTCGCCAGAATTGACTGATGGGCGTCGCGTAATACCACCTCAGTAATTCCCAGGGGCTTGTTTACCTTTTCCACTCTTTACTCTCCTAATGACTTTTTTGGGTCGTAACAGATCTTACCTTGTGGGTAACTATCCGTTTTTATGCTTTTTGCGGTACTGCAGAACTGCGGCGGTGATCGCGGCAACCACCGCTTTATCGTTACCGGCGACAACCGGCTGTTCGGGAAATTTGGACGGAACCTCCGGAAAATAGCGCCGGACCAGATTACTCATGGTATTGATCGCAACCACCAGCATCGCCAAAAAGGCATAAACCATCCCCATGCCGATTAGCATCAACTCAATACCCGAAGACAGCATTTCGTTCATAAACGTGGTCCAAATGATTAATTAGCTTGGGCATTATCGCCCAAATAAGCCGGAGTTCACAATCCTGAGCAGATTGAAGGGTTTAAGGCCATGGCTTCGAAAAACAAAAAATCGATAGCGCGTGCGTTAGACAAAAAAGACGACCTAGACTGACACCGATAGCTGAAAAAATGGCAACGCACGGCTTGCAAAGAGCCACCATAGAGGTCAAAGCGATTGGAGAAAATCCAGCACCTCGGCTACGTGGACTTTGACCTGCACCTTACGCCATTCTTTGACCAGCACGCCGTTCTCGTCGATCAGAAACGTGCTGCGCTCGATACCTTGCACTTGCTTGCCGTACATATTCTTCATTTTAATCACGTCGAACAAACCGCACAGGCTTTCGTCCTGGTCGGACAACAAATCGAACGGAAACGCTTGTTTGCATTTAAAGCCTTCGTGGACCTTGACGCTATCGCGCGATACGCCCAACACCACCGTATTCAGCGCTTCGAATTGGCCGATATTGTCCCGAAAGGCCTGGCCCTCCTGGGTGCAGCCCGGCGTGTTGTCTTTCGGGTAAAAATACAGCACGATTTTTTTACCGCGATAATCGCTGAGTTTGACGGATTTGTCGCCGGTGGCGGCTACTTCGAAATCGGGGACGGCAGTGCCGATAGCTATGGCGGTCATGAAATCACCTCTTAACGGGTTCGAGAATGGCGTCGATGTTCAAGCTGTCGCAAAAATCCAGAAATTCTTCGCGCAAGGATAGAATCCGCACCGACGGCGGTACCAACAGGATGAACTTGGTCGAAAATACCGCAGTATTGAAAAAAGCCGCGTTGTGCCGGCTGGCCGAGATTTCCTCGATACAGATACCGCGATCCAACAGGAAGGAGGTCACGGCAAACAGGATGTCGCTTTTGTCGACGGAGATGGTTTCCAGCGTGTACGGTACGCCTTCGATGGCTTGCGGCTCCTGGCTCGGCCGCAGGAAGTTCATCTGGATTTCCAGACGGGTTTTGATCGCATCCAGCATACCTTCCAGCTTGGCGATATGGTTCCAATTGCCGTCGATCAACAGATAGGCGGCGGTAAGCTCGGTCAGATTGGAGGTGCGCAGCTCCAGCACGCTGCATTGGCAAGCACTCAGCGCCGACAATATTTCCCCAAGAAAACCGTTCGACTTTTCTCCCAATACGGTAATTGCCAGTTGCATAATCCCAAGTCCATAAATACGCTCCATGCAGTTTAACACCAACCGCTAGAAAAACGCAGTTACGAAATGGTGACCGCGTCAGTCGTGGCGAATCGCGGTTATTCCAGCATGTTCGTCGAAATGTACCGTCAATTTGTTACCCGTCCGAGCTTTACCCAGTCCGGCCAAATCGACTTTAAACGCAACCGCCAATTGCTGATCGGTGACGGGTGCGGTGCGTTTCGGCGCCACCACCGAATGCCGCCAGGACAGCAACACAGTCCAACACAGCCAGAACAGCGCTATCGCCAGCACGATCTGGCCGTAGAGCTCGAGCAGTTCCAGCAAGGTTTTGTATCCGCCGAACCAGCGGATCTCGTCCGACAAGCTTTTCAAGCCCATCAGCCAAGCCGCCAAAGTGAACAGTGGCCACAAAAAATACAGCCACAACGCCCAACTCATGAAAGCCATGAAGACCGACGCGCATTTTTGCTGAAAACTTTGCAAATGCGGCTGGTTGATGATGATCTCTTTCATTTTTGCCGCAACCCTCGATCCAAAGTCACCCAAACCGCGCGCTGGCCGCGCTTTTTCCGTAACGCCTTGATGCAGCCGTTGATTGTGGTGCCGACGTTGATCAACCAGTACACGATCGGGTACCAGATCATCCAATAATAATGCTGAGCCGAGCCGCCGCTTTTCTTTTCGTAGACCGAGTCTATCGTCAAACTGACAGCAAACTGGATCAGACAGGTCACGCACAGCAGCATGCTGGTCCAGTGCGGCGATAAGTCTTCCAAGGCTTCCTGCGGTTCGCTGCTGAACCAGTCCAACGGCACCAAGGCCAGCATCGCCACCACCAAAAATGCCCAACTCAAACTGACGCAACATTCCAAATACAAAGGCCACATGCCGCGCGAACGCCAACGCAGCAACGGCCGGAAATAGCGCAGCAACACCTCGACCCCGCCCTGCGCCCAGCGGCTGCGTTGTTTCCACAAACCTTTCAGCGTTTCCGGCATCAACACCCAGCACAGCGCATTCGGCTCGAAGCGAATCGCCCAGCCGGCCAACTGCATTTTCCAGCTAATATCGATATCTTCTGTCACCATGTCCGGACTCCAGTAACCAACGTCGTGCAAGGCGGTCTTGCGGAAACCGGCGATTACGCCGGATATCGTGAATACATGCCCGTAGGAGCGCTGGGCGCGTTTGATCATGCCGACGATGGCCGAAAATTCGCCGACCTGAATCTTGCCCAACAAGGTCGACCGGTTGCGGATGCGCGGATTGCCGGTCACGGCGCCGACGTGCGGATCTTCCAGAAAATGTTTGACGATCCACGCCGTTGCGTTCGGCGCCAACAAGGCGTCGCCGTCGATGCCGATCAAGATCTCGCTGTTGGCCAGCAGCGCCGCCGTGCGCAGACCAACGGCCTTGCCCTGGTTGCTGGCCAGATTGACGACGCGGATTTGCGGATGCCGGTCGGCCAGTTCGTGCAGGATTTCCAGCGTGTTGTCCTTGCTGCCGTCGTTAACGGCGATGATTTCGTAATTCGGATACTGTTGGTGCAACAAATATTCAATAGTTTCGCGAACGTTCTCGCCCTCGTTATAACACGGGACCAGAATCGACACCGGCGGATAGTCAGCCAACACCGGCAAGTCCGCCAACACATTGCCGCGGTTACGCTCCCAGCGAATGTAATAGACGATGCCGCCCAGCATCCAGACGTAAGCCATCAACAGCGGGTAATAAAACACGAAACGCGACAGCCATTCGTTGAATTGCCACCAGGGCACCTCTTCCAGCCGTTCGCGCCCGATCAGCCACAGATCGATCAGATGTTGCACCCAGGGTTGCGCTAAAAGTTGGTCCACGGTCGACTCAATCCTTGATCTCTACAGGAAAATACTTTTTCAACTCTGCCAATTTGGGCTGGTCGTGAAAAACGTTATCCGGGTAATAACCGATATGCTTGGCACCCAGTTTTTTCAAGAGTTGGAACTGCTCGGTGAATACCGGCATCGGGATGTCCTGTTGCGTTTTCCAGTTTACCGCCTGCAACTCGAACACCATTTTGTCCAATGCCCCTGGATACTGATTGGTCTTCTCGACTAATTCCGCCAGCCACTGCTTCGGATTTTCGGCTTCCTCCATAAACGGCATCGCCTCAATCGCCACGTAATCGTAATGCTTCATAAAACTGCTCAGCGATTGGGCGTACCACTCTTCGCTATACGGCTTCAACAACGGCAACGAATAAAAATTGCGCGCGGTTTTGATATACGGCCGATAAAAACGGACTTTATTGGTCAGATAATCGGTGAATTGGCCCATCAGCTCGTTCTTGTGCTGAGCCCAGCGCAGGCGCAACTGGCTGGAAGAGTGGATGGTATCGAACTCAGCCGGCAAGCCCCAGACCTTACTGGTGAATTCCATCGCCAGCGGCGATACGTCCTCATAATCCGACAAGATACCGTCGTCGTGGAACAGGATGCCGTTGAAGTCGCAGTATTTGGCCAGATCTTCATAAATCTCGCCGACGAACTGGCGAGCCTCCGGATTGAACGGCGACAGGCGGGTATAAATGTGACGGGACAACTGCGGCTCGCCGTCTCGCCATTCCTTGACATACCATTTCAACGGCACGTCGGCTTTATAGGCCATCATCGGCATCCAGGCGTAGACTTTGACGTCAGCGCCCTTTCTCAGCCTTAGCGACACGTAGTTGAACAAATCCCGCCGCATCGGCAGGTGCCGGTTAGGAAAGTACAGTTTGTCGGCATTGCCGTCGCCATCCGGGTCGGAAAAGGCTTGCAGGTAAACCGTATTGGCGCCGCTGGCCTTGATCCGCTCGACCACCGCTGACAGGTTTTTCTCGGTCTGCGCTTCGTCCTCGTCGTAAATGTAATCCATATCGACGTGCGCCACCCGCAACTCGCGACCGGTGCGCAATTTGGTGACGATGGTAGCGAAGCGTTCGGCATTAGGGTCGTCGGTCATGATCATCCGCTTCATCACCGCCGCGTCCGCCAGCGTATTGGCACCGTCGTTCAGGCCCATGGTCAGCGGCATGCCGGCGCTTTTCGCCGCTTCCAACGCGATCGCGTTATATTCGCCGTAAGGCCAGACCATCACCCGTGGCCGCTGGCCCAAAGTCTGCAGCAATTGTTCAGAACTTTTCTCCAGCTCCTGAAAAATCCGCTTCCGGTAATCCTCGTCTTTTTCGTATTCCTCGTATTCGCTGCTGTAGAGCCGGGTCGTGATCGTACTTTGTTCGTTGCCCTGCGGATTGGCGACGATACCATGATGGGCGTTGAAACTGTGGGAGGCGATTTCGACCAAACCACTAGCCGCCACTTCGCGAATTTGGACCGGCGTCATCAGCGGTTTATTGGTGCCGGCATGACTGTGCTGCTCCAACCAACTGCCGACCACGGCCAGCGTGGCCGGGTATTTGTATTTTTTCAGCAGCGGCATCGCCCGGGTGTAGAAGCTTTGGTAGCCGTCGTCGAAGGTCAATAGTACGGCCTTGTTCGGCAACGGTTTTTTGCCTTGCGTACAATCCAGCAAATCCTGGATGCTGATCACCCGATAGCCGTTATTTTTCAACCAGGCGAAGTGGTCGTTCAAATGATCCTTATTGACCGCCATCCGGTCGAACGGCGGGACTCTTTCTTCTTCCTCCAGAATATCGTGGTAATTCAACACGATGAAACTGGAATTGGCGGAATCGGCGGCCTGCAATGGCCCGGCCATCCAGCAGGCGATTACAAAAAATATTCCGGCAATTAGGTGCATGCTCATTAGAAACGTTTCAACGGAAATGGAGGTTGGATAGGGCCGGCGCACAACAGGCGCGGGCCTAAATTGGAGGCAGCATTTTACCCGAACGGCCTTTTTTTACTCGCTTTTATTTATCAGTGCCTTAGCCGGAACCGGTTGCACATCGGCTCGGCATCGACGCAACAACCGCTTGGAGAAGTAGATCCCGGACCTGCGGCCGCTTCCCTCGCCGGGAAATTTACCCGACACCGGCCCTAGCCTTGCCCATCCGGTCGCTCGAAAAATATAGCCAACCCGCGGAATTAAACCTAACCACGAATGGCTAAATCAGCAAGCCCTGCTATATCTAGCTGGGTAAAAAACCTCAATCCTGTTTGGAAGCACTCAGCTTGGCAACGACAACCCACATCAGTTATCTGGACACCATCCGCGGCCTGGCTGCACTCGCCGTGATCAGCGAACACTTCGTCATCGCTTACGGCCTACCCTGCCAGTCGGCGCTCTGCGAGCGCATCCTGGACTTTTCGCCGGCACATATCTGGTGGGACGGCACCGCCGCAGTCTCGATGTTTTTCGTACTGAGCGGCTTCGTGTTGTCGCTCAAATACTTTCCGGCCGGTCAATCGCCCGATATCGGCCGTTTCGAACTCGATCGTTTTCTGATCGGCCGCGTATGTCGAATCTGGCTGCCTTACTTACTGGTGCTAGCCATAAGCGCCGGCTTGTTTGCACTACATTTCGACCGCCCGTCATTGTCTACCCACTTGGCGCCAAGCGCATGGATCGTTGACATGTGGCACCGTTATCCCTTGGACTTCCCGGCAATGCTGCGCGAAGCTTTTTTGCCAAAACTGCCGGAACTGATTGTATTGTTACCGCAAGCCTGGACGCTCAGCATTGAGTTGGTGTTGTCCTTATTGTTACCGCTGGGCTTGCTGTTGAGCCAGCGAGGTACGGCCTGGCTGTTGTTTTTCAGCACCCTCGCCACCGGCCTGCTGGGTGTGTCGCTCTTCCTGTGGCATTTCGTGCTTGGCCTGACCTTGGCGAGATACCACCAGGCGCTGGAAACCCGATTGCGCGGCAGGCGCCCTTTGCGCTATCTGTTACTGCTATGCGGACTGCTGTTATACACCTCGGACACGCTGTTTAGCGCAAAGTCAGTCGGCGAAAACACGCTGTGGCTTGGCACCGGCCTGGGGGCCGGCCTGATTTTGGCGGTGTTCGCCGCATCGCCGCGCTGGCAAAACCTGTTGTCGGTCGCCGCTTTGCGCCAAATCGGTAGAGTGTCGTACAGTGCATATCTGACGCACATGGCAGTGTTGATAAACCTGACACCGTATCTACTGATCGCTCTGGAACATGTCAGCCACAATAGATTGCTGCTGTGGTTCGGCGGCTGGTTGGGAACCATCATTACCGTGCAAGGATTGTCCCTGGTGTTTTATCATGTCTTGGAAATACCGAGCATGGTGCTGGGCAGACGGCTTGCCGAAGCCCTGCGCCCGCACCGCAGTTTGACGCCGCCACCCATATCTTCCGTATTGCCGCCTAACTCATGAAATCCCTAATTGCGCCCCAATCCCGCTTTGGCTTGCTCTGGTTTTGCCTCAGCCTCCTCGCCTACGTTCAATCCGCCGGCGCCGACACCACCGCTGCCGACTGGGCGGCGGTTAGCAGTCCCAGCAGCGATGCCGGACAAAGCATAGGTAGCTATAACGGAGGCTGCATTGCCGGCGCGGGGGCGCTACCGCTGGACGGCCCCGGTTACCAGGTGATGCGCCTGTCGCGCAAACGCTATTTCGGCCACCCGTCATTGATCAACTTCATCCAACAACTGGGCCTGATATCGGCGCGGGACAATCTCGGGACGCTATTGATCGGCGACCTCGGCCAAGCGCGCGGCGGCCCGACGCCGAGTGGACACCGCAGCCACCAAACCGGGCTCGACGTCGACATCTGGTTTTTGCTATTGAATCCGGCCGAGCCGCGCATCTTGAGCGAGGCGGAACGCGAAACCAAGAACGCGATTTCCGTAGTCGATAGCCGTGCCGATGCCGTCGATCGCCGATCATGGAGCGCGGCACACGCCCGCGTCCTGGAAGCCGCCGCCCGGCAGCCGGAAGTGGATCGTATCTTCGTCAATCCCAGCATTAAACAAGAGCTGTGCAGCCGCAAATCGCCGGGTGCGACTGACTGGCTGCGTAAAATCAGGCCTTGGTGGAAGCACGACGATCATTTCCATGTCCGCCTGAAATGCCCGCCGCATAACGTGTTGTGCCAAGCGCAAGAGCCGCTGCCGGCCGGCGACGGCTGCGACGCCAGTCTGGCTTGGTGGTTTTCCGACGAAGCCAAAGCGCCCGGCAAAAGTGCCCCGCAACCGCCGCCGCCCCTGCCGCCGCAGTGCGAACAACTCCTGCGCCAACCCTGATTCGGCAAACATTAGGCTGGCGGCGCTCAGTTCTGAACCCCGCCAACCAACAGCTCCAGCAGTTTCGGCCCGGCTAACGGTTCGGCGAACAGGTAGCCCTGCGCATAGTCGCAACCGGCTGCGATCAGCCAATCGCGTTGCGGTAAGGTCGCCACGCCTTCGGCGACCACTTTTAAACCCAATTTGTGCGCCATGACGATAATCGCTTCGCACAAAGCTTCGTCCTGCGACCCCGGGCTCAAGTTGTTGATAAACGTGCGGTCGATTTTGATGTAATCGATGTCGAATTTTTTGATGTAGGACAACGAAGAGTAGCCGGTTCCGAAATCGTCGATGGCGACTTGCACTCCGGCGTCGCGAAAATCCAGCAACCTGGCTTTAGTCACGGTTTGGGCATCCAACAACAAGCCCTCGGTAATCTCCACCACGACTGCCGTGCCGTCCAGTTCCAAACTCTTCAGGTAATCGAGCCAGGCAAATTCGGCGCCCGAACGCTGGCGGAATTGCACCGGCGATTTATTCACGCTGATCTGGAAATCGGTTCGATAGCGTTCGCGCAGACACTTGGCTTGCAACGCGGCTTGCCGAAACACCCAGTCACCGATCTCGTGGATCAAACCGCTTTCTTCCGCCAAAGGTATGAATTGGGCCGGACTGACCATACCGCGGTGCGGATGCCGCCAACGCAGTAAGGCTTCGGCCTTGGTCACCGCTTCGCCCGGCAATTCGACAATCGGCTGGTAATACACCTCGAATTCGCGGTTGGCCAAGGCGCTACGCAAATCGGTGACCATACCCAAACGGAACTGAGCGGTTTGCTGCATCGACGCCGTGAAAAAACTGTAACCATTGCGCCCTCTTTCCTTGGCGGCGTACATCGCCTGGTCGGCGTTTTTGATCAACTGTTCCTGATCCAAGGAATCGTGCGGATATAGCGTGATACCGATGCTGACAGTGAGGTAATTCAGTTTACCGTTGAGCGGGAACGGCTCCGCCATGGTACGCAGAATATTCTGGGCCACCCGTTCGGCGCTTTCGCCGTTTTCCAAGTCGGGCAGAATAATGGTGAATTCGTCGCCCCCTAGGCGCGAGACGGTATCGGTATCGCGGACGCAACCGACCAGCCGTTCGGCGGCAATCTGCAACAGGCTGTCGCCCTGGATATGACCCAAAATGTCGTTGATTTCCTTGAACCGGTCCAGATCCAGAAACAACAGCGCCACTACGCTGCCGTGGCGGTGAGCTTTTTTGATCTCGCGCGCCAAACGATCGAGAAACATGCGCCGATTGGGTAACGCGGTCAAGCTATCGAAATTGGCCTGGCGCCAAATCTGCTCTTCCGACAACTTTTTCTCGGTGATATCCGAAAACAAACCGATATAGTGTCTGACTTCGCCGCCGCTCGCCGACAAGGTCGAGATACTCAGCAACCCGGCGTGCAATTCGCCGTTGCGTTTCCGGTTCCAGATCTCGCCCCGCCAATAACCCTGCTCGCGAACGGCTTGCCACATATCGGCGAAAAACTCCGGCGGATGCCGGCCGGAATTGAGCATCCGCGGATTTTGGCCTATCGCCTGGTCCCGCGAGTAGCCCGTGATTTTACAGAAACTCGGGTTGACGTCGACAATGGTGCCGCCGACATCGGTAATCATGATGGCTTCGTGCGCTTCCTGAAATACCCGCGCCGACAATTCCAAACGGTCTTCGGCTTCGATCCTCTCGGTCACGTCGCGGCTGATTCCAACCAAAGCCGTTGGCTCGCCGTTCGGACCGAACACCGGGGTTTCGACCGTTTCCAAGCAAACCTGCCCGCCAGCCGGGAGCGGGAGCCGGCGCTCGAAACGGACGGATCGGCCAGTCTGCAAAACCCGCATGTCGTGTTCGCGAAAACAGGCAGCGGTTTCGCCGTCGAAAATATCGAAATCCGACTTGCCGACCAATTCCGCTGCGCCGATGCCGGCATAGCTCTCGAATGCCTTATTGCATCCGCGATAAACCCCATCGCGGTCTTTCAAAAACATCTGGTCCGGCACTGCGTCAATCAGACTGCGCAATAGAGACTGTTCCTGCTCAAGCGAATCTTGCGCAGCGTGCAGCGCACCGGCATCGCGAAACCTCAATAGCCAGCCGATCCTGGCTCCGTCGGGGCTGAAGATCGGCGCTGCGCAGCCGGCGACAGGGTATTCCGTGCCGTCTTTAGCCAGCATAACCAGCCAGTCGGCCAGTGCAGTACGGCTGCCGGCCGCCAGCGCTTCAAGGACCGGAGGGCTATCGGGATCGAGACTACGGAACACCCGCTCCAGCGACTGGCCGGCAACGTCAGCCGCTTGCCAACCGGTCAATTGGTGCGCGCTGCAGTTCATGAAACGGATCCGGCCTTGGGCATCGGTAGCGATAACGGCATCGCCGATCGCCGACAGCATCGCCGTCAAATGATCTTTGCTCTCCGCCAGTTCGGCGATGGTAGTGCCCAATTCGGCCGCCATTCGGTTAAAAGCCTCGCCCAACAACGCCATCTCTCCGCCGCCGGTCAATTGCGCCCGCGCCCGATAGTCGCCGCCGGCAAAACGCCGCAGCACATCGAGCAGATGCCGTAGCGGCCGCACCAGTCCCAGCGAAACCGCTAAAACGATCATGACCGGTAACGAAACAGCGAGAACCAAGGCCGGGGCAATTGCATGGCCGAACGCCGTGCCGTTGGTCGCTCTATCCCGGGACAGACCGTACTGCAACACCAACAATCCGACCGGATCGGGACCCAGCCGGTCGGCACCGGAAACCATCGTCACCGCTTGATAGACCGTCGCCTGCTGCCGGTCGGGGAGGAAACGGATTGACGCTTGCCGCTCCGCACGCAGTCGGGCAAACTCCGCGGCTCCCAGCTCAGGTAACAATTCGGCAGCACTTTTGCCCAACCATTCCGAACGCGTCGCCTGCAACACCATGCCGTTGTCGTCGAACAGCGCGGCGCTATCGCGATTAACGTCCGCGACCAACGCGGGCATGCGTCCGGCAATCAATTCCGGCTGGCCGCGCCGGAACAAGGCTTCGATATCCTGGGCGGCATCAGCCGCCACATGACGGATCTGCTGCAGCTCGCCGGTTTCGCTAGCGCTCGATAGCCCATCATGCTGGTACCACAGCTGCAAACCGCAGTACGCGATCACCAACGCCGGCAAGCTTTTACTCAGACGCAAGGCGAATGTCCGTTTCACGGCCGCCCCGCGACGCAGCCCGACGGCAGGCAGCAATTGTTGCGGCGGCGTCTGATGCGCGATCTTGACCAGACCGGATTGCGCAACAACACGCCTGCCTCCCGGTTCACGGAGAACTCTCCCGGTCGATATAGGGCGGCGGCGAACTCGACCAACGCCAGAATATGCGGCGATAACGTCGGCACGGAGCGGTTAGCAGTAGCCATTCATTGATATCCAAGCATTCAATCCGTAAGGCAAAGCCATCCGGCGGTTTGTTAAGGATAGAATTACAAGGCTTGCGCCGATCGGGAACTCCGGTCTCACAAGCATTGCAGCCGGAAAAAAGTGGGCGCCGCGGCTTTACGCCTTTCCTGGAAACGGCAAATTCAAAAGACTTCCCGTCGCCGTTTAACCACAAAGATTAGCTGCGGCGGGCGGGATTTCAAATCGATGGCTTGGAAGATAGAGGTTTGGCAAAAGCCCTTGCCGAAGCCGGCCCTCCCTGGCCGGTGTCACAGCAAGATCAATGATGGCAGCCGGCACCGTGGATGTGGCCATGGGCAATCTCGTCGGCGCTGGCTGGGCGAACTTCGACCACTTCGACGTCGAAGGTCAAATCTTCCCCGGCCAGCGGGTGATTGCCGTCTATCGTAATGTCGTCGCCATCGATTTGGGTAATGGTAATAATGCCGGGGCCGTAGCTGACTTCGGCGTGAAATTGCATGCCGACTTCGATATCCATCCCATCGAACATATTTCTGGAAACAACCTGAATCATCTCTTCCGACACTTCGCCATAGGCTTGGTCGGCCGGAATCGTCACGTTGAACTTGTCTCCGGCCTGCTTGCCGGTCAAAGCCGCTTCCAAGCCGGCGATGATATTGCCGGCACCGTGCAGGTAAACCAGCGGAGCTTCGCCTCTGGAACTATCCAACTGCTCGCCGCTGCCGTTGGTCAAGGTGTAATGGATGGAAACGGCGGTTTTGTCTGAAATTTGCATAAGGCGTCTTTACCGGTGAAAAAAGCCGACATGATAAGCCCTTTTGCCGTCCGGCGCGCCTATTTCTGGTACTCGATCGAGTTGATATACCAGGTAAACACGCCGGCATCGGTCTTGACCACGGCATCGTCATCCACCTGCTTTTTCAACAAGGCCCGCGCCATCGGCGAATCGACCGAAATGTAATCTTTCCGATCGAAAATCTCGTCGTAGCCGGCAATCCGAAACCGCTTTTTTTCGCCCTCGTCGTTCTCGATCTCGACCCAGGCGCCGAAAAACACCCTGCCCTCCTGCTCCGGGTGATAATCGACCACCTTCAAGCTATCCAGCCGCTTTTGCAGATATCGCACCCGGCGGTCGATCTCGCGCAAGCGCTTCTTGTTGTATTGGTAGTCGGCGTTTTCGCTGCGGTCGCCCAAACTGGCGGCCCAGGTCACCAGTTTGGTCACCTCCGGCCGTTCCACCCGCCAAAGATGATCCAATTCCTGTTGCAATTTTTCGTAACCCTGCCGGGTAATCAACGGTGTCGCCATGGTTTTGCCCGCCTCGTTTCGGGAAGCCTGAGAATGCCGATCAATGCAATTGCCGCAATTGCAAACGGCGCAATTGCGGCGCCAGTTTTGCGGTACCAGCCACGACCAGTAAGGTCATCACGCCGCCGAACACGACCGACGGCACCAAACCCATCAATCGCGCCGCGACCCCGGACTCGAATGCGCCCAATTCGTTGGACGAGCCGATAAAGATGCCGTTGATGGCCGACACCCGGCCGCGCATCGGATCCGGCGTCGCCAATTGCAAAATCGTGGTGCGCATCACCACCGAGACGCCGTCGAACAGACCGGACAACAACAAAAACGCGCCACCCAACCAGAAATTTCGCGCCAGGGCAAAGCCGATCATACAGACGCCAAAGCCGGCGACGGCCGCCAACAGCCAGCGCCCGGCGTGGCGATCGATCGGAAACCGGGCCAGAAATAAACCCATCATCACCGCCCCGACCGCCGGCGCCGCGCGCAGAATGCCCAAACCTTCCGGCCCGTAATGGTAAATTTCGTGGATAAAAGCCGGCAACATCGCCACGGCCCCGCCGAACAATACCGCAAACATGTCCAGCGACTGCGCGCCCAGCACGATTTGATTGCCGAACACGAAACGCAGGCCTTCGCCGATACTGGTAAAAATCGGCGCGCTTTCCGCCGGCTGCGGCTCCGCCACCCGCAACGACAACAATGCCAGCGTGGCGAGTACGCACAACCCGGTCGCGGTTTCGTAAGCCGCGGTCTTACCGGCCCAAGCGACAATCAAACCACCGATGGCCGGTCCGGCCACCAGTCCGAATTGGAATGCCGAACTGCCGATGCCCGCGGCACGGGCGTATTGTTCGCGCGGCAGGACCAAGGCGAACAGCGCGCTGTAGCTGGGGCCGATGAAAGCTCTGGCAATACCGGTCAAGGCAATCGCCGCGTAAATCCATACCAGCGGCCGGTTGGCGATCCAGGCTTCGGATACCGCGACCAACATCAGACCGTTCAAGGCCACCAGCAGGCTGGCGCCGACACCGAACCAGCGCCGGGAATAGTGGTCCACCGCGTAACCGGCGAACAACGCGCAACAGAAATACGGAATCACCTCGGCCAGACCGATTAGCCCCAATGCCAACGCGTCATGGGTTAATTCGTAAATATGCCAACCGACGACGATAGCCATCATCTGGTAGGCCAACACGATCAACAAGCGGAAACTGAGTAATTTGATGAAGGCGGTATTGAAATAAGCGGGCAGATGCATGTCGAGTCGCGGCGAAAGGGTCAAAATGCGGCGTGGGCCGCGCACCGCTTAGTGTACCGCGTTTCGACCGGCGCTTGCCGCAAACGGACTAGTGGACCGGCAGATTGAGAAATCGGCGGTATTGGCTATTATCAGACAGTAATCCGCTTGAGTAACGAGGGCTTCGATGAGCTTGACCGCAACCCAGACCCAACACCACAACCGCAGGTTGGCGCTACGCATCTACGAACAGGTCAACCTTTTCTACCAAGCGATACCCGACGGCGAATTGTCCGCCCACACCACAGGCCGGGCCGGACGAGTCCTGCCGCCGTCGAGCAGTGTCGAAAACGATACCTTGCAAGCCAATATCAGCGCCAACGGTATGTCGTTCACCGCGAAAGAGCGCATGCTAACCGGCGACTATTTACTCCTCAGAATTCTGTTGTTGTCGAGCATGACCACGATCAGTACTTGCGGCCAGGTGGTGTATTGCAAACCCAGCAACCCCTACGAAGACAACCGCTATCCGCATACGGTAGGGATCCGCTTCGTCAACTTGAGCGAAGCCGACAGCGCATTGCTGCGGCGCCATGTCGACCGCCGCAACAAACAAGAAATGACGATCAAAGCCCTAACCGCCGCGTTGTTGCTGACGGCGCTGGCGATGCCGGATCTGGCCTGGGCGCTGCTGCTCGGATTACTGCACCATCTGTGGGAAATCGCGCTGCATGTCGCCCATCTGCTGTTCGAATACCTGGAAATGGGCCTGGACCACATGGTCGAACATTTACTGCATACCGGTACTCACGAAACCCAGGTCATCGTGTTCTATACCATTGTCACGCTCGCTTCCGTGGTAGCATATTTCGTCGGCCGCAGGATCCCGGCAGCCGGCAAACGTTGGCTGAACAAGCTGCTGCTATTCGCGTTGCGGAAAAAATCCAGTTACGGCTATTTCTGGGAGCAGCAAAGCGGTCTGGACAAATTGAAAATCGTCGGCATTAGCGCCACCGCAATCACCGCATACCTGTACTTGGCGTTCTAAACGTCCCGCCGGTTTCGCCCCGCCAACCGTTGCGGCGCCGGATTTTACCGGATTTTACAATTCCCGCCGGAACGCGTCGGCCGCAATTACGTCACAATATCCGCTCGCTCGGCACACGGCAGCCGACCTAAAAATAGCGCGGCAATGCAAACACTCCGATATGATTCAGCAAAGCCATACGATTTGAATCCGCTGGCAGCAGCCAATCACACTGCAAAATGCTAAATGTTTATTTCAAAACCAATCGGCCATTTCAAATGCCCAGTTTGTTAACGGCCCAACAGCAGCGCGCATGACCACACCCAAAACCGAATCCGCCCGCAAGCCGGTCCGGCAACCAACCGCCGCCAACCGCCTCCCGCTCACTGAGTACAGTTAAATTGCACAACCGTATGACAAATCAAGCAACGACTCCGCCGACACGCGGCCAAAGCCGAATCCGGCTCTGGCTGGCAATCCTGCTGACGTTCAGTGCAGCCGGCACCGGCATTTATTTCCTTCAAGGGACAACCGCTCCGGACAAAAAAGCCGAGCGCGGCGCTAAAAGCAAACGCTTTGGCCAGGACGACGACGCACCGGCGGTGGTATCGGTCGCGACCGCGCGCAGCGGCGATTTCCCGGTATACCTGAACGCGCTCGGCACCGTCACCGCGCTCCGCACCGTCACCGTCAAACCGCGGGTGGACGGCGAACTGGTCAAGGTTTATTTCAGCGAAGGCCAGCCGGTCAAGGCCGGCGACCTGCTGGCCGAAATCGACCCGCGGCCGTTTCAAGTACAGTTACAACAGGCTCAAGGCCAATTGCAACGCGACGAAGCACTGTTGAAAAACGCCGAGCTGGACCAAGCCCGCTACCAAACCCTGCTGGAACAGGATTCGATCGCCGCCCAGCAAACCGTGACTCAAGAATCCTTGGTTAAACAATACCGCGGCAGCGTGGAAATGGATAAGGCCCAGGTCGACAACGCCAAATTACAACTAAGTTACGCCAAAGTGACCGCGCCGATTGCCGGCCGAGTCGGCTTACGGCAAATCGACCAGGGCAATATCGTCCGCGCCAGCGACGCCGCCGGCTTGGTCGTGATCACCCAAACCCAGCCGATCAACATCGTGTTCACCTTGGCGGAAGACCAATTGCCGGAGGTGGCGAAACACTACCGGTCAGGCAAAGACATTGGCGTCGAAGCCTATGACCGCAGCGGCAAAACCAAGCTCGCCGACGGCAAACTGATGGCGCTGGACAACCAGATCGACCCGACTACCGGCACCATCAAACTCAAAGCCCAATTCGACAACCGCGAACAAACCCTGTTCGCCAACCAGTTCGTTAACGTCAAAATGCACCTGGACACGTTGCGCGGGGTTACCCAAATTCCGGCCGCGGCACTGCAACACGACGCCCAAGGCCCCTTCGTCTTTATCGTCGACGGCGAAAACGTCGCTCATCTGCGCCGGATCGAACCGGGCCCAAGCAACGACGAAAAGATCGCGGTGCCGGCAGCGCTGGCGGCCGGAGAGGCTCTGATCGTCAACGGCAGCGATCGGGTCAAGGACGGCAGCAAAGTCGATGTTGCCGAAAGGGACGGCCAGGCCGTTGCCGCCCCGGCCAACCCAAACCCGCCGGAAGGCGAAGCAGGCAAACGCCGGCGACGGGGATAATGCATGAGTTTCAGCGAACCGGGCAAGGCCGGTTTCAATCCGTCCAAGCTATTCATCCTGCGGCCGGTAGCAACCTCGCTGCTGATGTTCGCGCTATTGCTGGTCGGCGTGCTGGCCTACCGCTTGTTGCCGGTATCGGCGCTGCCGCAGGTCGATTATCCGACCATCCAGGTCACCACGCTCTACCCCGGCGCCAGCCCGGAAGTGATGACCGCCATCGTCACCGCGCCGTTGGAACGCCAATTCGGGCAAATGCCGGGCCTGACCCAAATGACTTCGACCAGCTCCGGCGGGGCGTCGGTCATCACTTTGCAGTTCAACCTAAACCTGGATTTGGACGTTGCCGAACAAACCGTGCAGGCTGCGATCAACGCCGCCGCCAATTTCCTGCCCAACGACTTGCCGCAGGCGCCGATTTACAGCAAGGTCAATCCGGCCGACACGCCGATCATGACCTTGGCGGTCAGCTCGAAGACGCTGCCGCTGTTCAAAGTCGAAGACTTGGTCGATACCCGCATCGCCCAGAAAATCGCCCAGTTGCCCGGCGTGGGCATGGTCAGCATCAGCGGCGGCCAGCGCCCGGCGGTACGAATACAGGCCAACCACAAAGCCTTGGCGGCTTACGGCATAAGCCTGGAAGACGTCCGCGCCGCGATCGCCGCCGCCAACGTGGCTCAGCCCAAGGGCTCGATCAACGGCCCGGCTCGAGCGGCGGCGATAGACAGCAACGACCAATTACGCTCGGCCGCCGAATACCGCGAGTTGGTCGTGACTTACAAAAACGGCGCGCCGGTCAAGTTAGCCAACGTCGCCAACGTGGTCGACGCTGCCGAAAACGTCCGCTTGGCCGCTTGGGCTAACGACACCGCGGCGGTCATCGTCAACATTCAGCGCCAACCCGGCGCCAACGTGATCGAAGTCGTCGACCGCATCAAAGAATTACTCCCCAAATTGCAGGCCTCGCTGCCCGGCGGTATCGAAGTCTCGGCCTTGACCGACCGCACCGTCACCATCCGCGCCTCGGTCCACGACGTCCAATTCGAACTGCTGCTGGCGGTGGCGCTGGTGGTGATGGTGATCTTCCTGTTTTTGCGCAATATTCCGGCGACCATTATCCCCGGCGTCGCGGTGCCGCTGTCCTTGGTCGGCACTTTCGCGGCGATGTATCTGGCCGAATTCAGCATCAACAACCTGACCTTGATGGCGCTGACCATCGCCACCGGCTTTGTGGTGGACGATGCGATTGTGGTCATCGAAAACATCTCCCGCTACATCGAGCGCGGCGAATCGCCGCTGCAAGCCGCATTGAAAGGCTCCGAGCAAATCGGCTTTACCATTATTTCACTGACGTTTTCGCTGGTCGCGGTGTTGATCCCGCTGCTGTTCATGTCCGACGTGGTCGGCCGCTTGTTCCGGGAATTCGCGATTACCTTGGCGGTGGCGATTCTGATTTCCGCAGTGGTCTCGCTGACCTTGACGCCGATGATGTGCGCCAAATTATTGCGCAGCAGCCAGGCCGGGGCCGAGCCTGAAACCGGCTGGTTCGGCCGATTAATCGCGGCTTACGGCCGCACGCTGGAATGGGTGATGCGCCGGCAAACCGCCACGCTGTTGGTATTCTTTGCGACCGTGGCATTGACGGTGGCGATGTACCTGTGGATTCCGAAAGGCTTTTTCCCCAGCCAGGATACCGGCATCATTCAAGGCTTTTCCGAAGCACCGCAGACCGTGTCGTTTCAGGCGCTGGCCGAGCAGCAGCAAAAGTTGGCCGCTGTCATCCTGGCCAACCCGGCGGTGGCAAGCCTGTCTTCCTTCATCGGCGTCGACAGTATCAACCCGACCCCAAACAGCGGCCGCTTCCTGATTAACTTGAAACCGCACGGGCAGCGGCCGCCGGCATCCGCAGTCATCGCGTCGTTGCAACAACAACTGGCGGGACTGGCGGGAATCGAGTTATATCTGCAACCGGTGCAGGATTTGACGATGGAAAACCGCGTCACCCGCACCCAGTATCAATTTACCCTGGAAGGCGCCGATCGGGACGAACTGAACCGCTGGACCGGTAAATTAGTGGATGAGCTGCGCGCTAAGCCCGAATTCAGCGACGCGGTCAGCGACGTGCTGGATCAAGGCCGGCAAGTGTTCGTCGAAATAGACCGGGCCACGGCCAGCCGGCTCGGCGTCAGCACGGCGGCGGTCGACAATGCCTTGTACAACGCCTACGGCCAGCGTCTGGTCTCGACCATCTTTACCCAGGCCAACCAATACCGGGTGGTGTTGGAAGTCGATCCGGCCGAGCAAACCAGTCCGACGGCGCTGAACGAATTGCGGGTGCCCTCCAGCAATGGCAGCCAGGTGCCGCTATCGGCGATTGCCCAGCTGTCCGAGCGGCCGACCACGTTGGCGATCAACCACCTCGACCAGTATCCGGTCAGCACCGTGTCCTTCAATCTGGCTCCAGGCTACGCCCTGGGCGATGCAATTGCCGCGATCGAAGCTACCAAGCAGCATATCGAATTGCCGTTGTCGATCCGCAGCCAGTACCAGGGCGCGGCCCAAGCCTTCACCGCCTCGTTAACCCATACCCTATGGCTGATTCTGGCGGCGATCGTCACGGTCTATATCGTCCTCGGCGTACTCTACGAAAGCTATATCCACCCGCTGACGATCCTGTCCACCCTGCCTTCGGCCGGCGTCGGCGCGCTGCTGGCCTTACAACTATCGAATAACGATCTGGGCATCATCGGCATCATCGGCATTATTTTGCTGATCGGCATCGTCAAGAAGAACGCGATCATGATGATCGACTTTGCGCTGGACGCCGAACGCCAGCAAGGCCTGCCGCCGGAACAGGCGATTTTTCAGGCCTGTCTGCTGCGGTTCCGGCCGATTGTGATGACCACGCTGGCCGCGCTGCTCGGCGCCCTGCCGTTAATGCTGGGCAACGGCGTCGGTGCGGAACTGCGGCATCCGCTGGGTATCACGATGGTCGGCGGCCTGTTGCTCAGCCAACTGCTGACCTTGTACACCACGCCGGTGATTTATCTGGCGATGGATCATCTGGCGCGGCGGGTGAAAACGGCATTCGGATTGGGCGGCGACGATTCGGCCGAAGCCAACGGCGAGTCGCGATGAATCTGTCGGCATTGTTCATCCGCCGCCCGGTCGCCACCACGCTGCTGACCGTGGCGATTTCGCTGTGCGGGATACTAGCGTTTTTGAGTTTGCCGGTGTCGTCGTTGCCGCAGGTGGATTTCCCCACCGTGTCGGTGCAGGCGCAATTGCCGGGCGCCGACGCCGAAACCATGGCCACTACCGTCGCCACACCGCTGGAGCGGGCGTTGGGCCGCATCGCCGGCGTCAGCGAGATGACTTCCAACAGCTCGCAAGGCTCCACCTCGATTACGCTGCAATTTGATTTAAACCGCGACATCGACGGCGCCTGCCGCGACGTGCAAGCCGCGATCAACGCCGCCGCCGGCATGCTGCCCAGCAACATGCCGAATCGGCCCAGCTACCGGCGCGACAATCCGTCCGACTCGCCGATCCTGATTCTGGCGTTGACCTCGGACAGCATTCCTCGCGGCCAGATGTACGATGCCGCCTCGACGATTTTGCTGCAAAAGATCTCTCAGATTCCCGGTATCGGCCAAGTGCAGATCGGCGGCGCGGCCTTGCCGGCGGTGCGGGTGGAATTGAATCCCAACGCCCTCAGTCATTACGGCATAGGCTTGGACGACGTCCGCACCACCATCGCCCAGACCAACGTCACCCGGCCGAAAGGCGTGTTGGAAAACGCCGATACCCGTTGGCAGATTCAGGCCAACGACCAGGCGCGCAAGGCCGCAGAGTATCTGCCCTTGATTGTGGCTTACCGCAACGGTGCGCCGGTGCGGATCGCCGATCTGGGTCAGGCGGTCGATTCGGTCGAAGACCTGCGCAACACCGGCCTGCATAACGGCAAGCCCTCGGTATTGCTGATCATCCGCAAGCAGGCGCTGGCCAATGTGATCCAAACTGTAGACCAGGTGTTGGCGGTGATGCCGCAACTGAAAGCAGCATTGCCGGGCAACATCGAATTGTCGGTGGTGGTCGACCGCTCGCTGTCGATCCGGGCCTCGATCCGGGAAGTCGAACACGGCCTGTTCGTTGCGGTAGCGTTGGTGATCCTGGTGGTGCTCGTGTTTCTGCGTAACCCGCGCTCGGCGCTGGTGCCGATCGTCGCCGTACCCGCCTCCCTGCTCGGCGCCTGCGGCGTGATGTATTTGTGCGGTTTCAGCCTGAACAATCTGACCCTGATGGCGCTGACCGTTGCCACCGGCTTCGTGGTCGACGATGCCATCGTGGTCGTCGAGAACAGCAACCGCCATATCGAACAAGGGGTGCCGCCGTTCCGGGCCGCGCTGCTGGCGGCCAACGAAGTCGGTTTCACCGTATTGTCGATGAGCGTATCGTTGGTGGCGGTATTCCTGCCCATCCTGCTGATGGGCGGCGTGCCGGGCCGTTTGTTCCGCGAATTCGGCGTAACCCTGTCGGCGGCGGTATTGGTATCGCTGCTGGTTTCATTGACGACCACGCCGATGCTGTGCGCGCGCTGGCTGGGTCGCGACGGCGGGCAACACGGCCGCCTCTATTATGCAATCGGCGCCGGCTTCGACCGGCTGCAACATCTGTACCGCACCAGCCTGGCTTGGACCTTGCGCCACGGCCGATTCATACTGGTGTTGCTGCTGGCGACCATAGGCCTGAACGTTTATCTTTATATCCATATCGACAAAGGCTTTTTTCCGACCCAGGACGGCGGCCGCCTGCTGGGCGAAATTCAAACCGATCAGAACACCTCGTTCCAAACCTTGCAAAAGCAGTTCGGGCAGATCTCGGACATCCTGCTGAAAGACCCGGCGGTGGCCAACGTCGCCGGCTTCGCCGGCAGCTCGCAAAGCGCGAACAGCGCCCGGATATTCATCACCTTGAAACCGCACCAACAGCGCGACGGGATCGACATCGTCATGGAGCGACTACGCAAGGCGGCCGGGCGGATACCCGGCGCCAATCTGCACATATCGCCGTCGCAAGAATTGCGCATCGGCGGCCGGCCGTCGTTCGGCCTGATCGATTACGCGCTGCAAGCCGACGATCTGCAACTGCTCCGGGAATGGACGCCCAAGGTACAGTCCGCCTTTGCCAAATTGCCGGAATTGAGCGACGTCAGTACCAGCCAGCAGGATAAAGGCGAACAGATCGGGCTGACCGTCAACCGCGATCTGGCCGCGCGCTACGGCGTCAGCCAGGCCTTGATCGATAGCAGCCTGAACAGCGCCTTCGGCCAGCGTCAGGTGTCGGTGATCTACAACCCGTTAAACCAGTATCGGGTGATCATGGAAGTAGCGCCGCAATACTGGCAGTCGACCGAGACCTTGAAACAACTCTATATCAGTGCGCCCGGCCAAGCCGGCAGCGGCGGACCCAACCAAGCCAAGCAAATTCCGTTGTCCGCGCTGGCCAGTTTTGCGCCGAGCAATACGCCGTTAACGGTGCGCCATCAGGGCCAGTTTGCCGTCGGCGAATTGTCGTTCAACCTGAAACCCGGCGTATCCATGTCGACCGCCAGCGCCGCGATCGAGCAGACATTGCGCGACATCGGCCTGCCGGCCAACATCACTGCCGGCTTTCAAGGCTCGGGCAAGGCCTTTCAGGAGGCGCTCCGCAATCAACCCTGGCTGATTCTGGCGGCGCTGCTGAGCATTTACATCGTGCTCGGCATCCTCTACGAGAGCCTGACGCATCCGTTCACCATTCTTTCGACCTTGCCATCAGCCGGCGTCGGTGCCCTGCTGGCGTTGATGGCCTGCGGCAAGGAATTCAGCATCATTGCCTTGATCGGGGTGATTTTGCTGATCGGCATCGTCAAGAAAAACGCCATCATGATGATCGATTTTGCTTTGCAGGCCGAGCGCGAACACGGCCTGAACTCGCACGACGCCATTTTCGAAGCCTGCCTGCTACGGTTCCGGCCGATTCTGATGACGACCTTGGCCGCCTTGTTCGGTGCACTGCCTCTGGCCTTGGGCAGCGGTTACGGCGCGGAATTGCGGCAGCCGTTGGGTATAGCGATTATCGGCGGTCTGGTTTTCAGCCAACTGCTGACCTTGTATACCACGCCGGTGGTGTATCTTTACCTGGACCGTTTCCGGCTCTGGCTCAACGGCCGTTTCAGCAACCCGACCGCCCGTCCGGCGGCGAATTCCCAGCCACTGTAATTTCATGCTTCCACGACAAAAAACTGCCGCAGTCTGTTGCTTGCTGACCTTGCCATTGGCCGCCTGCACGGTCGGTCCCGATTACATGCGCCCGCAAGCCACGATCAGCGACGAATTCAAGGAAGCCAAAGGCTGGAAGCCGGCTCAGCCGCGCGACAGCGGATTGCCGAGCAAATGGTGGGAAATTTTCGGCGACCCGCTGTTAAACAGCCTGGAAGAACAGGTCGCCGGCGCCAACCAGTCCGTGATTCAAGCCGAGGCCCAATACCGCCAAGCCCAGCATCTGGTGCAATCGGCGCAATCGTCGCTGTTGCCGGTGGCTACATTGACCGGCAGCTTCAATCGTTTCAAAGCCGCGACCGGCCAAAACGTCGCCGTTGCCGGCGTACGCAATCTATTCGGTCAGGCGGTGGGGATCGCCTGGGAGCCGGATTTATGGGGCCGGGTCCGCCGCCAATTGGAAGCCAATACCGACAGCGCCCAAGCCAGCGCCGCCACCTTGCACGGCTTGATTCTGTCCAGCCAAGCCACGTTAGCCGACAATTACTTTCAATTGAAGACATTGGACGCGCAGAAGGCACTGCTCGATGAAGCCATCGCCGCGTTCGCCAAAACCCTGGAAATCACCAAAAACCGCTATGCCGTTGGCGTTGCCGCCAAAGCCGACGTGGTCCAGGCCGAAACCCAGTTGGAAACGGTGCGCGCCCAAGCCATCGACCTGGGGGTGCAACGCGCTAAACTGGAGCATGCAATCGCAGTATTGATCGGTAAAACGCCGGCCGAATTGGCTTTGGCCCCGGCGCCGCTGAACGCGCAACCGCCTGGTATTCCGGTCAGCCTGCCGTCGGAGTTGCTGGAGCGCCGGCCGGACATCGCCGCTGCAGAACGCCAGATCGCCGCCGCCAACGCCCAAATCGGCGTCGCCAAGGCCGCCTATTACCCGACGTTGAATCTGGCCGGCACCAACGGCTTCCAATCCGGCGACCCCGGCAATCTGTTTACGATGGCCCGGCGCTACTGGTCATTGGGTCCGGCCGGGCTGGCCCTGACCTTATTCGACGGCGGCGTGACGAACGCCCAATACAAACAGGCCATCGCCGCCTACGACGCCAGCGTCGCCGCTTACCGGCAGACCGTGCTGACCGGCTTTCAGGAAGTGGAGGATAATTTGGCCGCGTTACGGATATTGGAACAGGAAAGCCAAGTCCAGGACAAAGCGGTTGCCAACGCCAAACAAGCGCTGGCCTTGACCAACAACCAATACCAAGCCGGCACGGTCAGTTATTTGAACGTGATGACCGCGCAAACCGCCGCGCTGGCCAATCAACAAACCGCCGTGCAGTTATTGGGGCAGCGCCTGTCGGCGGCGGTACAACTGGTCAAAGCCCTCGGCGGCGGCTGGAACGAAACCCTGCTGCCGACCGCAGACCAGGCCGACGGCGAGCGGAAATGGACCGACTATTTGATTCTGCCGCTGGTGGAGTAAACCGGCCAAGCCAGCCGGTTTGGCGGCAAGGCGGCATTCGGCCGGTTCCAGTGATTGTGGCAGGCAGCGAATATCAATGGCACCCGTTGCGAAATCGGTTAACCGCCATCGGCCAACAATACCCGGCCCAATAGACTCTGGGTTTCGATCGCCGCCTCCGGCGCCACCGCGCAACGCCCGATCAGCCCCTGCAACTCGGCACGCAGCGCTTGGTTACCCTGTTGTTCCGAAGCCAGTATTTGGCGGATATCGGCCGACACCGCCGCCAAGGCCGATTGCAACCCCTTGTGCAAGCCCTTTAATGCGGCGTTATACAACGAAGGCTGAATTTTCTTGTGCAAGAAAAACGGAATCAGCCAACTCAAACCGATCAGCAGCACGCTGTGCACGGCAAAGTCGGTACCGAGGTAGGCGCTGTTTTCGGCGGCACTGTGGTAGTAGCCGGAAAAAACCTGATAGCCGACCACTCCCATTGCCGCCAGCGGCAGTAAGGTTTCGCCGACAGCCGCGGCCTTCATCAGCAGACGCTGGGCGCCGTTGCCGGGATTCAACATCGCTTGGCGCCCGGCCAGTTCGGTTTGGGCGGCCAGGGTCTTGCCGGCGTTCTCGCGGATAGTCTGCAGCGCGGACTTCAGCGGTTTGGTCGGCAAATTGGCTTGCGCCGCCTGCAGAATCAGTTCGTCGAGCATATCGTTCAGCCGGTTTTGCGCCCATTCGTCCCATAACGAAATATCGGCGTTCTGGCCAAGCTTGTCCGCCCAACACTTGGCGAGCTGCTGCATGGCCCAGGCCAACCCCTGATGCAAATTCGCTTCGGTTTGCGGCCATAGCGCGTCGAGATTAGTCTGTAAGACGCCAAAATCGCGGCCGTCGATCTCGGCGGCCAGCTGTTGCAAGGTTTGCTGCAGGCGTCTAAGCCGCAGTTGCTGATTGCGGCGTTCCAAGCGGGCAACGTTATGCCGGCCGGACAGCTGCCGCAATTGCTCCAGCAACAGGCCGAATTCGTCGCCCTCAGGTTCGCTGCAACTGGTACGGAACAGGAAGGGGTCGGCGAAGCCGGCCTTGGCCAGCTGCTGTTTGAAGTCGTCGTATTGCACGGCCAGGCCGCGGTCCCATTGGTTCATGACGAACAACCAGGCGTGTTTGGCGCCCTCCGCCAGCAGCAATTGCCAAGCCTTATTGTCGCGATAACGTTCCGGACTGACCACGTACAGCAATACGTCGATATGCGGCAGCCATTCCAGCACCAAGCGTTTGTTGCCGAGTTCGACGCTATCGAAATCCGGCATGTCGATCCAGACGATATGGCTATTGCTCTCATCGTGGTGACGGCTGATTTTGATGCTGTCCAGCGGCAAACCCTCCGGCAGTTTATCGATGCTCAGGCTCTGGTGATGGTAGAGCGTCACTTCCCGCGAGGTCGGCCGTTCGATGCCGGCCCTGGCGATGGCCTGGCCGGCCAGGCGGTTTAACAGGCTGCTCTTGCCGACGCCGGTCCCGCCCATGAAAGCCACGATCAGCGGCATGTCGGTTTGACCGCTGTCGGGCTTAAACAATGGCCCCGAGCCGGCTTGATCCAGGTTGTCGAACAGTCCGGCCTGTTCCGCGCTTATCCGGCCGTGGGCAGCGGCGTTTGTCGCCCAGCGTTGGGCATCGGCCACCAATTCAGAGTATGCGCAAGCCATGTTTCTTCTCTTTCAGCGCGAGCTCTGCGGCATGGCATTGTTGTTCGGAGATGTTGAACCGGGTCTGGCTATGCACGGCAAGCGGCAGTTGGTACAAACGCTGCCTCAGACAGTCGTCGAATAAGGTATTTTTCACGGTAGTGAATTGGTGCTGTTTCAATTCGGCTTCGACCCGATGCATGTAACTGCCGATGGCGCTTTCCGCCAGCAGCGAGGTGATGGTCAAGATCAACGGCGTAATCACCAAATCTTGCACGCCGATGCCGCCGGCCTGAATCGCCAGCAGCATCGCGCCGGCGTCGGTGGTGGCTCGGGTCGCGCGCAGACTGTTCAGAATCAGCGGCTGATCCTGCAATTTGCGGTACAGGCGTTGCGCGGCGGCTTCGACGTCCTGCTGGAAATCTTGATGGTAACTATCGACCGCGCGTTGGTAGGCCAGCAAAATTTCGCCGCGGCGTTGGCGCAAGGCCATCGCGTTTTCCCGCCACCAATAGCTGTCGGCCGGCTCGGTTTCGGTCTTCTCCAGCACCCGGTCGGCCAGCCGGATCAGCAAATGCTCGCCCAATTGCTGCAACACCGCCAGTTCGTGGCTGGGATTGGCCGCCGATTTGGCATTGCCCCAATCCAGCAATTTGCGAAACGGCCAAGTCATGGCCCGTCGGGTCTTGCCCAATACCCGCGCCAAGCCGGGAATCTCCAACAGCGTCAGCAGATTCAACAATGCATTCTGGAAGGTCTGGTAGTGATGGGGGTGATTTAAATAATCGCGCCGGTAGTCTTGCAACGCGTCGGCCAGACATTGGTCCACCAGGGTCTGCCAATGGCGTTGGGCGTGGTGCTCGCTGAATACCGGCTCCAGCCAAGGCAGCCAATAGCGGCTGACAAGCTGTTGCTGCTTGACCGAATGCTTGTTCCTGATGACTTTCTGCGTCAGCTCGGCGACCGCGCTACCGGCGCGGGCCGGCCATTGCGGCTGGGCCGGGGCTTTCTGGAACAAGATCCCCAGCATCGGCGGCGGCGAATCGGCCCGGGTTTGCCGCCATTTGTCGCGCAACGATTCCAAAATGACCGTTTCGCTGCCTTCCATCAGCTTATTGACGCAAATCAGGGTCGGCTGTTGGTAAGCCTCGATGAATTTCATCAACTCCCAAACCGATTGGTCGGCGTATTTTTCCTTGCTGACCACCAAAATCACCGCGTCGGCCAAGGCGATGGTGCGGACCACGCCCTCCCGGTAATCTGCGGAGTCGATCGAGTCGAAATCCGGGGTATCCCACAGTACACAATCGGGTAGCAAGGCGGAAACGTTGCTGCTGGGACTCAGCGAATAACAATCGTAGCGCCCCGGCCGTAACGCGTCGCGCCCCAGCTGTTGGAAACGGCCGAAATAATGCTGCAGGCCGTCGCAAGCCTCCGCCGCCACTCGATGACAGAAGCCCTGGGCATGGACCGTATAGCCGGCCAAAGGGCTGACCCCGGCGCTATCGTTATTCAACAACAAATTGACGACCGAACTTTTCCCGGCCTGGGTCGGGCCGATCACGGCAATCTGCAAAGGCAAGCCCGGCTGGTTTTCCAGCAGCTGGCCTTTGCGGATGAAGGCTTCGGCGTGGAGTAACTGTTCTATGCGTTGCTGGTATTCCCCGAAGCGGGAATGTTTTCGATCCAACTGCTGTAGCACAATTTCGTAACGCTGTTTGAGAAGTTGGATAAAATCCAGCATGTGGTAAGCTTGTGTTTTTAATTACCGAGTAATTTGGTTTGTTGGGTGACCCGCATTACAACCATTATAAATACAAAAATCGGGTTTGTTTATTTAGCCACTGGGGGGCTGCACTATGAAAAAAGCGTCAACGGTATTGGTTTTACTGCTCTGTTCGGTGATGGTCGGTTGCAATAAAAGCAACCAGATCAACGGCAGCAGCATGAAAACCGTCAACAGGTCGATCAGCCATATCAAGGAAAAATTGCCGCTGGACCAACGCATCGAATTCGAAGTGTCGTTCTGGACTCTGCGCGACGAGATCCGCAGCAACCAGGAGTTCCTGGACGCAATTGACGGTAAAACCCCCGAACAGTTGATAGAAACCGGCAAGGAATTGTTCGCCAAACGCAAGTCGTCCGGCAACAAAGAGTACGCTCAATACGATTCCTGGGACCAAATGATTACCCAGTATTCGCAAGAGCGCATCGACCAAAACCGCAAGAAAACGCCTGACGCCCGCGATAAAAACCCGCCGGCACGGGTCGATTACAAAATGCACGCGATGTAATTACTTGCGCGCGGCCACCGGGGCCGGCAGTTGCTTCTGATCCGCAAGGACGGCAACGAACAGGCTGGCCTCGGTAATGGTTTTCTCCATCACCTCGATCAACTTCGAAATATCCACGCCAATCTCGACGAACTCGTGCCGCAACGCTGCAATGGCATGGGCATTGAGGTTGTGCTTCAAAAACAGCACCTGGTCCTGAAACGCCGCCAATACCGGCACCATCCGATTTTCCGCAGTTTGCAGCGCCTTGAGCAAACGCGCATATTGCTGGCGGGATTTTTTCAATTGCTGCTGGCTGCGGGCACGCAAAACCCGATTGCTGTACAAATCCAGCTCCGCTTCCCATTCGGCAAACAAGGCCTCGCTGACCTCCTCCACCGCCTGTATCTTTTGGCTGACGGTGTCGGCCTTGCTGCGGCAGACATCGTAGCGCCGCTTCAATTGCTGGTAGCGTTGTTCCAACGAACTCTCCGGCAAATGCACCAGGGTTTTGAATTTATCCAGCGCCTCGACGAATTGGTCGCGGCTGTCTTTCAGGCTATGGCAGGCCTGGTCGACCTGCATCACGACGATGTCGCGTTTGTGGTGGCCGAGCAGGGACTCCCGGCTCTGGTAATACGCTTTGCGCAAGCGCCGGTTCAGAAGGGCTTTCAGGAAATTAATCATGATGGAACACGAAGTCGTCTTTATTGACCACGCTGATTTTACAGGAAGCGGCGTCAGCGAAACGGGCAAAAGCCGGATCGAGGATGCCTTGCCGCTGCAATTCCGGCCAGTCGGTCCCGGCCACGACCGCCGCCGACTTGACCACCACCAATTCGTCGGCCGCAATCCGCCCGGCCAGCCAGGCGGCCAGACTGTCCGAGGTGACGTCCCAACTAGCCGGAACTCCGGCCGCATCCAATTCGGCGACATGCGGCGCCCAGACCCAGGTTTTGGCCGCCGCCCCGGCTGCAAGCGAGTCGGTAGCGGCTAGGACTTCCAGCTCGGGCAGCAGCCCGCGCATCAATTCGGCCATCTGCTGCATCGCCAGCAAGGCCATCCGGTGCGCCGCGACTTCGTCGAACCGATAATCGCGTTGCGCGGCGCGAACCTGGTCGGCAAACCGGCCGCCGCCCGGAACGATGACTTTAAGTCCCGGCCGCAACGCCACCGCCGCCAAACAAGCCGGCAATGCCGCCGTTTCCAACAAGCTGCCGCCTAGTTTGACGACGCAAATCATTCGCTAAATTGCGCCAACAGCTGCAACAGTGCCGCCGCTTTATCGAAGCATTCCTGATATTCTGCGTCCAGTACCGAATCGTTGACGATGCCGCCGCCGGCCCAGAAGCGAATCGTGCCGCGGTTGTGCACCAGGGTCCGGATCGCGATATTGGTGTCCATATTGCCGTCGAAGCCGACGTAGCCGATCGCGCCGCAATAAACTCCGCGCCGATGCGGTTCCAATTCCTCGATGATTTCCATGGCCCGGATTTTCGGCGCGCCGGTGATCGAGCCGCCCGGAAAACAACTGCGCAACAAATCCAGCGCATGCTGGCCGGGCGCCAACTGGCCGGTGACGGTACTGACCAGGTGATGCACGGTGGCGTAGCTTTCCACTGCGAACAAATTCGGCACCCAGACCGAACCTTTCCGGCAACACTTGCCCAAGTCGTTTCGCAGCAAATCGACGATCATCACGTTTTCCGCCCTGTCCTTGGCGCTAGCCACCAAGTCTTCGATCTGGGCTTGATCCTGTTCCGGGTCCGGACGGCGCGGGCGGGTACCTTTGATCGGCTTGGTTTCGACCGCGCCGTCGGTCACTTTCAAAAATCGCTCGGGCGACGAACTCAGTACCTGGACGTCCGGCAGATTTAAATAGGCGCTGAACGGCGCGGCATTGATCCGCCGCAGCACCTCGAAGGCCTGCCACGGCTCGCCGACGCAGGCGCTGCTGAAACGCTGGGTCAGATTGATCTGGTAGCAATCGCCTTCTTTCAAATAATCTTTGATTTTGTTGAAGGCCGCCGCATATTGGCGCTTGTCCATGTTGGCGGCAGGCGGCTGCAACACCCGGAACGCTGCAGTCGGACCCTGTGGCGATCGTTGGCTGAACTCGGCGATTAAGCGTTGTAGCAGTTCATCGGTCAAACCGTAACCGACCAGCCAGCTTTGCTGTTGCTGATGATCGACGACCACCGCCCAACGGTAAATGCCGACCGCCATGTCGGCAATGCCCTCGGCGTCCGCCGCGATGGCAGGTAATTTTTCGATACGCCGGGCCAAGTCGTAGGCAAAGTAACCGATCGCCCCGCCGCAGAACGGCAAGCCGTCGATTGCCGGCAATACCTCTCCCAGTTGCTGCTTCAACAATTCGAACGGGTCCGCAGCGCTTTCGACGACCTGCCCGTCGCGTTCGATCCTGGTCAGGTTGCCGTAGGTTTGCAGAGTGGTTACGGGCGCATAAGCCAGAATATCGTAACGGTCCTGACGACTGTGAGGTTGCGCGCTATCCAGGAACACCGCCCACGGCAGATGGGCAATAGGGGCGAATAATTGCGCGCTGTCCGGAAAATACGGCAGCGGATGTTTAGTGGGTTTGGCTAGAAGCATTAAACGCGGATGCAGGGCCGGATTGACCGGCAAGGACGTGATTGAACACCGCAAGATTTTATACCAGCCGCCGGCTTTAACCAAACCCGCCGACCCGACTCGCCCGGAAAGGCCCTTAGCGGGCAACGGCCGGATTTAAAAAATGCGACATTAGCGATAGCGCCGACCGCAAATCTCAAGAAATATCTTGATAACACCAATGCCAAGGCTCGTAGCGATAACCTGAGGCATTGTCCGGCGGATAGGACATGACGAAGCCGAAGCGATTGGCGTTGACCTGCAACCAGGCGAAGGCCGCGGTCAGTTCGAAGCCCTGTTGCACCGCCGGTGCATCCTGGCAGGTCAAATCCACGGCGCGGCCGGTGTGGTGTTCGCTGTAGCCGGGCGGCGCCAGCACGGTCAGGATCTCGGCAATTGCCGCGCCGGCGTCGAGCTTGGCGCGGATGATCTCGGCCTGGCGTTCCACGCTGCGGTAGGCCGAGATCAGGTAAATCTCGATGCCGTCGGCCGCTGCGGCGGCCTTCATCGCCTGCCAGGCGCGGCCGGCGGCCGGGGTCATTAGAAACTCCCGGCCTTTATGGTCGAGGTCGGCGACGGCCAAGCGTTCTGCGGCGGGATACAGGCGCAAGCCGCGGGCTTCGACCGCTTCGACGGCAATTCCCAGCGCGGCGCAGAGCGCACGCGGATCGCAGCTTACGGTTTCGGGATGATTGCTCATCTCAGCGGCGGTTGGCCGAACCATTCGCCGCTTGGACTGTTGTCGACCGCCGGCCTGACGTAATCCGGCGCCGCCGATTTCGCAATGCAATCAATGAATTCGATGCGGGCTGTCATCGCGGCTTACGAATATCCAGTTTCCGCATCCGATAGCGCAACGTGCTGGGCTTGACCTGCAAGCGCTGCGCCGCGCCTTGCGGGCCTTCTATGACCCATCGGCTTTGCTCCAGCACCTGCAGGATATGTTCGCGGGCGACCGCATCCAGGCTGGCGTCGCCGATCTGCGGCGGTACGGTTGAAATATCCGTCGCACTGCCCGGCAATTGCTCGGCGCCGATCTCCAGCCACGGCCCGTCGGCCAGGATGATGGCGCGCTCGATGATGTTTTCCAGTTCGCGGATGTTGCCGGGCCAGCGGTAGTTCTGCAAACGTCGCATCGATTCGGCGCCGACGCCGTTGATTTTTTTGCCGATTTTCGGCGCGAATTTGCCGATCAGAAAATCGGCCAGCAGCGGAATGTCTTCCAGCCGCTCCCGCAGCGGTGGCGTGGTCAGCGGAAACACGTTCAGCCGGTAGAACAAATCCTCGCGGAAATTTTTGTTCGCCACCTCCTGCAACAAGTCGCGGTTGGTGGCGGTGATGACCCGTACATCCATTTTGATCGGGGTCTGGCCGCCGACGCGTTCGAATTCGCGTTCTTGGATCACCCGCAATAATTTGACCTGCACGTCCAGCGGAATTTCGCCGACTTCGTCCAGGAACAGCGTGCCGCCTTCGGCCAGTTCGAAACGGCCGATACGTTTGCTGATCGCACCGGTAAAAGCGCCTTTTTCGTGGCCGAACAATTCGCTTTCGATCAGGCTGGACGGCAACGCCGCGCAATTGACTTTAATCAGCGGCCGCTGTTTGCGTTTGCTGGCGGAGTGGATGGCGCGCGCCACGAGTTCCTTGCCGGTGCCGGATTCGCCTTGAATCAGTACCGAGGCGTCGGTCTGCGCCACACGCTGCACCTGGTGCAGCAACGAGCGCAGCGCCGGGCTGCGGCCGACGATTTCCTCGAAATTGTGCTCGGCCTTGATTTCTTCCTGCAGGTAGCGGTTTTGCGCCTCCAACTTGGCTTGCTCCTGTTCCATCAAGACTTGGGCGGTGATGTCGATGAACATCGTCCGCAGAAAACAGCCGCTGGGATCGGTTTTCGACCACCAGCGAATCCAGACCGGTCGGCCATCGTCTTTGCGCCGCAATTCCAGCACCACGCCGGCGCTATCCGTGCCTTTTTCGACCGATGCGAACGCCTGCTGCAACCGGGCCTGGGCTTCCGGCGTCTCCGGCACCAGGGAAATGCCGCGCGTGGTGCTTACTTGCTCTCGAGTTAAACCCAAAATCCGCAATGCCGCCTGGTTGGCTTGCAGAAACCGGGTTTCCACATCCTCGTGCACATAGGCGATCGGCGCTTCGTCGAACAATTCGCGGAAGCGCTGTTCGCTGAGCCGCAGTTGCTGCTCGATGCGCAGCCGGTTCAATTCCGCCGCGGCGCGGGCGGCAAAGATTTTGAAGACATAGAACAGATTGTCCCGCTCCGGCATCGCTTGCCTATCGAACAGCGCCAAGTGGCCGAGTATCTCGCCTGCGCCGTCGCGCAGCGGCACGCCCAAATAACTTTCCACCCCCTGCTCGTGCGGAAACATCTGCGACACGCCGGTAGGGTAATGGCAGAAATTGCCGCGCAACACGTCTTCGCACGGCGTACCGGGCAAATCCCATTCCTGATCGTCCAGAAATTCGCCGTCGGTCCAGAACGCCAAGCAGCGCACCCGGGTCTTGGCCTCGGCAAACTCGGCGACGAAACCGTTCGCCACGCCGGTCGCCAGGCACAAGTTGCGCACCAACGAACGCATGAAGTCGCCGCCGGTGGCTTGGGCGGTGCCTTCGACCACCGCCTTCAGAATCGAAAAATCGTTGGAATCGCTTGGGTCCATATTTACAAAAGAGTGGACGAAAAAAATTGATGCCGCAAAACGCCGCCACATTCTAGCCGCGGCCGCCAAGCCAAGGCCACCATATTTGGCGGCCGCCGCGAAATATCGCGGCTACCTTCAGTGCAAACTTGACCACCGATACCGCCATATTTTCCCAAACCATTGATTAAGCTTAACTAATCTCCCACAACAGAACCTGGCACGGCGCTTGCGATATTCGCTGTGTCGGACGGCGCAGGCTGCCGACACTTCATTAATCTAACTCAACGGAGACTATCCATGAAAAACCCAACCACCGTCGTCAGTACCGCTTTGGCGTCCATCCTTGCCATGAGCGCTGTGGGATTGCCATCCATAGCCGCGGCCGCCGAAAAAAACGATATGGAGAAATGCTACGGCGTCGCCAAAGCCGGCAAGAACGATTGCAAAACCTTGTCCAACGCGTGCGCCGGCCACGCAATCAGCGGTAACCAGAAAGATGCCTTCATCGCGTTGCCGGCCGGCACCTGCGAGCGCATCAGCGGCGGCAGCCTGCAAGCTCCGGCCGGCATGTAATCCGGATCGGTCATGGCGCAGTCACGCAATACCCTATCCTTCGGCGCCGTTAACGCTTCGATTCCGGCTGCGGCCGGAATCGGGCTGCGTTCGCCGCACTACCGCGATGCCTTGCATAGCCCGGCCAAACCGGCCTGGCTCGAAGTGCACAGCGAAAACTATTTCGCCGCGGGCGGCCCGGCGCTACGGATGCTGGAAAGCCTGCGGCGGGACTATCCGCTCAGCCTGCACGGCGTCGGCATGTCGCTCGGCTCGGTAGACGCTCCGAACAAGCGCCATCTACGCCAGTTACAGCAGTTGATCGAACGCATCGAGCCGGCTCTGGTGTCCGAGCATTTGTCTTGGAGTGCGTTCGGCGGCCGCTATTTCAACGATCTGGCGCCGATTGCCTATACCGAATCGGCCCTCGCCGCATGGGTACAACGGGTGGCGCAGGTGCAGGACTTCCTCGGCCGGCCAATCTTGCTGGAAAACCCGTCCAGTTATCTGCAGTTCGAATATGCCGACTACAGCGAAGCCGAATTCCTGAGCCAATTGGCCCGCCGCAGCGGCTGCGGTTTGCTGTTGGACGTCAACAACCTTTACGTGTCCTGCCACAACCACGGTTGGGATGCGCTGGATTACCTGCTCGCACTCGATGCCGACCGCGTGGCCGAATTCCATTTGGCCGGCCACCGCCGCAACCAAATCGGCGCTGACGTAATCCTGATTGACAGCCACGACGGCCCGGTCGCCGAGCCGGTATGGCAGTTGTTCCGCATGGTTTTACAACTGTTCGGCAACCGACCGACGTTGATCGAGTGGGATGCGGATTTACCGGATTGGCACACCCTGATCGGTCAGGCCGCGCGCGCCGATCGCTATATGGAGCAAAATTATGTCCAGGCTGCATGATCTGCAACGCGATTTTACCGGTTTCGTGTTTGGCGACTCCGCCCGGATTCCGGCCGGTATTGTCGCCAACGGCATCGCCCCGGAGCGGCGGATGGCCGTTTACCGCAACAACACCCAAACCGGTTTGAGCCAGGCCTTGGGCGACACCTACCCGGTTATAAACCGCCTGGTCGGCGCCGGCTTCTTCGACCGGCTGGCGCGGGCCTATATCTCCGAATATCCGCCGGCCGCGGCCTGTCTGCTCGAATTCGGCGCCGATTTCGCCGAGCTGATTGCCGGCTTTGCCGCTGCCGCCAGCCTGCCCTACCTGGCCGATGTGGCGCGGCTGGAGTGGCTTTACCACCGAGCCTACCACGCCGCCGAATCCCCAGTTCCGGCGTTGACGACGTTGCGCGATTTCAACCAGGTCGATTGCGGCGAGTTGACGGCAAAGTTGCATCCTAGCGTCGGTTTGCTCGAATCCGGCTATCCGCTGCTGCCGATCTGGCTCAGCAACCAAGCCGATTATCTCGGCGATCCGCAGGTCAATCTGGATGCGGGCGGTTGCCGGCTGTTAGTGTTTCGGCCCCAGTGGGACGTCGAGATCCGGCCGTTGGCATTGGCGGAATACCGTTGTTTGGCGGCATTGGCCGGCAGAGCGAACTTAACCGCTGCCGTCGGCGCCGCTTTGGCATGCGACCCGGATTTCGCTGTAGAACCCTGGCTGCTGGCCGGACTGCGCAGCGGTCTGCTGGCCGATATCGTTTTAATGTAACCGAGGTTAAAGCCATGAATAAGCTGCTTTCGAATCCTGCCCCGGCCGCGCCGGGCAAAGCCGTAAACACATTTTTCCTAAGATTGCGTCACCAGCTGACGCCGCTGGCCGACTTGGTGCTGCGCGCATGGGTCGGCTACGCATTCTGGATTTCGGGTTGGCTCAAGTTGAGCAGTTGGGACAGCACCTTATACTTGTTCCAATTCGAATATGCGGTACCGCTGTTACCGAGCCCGGCGGCAGCCGTGCTGGCCACGACCATCGAACTGCTGGGGCCGCTGGGCTTGTTTCTGGGCCTGTACGCACGCTCGGCGGCGGCGTTACTGTTCGGTTTCAATATCGTCGCGGTGGTGTCTTATCCGGAACTGGGCGCTGCAGGCCTGGAACAACACCGGACTTGGGGTTTGCTGTTGCTGGTGCTGATGGCGCACGGCCCAGGCAGTTGGTCGGTTGATGCCTGTCTCGCGCAGTTGCGCCGCCGGCCGGATTGATGCATGTCGACTTCAAACGCCCATTTGCCTCTGTACGGCAAAACCGCGCTGGTGATCAACTCCACTTGTGCCGCAGGCGCGGCCGCCGCTGAAGCGCTGGCTCTGGCCGGCGCCAGAGTCATGTTGAATTACCCGGATCGGCGCGACGCCGCGGAGCGGCTGGCGGAACGCATCCGCAACCGCGGCGGCCAAGCCATGGCGTTTCGGGCCGATATTACGCTTCCGGGCGAGCTGCGCAGCCTGTGCGATGTGCTGCTGGCCTATTGGGGCCAACCGGATCTTGTGGTCGGCGCCGGTTCGCACTTCGTAGCGCTATCGGTGGCTTTGGGCCCAACCGATCCGCCGGTACTAGCCCTGAGTTATGACGCCGTTGCGGCGTTTTTGGCCGCGGCGGGCGGCGCCAGCCAAACCTAATCGGAACTTGGCGGCAAAATCCTTATCACTGAACAACGCAAGCCGTTTGCAATTTAATTTCCGGACCAGAAGGCATCCATGAAAAATTACCACTATCCCAAAATCCCGGCGGCCGAAATCACGCCAAAACACTTATTTCAAGCCCGCCGCAAATTCTTGCAAACGGCGGGCGGCGCGGCGTTGGCGGCGCTGTTACCGCAACCGCTATGGGCGGCGGGCGGCTTCGGCGAGATCAAAAAGTCGGAATTCAATGCCGACGAATCTTTGACGCCGTTGCAGTCGGTCACCAGCTATAACAATTTTTACGAATTCGGCACCGGCAAGGACGATCCGGCCGCCCGCGCCGGCAGCTTAAAGACCCGGCCCTGGACTGTCAGCATCGAGGGCGAAGTCAAGAAACCTGTCACCTTCGATATCGACCAAATCTTGAAAATGGCACCGCTGGAGGAACGGATTTACCGCCTGCGTTGCGTCGAAGCCTGGTCGATGGTGATTCCCTGGCTGGGATTTCCGCTGGCCGAATTGATCAAACGTGCGGAGCCGACCGGCAAGGCCAAGTACGTCGAGTTCGTCAGCCTGCACGATCCGCAGCAGATGCCCGGCCAGAAATCGGCGGTATTGGAATGGCCTTACCGCGAAGGCCTGCGCCTGGACGAAGCCATGCATCCGCTGACGCTACTGACCGTCGGTTTGTACGGCGAGGTGCTGCCGCCGCAAAACGGCGCACCGGTGCGGATCGTGGTACCGTGGAAGTACGGGTTCAAAAGCGCCAAATCGATAGTCGCGATCCGCTTCCTGGAACAACAGCCCACCACCAGTTGGATGCAGGCCGGCCCCAGGGAATACGGATTTTACGCCAACGTCAATCCGGAGGTGGACCATCCGCGCTGGAGCCAGGCCAAGGAACGCCGCATCGGCGAATTCCTGAAACGCAAGACCCTGATGTTCAATGGCTACGCCGAACAGGTCGCGCCGCTATACGCCGGCATGGACCTGGCCCGCTACTTTTGACCTATGGCTGAGGTATCGCTGAACGGCAAAGCCCTCACCGGCATAAAAATCTTGGCGTTTTGCCTGGCCTTGCTGCCCTTGGGAAAATTGGGCGTCAACGCCTATCTGGACAATTTGGGCGCCAATCCGATCGAAAAAATCACCCACGTTACCGGTTTCTGGACCCTGACCTTACTGATGGTGACCTTGGCGGCGACGCCGCTGCGCCGGCTGTCGGGCTGGAACTGGCCGATCCGGCTGCGGCGCATGCTCGGCTTGTTCGCGTTCAGCTACGGTAGCCTGCATCTGCTGGCTTATTTGGTACTGGACCAGTTCTTCGATTGGGACGCCATCGCCCAGGACATCGCCAAGCGGCCTTATATCACGGTGGGTTTTCCGGCCTTTCTGTTGATGGTTCCGTTGGCGGTGACGTCCACCGATCAAATGCTGCGCCGGCTGGGCGGCAAAAATTGGCTGCGCTTGCATCGTCTGGTCTACCCTTGCGCAATCGGCGGTGTCGTTCATTATTGGTGGCTGGTGAAAAAAGACTTGAGCAATCCGCTTGCCTTCGCCTCGGTTTTGGCGATACTGCTTGGCGTCCGCGTCGCCTACCGGCTCGGCGGACCACTTTTTCGGCGACCTAAGCCGGCCCGGTCAACCTGATTTTTAACTAACGCCCCCTTGAACCCGATCCGCGATTACCTGTTCGTCTACGGCAGCCTGCGCCGAAAATCCGGTGCTTGCGCCAACCATCCGCTGTTGGCCCACTGCGAGTGGGTCGGCCCGGCGACGCTGGCCGGCCGGCTTTATCGTTTGGACGGCTATCCGGGCGCAGTCGACGCCGGCTGCGGCCGGGTCCACGGCGAAGTCTACCGTCTGCGCAAAGGCCGGCGCACGCTGGCAGCACTGGACCGCTACGAAGAATGCACTCGGCATTTTCCGCCGCCGCACGAATACCGCCGGGTGCGGCGTCCGGTGCGTTTGGCCGGCCGGCGGGTTTTGTCGGCCTGGGTTTACCTTTACAATCGCCCGACTGCCGGCTTGCGCGCCATCGCCGGCGGCGATTATTTTCTTCAATTTCAGGAACAGGCATGATCAGCGTCATCCAACGCGTCACCCAAGCCAAAGTCACGGTCGACGGCATCGATATCGGGGTTATCGGCCCCGGCATCATGGCGTTATTAGCGGTGGAAAAAGCCGACACCCCTAAGCAAGCCGATCGCCTACTGGAGCGAATTCTGAATTACCGGATATTCGCCGATGCCGACGACAAGATGAATCTGAGCTTGCGCGATATTAACGGCGGCCTGCTGTTGGTGCCGCAATTCACGCTGGCCGCCGACACCGATAGCGGCAATCGCCCCAGCTTTGCGACAGCCGCGCCGCCGGCAATGGGCCGGGAATTGTTCGAATACGCCCGGCACCGGGCCACGGCAATTTACCCGCATTGCCAATTCGGCCGCTTCGGCGCCGACATGAAAGTCTCTTTGGTCAACGACGGCCCGGTGACTTTTACCCTGCGTTGCCAGGATAAAACCCGCTAAACGCCGGGTACCCAGGCGGAATTTCCAGCGGCCCAAGTTTACGTGGGTCAGTAAACTTCACCGCTATTCGAATGACTGCAAACGCGGGGCGATTTATGCTGCAAAAAATAAACTATGTTAAATAACTCAATTTAATTTGCCGCACAGCCTGCTTACTACTAAAATCCTGTCACCTTAACCCACCATAGAGAGATACTCATGAAGAATCGTCATTTATTGCTGGCCATGATACTGCCTGCGTTGTTTGCCCTCAGCGGCTGCGAATCGGCGAAACCGGTCGACGAGACCAATGCCCAGCCCGCCGAAGTGGCCCCTGCCGCAGTAGCGCCGACGCCTGCTCCGGTTCCTGCCGCGGCGCCGGTGCCGGCAGTAAATCCCGACCATTGCGCCAAACACAAAGCCGATGCGTCGCACGACTGCGAAGCGCATTGCAAAAAAAGTAAAGGCAAAAAAGATAAAGCCTGTCTGAAACACTGCGCCGACAAAGCCTTGGCCGACCACGATTGCGCAAAACATTGCGCCGACCATCCGCACGCCAAAGATGCGGTCTGCGCCAAACATTGCGCGGGCGATGCCAACGCCAAACCTCACGAATGCGGCAGCGAGCACTGTGCGCACCACGAAGCCGACGCGGCCAAACATTGCGACGCCGGCCATTGCGCCCACCACAAAGGCGCAGCCGCCCATGAATGCGGCGCCGAACATTGCCAAAAACACGGCGGTAACATGGCAGACTGCTGCGGCAGTGGCCATAAATGCGATAAGTAATCCATTCCTCGGCCGGAGAAAGCGCTAAACGGCGCTTTCCCCCGGCCGCTCTTCCCACAAATCAATTCGGTTCACAGCGGCTCGGCGCAAGTACCGCAATCCTGATCCGGCCCGGACCCACGGCGCCAGCGGACAAGCACTTTATCACCACTGTGCCCGGTCGCAGCAATAGCACGTCAGACAAAAAAAAGGACCGGTAGCCCATTGGGTACCGATCCAGGCAGGAGCCACGAGGTTCTAAGGAAGAAACAGATCGAATCGACGCAAGCCAACGCGATAACCCGATCGCTGTTTAAGATGGGGCTCGATCGATAAAGTTCAATAGCTTTGCATATTTATAAAATTTTTTTCAAGTTGCTATCGAAGCCCGCCGCACTGCAAAGCGGCGCGATCTTAGTCCGGCGCTCGGTCTCAAGCAGCCACGTCTTTACGGAAAAACCACATCTGGTAGATGCTCAGTAAAATTTGCACGCCCATCGACAGCCCCATCAGCGCGCCGCTCAACACGACCACGTAGGCGAAACTGGAGATCGATTTGGTGATGAACCACGACAGCACGTCCAGCAACATCGCCGCAAACGGAATCACCACCGCTACCCGTTTGACGTAAATGTTGATGTCGCACAGCAAAAAGATCTTGCCGATAAAAAACAGGATGAAGGCAATACCAAACAAATGGATGTGCGAGACCCTGACCAATACCGGCACCGAAGCGCCGCCGGAATGCGCCACTTCCGAGACACCGGCAAAGTTAGTCAAATTGGGTAAGGACGGATTCACCGCCGGATTGTGGCAATGCACGCAATCGCGGTTCAGAATCGGCGCGACGTCCTTTTCGTAACCGTTTTGTTCGGCGCCGTCGTGTATCCATTTCATGATGACTTCCTTGTCGCTTTGGTACTTCAGATTCGGCGCCATGATGCCGTTGATGGCCGAGCCGAGCCGGGTCTGGTTATTGGAGCCGTGGTACATAATGACAATGTCTTCGATCGACAAACCCGGCTTGCCGTCGCGGCCCTGGTGGGTGTAGTACATATTGATCAGCGCCACGATGTAGCCTAGACCGATAGTCAACAGAAACACGGTATTCAAAATTCTTTCGCTGACGGAAATGTCTTTGAAACGGGCATAAGGTTTT
Organism: Methylomonas sp. EFPC3; assembly: GCF_029643245.1. Taxonomy (NCBI): domain Bacteria; kingdom Pseudomonadati; phylum Pseudomonadota; class Gammaproteobacteria; order Methylococcales; family Methylococcaceae; genus Methylomonas; species Methylomonas sp. EFPC3. The sequence continues at coordinate 1,493,827 of NZ_CP116398.1, forward strand.
GGCATTTAAATTCGGTCCATTGAAATTGAAATCCGGCTCCGCAAAAAAGCCGGTGTTTTGGCAGCGGCCCGACAACAGCCTCTGGGTCTGTCGCAGTTTAACAGCTACATCATCTGCGTATTTCTCGGTATTGTGCATCAGCCAAACCGAACAAAATGTCCGCCAACTAGCCGATCAATTGGTTCCGGATCGGATCGACATTCATCGTTCCCCAGTCAGTCGGATTTATTACTAGAAGTTGACGAACAACGACGCCATGCCCAAATGGTGCATCTTGGCATCGCGGTGGTTGGCATCGTCGAGGTACTGGTTCAAGTAACCCAGTTCGGCCCGAACGTTTTTGTTGAAATTCCAGCCGAGGCCGCTGAAGGCCCGGTTTTGGTCGAAGCCGGATTTGCCGCCCCAGGCGGTGGTGTTAACCCGATAAAACGCTTCGTCCCAGGCGATGAAGCTCAGCCGCGGCTCGAAATCGAACGGATGCATGAATTTGATCATCTGCCGCGGCCGCTCGCGGACTTGGTCGCCGCGCAGGAAATTGGTTTCCCACATGGTGCGGAAGGTGAAGGTGCCGATGTCGGTGGGCAGGATGTAGCGAAACGCCGGCCAAATATCCTGTTGCGCGATATAAGGCTTACCGATGTTCTGGGTCGGCAGCCAGGTATAACCGGCCCAGATCGTGGCCCGGTCGCTCAACGAGTAACCGACCGCGGAACGGACCATGCCCTGATACCAATGCCCCCAGTTGCCGTCGAAACGCGACTGCCCTTCCAGCCAGATGCGGCCTTTCTCCAACGACGGGTCGACCGCTTTGAGACTGCCTTCGCCGACGATTTGCAGCCAAGCGCCGGTATCTTCCGCCAATTCACCGGCATGCGCCAAAGCCGCACTGGCCGCTGTGAACATAAACAAGATGATTTTCAACCAATTGCGAGGATAAGAGTGTTCGGCCATCGCTTTGCTCCAGATCGAATTCCAGTGATTGCAAGACAAAACTCGGGCGTAGCCGGCCGCTCCGGGGCCAGCATTGGAGTATTGTCTGCGGTGATTGCGGTTTGGCCCGGTGGGCCGATGATGCTCCGGCACCGCCCGAAACACGGACGGTGCCGGCCTGTTAGCGCGTCAAACGCTGAGCTTGCGGCGTGCAGCCAGATGGTGGTCGGAGTAGCTGTGATGTTCGTCGAGGCCGACGATTTCGCATTTGCCCCCGGCGTGGCGATACTCTTCCGCATAGTGGTGGATAAACTCCATCACAGTATGGTCGATTAACTCAGCGTCGGTCAGATCGAAGAACACGTTCTCGCCTTGCGGAAAATCCGCCAACAAGCTTTTCAAGCTGATGAAGTTGGAGAACACCGCCGCACCGCTGACGGCAATATGGTAGGTGCGCGGATCGGTCTGGTTGACGTGGTAGGCCAGCGAAAACACATTGCCCGGTTTTAAGCCGCGGGTCATGTGGATCAGCAACTCGGCGACGATGCCGATCGCGACGCCGACCAGCAAATCGGTGGCGATGACGCCGATAATGGTGATCACGAACACCACGAAATGATCCAAACCGACCGACAAGGTTTTGGCGAACTCTTTCGGCGAAGCCAGCCTGAAGCCGGTGAAGACCAGCAATGCCGCCAACGAAGACAGCGGAATTTCGTGAATCAAGCGCGGAAACAGCGCTACGAAAATCAGTAGCAGCATACCGTGGAAGAAATTGGCCCAACCGGTTTTGGCGCCGTTGTTGATATTGGCCGAGCTACGGACGATCTCGGCAATCATCGGCAGACCGCCGACCATACCGGCGACCAAGTTGCCGACGCCGACCGCAGCCAGGTCCCGATTCAAATTGGAGTTGCGCTTGTAGGGATCGAGTTTGTCCACCGCCGACGCGCTCAATAGACTTTCCAGGCTGCCGACCAACCAAATCGTCACGACTGCCACCCAAAATTCGGCGGTGGCGATTTTGGAAAAATCCGGAAAGTAAAAGCCGGACATAAAATTCTCCGGCACCGCCACCAGGAAGGTAGGCCCCACGGTGTATTGGTGGTGCGGCAAAATTTCGGCTTCGGGCAAGAATAGGTATTGGTGGATATGGTCCAGGTCGAAGTATTGGCCCAAAGCCAAGCCGAGCATGACCACCAGCAACGGCGCCGGAATCATCTTCAGGGTCGGTTGTTTGATCAAGGACCAAACCACCAGCAAGGCCAGTCCGCATAAACCGATCAACGACACTTCCGGATTCATTTCGATGATCGAATGCGGAATCTCGGCAATCGTACCGAGCAGGGTTTTGGCTTCGGGTTTTACCCCTAACAGGGTATGAACCTGCTTGGCCATGATGATGATGCCGATCGCGGCCAACATGCCGTGCACCACCGAACTGGGAAAAAAGGCACTCAGCTTGCCGGCTTTGAACACGCCGAGCAATATCTGCAACACACTGGCAACGACGATGGCCGCCAAGGTGTAACGGTAACCGGCCATCGCATCGCCATGTCCCAGTGACTGCACCGCATCGACGATGACCACGATCAGACCGGCCGCCGGGCCATTGATCGTGACATGCGAGCCGCTGATGCGGGAGACCAGCACGCCGCCGATGATGGCGGTGATGATGCCCGACATCGGCGGAAAGCCGGACGCCATCGCGATACCGAGGCATAGCGGCAATGCAATCAAAAACACCAGAAAACCGGAGAGCAAATCGCTGCGCCAGTTTTCGACCAGGCCGGGAATACCGGTTTTCGGCAACACAAGCTGAGATACGGGGGACATAAATAGCGCTCGTTCGATATTGGAAAACCATTTTCAAACAAGAAATATGCCAGTTCCAGCCAACAGCGGCCAAGCGCCGGTTTGCCCGGCCGACCCCGGCGCCGAAAGGCATCCGCCGCAACGAATAGTGCTTTTCCTGCAGCGGAATGGTTTATAAAAACCCGGCTTACTGGTTGAAATCAACCTTTACCCGACCGCTCGCCGGTATCATTCGCAGGCGCTGTGCATCGATCCGAACGCGGCAGCGAGCGAAGCGCACCAATCTGCGCCTCCTCCGGCCGACGCCCACTGGTCCAGCGCAGCCACACAAGTTAAGGAAAGCCGTTTCGGCGTAGCCGCGCTGCCCCGCCGGCCCGCGTAGCAAAACCGTCGGCGTCGGCCGCTATCGAAACGCTACGCAAGCCCGACGCGGCGACCGGAGCCGGAAACCTCGGCAAGACCGTACCGATTGGTTTAAATCAACCGCCGGTCAACGTTTTTTTGCACCAGACACGCACCCTCACCAAATAAAACCATTGCAATTCAAATAGATAAAATTGGCACGCGCCATGCTTATCCTTGATTGACATCCCCGCCCGGATTGGTCCGATTGCGGCCCGGCTTCGGCCTGCAATAGCCTCATTGCCATAAAGCTGAGCGCCATACCGGCCGGCTTTCACTTCATCGGCTGCCGCCAGCATGCGCTGAACCATCCGGCAACCGGCGAGAGCTGTTTTGACCAACGAGGTTTATTACATGGAATCGGTTAGCCATATTTGTCATTCGGCGGAGCCGAATGGCAGCCACTCCGACCGCCGAGATTGCGGTTTCGACCTGGATCGCGCCATCGACAATGTATCGCACTGGTTGCCGACGCAAGGTCCGCTAAAAGACTTCATCCACCACAATACCTTACATGCGGTACAGCACTTGCCGTTTCACGAAGGCGTCGCGCTGGCGGCAAAAATATTCGGCGCGCGCAGCTATTTGCCGCTCTCCGATTACCAAAACCGCTACCGTGAAGGCCGGATCAACGACCATGCCATCGACTGGGCTTTGCAGCGTGCCGACTTGAACGACAACCAGCGCCTAGCGCTGCGCGACAGCCTATTTAGTGCAGACAAGCAAAGCCATTACCCGCCGATTTCTCTAGCCAACCACGGGATACGTACCCGTTGGCTAAACGAATTGGAAGTGGATTTGAATGCGCTGGCGCATCCGGTCTTATTTCGTCTACTGGCCAACTTTCTGGATCAGGGCATCAGCCGCTGGAGCTTGCCGAAGGCAAACGAGAGTTTTTGGGATTGCGTGTTGCGCTTAACCCAAAACAGCCTGCTGCCGTTGTATCCGTTTCAAGAAAAAAGCGTACGCGACTTGCTCAACCTCGGCCCGGATCAAGTCATTCTGCATTGTTTGCAACGCATGGTCGGCCTCGAAACCTGGTACGAACAGTACATTCTGGAAATGCTGCTCGGTCATCCCGGCTGGTCCGGTATGGTCAGACTGATCGAACTGAATCCGCAAACCTTGCTGGCCCGCCGCGATATTTCGTTGCAGCAATTGATCGCATTCGAACTGGCCTGTGAACTAGCCTTGCTGCAGAAAAAACGCGGTGCCAATTTCGGCAATATTGCCGCCTTGAAACAGCTGGATTCGGTGCCGCGCTTCAACGGCGGCGCGATGCAAACTCAGGTTCCGTTAAGGCTGAAAGTCTGGCACGAAGCCATGGAATGGTCCCTGCATAGCGAATTGTTGCAGGCTTTGAAAAACCAGCCGGTTCCGGGCCGGTCGCCAACCGCCAAGCCGGCGGTGCAAGCGCAGGCACTGTTTTGCATCGACGACCGGGAATGCTCGTTACGCCGGCATTTGGAAGAAATCAATCCGGCAATCCAAACCTTCGGCGCCGCCGGCTTTTTCGGCATCGATTTTCTGTACCAGGGCCTGGACGACGTCTATCCGGTGGCGCAATGCCCGACCGCGATTGAGCCTAAACATTTGATCGTCGAAGCGGCGGAAGACCAAGCCGAAACAAAACAAAAAACCGGTAAGTTGTCCAGCCTGCACTTCACGGCGCATTCGATGCTGCGCGGTTGGTTGTTTACCCAGACCTTGGGTCTGGGTTACGCGGCGCGCCTGGCCTGGAACGTATTCCGCCCCGGCGCCGGCCTGCTTAATATCGAACAGCTCAGCGAGGTCAAGGCTCACAGCCACTTGCACCTGCTGCGCGAAACCGACGAACCCACGCCGGAAGGCTATTTATTGGGCTTTTCCTTTCCGGAAATGGCCGACCGCGTCGGCGGCTTGTTGCGCAATATCGGCTTGACCAAGGATTTCGCACCTTTGGTAGTCATTGTCGCCCACGGCTCCAGCAGCGTGAACAATCCGCATTTTGCCGCCTACGACTGCGGCGCCTGCGCCGGCAAACCCGGCGCGCCGAATGCCCGCGCCTTCGCCTGGATGGCGAATCAGGACGCGGTACGGGACATCCTGCGTGAACGCGGTATCGACATTCCGGCCGCCACTTATTTCGTACCGGCGCTGCATAACACCAGCCGCGACGAAATCACTTATTTCGATCCGAATTCCTATTTGCACCGCGACCATAAAGTGCTGCACGCCTTCAAGCACGACATGCACCACGCCCTGTTACGCAACGCGCGCGAACGTTGCCGCTGGTTCGAATTGGGCCCGCAATCGCATTCCAATAAAGCAGCGCATCAACACGTCGTCGCCCGCGCCTCGTCGATTTTCGAACCGCGCCCGGAATACAACCATTCCAACAACCTGTATTGCCTGGTCGGCCGCCGCCAATTGAGCCGGCAATTATTTCTGGACCGGCGCTCGTTTCTGCATTCCTACGATCCGGCCAGCGATCCCAACGGCGAGATCATGGCCAAGATTCTGTCTGCGATCATTCCGGTCTGCGGCGGTATCAACCTGGAATATTTGTTCTCTCGGATCGACAACTCGGTTTACGGCGCCGGCACCAAGCTACCGCACAACGTAATCGGCTTGCTGGGCGTCGCCAACGGCGTCGAAGGCGATCTGCGTACCGGTTTGCCCTCGCAAATGATCGAAGTTCACGAACCGGCCCGACTGCTGATGGTGGTGGAACAAACCACCGCTATTATGGATAAAGCCTTGGCCGGCATCGGCGGTTTGCAGGAATGGCTGGACGGCGAATGGATCAGATTGGTCAGCTGCGACCCCGCCAGCCACGAATTGCAGCTATACGCCAAACACGGCTGGGAAAACATCGAACTGCCGGATACCTTGCAAACTCCGGCAGCGCCCCACTCGGAAAAAATCATCCTCGGCAAGACCGCAACGATACCGGTACATCAGTTATCAGGGAGACGGGCATGAACGGCTTGATGTTGGCCTGTTTGGCATTTCCGCTGCTCGGCATGCTATCGATATTGCTTTTCGGCAGCAGCGAGCAACGCATATCGTGCATTAGTCTATGGATCAGCCGCGCGAAAGGCGCCAGCGTACTAGGTTTGTTAGCGGTCTGGGCCGTTGCCGGTTTTCCGGCTCACGAATTCGCGTGGTTCGATCTTTACGCACAAGGCGAATACCGCTTTCCGATTTTGTTTTATTTGGACCGGATCAGCGCGGTCTATTTATTCTGCGCCTGGGTGATTTTCTCGATCATCGTGCGTTATTGCCGGGTCTATCTGCACCGCGAAACCGGCTACCAGCGTTTCTTCCTGACAATCTTCGGCTTTGCATTCGGTTTGAATCTGGTGATTCTGTCCGGTTCGATCGATATGCTATTCGCCGGCTGGGAAATAGTGGGCGTCTCGTCGTTTTTGTTGATCGCCTTTTACCGACACCGGCCGCAGCCTATCCGCAATGCCTTGCGCGCTTACAGCATTTACCGCTTCTGCGACGTCGGCTTGCTGCTCGGGGCCTGGATGAGCCATTTGCTGTTTCACGACAGCCAGCATTTCAGCCAACTGGCCAATTTGTTCCAGCACGCGGCAATGCCGCCGGCCGGTTATGCGTCGCTGCTGATATTGTCCTGGCTGATCGTCATCGCCGCCTCCGGCAAATCGGCGCAGTTCCCGTTCTGCTTCTGGTTACCGCGGGCGATGGAGGGACCGACGCCGTCCAGCGCCATTTTTTACGGTGCGCTATCGATCCATCTGGGCGTGTTTCTGTTGTTACGCACCATGCCGATCTGGACCTACCATTACTTGCCGCGCACCATGGTGTTGGTGATCGGCTTGCTGACCGTCGTCATCGCCAATCTGTCGGAAAAAACCCAATCCAATATCAAGGGCCAGATCGCTTATGCCTCGATCACCCAGGTTGGCTTCATGTTTATGGAATTGTCGCTGGGTCTGGAGACTCTGGTCTTAGTACATTTTCTCGGCAACGCCTTCCTGCGTTGCTACCAGTTGCTGGTCTCGCCGTCTATCGTCGCCCATTTGCTGCGGGTGGAAGGCTCGGTCGATACCGACTTCGTCATCAAACCCAGCGCGATGCGCGAATTTCTGCCCAATTCCATCCGCGATACCTTGCCGGCAGTACTGCAAAACACGCTATACGTGTTCGCGTTGCAGGAAGGTAATTTGGAACGCTTGGTACGTTCGACCTTGTGGGACCCGCTGAAGCAAATCGGCGCCCGCATGAACCAGGTCAGGCCTGCGATCCGGTATTTCAGCAGCGTCGGTCTGATCGGTCTGATCATCCTCGGCGAAAACGAAACCTGGTTCGATCGCGGTTATTTATCGATCCCGATCTCCCTGGCAATGGTGGTAGCCTCGCTGAGCGCGTTCAGCCAAAAACACAGTCCGTTCAAAGTCTGGAACGCGATCGCAACCAGTTGCGGTTTGGCCGGCGTTGCGGTGTGGATGATGGATCCCGCGGCTTATGCGGACGTGCTGCTGTTTTTGAGCGGCGTGCTGCCCTCCTGGCTATTGGGTATAGGCGTGCTACGCCGAATGCTGGCGCAGGAAAACTTCGCCGACGAGCCGTTCCGCTACCGGGCCATGGCCGAAACCCGGCCGCGAGCTTCGCTGCTGTTGTTTCTGAGCTTTCTGGGTTTGGTAGGATTCCCGATCACGCCGGCATTTCTGGGCGAAGACCTGCTATTGGCCGACGCCACCGGGCTGCATCCTTGGTTTGCCCTGCCCATCACACTGGCCTTTGTCGTCAACGGCATCGCCGCCGCCCGCGTCTTCGTCAGATTGTGCATGGGCCGCCCCAGCGAGGTTAACAGCCAAACTCACGAATCCGCCTAGTGACTTTATCCGTCAATCATGGCATTAATGTTGCGCTAGGCGCGACTTTTTCGCGCTCGGAAATATTGGCCGTTTTTGGCCCGCACAATAATAATTCGACAGGAGGATACATGCGTAAATTTCCAATTGTAATGCTGACAGTTGCCTTAAGCGCCGCCTTGGGTCAGGCTTTCGCCGAAGAAGCCGCCGTTTCGGACAAAGTCAGAACCAGCGTTTTGAAACGTCATCCGCAGGCAACCGATATGGTTGGCACCATGGAAACCCACTTCGGCCAACAGTTGCTGGAAGTCAGTTTCAAGGACGCTGAAGGCCAAGTTCTGCACGAATTGTTCCGTGCCAACGGCGCATTGTTTACCGGCGAACTGGTATTGGAAAATCCGCAGCAAGTGCCGCCGATGGTGACCGATGCCGTTAAAGCCAATTTCCCGGACGCCCGCATCGAAAAAGCCGAGTTGGTGGTAAACCCGAACGGTGTCGGTGAAGAGTATGAATTGATCGTTAGCGCCCCTAGCGGCAAATGGCGGGTAGCGGTCAACGACAAAGGCGCGATCACATCCAAAGAACGCCATTAGTCGGATTTTCGCCAGGTTCGGGTTCAGATGAAGACGCTTGCAGCCAAGCCTTGATGAATCCAGGTTAACACTACTCTGCAATTGCCGGACAGCCGCTGTGGCTCAGCGATCCAGCCGGCAATTGGGGTAGCCCAAACCGAGTTGGCGCTAGCTATCGAGACAGCATTACCATCTGAATACCACCAGCTTGGCCGATGGTTAGTCAATGCCTGCCGGTCAAATCCGAAACTAGTACGGTAGTGGGATTTTCAGCTGAAAAACGGCTTCTACCGTCTTCTAACCGGGCCCCGCCCCCCATCCACAGTACGCCCAGATCAATTTACATTTTTTTCTGCACTGGGCTGCTTGCCAACTTTTTCGACGTGTTTTTTATTTTGCCGTACAGAACCGCGTTTAGAATATCCGCATGACAAATCACGAGTCCCGCGCCAGCGCGCTATTTCCCAGTTTCTCAGCAACCGATCGCGCCACAATCGACGCAGCCCTGGCCTGGATCGACGAATTGGGCGCCAACCGGATCGAGTCGCAGCGGCCAAAGGGCATTGATGTTGCGGCCATCCTGATGGGTGTGCATATCGATCTGGAAACCATTCTGGCGACTTTGCTGAGCGATTCCCGCATCGCCGATCGGATCGACGAAAACCAGGTGCGCGAGCGATTCGGCGCGACGGTGGCCGATTTGTTTAAAGACGTGGACTGGCTGAACAAGGTCAGTATTTACACGCCGGAAATGGCCAACCAACCCAATCAGGCCGAGATCCTGCGCCGCATGCTATTGGCAATGACCCACGACGTGCGGGCGGTGCTGATCAAACTGGCGCTGAGAATACAGCGTTTGCGCGGCTTGCATCTGGAACAGGAGCAAATCCGTCATTTCATCGCCCGCGAAACGCTGGATATCTATGCGCCGTTAGCCAATCGGCTCGGGATCAGCCAGTTCAAATGGGAATTGGAGGATTTGGCCTTCCGCTATCTGGATCCGGACAATTACCGTTTCATCAGCGCCTCGCTGGCGGAAAACCGCGAACAGCGCCAAGCCAGTATCGACCGGTTCCTGCAAGAGCTGAAAGCGCTGCTGGCAGAACACGGCGTGGCGGCTAAGGTTTACGGCCGGCCCAAACATATTTACAGCATCTGGAACAAGATGCGCAGAAAACAATTGGCGCTTTCCGATCTTTACGATCTACTGGCGGTGCGAGTGGTGGTCGAATCGCTTCCCAGCTGTTACATGGTGCTGGGTTTGGCGCACGCCCAATGGCAGCATATTCCGCGCGAATTCGACGATTACATCGCCAATCCGAAGGAAAACGGTTATCAATCGCTACACACCGTCGTGCTGGACCCTCTCGGCAACCGGATCGAAATCCAGATCCGCACCAAAGCCATGCACGAATTCGCCGAACTGGGTGTCGCCGCACATTGGCGTTACAAGGAAGGCAGCAAATTCAATGCTGCGACCGAGAAAAATATTGCCTCGCTCCGACAATTGTTGGAAGACAAGGACACTAGCGACAATCTATTGGAAAATTTTCATACCGAATTGTTTTCCGACCGGGTATTCGTGTTGACACCTGCCGGTAAACTGATCGATTTGGTCAAAGGCGCCACACCATTGGACTTTGCCTATGCGATTCATACCGAAATCGGCCACAGTTGCCGCGGCGCCAAGGTCAACGGTCAGATCAAGCCGCTGACTTACAAACTCAGCTCCGGCGAACAAGTCGAAATTATTACCGTCAAAAACGGCCACCCGAATCACAATTGGCTGAATCCGAATCTGGGTTACCTGAAAACACCGCGGGCGATCAGCAAGGTCAAAAGCTGGTTCAAACAACAGCAGCAAGCCGAAAACATTGCTGCAGGCAAGCAAATCCTGGACAAGGAAAGCAAACGCCTGGGTTTGAAAAACGTCGATATCGCCGAGTTGTTGAAATACTTCAAAATAGCGGACGCCGAGCATCTATACGAAGCTTTGGGGCACGGCGGCATCAATAATCGGCAATTGGCGAATGCGCTGAAAATTCCGGAATTGGAACCGACCCCGGTCAAGTTGGTGCCAAGCCAATCCACAGCGCAATCGGTGGTGACCATCGACGATATCGACAATGTCGTCACCACGCTGGCGCATTGCTGCTCGCCGGTGAAGGGCGACGATATCATCGGCTTTATCTCGCATAAACGCGGTATCACGATACACCGCAAGGATTGCGAGAACGTTCGCCATTTGTCGGCGGAACAGCAATTGCAGTTAGTCAAAGCAGAATGGAGCGGCCAAAAGTCGGTACACCACAGCGTACCGATCGTGATCCATGCGTTCAATGCCCAAAACCTGTTGAACGATGTATCGCAAGTTTTAGCGACCGCGAAAATCCATATCAGCAATGCGTCGCTAAAAACGCACGAGGATTTGTCGGCGATTTTGCACATGACGATACAGATCGAGAATACGGCGCAACTCAGCTCGGTATTGACCCGGATCAGTCACTTGCCCAATATCATCGAAGTGAAGCGAAAAGTTTAACGGCGTCGGCGCATGGCTGTTGCCGACATTTTTAGAAGCCCGGCGGAGGATTCATGCTAACATAGCCGTTTTAACTTTATGGGCTTTTACTATGGCAAAAGAAGATCAAATTGAAATGGACGGCAAGGTCATCGACACCCTACCGAACACGATGTTTCGCGTCGAATTGGAAAACGGCCACATCGTGACCGCGCATATCTCCGGCAAAATGCGCAAACATTACATCCGCATCCTGACCGGAGACAAAGTTCGCGTAGAAATGACACCTTACGACCTGACCAAAGGCCGCATCACGTTCCGGAACCGCTAACCCGCTCCGGGCTAGCGCTTCCCTCTCCGCTCTACATCACTTGATTCAATTCGGAAACGACTAGCTGTTTGCCTTCAATGGCAAATGCCAATTCATCGTTCTCGACATGTATCCTTACATGACCTCCATTCGCCAAGCGCCCGAACAACAAGTCTTCCGCTAACGGCTTCTTGATTTTTTCCTGGATCAAACGCGCCATCGGCCTTGCCCCCATTTTCGGATCGCAGCCGTGCTCGGCCAGCCATGCCCGTGCGTCAGGCTCCAAGGTCAACGTCACATTCTTGTCGGCCAATACCGCTTCCAACTCGAAGATAAACTTGTCGACGACGCTGCCAACCACCGCTAAATCCAGCGGCTTGAACTGAACAATCGCATCCAGACGGTTTCTGAATTCGGGCGAGAAACCGCGTTCGATCACTTTCATGCTGTCCGACGCATGATTTTGCAAGGTAAAACCGATGGAGGCCCGGCTGCTTTCCTCGGCACCGGCATTGGTGGTCATGATCAGAATGATGTTTCTGAAATCGGCTTTGCGGCCGTTGTTGTCGGTCAAGGTGCCGTGGTCCATGACCTGCAGCAACAAATTGAACACATCCGGATGGGCTTTCTCCAACTCGTCGAGCAATAACACCGCATGCGGATGTTTGGTCACTGCTTCGGTCAATAGACCTCCCTGATCGAAACCGACGTAACCCGGAGGAGCGCCGATCAGACGCGAGACGGTATGCCGTTCCATATATTCGGACATGTCGAAGCGGATCAACTCGATACCCAGCACCTTGGCCAACTGGCGGGTCACTTCGGTTTTGCCGACGCCGGTCGGGCCGGCGAACAAGAAGGAACCGATGGTTTTGGTAGTGTCGCGTAGACCGGCCCGCGATAATTTGATCGCGGCAGCCAGTTCAGAAATCGCTTCATCCTGACCGAACACCAGCATTTTCAGGTTCTTTTCCAGGTTGGAAAGCTTGTCGATATCGTTGGACGACACCGATTGCGCCGGCACCCGGGCGATCTTGGCCACGATCTCCTCGATCTCGGCGGTGTCGATGGTCTCTTTACGCTCCCCGGCCGTGAACAAGCGCTGTCTGGCGCCGGCTTCGTCGATCACGTCGATGGCCTTGTCCGGCAAATGCCGATCGGTGATATAGCGCGCCGATAATTCCACCGCCATCCGCAAAGCTTCCTGGGTGTATTTCAGGCCATGATGCTCCTCAAAGCGCGATTTCAAACCTTTCAGAATCAATACCGTATCTTCGATGGACGGTTCTACCACGTCGATTTTTTGGAAGCGCCGCGCCAAAGCGTGGTCTTTTTCGAAGATGCCGCGGTACTCCTGATAAGTCGTCGAACCGATGCAGCGCAATTGACCGGAGGCCAACACCGGTTTGATCAAATTGGACGCGTCCATTACCCCGCCGGACGCCGAACCGGCGCCGATGATGGTATGAATTTCGTCGATGAACAGAATCGAATCCGGCTCTTTTTTCAATTGGTTGATCAAGGCTTTTAAACGTTTTTCGAAATCGCCGCGGTATTTGGTACCCGCAACCAAGGCCCCCATATCTAACGAATAAATTGTGCTGTTCATCAAAATATCGGGTACCTGTTCTTCGACAATCCGCTTCGCCAGACCCTCGGCGATTGCCGTTTTGCCGACCCCGGCTTCGCCAACCAGCAGCGGGTTGTTTTTACGCCGCCGACACAACACCTGAATGGTGCGTTCCACTTCCAATTCGCGGCCGATCAACGGATCGATATTACCTTTTAGAGCCTCTTCATTCAGGTTGGTGGCATATTTTTCCAGCGGGCTGGTCAAATTCTCGTTGTTGCCGCGCTCGCCTTCCGGTTCCTCGCTGCTCTCTTTTCTGAACTGTTCGATTTTGGAAACTCCGTGCGCCAGATAATTCACCACATCCAACCGCGTGATGTCTTGTTTGTTCAACAGATAAACTGCATGCGAATCCTGCTCACTGAACAGCGCGACAAACAGGTTGGCACCAGTCACTTCTTTTTTGTCGGACGCCTGGACGTGAAATACCGCCCGCTGCAACACGCGCTGAAAGCCCAAAGTCGGTTGGGTTTCGCGCTGGATGCCTTCCGGGATCAGCGAAATGGTCTCGTCGATGAAGCGGGTGAGTTCGGCGCGCAACGCATTGACGTTGCAGCCGCAGGCGATCAGGATCGGGATCGTCGTCACGTTATCCAGCAAAGCCAACAGCAAATGCTCGACGGTGATGAACTCGTGGCGCTTGGCATGAGCCCCGGTAAAAGCTGCGTTCAATGTCACTTCCAGTTCTTTACTTAGCATGGCTTACCTCTCACGCCTCTTCCATCGTGCACATCAGCGGGTGATGATGTTCACGGGAGTATTCGTTAACGATGTGTACTTTGGTTTCGGCAACGTCCTTGGTGTAGGTGCCGCATACCCCAACACCCTGGGTATGCACTTGCAACATCACCTGCGTAGCCCGCTCTTGGCTCATGTTGAAAAAGTCGGTCAAGATCTCCACGACAAAATCCATGGGTGTGAAATCGTCGTTGAGCAAAATGACTTTATACAACGGTGGCCGTTTCAACTGCGGCTTGGCTTCTTGCAGCGCAGTGGTGCCGTCAACGTCTTTAAAGGGTTCAAAATCGGACATAAACTTCTGTGGTGCAAAATCGCTGTGTTCTTAAAAATAGCGCCTTAGACATTAAATTTCAATCTTTACCCATATAAAAAACATTTCTAGTAAAATGCGCGCCTTTTAACGTTTTATGTCGACAATATGGTCTGGAAACCCCACGTTACCGTCGCCGCTGTAATCGAAAAAAACGGGCGTTTTCTAGTGGTCGAAGAGACAACGGCACATGGCATTGCGTTCAATCAACCGGCCGGACATTTGGAAGAAGGCGAAGACTTAATCGCCGCCGTCATCCGGGAAGTGCGGGAAGAAACCGCCTGGGAGTTTCAGCCCGAAGCCCTGATCACGACTCAACTATGGCGGAGAAACCCGGAAATGCCCAGTTTTTTGCGCTTCTGCTTCGCCGGCATCGTCGACAATCACAATCCGGCGCAAGCGCTCGACGACGGCATTATCGGCACTCATTGGCTCAGCCGCAACGAGATTTGCGCCCGCCGCGACCAATTGCGCAGCCCGTTGGTACTGACCACCATCGACGAATACCTGAAAGGCCAGCGTTACCCGCTCAGCCTGTTACAAACTTTTTTAGACCACGCATGAGCAAACACATCATCGTCGGCATGTCCGGCGGCGTCGATTCTTCCGTCACCGCATTAGCGCTGCAAGAACAAGGCCACAAAGTTACCGGTTTGTTCATGAAAAACTGGGAAGAAGACGACGGCACCGAATACTGCACCGCGATGCAGGATTTGGCCGACGCCCAGCAAGTCGCAGACAAATTGGGTATCGAATTGAAGACCGTCAACTTCGCCGCCGAATACTGGGACGAGGTGTTCGAGGTGTTTTTGTCGGAATTCAAGGCCGGCCGCACCCCCAATCCCGACATTTTGTGTAACAAACACGTCAAATTCAACGCGTTTCTGAACTACGCCATCGAAGACCTCGGCGCCGAATTCATCGCCACCGGCCACTACGCCCGCGTCCGGGAACGGGACGGCGAATTCGAACTTTTGAAAGGTCTGGACCCGGCCAAGGAACAAAGCTATTTTTTGTATGCGATGGGCCAGAAAGCGCTGTCGAAAACGCTGTTCCCGATCGGCCATTTGCACAAAACCGAAATTCGGGCGCTAGCCGTTAAAGCCGGCTTCGCCAACAGCCGCAAGAAAGACAGCACCGGGATCTGCTTCATCGGCGAACGCAAGTTCAGGGAATTCCTGGAACGCTACCTGCCCCACCAACCCGGCGAAATGCGCACCCCGGAAGGCAAATATATCGGCAAACACCACGGCCTGATGTATTACACCCTGGGCCAACGCCAAGGCCTGGGTATCGGCGGCGTCAAAGACGCGCCGGACGAACCGTGGTTCGTGCTGGACAAAGACCTGGATAACAATGTGCTAATCGTCGGCCAAGGCCACGACCACCCAATGATGCTGCACAATACGCTGGAAGCCGGCCAACTGGATTGGTGCGGCAGCCAACCCCTTACAGAAACCATCCGCTGCGCCGCCAAAACTCGCTATCGCCAGCCGGACCAAGATTGCATCGTCGAGCCGATTGATGGCGGCAGCCGCGTCAAAGTCCGCTTCGACCAGCCGCAACGAGCGATCACGCCGGGGCAGTCGGTGGTGTTTTATCAGGGGGAGGTTTGTTTGGGTGGCGGGATAATTGAGGCTAAGTACAATGAAAATTAACAAGCTGGAGCTTCTTTATTTTCGTTGCTTTAAAGAATATCAACTTGAACTGTCAGACCGATTTACATTGCTAATTGGCAACAATGGCAAAGGAAAAACTGCCATTTTAGATGCGTTAGCCATTATATTGAGTGAATTTATAGAAGGTTTTCCCAGAGTCATCAGCTCAAAGGATTTACGTAAATTTTATGACGATGACTGTCACTTTGACTTCTTAGCATTCGGGCAAACCCCACTCCGAGAACGCCACCATTTTTTATCATTAAAGCCTCAGGTTGAAATTAATCAAGAAACATTCACTTGCGTTTTATTTGACCGTTATGGACCGCGTTATTCCAGAACTATTACCGAACTTGCAAAAAGAATCTCTGAAAAAGTAACTGAGCTCCAAACCTTGCTACCGATACTTGCCTACTATGGGACTGGCCGCCTTTGGAAAGAATTAGACGACTCGGAAATCCAAACGCTAAGCCCAGATTCTCGTTTAGTTGGCTATCGCGACTGTTTAAATCCCGCTTCCAATATTGAACAGTTATTCCGCTGGTTTAAAACTCAGGAATTGGCAGCACTACAAAAAAATGAAACACGCCATGTATTGGAAGCCGTTCGTAATGCCATAATCGAAATGATCCCTGAAGCCAAGGGTGCTAAATGGGATTTCGATTGGGACGAAATTCTGATTGAAACAGAAGTTCAGGGTAAGACTCAACCCATCCCCTTCCACCTGCTCAGCGACGGCTACCGCAACATGATCGGCATGGTTGCGGACATTGCCTATCGTATGGCGACGCTAAATCCGCAACTGGAAGCCGACGTCATCAAGCAAACCGAAGGCATCGTCTTGATCGACGAAATCGATCTGCATTTGCACCCGAAATGGCAGCGGGAAGTAGTCGGACGTTTGTTAAGTACTTTTCCTAAAGTTCAATTCGTTGCCAGTAGCCACTCACCGTTCATAATTCAGTCGTTGTATGGACGTGATGATTGTTTATTGTGGGATTTGGAAAAAGCCTGTCCAATCAATATTGAAAGCGAAAGCATTGAAGATATTGCCGAAGATCAACAGCACGTCGATATGCCGCAAAAAAGTAAACGTTACTTGGATATGATGGCTGCGGCGGAAGCCTATTATCGACGACTCCATCAAGTTAATGACGAATCCGATCAAGAATTGCTGCAGTTACGTAGCCGGTTGGATGAATTGAGTATTCCCTTTAGCGACGACCCGGCATTTGCCGCACAGTTAAAATTCGAACGCGACTCAGTACTGGCTGCTAAAAATAAATAAGTATGCGTCCGATTGATAAAGGTTACGACCTAGGCGAAATAAAACCTTATGGGGACGCGCAACAGCCGTTGATCGAACGCTTAGGAGAATATTGTTCGTATTGCGAGCGCTGGGTCGCCAGTGGCATTCATGTCGAACACAAAAAACCGAAAAGCGAATACCCGGAAACTGAATTTCAATGGAGCAATTTTTTGCTTGCCTGCGGCAATTGCAATTCCGGCAAAGGCCATGGCCAATTAAACCTTGACGATTATGTTTGGCCCGACAGCGACAATACCTTGTTAGCCTTTAACTACGATGGACAAGGCAGAGTATTACCGAATAAGACTCATGCCGAACCCCTCAACCGAAAAATTGAAGCCACCTGGTTGGCATTAGGACTGAACAAACATCCCGATCTCCAGATCGCCGGCCAACAAACTCCGTCAAGTAAAGACAAACGTTGGCTGCATCGACAACAAGCTTGGCAAAATGCCTCAAAGCGAAAATCGCAGCTCGCCGCCTTCGATAACGAAGAACGCAGAGCCGGAATTGTGGAAATGGCAATACAACGAGGCTTCTGGTCCGTCTGGATGACGGTATTCCAAGACGACGCCGACATGCGCCGCCGCTTGATCGAAGCCTTCCCCGGCACCGCCAAGACTTGCTTCGACGAAAGTACCCAACCAATCCAACGTCCCGGCGGACAAATTTAATCGCCGCAAGTAAACCGTTTACGTTTTAGAAATTTTAGGAAACACATAACATGACCCTCACCGCCATCTCCCCCATCGACGGCCGCTACGCCAGTAAAGTCGACGCCTTGCGCCCCATTTTCAGCGAATACGGCTTGATCCGTTATCGGGTCGAAGTCGAAGTGCGCTGGCTGCAAGCCCTGGCCGCCGAAGCTAAGATATCCGAAGTACCGGCCTTGTCCGCTGAAGCGAACCGCGTGCTGGATAACATTGTCAGCAATTTTTCCCAAGCCGATGCCCAAGCCGTCAAGGACATCGAGAAGACGACCAACCACGACGTCAAAGCCGTCGAGTACTTTTTGAAGGAAAAAGTCAAAGGCAACGCCGAGCTGCACGCAATCAACGAGTTCTTCCATTTCGCCTGCACCTCGGAAGACATCAACAACCTGTCGTATGCCTTGATGTTGAAAGAAGGCCGCGGTCTGGTCCTGGCCGAGATCGACGCCACGATAGCAGCGATCAAGCAATTGGCCCTGGCCAGTGCCGAGCAACCGATGCTATCGCGCACCCACGGCCAGTCGGCCACGCCCACCACGGTCGGCAAGGAAATGGCGAACGTCGTCGCCCGCATGCAACGCCAACGCGAGCAACTGGCCAAGGTCGAACTGCTCGGCAAAATCAACGGCGCGGTCGGCAATTACAACGCCCACAGCGTCGCCTATCCGGAAGTGGATTGGCCGCAGTTTGCACAAAACTTCGTCGAGTCGCTGGGGCTGACATTCAACCCTTACACGATCCAGATCGAACCGCACGACTACATGGCCGAATTTTTCCACGCCCTGTCGCGCTTCAACACCATTTTGCTGGATTTCGACCGCGACGTCTGGGGCTATATCTCGCTGGGGTATTTCAAGCAAAAAACCGTGGCCGGCGAAGTCGGCTCGTCGACCATGCCGCACAAAGTCAATCCGATCGACTTCGAGAATTCGGAAGGCAACCTGGGTCTGGCCAACGCGATTTTCGGCTTTCTGGCCGACAAACTACCGGTATCACGCTGGCAGCGCGACCTGACCGATTCGACCGTGTTGCGCAACATCGGCGTCGGTATCGCCCACACCAGCATCGCCATTCAATCGACCTTGAAAGGCATCTCCAAGCTGGAACTGAATCCGGCGACGCTGGATCAAGATTTGGATATGAACTGGGAAGTGTTGGCCGAACCGATCCAGACCGTCATGCGCCGTTACGGCATCGAAAAACCTTACGAGAAATTGAAGGAACTGACCCGCGGCCAACGCGTCACCGGCGACGGCATGCGCGCCTTCGTCGAAAAACTGGAGATTCCGACCGACGCCAAAGCCGAACTGTTGGCCTTGACCCCGCACAGCTACACCGGCTACGCCACCGCGTTGGCAAAGAAAATCTGATAGCCCTGCTCCCTGGCGAAGCGACCGGCCGCTTCGCCAGGGAGCACCGGCACCACCGAACTATTTCAGTGCGCCGGGATCGGTTGAGTCCGTTATTGGTGCGACCATTCCTCGTCGCGGGTCGCGATATCGAGATTGCATCACTCGCGAATCGGGCCAAACAACCTTTACCGCAACCCATTCCGTATTATTCTGCCAGCGGCAACTCCAAAACAGGCCCGATACCCGCATAATCGCGCCTCAAATCCAAAGTCCAACCGAAATCGCAGCCGAGTTAAGCCGATCCGCCGGCCAAGTCGTGCCATCGCGCTGGCCCTGGCACCGCATTTGCTTGTAGCTGATACCAATAATCAAACCAGCAAACGCCTGCCAGCTCGGATAGACTGCACGGCTGTTTGGGAATAACTACATACACCCGATGACCAGACTCAGCGACTACTTCGAATACCGCCAAGACCAGGACGGCAAGCCTTACCTGGCGGTGTCTATCCGCGGCATGACCCTGCTGAAGTTGCCGGCCAGCAATAAAGGCACCGCTTTCACCGAGCAGGAGCGCATCGATCTGGGTTTGGACGGCTTATTGCCACCGCAAGTGACGACGCTGGAGCAACAAATCGAGCGCTTGTATTTCAGTTACCGGCAGCAGGCCGACGATATTTCCAAATACCAATTTCTGCGAGCGATCCAGGACCGCTCCGAAATCTTGTTTTACGCGATACTGGAGCGGCATCTGGAAGAGATGGTCCCCATCGTCTATACGCCGACCATTGGCCTCGCGGTGCAGAAGTTCAGCTCGCTCTACCGCACCGCCCGCGGCTTGACCCTGTCGCCGAACAACATCGACCGCGCCGATGCGATTTTAAAAAACTACCCCTGGCACGACATCCGCATGATCGTGGTCACCGACGCTTCGGCGATTCTGGGCATCGGCGACCAGGGCATGGGCGGCCTGTCGATCTGCATCGGCAAACTGGCGCTCTATACCGTCGGCGGCGGCGTCTGCCCGTTCCAAACCTTGCCGATCAATCTGGACGTCGGCACCAATCGCGACGAATTGCTGGACGACCCGCACTATTTGGGCGTGCGCGCCAAACGTTTGGGGCGGGAGGCCTATTTTGCGATGGTGGATAAATTCGTCGCCGCCGCCCATCGGATCTGGCCCAAAGCCATCATTCAGTGGGAGGACTTTACCAAGGACGTGGCCTTCGACGTGCTGGCCCGCTACCGGGACAAAGTGCCCTGCTTCAACGACGACATCCAGGGCACCGGCGCAATGGCACTGGCCGGAATATTGGCCGCCTGCCGACGGCTCGGCCAAACGCTGACCGAACAGACCATTGTCATTGCCGGCGCTGGCGCCGCCGGTATCGGTGTCGCCAGCGTGATCAAGGCCGGCCTGATGGACGCCGGACTGAGCGAAGCCCAAGCCCGGCAACGACTGTACGTGGTCGATATATCCGGTTTGGTCGTCGCAGATCAGGAACTGGAGCACTACAAACACGGCATCGCCCAACCGGCGACAATCGGCCAAACCTGGGGCATTCCTGAGCATAGCCAGCCCCCGTTATTCGAGGTGGTCAGCCACGCCAAACCCAGCGTCCTGATCGGTTTGACCGGCGCCGCCGGCTTGTTCGGCGAAGAGCTGATCCGCACCATGGCCGGCAACTGCCTAAACCCGAGCGTGATGCCGCTGTCCAATCCGACCGCCAATTGCGAGGCGACGCCGGCGGACATCATCGCCTGGAGCGAGGGCCGCGCCATCGTCGCCACCGGCAGTCCGTTCGCCGATATCGAATACCGCGGCACCCGCCACAAAATCGGCCAAGGTAACAACGCCTTCATCTTTCCCGGCCTGGGCTTGGCGGCTATGCTCGGCGAGTGTCGCTGTATCAGCGACGCGATGGTGCTGGAATCGGCTTATGCCCTGGCCGACTACATCGCCGAATTCGAACCCGACGCCGGCGCGATCTACCCGCCTATTGCCGATTTGCAGAAAATCAGCAGCTACGTCGCGGAACGGGTGTTAGCCAAAGCCATCGCCGACGGCTCGGCTAGCCGAACCGATCTGGATCCGGCAAATTTGGTCGACTTTATTGCTGCCAACCAATGGCATCCACACTATTTGCCGTTTCGTTACGTGGGCTGACCCGCAGCGCCAGAGCGCTTGCACGAATTACTATTTTCCGCGCCGCCGACGAAGCTAAATTGCTAAAATAGCGCTAATTTTGCCGTTGCCAATCCAAATCGCCTTTCCTTGTGCTCAACCTGATCTGGGTCTTTTTCTTCCTGTCGGCGTTCGCCGTCGCCAGTTTCAAGCTCTTGCTGCTGGGCGACACTCGAGTATTTTCGGAAATGGTCGCGGCGATGTTCAGTCTGGCGAAAGCCGCGTTCGAAATTTCGTTGGGTCTGGGCGGCATCTTGGCGTTGTGGATGGGCATCATGAAAATCGGCGAACATAGCGGTTTCATCGAATTACTGACCCGCGCGCTGAACCCGCTATTTAGCCGGTTGATGCCGGAAATTCCGCAGGGCCACCCGGCGCTGGGAGCGATCACGATGAACATCGCCGCCAATATGTTGGGCCTGGACAACGCCGCTACGCCGATGGGCATCAAAGCCATGCAGGAAATGCAAACGCTGAACCCGCGGCCGGAGCAAGCCAGCGACGCGCAAATTCTGTTTTTGGTGCTCAACACTTCGTCGGTGACGCTGTTTCCGGTGACAATTTTCGCCTACCGGGCTCAGCTCGGCGCCGCCAATCCGACCGACGTGTTCCTGCCGATTTTGATCGCGACCTATGTGTCAACCTTAACCGGCTTACTGGCGGTGGCCTGGGTGCAAAAGCTCAACCTGTTAGACAAAGTGGTATTGGCCTATTTGGGCGGCATCAGCGCATTGCTGGCCGGAATATTGGGCTATTTCTCCGGCTTGGGCCAAGCGGAGATGCTGGCACAATCGTCGCTGGCCAGCCACGTTATTTTGCTCGGTTTGGTGGTCGCATTCATCGCCGCCGCCGTAAGCAAAGGCCTCAACGCCTACGAATTGTTCATCGACGGCGCCAAGCAAGGCTTTCAAACCGCGATCGGCATCATTCCCTATTTGGTGGCGATGCTGGTGGCGTTCGGTGTATTCCGGGCCAGCGGCGCGTTGACGTTTGTCATCGACGGCGTGCGCTGGCTTGTGGACAATTACGGTATCGACAACCGCTTTATCGACGGTCTGCCGACTGCATTGATGAAGCCGTTCAGCGGCAGCGGCGCCCGGGCGATGATGATAGATACAATGCAGGCCCACGGCGCCGATTCGTTTGCCGGCCGGCTGGCATCGGTGGTGCAAGGCAGCACCGAAACCACGTTCTACGTGCTGGCGGTGTATTTCGGCGCGGTTAACATCAAACGCATCCGCCATGCCGCGGCCTGCGGCATCATTGCCGACATTGGCGGCATCGTTGCCGCGATTTTGGTGACTTATTGGTTTTTTGGCTAATAGCCGAACCGGCGGCTCGATTCGCCGTAAAACTTGGAAACGAAGCACAAATGCAGATACATTTAAAAACCCTGGGTTGCCGTCTGAACGAGGCGGAACTGGAAACCTGGGCCCAGGCCTTTCAAGCCAAAGGCCATGCCATCACCCGCAACGTCAACGACGCGCAACTGGTCGTGATCAACTCCTGCGCGGTGACACAGGATGCGGTGAAAAAATCCAAACAATTGATTCGGCGCGTGCACCGCGACAATCCGCAAGCCAAACTGGTAGTCAGCGGGTGTTATGCCACCTTGAACGAAAGCGAAGCGGCACAATTGATGGGCGTCGATCTGATTGTCGGCAATAACGACAAAAACCAGTTGGTCGAGCGCACGCTGAGCGAACTGAACATGGACAGCATGCCGGCAATGTCGACCGAACCCGGCGAGGTGTCGTTGTTTAGCCGCGGCCGCCAACGCGCCTTCGTCAAAGTTCAGGACGGTTGCCGTTACCGCTGCACGTTTTGCATCGTCACCGTCGCCCGTGGCGAGGAACGCAGCCGCAGCGTCGACGAGGTCGTCGCCGAAATCAATGCACTGCATGGGCAAGGCATCAACGAAGCCATCATTACCGGTGTACACCTGGGCGGGTACGGCAGCGATATCGGCAGCAATCTGGCCGAACTGGTACAGGCCATTTTGGCACGGACCGAGATTCCGCGTCTGCGCATGGGCTCTTTGGAACCTTGGGAGTTGCCGGACGGTTTCTTCGAGCTATTCAAAAACCCGCGGCTGATGCCGCATCTGCATCTACCGTTGCAGAGCGGCAGCGACAGCGTGTTGCGGCGCATGGCGCGGCGCTGCAAAACCGCCGAGTTCGCCGAATTGGTGAACCAAGCCCGCAGCGCGATTCCGCATTTCAACGTCACCACCGACATCATCGTCGGCTTCCCCGGCGAAACCGAGCCAGAATGGCGGGAAAGCGTCGAATACATCCAGCGCGTCGGCTTCGGCCATATCCACATCTTCAGCTATTCGCCGCGCGAGGGCACCAAAGCCGCCGGGCTGCCCGATCAAATCTCGCCGGACCTGAAACGGCAACGCAGCCGGGAATTGCACGCGCTGGCCGAAACAATGAAACAGGCATTTACCGAAAGCAACCTCGGATGCGTGGTGCCGGTGCTGTGGGAAGGCCAGACCGAAACGTTGGCAAACGGCGATCTGCGCTATTTCGGCTATACCCCGAATTATTTGCGGGTGGCCTGCGACGTCCCGGCCGGGCGATCCTTGGAAAACCTGATTGTGCCGGCCCGGCTGGAGTCGGTGACGGCAGACTTCGTCAACACCAGCCTCGCCGAATAAAAAAGGCCGCGAGGCTTATGCCCAGCGGCCTTGGTTTAGTATCGGAAAAAACTTAATACGGGTTAGGATCCCACGGCCCGTAACCCTGGTCTTTCATTTCGTCGAATTTCAGCACGTCGTCTTCCGGCACGTTGCCGTCGTGGATCAGGTAGTTGCGTCTGGACAGATAGGCATTCTTGAAAAACTCGTATCTATCCAAGGCCGCTTCGGTCGCGACTTTTTCCAGACCCAACAAATCGGCACGGGCATCGATCACTTTCAACGCACCCGGCCCGATCGAGGCGGCGGCGCCTACCCAACCCGGGTTCAAGTAGATGCCGGCATAAGTAAACGGATTCATCGCTGCGTCGCCGACCAACCCGAATACGCCGCGCGGCGAGCTGGGTCCGAAGAACGGCAACACCAAATACGGACCGGTCGGAACCCCCCAGTAACCCAGAGTTTGGTCGAAATCTTCATTGTGTTTGGCCAAGCCTATCATGCTACCGACATCGATCAAACCGGCCACACCGGCCGTGGTATTGACCAGAAACCGGGCACCGTCGGCTCCGGACTGGGCGAATTTGCCTTGCAGCGCGTCGTTGGCACAAACGCCGATATCGTCGATGTTACTGAAAAAATTGGTCACGCCCTGGTCGACGACATCCGGCGTCACCCAGCGGTAGCCTTTGGCCACCGGCTTCATCACGTAGTCGTCGACGCCGTCGTTGAACGACTGTACGCTTCGGTTCCAACTCTGCCAGGGATCCTTAGGATCGACGGTGTGTACCGTCGCGCAACCATTGGCCAAAACCAACAACCCTGCGACCAGCCAAGTGGTATTTCTATTTTGCATAACAAACCTCATCAAATTGAATATTGTTTATACCTATCCAAAACTCACGTAACATAGCATACAACCCATTTTTTTTACCAATCCGCAGCTCGATGCAAAGCACTTTCAACCCGTTAGGCGATCGTTTCAGAGGCTATTTGCCAGTCATTGTCGATATCGAAACCGCCGGTTTCAATGCCAAAAAAAACCCGTTGCTGGAAATCGCCGCGGTAATCGTCGAACCCGATGCGGACGGCCTGCTGCGGGTTACCGAAAAACACCATTGCAATATCATCCCGTTCAAAAATTCCGAACTCGACGAAGCCGCCTTGAAGTTCAACGGTATCGATCCCTACCACCCGTTCCGCATGGCAATCGAAGAAAAAGAGGCATTGAACAAGTTGTTTACGCCAATCAAGGCCGCCGTTAAACGCAACCATTGCAAACGGGCGATCTTAGTCGGCCACAACCCGGCATTCGATATCAATTTCCTGAATGCCGCAATCGACCGCACCAACCATAAGCGCAGCCCGTTTCACCCCTTCAGCAGCTTCGATACCGCTACCCTGGGCGGCCTGGTCTACGGCCAGACCGTACTGGCCAAAATTGCGCAAGCGGCCGGACTGGACTGGGATAACTCCCGTGCCCATTCGGCGTTGTACGATGCCGAGCAGACCGCGCAATTGTTTTGCCTGATTATTAACCGCTGGAAGAAATTAAGCGAGTTGGAAGCGCTACAAAACTCGCCGATTAGCGACTTAGCGCACAATAACGCGCCTGCCGACAACCTCGCCGAGCTGTGACGCCGCACCGGCGGCGGCGAAAGCAATAAATTAAGCCTGCCGGCTCAACACCGAAGCCAGATTGACCTGTTTCGGGCTGTAAATGCACAAAATGATAGGGCCGACGCTGAGCATGGCCAGTTTATGGTCGACGCCGACGATGACGATCTGTTCGATAGTTCCAAGACTCAACGAGACCTGACCGTGTTGAGCGGCACGAATGGTTTCCTGAATCACCGCGCCGAAAGCGTCGATATGCGGCACCTCCGCCGATTGCGCCAGAATCAGGCCGTCGTGGTAAGCCGCGCAAGCGGCTATCCCTTTGATTTTTATCACCTTATCCACCAGCGCCTGTACAGCGTCAATAAAAGCCGCGCGCTTGGTCCTGGCCGATTCGCTGACGTTGACGATATCGCCGCCCGATTGGCGTTGCGCGGCGAGATAATCTGCAGCGAGCCGATCCAATTCGGCCAACTGGGATTCAAACCAATGCATATCTGTCACTTCAATGCGTATTAATTAGCCAGATAACTGCTGAACAGCCGTTTCAACACCGGAATGGTTTCTTTCAACTCAAAGCGCACCCGACCCAGCAACGCTTCGCGTTGCGTCACCAAAGCCAGCATGAAACCGGCCTCGATCGGCGTCGATAAAATATAGCCCTCGGAATTTTCGCAAATCACCATGTTGGTGGAATGGTGGCCGACATGCTGCGCCGCTTTGGCGGCCGCACCGAACACCACCTGCACCGAAGCGCCGATGGCGTCGGTGTTGATTTCGAAATCGCGATGAATATGGGTGACAAAACCGTCGCTATCGACAATCGCCGCCGCCGATACTCCCTGGATACTCATCAGGTTGCGCAAAATCGAATCGATCTCGTTGTTTTGAGATTTCCGCGGATCGAGAAATTGGACGTTACTACTCATGCCGTACTCCTGATTATCGTTTTATATAGGGCAGCCTACAGCAAATCGACGCGGATCAGACAGGTCTTGTCGCCCAGCGCGTTGCACTTGGTCTCGGTTGCCTTGACGTTGCGCTTGAAAAAAGTCTTGACGATACCGCCCACCATCCCGGCCTCGAAATGGCAGATCGGCGCCGAGACGTTGTGAATGCCGGCGCAGGACACGCACTCGTCGACGCGCAACTCCAGCACCCCGGCCGACAAATCGACTTTATCCGGCACCACCAGGCCGATGCTCAATTGCCGACACAGCATTTTGATCTTGCCGACGTAAGTCTCCAGGTCTTTATCGATGTTGGCCACGGCGATCTGGCCCATAGCTAAGCCCAAGCTCTGGCCTGAGTGGTAAACCAAAGAAGGCGCGCCCTGGCCCAGGATGTCCTCGACATTCGACCCCAGCGCCACCATCCGCAAGGCTTGAAACAGGCGAATCGGGATCAACGGCCCCAAATCGTTGCGGTTTTCGATTTCGAACTGGCCGGAAATAATGCCGTCGAGAATTTGCTGCTGGGCGATCTGATAATCTGATTTAGTATTTTGTAACATGGCCTCTACTCTCCTCGTTCGGTTATTGGTCCAGGCAATGCAGTTCCACCCTGCGGTTCAACGCCTGGCCGGCTTTGGTGTCGTTGGGCGCCGCCGGCTGCGCCATGCCATCCGAGGCGGTAACGATGTTTTGCGGTGGAACACCGCGGGCAACCAGCATCTTTTTGACGGTATTCGCCCTGATCTGCCCGAGCCAGCGGTTGCCGGCGTCGGTGCCTAAATTGCAAGTATGTCCGAGCAAGCGGACTTTCCCGGAACAGCTTTGCGCCGCCGCCAGCAATTCGCCCACAGCGGCACTCGATTGCGACGTCAGCTGGCTGGAGTCGAATTTAAAATAAACGGTAAAACGTGGGCCGGCCGGCGCATTGACATCCGTCCCGCTTCCCGCGGTTGTTTTGGGAATACCGGCTGCAGTGGGTTCGGTCGGCAATTGCGCCAAAATGTCCTCCGCAGGGGGATGGGCGTCAATCGTCTGCTCGGCTTGATTCGGACTGGCGGCAGCAACCGGTTGCGCTTTCCCGCCATCGGCTATCGCTGGCGATGGGGCCAAAATCGCTGATTGTTTCGAGTCGGTTCCGGCTCCGCCGCCTGCCGCCGAAGCCAAAGAATCGGTTCCTGCCACAGGCGGGCTCGGCACATAGCGATCCAACCACAACGCCGCCACCACCAACGCGCCCAGTGCGGTAAACAGCGGTATCACCTTCGCCCGGCGCGGTTTGGCCGCTGTCGCCTCTCGCGACGAGGCAGACGCTGGTGCGGCCACGCCCTTCCTTAAATCAGGCAGTATACCGTCCAACCCGTCGCGGTCGAGATTGCGCTTTTTTTTTCATTCGTGCTCCCGGACTGTTAAAACAACTCGGTATTTATTGGTGCGGACGACGGGGCGAACCGTCGCAAATATCGGCAAACCACGGCTAAAGTAGGTCGCTTCCGTTAAAGGCACATCATATTTAATTTTTTACAATCCGCAAAATATTGAGAACCTCTTCGCAAAATCAAGCATAGTCCGAATTTTCAAAAACTTACCGCCCGCCGCTTTGCTCCCCAAGCGCCGGGTTGGGCTTGAAACAGGCCGGCGCAACGCGTACCGCAAAAGCGGCAATTGCCTGCAGCATCCAGGTTCCAGTCCGATAACACGTACCAGTCTCTGCCGATCAATAGTTCGCCACAGTGGTGGCAGTAAGTACTCTCCGCTGCCTTGTCGTGCACGTTGCCGACGTAGGCGTAAAGCACACCGTTTTCCAGCGCAATTTTGCGGGCCATCAGTAGCGACGCGGCCGGCGTATGCGGTTTATCCGTCATTTTCCAGTCCGGATGGAAGGCGGTGAAATGCATCGGCACCTCCGGCCCCAAATTTTCGACCACCCACTGCGTCATCGCCTGCAATTCGGCTTCGGAATCGTTTTCGCCCGGAATCAGCAAGGTGGTCAGCTCAAACCAAACCTGAGTTTCCTGCTTCAGATACACCAACGTTTCCAACACCGGCTGCAAATGGCCGCCGGTGATTTTGTGGTAAAAATCCTCGGAAAACGCTTTCAAATCGACGTTCGCCGCATCCATGTAACGGTAAAACTCGGCGCGCGGTTCGGCGCAAACGTAACCGGCGGTCACCGCCACCGACTTCAACCCGAGTTCGCGGCAGGCCTGGGCAGTATCGATAGCATACTCGTGAAACACCACCGGATCGTTGTAGGTATAAGCCACGCTGCTGCAGCCCTGCTCCAATGCCGCCTTGGCGATCGCTTCCGGGCTGGCGCGACTCATCAAAGTATCCATTTCCCGCGATTTGCTGATATCCCAGTTCTGGCAAAACTTGCAGGCCAGATTGCAACCGGCGGTGCCGAACGACAGGATAGGCGTACCGGGCAAAAAATGGTTCAGCGGTTTCTTTTCGATCGGGTCGACGGCAAAGCCGCTGGAACGGCCGTAGCTGGTCATGACGATTTGCTGCCCCAGATTCTGCCGGACAAAGCACAAGCCGCGCTGGCCTGCGTGAAGTTTGCAAAAGCGCGGGCACAAATCGCATTGCACTTTGCCGTCGGCCAGGACGTGCCAATAGCGGGTGGCAGCAGTGTCGGAACTAAGTAATGCAGCCATGGTGTTGCTCCTTGAACCTCGCCGAAAAAATCCGGTCGTTACCGATGCAGTTAGCAGTAGAATAACGCCGGAGCAGGCGCGAACTGTAGTTATTTCGACAGCCGCAGCCGGCCCAGGCTTACTGATCGATTACAACTCTAATAAGGATCAGCGCATGAACAGAAAACCAGCGGTCGCCGGCCGCTTCTACCCGGCGCAACCCCAACAACTCCACGCCGAAATCGTCGGCTTTCTGCAGCAGGCCGAACCGGCGGACCAAGTTCCCAAAGCCATTATTGCCCCGCACGCCGGCTATCTCTATTCGGGGCCGATCGCGGCCAGCGCTTATGTACGCTTGAAGCCGGCAGCCGGCTCGATCAAGCGCGTGGTATTGATCGGACCCTCGCACCGGGTGGCGTTCCGCGGTCTGGCGGTCAGCAGAACCCACGCCTACACCACGCCGCTCGGCGACGTCCTGGTCGACCGGGCCGCAGTGGAAACCTTGTTACAACTACCGTTCGTCGAATATATCGAACAGGCCCATACCCTAGAACACAGCCTGGAAGTCCATTTGCCGTTTCTGCAGGAAGTCTTGCGGGACTTCAGCCTGGTGCCGATCGTGGCCGGAGACGCCAGCCCGGACCAAGTCAGCCAAGTGCTGGATCTGCTGTGGGACGGCCCGGAAACCTTGCTGGTGGTCAGCTCCGACCTAAGCCACTACCACCCTTACGCCACCGCGCAACGCATGGACCGCAATACCAGCCAACTGATCGAACAATTGCGCTACCAGGACATCGGCGGCGAGGACGCCTGCGGCAAGGTGGCGGTGAACGGCCTATTAAAATTACTCGAAGAAAAAGGCCTGTCGATCAAAACCATAGACCTGCGCAACTCCGGAGACACCGCCGGCGACAAGCAGCAAGTGGTGGGCTACGGTGCCTATGTCGTTGACTGACGACCAACGCCAACGGCTGTTGGCGCTGGCCCGGCAATCGATAAGCCACGGCCTGGAAACCGGCCGGCCGTTAAGCGTCGATCCGGCGCAGTATCCCGGCGAATTATCCGCCCGCCGCGCCACCTTCGTCACGCTGGAACGCGCCGGCCAATTGCGGGGTTGTATCGGCATGCTCGAAGCGCGGCGGCCTTTGGCCGAAGACGTGGCCGAAAACGCCTTCGCCGCCGCCTTCCGCGATCCGCGCTTCCCGCCGCTGCGGGACAGCGAGCTGGCCGGACTCGATCTGCATATCTCGGTGCTGGCGCCGGCGGAACCGCTGCCGGTCAAGTCGGAAGCCGACTTGCTGCAGCAGCTTCGCCCCGGCGTGGATGGCTTGATTCTGCAGGAAGGCGGCCGGCGGGCGACGTTTCTACCCGCGGTTTGGGACGACCTGCCCGAACCGGCCCGTTTCCTGAACCACCTGAAACAAAAAGCCGGCCTGCCGGCCGCTTATTGGTCGGACAGCCTGCGATTTTTCCGCTACACCACGGAAAGCTTCGGCTGAGCCGTTCCTCCTGCACAACCCAGTAAAATCAAGGCCTCCAGGCTTTTTTCTTGTTCGAAAAGCTCTTGGAACGGTATAATGGCGGCATTTTCGGCTAATTTCGGCCCGCCGGATTTTGCCACCGTCCGGAACCGCCGCCGGCACCGAACGGATTTCAGCGTATTTGGGTACCATTGAATGAAAAACCACACTTATAAACCCTGCGACTTGGTGATTTACGGCGCGCTGGGTGATTTGTCCAAGCGCAAACTGTTGATTTCGTTATATCGCTTGGAAAAGTCCGAATTACTCGAACCCGACACCCGCATCGTCGGCGTCGACCGGCTTGACGAGACCAGCGAAGGTTTCGTCAAAATCGCCCGCGCCAGTCTCGAGGCGTTTTTGAACAACACCATCAACGAAGAAATCTGGCAACGTTTTTCCAAGCGCCTGTCTTATTTGAAAATAGACCTGACTCAGCCTGAGCAATACCTGCAGCTGAACACCGCCGTGGAGCCGGACAAACGGGTCATGGTCAATTATTTCGCCGTCGCGCCGTTTTTGTTCAAAAGCATTTGCCAGGGCCTGCAAAGCTGCGGCGTGTTGACACCGGAATCGCGGATGGTGATGGAAAAGCCGATCGGCCACGATTTGAAGTCGTCAAAAGAAATCAACGACGCCGTCGCCGACGCCTTTCACGAAGACCAGGTCTACCGGATCGACCACTATCTGGGCAAGGAAACCGTGTTGAACCTGTTGGCCTTGCGCTTCGCCAATTCGATTTTCACCACCAACTGGAACCACAATACGATAGACCACATCCAGATCACGGTCGGCGAAGACATCGGCATCGAAGGCCGCTGGGACTATTTCGACAAGACCGGCCAGTTACGCGACATGTTGCAAAACCACCTGTTGCAAATTCTGACCTTCGTCGCGATGGAACCGCCGGCCGACCTGGAAGCGGAAAGCATCCACATGGAAAAAATCAAGGTTCTGAAAGCGCTGCGGCCGATCACGGCGCGCAACGTCGAAGAGAAAACCGTGCGCGGCCAGTACACCGCCGGCTTCATCAAAGGCCAGGCTGTGCCGGGCTATCTGGAAGAGGAAGGCGCCAACAAGGAAAGCACCACCGAAAGTTTTGTCGCGATCCGGGTCGACATCGACAACTGGCGCTGGGCCGGCGTGCCGTTTTATATGCGCACCGGCAAACGCATGCCGAACAAGCGCACCGAGATTGTGGTCAATTTCAAACAGTTGCCGCACAACATCTTTAAAGACAGTTTCCGCGACCTGCCCGCCAACAAACTGGTGATCCACCTGCAACCCAACGAGGGCGTCGAGGTGGTGATGCTGAACAAAGTGCCCGGCATCGACGGCAACATCAAACTGCAGCAAACCAAGCTCGACCTGAGTTTCTCGGAAACCTTCAAGAAAAACAGCATCTTCGGCGGCTACGAAAAACTGATCCTGGAAGCCCTGCGCGGCAATCCGACGCTGTTTTTGAGCCGCGAGGAAATCGAACAGGCCTGGACTTGGGTCGATTCGATCCAGGACGCCTGGGCGCACAGCCACAGCGCGCCCAAATCCTATCCGGCCGGCAGCTGGGGCCCGATCGCCTCGGTAGCGCTTTTGGCCCGCGACGGCCGCGCGTGGGAAGAGTAACCATCTAAATCCATCACGAGTACAACGATTATGGTTAGAGAATTTTTTTTCGAACAGCGAAACCACTTGTTCACCGCATTGGTAGCGGAATGCCACGACGTGTTGTCGGAAGCGATCAGCAAGCACGGCCATGCCGTGCTACTGGTTTCCGGCGGCACCACACCGGCGCCGCTGTATGAAGCACTTTCCAAATCCGATCTGAACTGGAAAAAAATCAAAGTCGCGCTGGTCGACGAACGCTGGGTGGACGCTGAGCACAGTGCCAGCAACGAAGCCCTGATCCGCCGCAGCCTGTTGATCAACAACGCCAGAAACGTCGAGTTCGTCGGCATGAAAACCGCCGCCGCGACCGCCGCTGCCGGCCAGGCCGAAACCGAAGGCCGTTACCAGGCCTTACCACAACCGTTTACATTGAGCATCGTCGGCATGGGCATCGACGGCCACACCGCGTCGTTGTTTCCGCACGCCTCCGGCCTGACCGAAGCGCTAAGCGAAAACAACACCCAACTGACCGCGGCGATCAATGCGGCGCAGAGCGAGGTCACCGGCGCCAATACCGAACGCCTGAGCTTGACCCGCAACGGCCTGCTGAAATCGGAGCGCATCGTGATCCTGTTCACCGGCGAGGACAAACTGGCCGTATTCGGTAAAGCCCAACAGCCCGGTCCGGTGGAAGACATGCCGATCCGGGCCCTGTTGAATCAGGAGCAGGCGCCGGTCGAGTTGTATTGGGCTCCCTGATCCCGGGCCGGCAACATCATAATTAACGCTGAAAAGGAGCCGCTTTTGTACACCGAGAACATTTGCAAAGATATCCTCCTTTTTTCGAAGGCTGTTGCCACCAATCAAATCGCCCGATTCTCGCCTGGCCTTTATGTCCGCCTTACCGGCCAGACCGGGCGCGGCGGCGATGAAGGCAGCTCTGCAGAGGTTGCCGGCTATTTTTTCGAGTGCGTGGAAGATTACCGCCGGCAATTGGGTCTGGAACCGGCGGAATTCAAAACGTTTCTGGCCGGCAAGACTATTTTGGAATACGGGCCTGGCGACGTGCTCGGGGTCGCATTGCTGTTATACGCCTACGGCGCGGCACAGGTTCGCTGCGTCGACCGATTTCCGCTGAATAAAATCAATGCCAAAAACGCCGCGATCTATAAAGCCCTCTGCGAAGGCTTGACCGGCGACGAGAAATCCAGGGCGATGGCTGCCTTCAACAGCAGCGGAGATCCCGAAAGCGGATTCAGCGCCGGCACCGTCAACTACGCGGTCACCCCAAACGGATTGTCGGGCGAAAGCCTGGCTTACGACTTGATTATTTCCCGGGCGGTGCTGGAACATGTCGACGATATCGATGCCACGTTTGCCGATATTGACGCAGCGTTAAAACCGGACGGAAAATCGATTCACAAGGTCGATCTGAAAAGCCACGGCTTGGACCGTTACCAAGCGTTCGACTTTTTAACCTGGCCGCGACCGCTGTACCGATTGATGTACTCCCACAAAGGCTTCCCGAACCGTTGGCGCGCAAACAAATACGTCGAAGCCGCGGGCAAAGCGGGTCTGGAGATTACGCAGTTGGCGCCGATCGACCAGCTCGGCGCCGAGCAGATAGATCGCATCATGCCCAAATTGGCGTCGGAGTTCAGGTCTGTGAGCCGCGACTTATTTAGCTGGTTGAGCTTTTGGATCATATTGGAAAAAAAGCCGAATACGTATTAGCCAAACGAACCACCCTAGCATGGGGAACCTTGTTTTCCATGTAGGCCACCAAGTCAAGCATCAGGATAATTTATGCATCCCTCTTTAGAAAAAGTCACCGCAGACGTGGTAAAACGCAGCCGCGAAACTCGTGCGGCTTATCTTGCCCGCATCGACGCCGCCGTCGAAAAAGGCCCGCACCGCGCCAAACTGGCTTGCGGCAACCTGGCCCACGGCTTTGCCGCTTGCGCCAGCGACGAAAAAGACGATCTGGCCGGCACCCAAAAAGCCAATATTGCAATCATCTCCGCCTACAACGACATGTTGTCGGCCCATGAACCTTACAAGGACTTCCCGACCCTGATCAAACAAGCCGTGCGCGAAGCGGGCGGCGTGGCGCAATTCGCTGGCGGCGTGCCGGCAATGTGCGACGGCGTCACTCAAGGCCAGCCCGGTATGGAGTTGTCACTGTTCAGCCGCGACGTAATCGCGATGGCGACTGCGATCGGCCTCAGCCACAATATGTTCGACGCCGCCTTATATTTGGGCGTCTGCGACAAAATTGTACCTGGCCTGCTGATCGGCGCCTTGAGCTTCGGCCATTTGCCGGCAGTATTCGTCCCGGCCGGCCCGATGCCGAGCGGCCTGCCTAACAAAGAAAAGGTGCGCATACGCCAGTTGTACGCCGAAGGCAAGGTCGGCCGCAAGGAGTTGCTGGAGTCGGAATCCCAGTCTTACCACAGCCCAGGCACCTGCACTTTCTTCGGCACGGCCAACAGCAACCAGATGATGGTCGAAATCATGGGACTGCATCTGCCCGGCAGTTCCTTTATCAACCCCTATACGCCGCTACGCGACGAACTGACCAAAGCGGCCGCTCGGCAAATTTTGAAATTCACCGCGTTGGGTGACGATTTTCGTCCTATCGGTCATGCCATCGACGAAAAAGCCATCATCAACGCCATCATCGGCTTACTGGCCACCGGCGGCTCGACCAACCACACCATCCATCTGATCGCAATCGCCCGCGCCGCCGGCGTCATCATCAACTGGGACGACTTCGACAAATTGTCGAAAATCGTACCGCTACTGGCCAAGATTTACCCGAACGGCTCGGCCGACGTCAACCACTTCCAAGCGGCCGGCGGCATGGGCGTCTTGATAGCCGAATTGCTACGCAACGGCCTGCTGCACGGCGACATTTTGACCATCGGCGACGAACGCGGCATGGGACAATACAGCCGGGAGCCGAAACTGACCGACGGCGGGCTGCATTGGGCGGAGGGCCCTGGCGCCAGCCAAGACGAAACGGTGATCAGCTCGGTAAGCAAACCGTTCCAACCCACCGGCGGCCTCACCGTGATGCACGGCAACCTGGGCCGCGGCGTATCGAAAATTTCCGCGGTCGCCGAGCAACACCAAGTCGTCACTGCTCCGGCGGTGGTATTCGACGATCAGGACGACGTGGTTGCCGCCTTCAAGCGCGGCGAGCTGGAAAAGGACTGCATCGTCGTGCTCCGCTTTCAGGGCCCGAAAGCGAATGGCATGCCGGAACTGCACAAACTGACGCCACCGCTCGGCGTATTGCAGGATAGAGGATTCAAAGTAGCATTGATTACCGACGGCCGCATGTCCGGCGCCTCCGGCAAAGTGCCGTCGGCGATTCACATGTGTCCGGAATGTCTGGACGGCGGCCCGTTGGCCAAGGTTCGCGACGGCGACATCATCGCGCTGAACACCCAGACCGGCGAAGTCAACGTCCAAGTCGATTCGGCCGAATTCGAAGCCCGCACCGTGGCCGCCAATAGCGCTAAAGGCCATCATTTCGGCATGGGCCGGGAATTGTTCGGCGGCTTCCGCGCCCACGCCTCGTCGGCGGAAACCGGAGCCACCAACTTGTTTTACGTGGATTAACAATAACTACAACCCAAGCCCGGCACAGGGAATACTCGATCGAGTCCCTCAGCCGGGCCACCGCGTCCGCCCGCGGGCGCAGCACCGCCAACAGAGAGAAACATTAGCCATGACCGTAACCATCAAACAAGTCATGACCACCTCGCCGGTAATGCCGGTCATGGTGATCAATAATCTGGAAAACGCCGTCCCGCTGGCCAAAGCCCTGGTCGACGGCGGCTTGAAAGTGCTGGAAATAACCTTGCGCACGCCAGTGGCCCTGGACGCGATCCGCCAGATCAAAGCCGAGGTGCCTGGCGCGATCGTCGGCGCCGGTACCATCATCAACGTTCAGACTCTGCACCATGCTCTCGACGCCGGCGCCCAGTTCATCGTCAGCCCCGGCGTCACCGAGAGCCTGTTGGATGCGGCATTGGAGACCAGCGTGCCGTTGCTGCCGGGCGTCATTACGCCAAGCGAAGTGATGCGTTTGCTGGACAAAGGCATCACCGCGATGAAATTCTTCCCGGCCGAAGCCGCCGGCGGCATTCCTATGCTGAAATCGCTCGGCGGCCCGCTACCGCAAGTCACATTCTGCCCGACCGGCGGCGTCAATCCGAAAAACGCGCCGGAGTATTTGGCGCTGAATAACGTGGCCTGCGTGGGCGGCTCTTGGATGGCGCCGGCCGATCTGGTCGACGCCGGCGATTGGGCCGAAATCACTCGCCGCGCCGCAGTGGCTTCGGCTTTAAAACAATAACACCGCAACCACCCGCTCTGATTAATCGCGGAGACCGTTCCAATCACCTTAACCGATAACGGTTAAGGCAGTTTCGACCAGTCCGGCTCCGCGAACTCGTAAAGCTTGTACTTGTCCACCAACGGCCGCAACACTTGCTGGGCGACGCGCAAATATTCCGGGTTTTTCAGAAACTGTTCGTACGCTTGCCGACTCTCGAACACGCCGTAAATCGCCACATCATAACTTTCGTCCAGCGCCGCGTTGGGCCGGCTGCGCTGAACTGGGACCGGGGTGCCGGCTTCATAGGCCACTACTCCAGGCAAGCCGGCCAGCGGCCGGCTGGCCTCTATATATTGCCGACGCAATTGGTCATTGCCCGGCTGTTTGAGCCAGACGATCGCCAAATGGTGTAATCGAGCCGTATCCGGTGCGGCCTGCGGTTGCACCGGCTGGGCACAACCGGCCGCGAACCACGCCACCAGCACAAAGCCGTAGCAGGATTTAATCATTTGCTCACTCTTGATATTGAAAAATCGGCAGCGACTCATTGACTGCGCAGACGGTTGATGCGCTCTTCGCTACTCGGGTGACTGGATAGATAATCCAAACCGTCGGCAAACTTCCGGTTGTAGTTGCTTTGCCGGGCCGCTTCCAATTTCTGCAGCATATCCGCCAGACGGCCGGGCGGAATGGCGTTGGCCTTTAGCGCATCGGCGGCAAATTGATCGGCATCACGTTCGAATTCGCGCGAGTAGCGGGCTTCCAGCAATAAGGCCGGCGCCGCGGCCAGCACTTGGCTGAAATCGCCGACGTACCACGCCAGCGCCAAACCGAGCGCGGACGCCTGCAACAACTGGCGCAAGGCATGCCTACCGGCTACGTGTCCCATCTCGTGAAGCAAAACCGCGACGATCTGTTCGTCGTCATCATCCGCCAATTCGATCAGAGCGTCCAACACGACCACATTGCCGCCCGGCAACGCAAAGGCATTGGCACCTAGTTCCGCACTGGCCCGGAACTCCAATCCGGCCGGCCGCCCCGCCTCATCGGCTAAAACCAAATTCCCGAGCTTGGCATTGATTTGCCCCTGGCGCTCAGGGCTTAACCGGCTGGGTTGCAACAGGTGCCGGTCCAGATCGGCCAGAACCTGCCGGTCCAGGCTCTGGGCCAGCTCGATCGGAATACGTTCCGCCAGCCGTTGCGCGGCATAAGGCAAGCCCCACACGTACCCGGCGCCGGCCACCACCAGAACCAGCAGCAATGCCAATCCCGACCAGCGCCAACTATTTTCCAACGCAGCCACCCGGCTGTCGGTGCCGGGAAACAACTCGGCAAAGCCGCGGCTATCCGCCACCTCGCAACGAGCACCGTCAGCAAACAGTACCACCCGTGGCGTGCTCGCGAGCGGCGGCTGAATCTCCAGGCCCGTCAACACCTCGCGGCGAACCACTTCCTTGCCCTGCAACAGCAGTTTATCGCCCTCCAGGCATAACGTGACCGGATGAGCCTTAGCGCTACGGCCGTCGTAATAAACCGCTGCTACCCGCATTTACAAGCCGATATCGAAATCGAACATCTCGGCCATTTCGTCGCCAGCAGCCGAAGCGTTGGCCTGCAGTCCGGCCACAAAATCGTCGATACTGCCGGCCACCAGTACTTGCAGATGTTCGATCCGGTAACGCGCCAGCCTGATATCGGCAAACGGCTTATACAATCCCAGCGTCAGTATCACCAACACGACGTTACTCAACATCAGACCGAGCAACTGGTAAGCGCTGACATTGGCTACGAAACGGTGTTCGCCCAGCGTCGTCGTCGCCCAAACCAGATTCTGCAAACGCGCGGTGACGTAGGGATACGCAAATAACAGCAGCCCCAGATAGGTACCGAACGCCGCCAGCAACAAGCTCATTGCCGTCAACTGGCCTTCTTCCACGGCGAACCAACCGTTGCTTCCCAGCACACTGGTCAATACCGTCAAACCGGCGAACAGAACCACACCCAACATCAGCGTCATCAGGTAAATTCCGTAATACGCGGCGGCCGTCGCCGAAAAACGGAACTCGGCACTGCCGTACGCGCTGTGGTTCCGGGTGTAGGCAGCCATGCGTTGCTGGGCAAACGGCCATAACAAACCCAAGCTGAAACCGGCCAGTAGCGGCCACAGCAAAAACGCCAGATAAGCCGGCCCGGTCTGGCCGCGAAACCCAAAGCGCAAGCCGCGGTAGCTGGTATTGTGTAATCTGAAACGCAGCGACCGCACCAGTAACCAAGGCGCCAAGGCCATGATCAGCATCAGAATCATCGCCGCGGCCGCGGGCGAGAAACCGCTAGTCAGCGTGTACGCGGCGAACAGGGCAAAGGCAATCAGGCGGCCCTTCAAAATGGCTTTGGGGTCGCCGTGATAATCAAAACCGGCTCCGGCCAGACGAGTATGCCGGTAGAAGTACTGGTTGCGCCGCACTTTGGCCCAGGCCGAATAAACTCCGAATGTCACGATACTCAAACAAACGTTGACTATCCAAAGTCGAAAATACTCGCCGCCGCTACCGCTGAAATGCAGCGGCTGAGCCTGTTGTTCTGCCATGGGTGCCTCCCGGTGAAATGATCGGATCAAGCATAGTGCATGTCCTCAAGCTGGCAAAAATATCGGCAGCAAAAGCCGGCGCGCTCCTGGCCTATGGGTAACTCACCGGGCCTATTGGGCCGGCTTCCATTTGATATTGCAGCCTATGCTCGGAATCTGCTCGGCACAGACCGGCCGGCCGGCAAGCAGATCGTCCAGGGCGTTGCGCAAATCGGCGCCGGTCACCGGCTCGGCATTCTTTGGCGTCGCCGCATCCAGCCGGCCGCGATAAACGCAGGCCAAATCGGCATCGAACAGATAGATGTCCGGCGTGCAGGCAGCCTGATAAGCCTTGGCCACCGCCTGGGTTTCGTCGTACAGGTAGGCGGCAAACGGATTACCCCACTCGGCCATCATCGCTTTCATCTGGTCCGGCGCATCCTCCGGAAAATTGGCGACATCGTTAGCGCTGATGGCGATGGTTGCGACGCCGGCGTCGGCATAATCGCGGGCGATCGCGATCAGCTGTTGCTTGACGTGCAAAACGTAGGGGCAATGGTTGCAGATGAACATGATCAGCGTCGCCCGCTCGCCGCGTAAATCCTGCAACGCGAATTCGCGACCGGTCACGGTGTCGGGCAAGCGGA
Source organism: Methylomonas sp. EFPC3 (assembly GCF_029643245.1). Classification (NCBI taxonomy): domain Bacteria; kingdom Pseudomonadati; phylum Pseudomonadota; class Gammaproteobacteria; order Methylococcales; family Methylococcaceae; genus Methylomonas; species Methylomonas sp. EFPC3. The sequence continues at coordinate 1,533,628 of NZ_CP116398.1, forward strand.
AATCGGGAGCGACGGTACCGAGCGGCAACATCGCGGAAGCGGTGGCGGCCATAAGTTCTCCTTGGCGGAAAGACAAAAGCTTGCGATTATAGAACAAGTGCTTGTCCAGGAAAGTTTCACAGGCATCGCCCCTTGAGCAATTGGCGCAATCGAGGAGGTATTCTTGGCGTTTTTGCAAAACTAAGACTTTGGAGACTAGCGCGGCCCGGGTTACAGCATCCGGTTAAAATTTCCACGATCCTTATTCTCGACGTTCAAAGAACTATCTCATGGTAAACACCATCTTGTTGGTTAACGAGAGTCCGGCTGAACCCAGCGCGTTCAATTCGTGCTTGACGCGCTTTGGGACATCGCCGCATCCTGACGCCCGGCACCTGTTAGAACAAACCCGCCCGACCCAGAACATTCCGGATAAAACGTCGGATATAAAAACCTTCACAAGCTCTTTTATTCTGGATAATGGCTTGTATCAGAAACTGCTCGGCAACTTGTCGCGGATGTATCCAATAGTCGCGGCAATCACGCCCCAAACGCAGGGTGCCGGCGTCCTGACCGTCAGAGCCAAAAGCTAATCCAGACTCTAACCGATGCCGCAGACTCTCAAACAACTGAAGCTGATGTTAAACACCATCACCGACGGCGTGATGGTGGTCGACCCGCAAGGCATCGTTCTCTACGCCAATCAAGCCGCCGAACAACTGCTGGAACGCGGTCCGCTGACCGGCCAGGCACTGGCAATCCCGGTGACCATCGACCAAGCCGTTCACCACGATATCAATCTGATCCGACCCAGCGGCATCGCCTGGGCCGAAATGCGTTCCACCCCATTGGAGTGGGATGCGGCCCCGGCTTTTGTGATTGCTCTGCGCGACATTACCGCCCGCAAGCAAGCCGAAATCGCGTTACAGGAAAGCGAACTGTTGTTCCACACCTTGTCGAAGATCGCCCCGGTCGGTATTTTTCGTACCGATCGCGATGGAAGCTGCGACTATGTGAACCAGCGCTGGTGCGAAATTTCCGGCCTCAGCCACCATCAGGCGCACGGCGACGGCTGGGCTGCCGCTATTTTCATCGACGATCTGGAGCGCGTCAAAGCCGAGTGGGCCGCCTGCATAGCCGCGGCCAAGCCCTTTACCCTGCAATACCGGTTTCAACACCTCGACGGCCAAATCCGCTGGGTGATAGGCCGGGCGGAGCCGGAATTGGACGAGACCGGAAATTTGCTGGGCTACGTCGGCACGATTACCGATATTTCCGAAATCAAAGCCAACGAAGAAACGCTCGGCCAGGCCGCAGCGGTTTTTGAAAGTACCCGGGAGGGCGTTATGGTCACCGACGCCGACCGCCGCATCATGATGGTGAACAAGGCGTTCACCACCATTACCGGATACAGCGCGGAAGAAGTGATCGGCAACAGTCCGCGCCTGCTCAGTTCCGGCCGGCACGATAGCGAGTTTTACCGGGAGATGTGGAGTAGCATCGACACGACCGACCACTGGCAGGGCGAAATCTGGAATCGCCGGAAACACGGTGACATTTATCCGGAGCTACTGAGTATCAGTACCGTGCGGAGTGGAGACGGCACGGTCAGCCACTATGTCGGCGTGTTTGCCGACATCACCAAACTGAAGGCTTCGGAAAAGGAGCTGGAATTTCTGGCCCATCACGACCCGCTGACCAAACTGCCGAACCGAATGCTGTTTCTGTCTCGCCTACAGCATGCGATCGAAAAAACTCGGCGCCAATCGGCGCAAATGGCGGTGCTAATGTTGGACCTTGACCGTTTCAAGGATGTCAACGACAGCTTCGGCCATTTGGCCGGCGACAATTTGCTGCAAATGGTCGCCCAGCAATTGACTGCACGCCTGCGCAGCTCCGATACCGTATGCCGCCTGGGCGGCGACGAATTTGTGATCTTACTGGAAGACATCGGCCATCCGGAAACCGCGGCCCACGTCGCCACCCAAATCATCAAGACCTTGAGCCAAACTTGGCGTTTGCCCGGTGGCAACGAGGTGCGCATCGGCGTCAGCGTCGGTATTTCGCTGTTTCCGGAGCACGGTACCAGCCCGGACGAGTTGATCCAGCACGCCGACACCGCACTCTACCAAGCCAAAAACGAAGGCCGCAACCGGTTCAAGTACTTTTCCGAAGCATTGACCCGCGCCGCCCGCGAACGTATCGATATCGAAATCCGCCTGCGCCAAGCGGTAGAGCGCGGCGAATTACGGGTATTTTTCCAACCGCAAATCGATGTCGAATCCGGCGAGATTCTCGCCGCGGAGGCGCTGGTGCGTTGGCTGACCGTAGCGGGAGACTTGATTTCGCCGGCTCACTTCATTCCGATCGCCGAAGAATCCGGATTAATCACTGTGATCGGCAATTGGGTGTTACGCGAGACTTGCCGCCAAGGCCGGGAATGGTTGGACGCCGGCTTGCCTCCGTTGCGGTTGGCGGTCAATCTGTCGCCGCAACAATTCCTGCACAGCGATATCCGCAGTGTGGTCACCAAAACCTTACAGGAAACCGGCTTCCCGGCTCATCTGCTGGAACTGGAATTGACGGAAAGCGCGTTGATGAAGCGTGAAAAGGAAGCGATCCAAATTCTGCACAATTTACACGATTTAGGGGTGCACCTGGCGATCGACGATTTCGGTACCGGTTATTCGTCGCTGGCCAATCTGAAATCACTGCCGCTGGACGTGTTGAAGATCGACCGGAGTTTTATCGAAGATATTCCGCACCATAGCGACGACATGGAAATCACCGCGACAATCATCGCCATGGCCAAAAACCTGCGCATGCGAGTCATCGCCGAGGGCGTCGAGACTGCCGAGCAGCTGGCGTTTTTAAAAGGCCGGCAATGCGATTTATACCAAGGATTTTTGACCAGCGCCCCACTGAGTGCGGCGGAATTTGCGGCTTTTTTAGCCACATACCGCCAGGAACGGCTGGAAACGGCATCTTAGTCGGCCGCTGCCCATCCCGGTTTTAGCCAAACTGCGGAAAAAAGTTATAATGCCGCTTTTTAACCCGACCTATAAGGATCAAAAGATGGCTGACAATCTGATTGCACCTTCCATTCTTTCCGCAGACTTCGCGCGCTTGGGCGAAGAAGTCGTTAATGTTTTAAATGCCGGTGCGGATATCGTGCATTTCGATGTGATGGACAACCATTTTGTGCCTAATTTGACTATCGGTCCATTGGTCTGCGAAGCGCTGCGCAAGCACGGCGTCACCGCACCGATCGACGTCCATTTGATGGTCGAACCGGTCGACCGCATCATTCCGGATTTCGCCAAAGCCGGCGCCAGTTACATTACCTTCCATCCGGAAGCCTCGCGCCACATCGACCGTAGCCTGCAAATGATCCGCGACCACGGCTGCAAATCCGGTCTGGTGTTCAACCCGGCGACACCGTTGTCTTTTCTGGACCACGTGCTGGATAAATGCGACATGATCCTGTTGATGTCGGTCAACCCCGGCTTCGGCGGCCAATCCTTCATTCCGTCGGCGCTGGACAAGCTGCGCCAGGTCAGAAAGATCATTGACGACAGCGGCTTCGATATCCGCCTGGAGATCGACGGCGGCGTGAAAGTGGACAACATCCGCGAGATCAAAGAAGCCGGCGCCGATACTTTCGTTGCCGGTTCCGCGATCTTCGGCAAACCGGACTACAAAGCCGTGATCGACGAAATGCGCGCGGAATTGGCCAAAGCCAAATAAGCTTGATCGGCAGGCCGCTCTGGAATCTGAAGGAGCGGCTTTAGCGAAAGCTTTTCGCTACCCTCGCCTGCCGCCGATGCGGGCTGAATCTGAACCTGTTCGACTAAAGCATTGCTGGCACCGATATTGCTTGAGTTGTGCAGAGTCATTACCGCATGCTCGGTTTTACCGGTATGTTTGTAGTCTCCAGCCATGGTTTTGAAGTTGAACTTCTAATCCGCAATGGCGATCGATAGAATCCGAATAACGTTTAGCAACCGAGATCAACCATGAGTATTATTGAAAAAATTCAAAATCAGTTATCCGAAAACCGCGTACTGTTGTACATGAAAGGCACGCCTGAATTTCCGCAATGCGGCTTTTCCAGCCGGGTGGTGCAAATATTGGAAGCCTGTAACGCCGAATACAACCACTTCAATATTTTCGAAGACCAGGAATTAAGGGAAGCGCTGAAGGAATATTCGAATTGGCCGACTTACCCGCAACTGTATATCGACGGCCAATTGGTAGGCGGTTGCGACATCGTCACCGATTTGTACAACAAAGGCGAACTGGCGACCATGTTAGCTGGCGCCAAGCAATAAATCCGTACTCAACAAACCCCGCCCGGCGGCGCGCTCGCGGGGTTTGACCGAACCGGCAGGCGACCGCCGCCGGATAGCAAAGACTATTTCGAGTAGTAATCGAAATCTTCCTTCTTTTCCAATTTAAAACGCGGCTCAACGTCTACCGGCTGATCTTTGGTCTCGTCCGCCGTTGCCGGCTCCGGTTGTTTGCGCAGCTCCTCCAGAAAATCCTTGAACCACTGACTATCGATTACCGCGACCATGTCGGCGTCCTGCAAAATGTTCTGCTCGTCCGGCAAACTGCCGAATTCGCGAGCGGTTTGCAACGCTTTAAGGCAAGCATCGTGGTCGCCGCGTAACGCGTGAATGCAAGCCAAATTGTAAGCCGCACTGCCTTTTTGAATTGCTCCGGCCTTTTCGAAAAAGTCCTCGGCGAATTTGTACAACTCCGGCTTTGCCGAATCCGGACTGATGCGAGCCAGTTCCATGAAGGCGACGCCGCCGTCGATGGCCGCTCCCAGATAATGCGGTGCGGTCAGCAAGCAAAACGAAAATTTGGAAATCGCGTCTTCGTAGATTTCAATCGCTTGTTGTGCGTCCAGACTTCTGGCTTCGTGTAACAGCCCAAATCCCCAGTGATAAAGTGCTTCGGATACAATCAAATGGTCGGCGATAACGCTGGCGAAGCCTTGGTAGGCGCCTTTATACAGTTGCTCGGCCTTGCTGCCTTCGCTTTTGCGGGCTTGAGCGACTTGTTTGATGGCGGCATCCAAGGTCGAACGCTTCTTAAATGAACTCAACAACGACATGAAAATTCCTCATTTCTGTTTTAAAACCGGGTTGCGATAAAATAGCGCAGCATACTACAACATCCCGCCACAACCGGAAAATGTAAATGAGCGAGACCTTAGCCGATCTGGAAAAAGCCAAGATGAATCTGGAAACGTCGACTATTCCCTGGTCGGAATTGCAGCGTTTTTTTGCCGCCGGCCTGGCAATAGCCGTTGCCGACGAATTGGATTTGATCGAGGTCGCCAGCCAATTTGCGTTGGATAACAAAAGCCAGGTCGAGGCTTGGCTGAATGCCGGACAAGTCGGCCACGTTTCCGACGCCCAAGCTTCTGATTGGGTTGCCGCCGACAGCTCGGTCTGGGCCGTGGTAGTCAAACCTTGGGTGCTGGTACAGAATTATCGCAACTGAAGCGTTACCGATGGATACCTTGCACCCAAGCAAGAGTTTGCCGGCGTGGCGATACTATCAGTCAATTCCGTACCGGCGGCGCAACCAGTAATCGGCGCTGACAAAACGGCCACCGCCCAAGAAAAATAGAGCCAGCAGCATCACCAAATAAGTTGCGGCAAATTCGATGCCGTTATTCAAAACGACCAACGCACCGTGTTCGGTGATCCAATCGTAGTCGCCTTGCGCCTGCAAAATTTCCTTGGCCCGCTCCAGGCGTTCGATGGCGCCGACCGTCCGGTCGGTGGCAAAAATTCCGCTGCCGGTGGCGATCGCCAGCCAACCGTTTTGCAAATGCGCGGTGACGGCGGCAACCGCCATGATCACCATCAACGGCAGGCAAATCGGCCGGGTCGCAAAACCCAATAACATACATAACGCTCCGACCAGTTCGAACAGCGCCACCAAAAACACCAGCACGTAAGGCGCGGGCAAACCTAAGCCCCAGTCACCATTGCCGAACCATTCGGCCGTATCGGAAAAATTGGCGAATTTCTTGGTCCCGGCCATCCAGAACACCGGGGCCAAATACAAGCGGATCAGCAGCGGTGCCAGAAAATCCAAGGCTCTGGCTTTGTCGCATAAGCGGCTGGACAGCCGCATCGCGTCGGGTATATTGCCGATGAAAGTCTGAATTAGTGTGTTAAACGGCGTAGTATTCATTCGTAACCTCCCCCAAAATTTTTATTTTTATCTGCCTTATGCGCATCAGCAGTTCGTCTATTTTTACAGGCATTCCAGTTCAGTTGCCAGATGAATTATGCCAAACCTTGCTCGCCGCGCCCAATCTGCGCATCGAGCGCATCGTCTCACGCGGGCATTTCACCGAAACGGATGCCTGGTACGATCAGGCCTGGGACGAATGGGTCATGGTACTGCAAGGCGCTGCGCGGCTGAGTTTTAAAACGGCGCCAGCGCTAGAGATGTCTTCCGGAGACTATGTGATGATCCCGGCTCATTGCCAGCACCGGGTCGATTGGACCAGCCCGGACCAGGATACAGTCTGGCTGGCTATCCACATCGGCGCTGCCGCCGCTAACGAGGCTTAGCGGCGTTAGTGTTGCCACGGCGCGGTTTGCGCGGCTGGCTGCGTTTGCCCAGCTCGGGCTTTTCGGTACCGGATTGGGCGCGGCGCCCGGTTTGCTGCGGTTTGGACCGCGCCGCCACCGGCTTTGCCGGCGGCTTGGCGTTGCCAGACTCCAGCGACACTCGCGGATAACCGGTATCGGCGATGCGCGGAATCTGCCGTTTCAATAACTTTTCGATTGCCGCCAACAGATGCGCCTCTTCCGGATCCACCAACGAAATAGCCTGCCCTTCGGCACCGGCGCGGCCGGTACGGCCGATGCGATGGACGTAATCCTCGGCAACCTGCGGCAAATCGAAGTTGACCACATGCGGCAATTGATCGATATCCAGGCCGCGCGCCGCAATGTCGGTCGCGATCAACGCGGTAATCGTGCCTTTCTTGAAATCGTCCAAAGCCCGAACCCGGGCGCCCTGACTCTTGTCGCCGTGCAAGGCCGCGCAGCGAATGCCGTCTTTGATCAATTGCTTACATAAGCGGTCCGCACCGTGTTTGGTACGGACGAAAACCAACACTTGTTGCCAATGGCCGTGACCGATCAAATACGACAACAGTTCGCGTTTGTACTCGCGCTGAATGCCGTAAACCAATTGCGAAACAGTATCTGCGGCCGCATTGCGTTTGGCCACGGCGATCCCGACCGGGTCGTTCAGCAATTGCTCGGCAAGTGCGCTGATCTCCGGGGCATACGTCGCCGAAAACAACAGGTTTTGGCGTTTTTCCGGCAACAGCGCGATGATTTTGCGAATATCGCGGATGAAGCCCATATCCAGCATGCGGTCGGCCTCGTCCAACACGAAATGCTCGACACTGGACAGATCCAAATGCTGCTGCTGAATCAAATCCAGCAAGCGTCCCGGCGTCGCGACAACGATATCGGTGCCGCGGCGGATTTTCTGAATCTGCGGATTGATACTGACGCCGCCGAAAATCGCTTCGGCAAACAAGGGCAGATGCTTGCCGTACGTTCTGACGCTTTCGTAGACCTGCATGGTCAATTCGCGGGTCGGCGTCAACACCAACACTCTGACCGGCCGCGGCTTTTGCGGAATCGGCTGCTGCTGCAGGATGTGCAGTAACGGCAACGTGAAGCCAGCCGTCTTGCCGGTGCCGGTCTGCGCCCCGGCCAACACGTCGCGCCCTTGCAAAATAACCGGTATCGCCTGCGCCTGAATCGGCGTTGGCGTCTGATAGCCTTGCTCGGCAACCGCTCGCAGCAGTTGCTCGGATAAGCCCAACTCTGAAAATAGCATGAATCAACCTATAACATGGCGCCCGCCAATCCGGACGCGAATCCAAAATATCCAGCACCGCTTTGCCAACCAAAAATCGGCAAAACCCGACTTTTTTATCTAAAATAACCACCCTAACAGGCAAGTTAATCTTTCTAAGGAGGCGCCCGATGACCGAGAAACGTAATCACCCAAGATTACAACCCAAAGGCCTGCAAGCCGGCCTGCGCTTTTACTCCGCTGAACAGGAAATCGCACTGGATGCCGATATTCTGGACATCAGTTACAGCGGAATTCGCGTCAGACTGAAACAACCGATCGCGGCAGAAATCATCGGCCATATCAAAATCACGATGACGCTGCCCGAATCCGGCACCTGCTTCAGCGTCCACGGCATCCTGAAACACCAACAAAACGACTCCGAATGCGGCGTGCATTACGTGGATCACATCGACGGCTCTATCGACGATGTGATGTTCGAATGCATCGAACTGGATAACTCCACCGTATTTATCAAGACGCATTGAGCGCTAACTGGTAATCACGAACCGCACCGCATCCAGCCGTAACTGGGTATCCTGGATGCATTCGTGAGACAGCATGGTTTTCTGTTTCAGTTGTTCGATTTCTTGCGGTTTGATACCCGGATTGATCTTTTTCAAGCGCACCAGCCGCTTGATCTCGCCGGTCAAGGCCGCGATCATCCGGTTGCCGCTCTCGGTAACCAACCTTTGCATCTGTGCCGCAGCCAGCCGCTCGGCCACCAGGATCATGTCCTGAATGTGCTGGCGCTGGCTGTGCAAAAACTGGGCGACCTGCAGCTTATCGAAGCTGTCTCCGGTCTCGGTCAGACTATCGTGGCCGACGGCCGCCGTCAGATCTTGTTTGTTTTGGTCGACCAGGATGCGGATCGGCGTGTGCGGCAAAAACCGACCGAGCTGCAATTCGGCCGGTGCGCTGCATTCGGCCACGAACAATAGCTCCAACAAAAACTGGCCGGCTTTCAACTGCGGATGTTTGACCACGCTGACCGCCGCGTTACCGGTCTCGCTGGACAATACCAAATCCATCGCCGACAACACCATCGGATGCTCAGCCGTCAGAAACTGCATGTCCTCGCGGGCCAAGGCGATGTCGCGGTCGACCGTGACGGTCAGGCCGTCGTCCTGCAGCATCGGAAAATGGGCGATGCGCAAGTTTTCGCTGGGCCATAAGATGTAGCAATCCCGGGAATGGTCCTCGACATCGACCCCGTAACAATCGAACATCGCCTCCATGTAAGGCCACAAACTGCCGTCCCGCTCGTTCTGATAGATCGTTTCCACCAAATGCGCAGCCTCCTGCGGCCGGCAGGAGTTGAGTTCCAGCAATAAATCGCGGCCCTTGTGCAGTTCTTCTTCCACCCGGCTGTTCAAGTCGCGGGTTTTGGCAAGCAACGTCTCGATGGCGGCCGGTTCGCGCCCGTGCAATACCTGGTCCAATTCGCTGCCGAGCAATTTCAACACTTGTGCGGCCCCGGAACAGTTGTGCCTGAACGCATCCAAACCTTCCTCGTACCAACGGTAGAGCACATGCTGGGCGCTGCCGACCAGATACGGGATATGGATCTGAATCACGTGCTTCTGCCCGATCCGGTCCAGGCGGCCGATGCGTTGTTGCAGTAAATCCGGATTTTCCGGCAAGTCGAACAGAATCAAATGCCTCACGAATTGGAAATTGCGGCCTTCGCTGCCGATTTCCGAACACACCAACAGCTGCGCCCTGCTCTCTTCGTCGGCGAAAAACGCGGCGGCGCGGTCGCGCTCGACGATGCTCATGCCTTCGTGAAACACCGCCGCAGTATGACCGACATGGTGCCGTAGCAACTGTTCCAATTGGATCGCAGTGTCGGCCCGTTTGCAAATCAGCAAGGCTTTTTCGTCACCCAACGCTTTTAACTTAGCAACCAGCCAATGCAAGTAAGGACTGTTGGCCAAATCGGCGCTATCCTCGCCCTGCAACGGATAGGCGTGGCGTTGCCGGTCGGGAAAGCCCTGTACGGTATGCCGCGAATTGCGATACAAAATCCGCCCGGTACCATGGTGATCCAACAACAGCTTGATCAACTCTTCGCGCGCGCCACCGTCTTCTGCGTTGACTTGCTGCAACCAGTTGTCGACATTGTCGTGCTGCAGCAACTTTTGCAACAGCGCTTGCTGCTCGGCATCCAATCTTTCGCCGGCTATCAACAGATTCGCCAGACGGGCGACCGGCTCGAACTGGCTTTCCTCCGCCAGAAATTGCTGAAAATCGTAAAAACGGTCCGGATCCAACAGGCGCAGGCGGGCGAAATGACTTTCCTTGCCCAATTGCTCCGGGGTAGCGGTCAATAACACCAAGCCCGGCGCCGCCGCGGCCAGCTGCTCGACGAACAGATATTCCTCGCTCGGCGCCTCCGCGCTCCATTCCAGATGGTGGGCCTCGTCGACCACGACCAAATCCCAGCCGGCATCGAGCGCCTGCTCGCGCCGCTCGGGAAAGTCGGCGAAGAACTGCTGGCTGCACAGGATCAATTGCTCATGCAGAAACGGATTGCCTTCGTCGGCAAACGACATGCAGCGCGACTCGTCAAACAGGCTGAAACGCAAATTGAAGCGGCGCAGCATTTCTACCAGCCATTGGTACATCAGGCTTTCCGGCACCAGAATCAAGACCCGCCGGCTCAGTCCGTTGATCAAGCGGTGCTGAATGATCAAACCGGCTTCAATGGTTTTGCCCAAACCGACCTCGTCGGCCAGCATGATGCGAGGCTCGGAGCGGTTTGCGGCCTGGTGAGCGATGTACAACTGGTGCGGAATCAGCGCAGCGCGGGCGCCCTGCAAGCCTTTAACGGCGGATTGTTGATGTTGCTGTTGCCGGCGCCAGGTCTCGTAACGCAGCAAAAACCAGGCGGTCGGGTCGAATTGGCCGGTAAACAAGCGATCTTGCGGCTTGTTGAATTGAATATGGTGGTTCAATTCCATTTCGTCGACTTGCTGCAACTGACCGTCTTCATCCAAGCCGATATAGGTCAGCAGGCCGGCGTGTTGCTGTACCTGCTGCACCGTGATCTTGGCGTATTCCACCGATTCGATAACGTCGCCTGCGCTGAACTGGACCCGCGTCAGCGGCGCATTGTCCTTGGCATAGACCCGCCGGTCGCCGGTCGCTAAAAACAAGACGGTGACGCGATTGGCTTCGGCCTCGACGACCATGCCCAAACCCAGTTCCGATTCGGTGTTACTGATCCAGCGTTGGCCGGGAATAAATTCGTTCATGTATTTCTTTTTTATTTAATTTCCAGTCGGCACAGACTCGAGCCATCGGTCGGTTCCCCGATAGCACTATAGTCCGGCCGGCAGACATGCCAAACCGAAAACGCCGTTTTGCTGAGCCACGCACATTTCGGCTACCGGTATAAACCGGTATAAACTAACGCCAATCGATATTCTAACGTTTAACTCAGCCTCGTGACCGCTATGCCGAAACCGATTACACCGCTACTTGCCGCCGACATCCTGATCGAATTGATCGACCATCCGCAACGCCCGTTCGTATTGATCGAACGCAAATATCCGCCTTATGGTTGGGCGGTACCCGGCGGCTTCGTCGACGTCGGCGAGACCGTCGAACATGCGGCGATTCGGGAAGCGAAGGAGGAAACCGGATTGGACGTCGAACTGACCGCATTGCTCGGGCTTTATTCCAACCCGGCCCGGGATCCGCGTAACCACACCGTCACTGCCGTATATTTGGCAACGGCCCACGGCGAACCGTTGGCGGCGGACGATGCGAAAAATTGCGGATTGTTTACATTCGACAGTTTGCCGGCCGTTCTGGCTTTCGATCACGCCCAGGTTATCGCCGACTACCGGCATTATAAACTGGCCGGCGCAGTAACGCCGCTGCGAATATAAGATATTGCTGATTTTAAGACGTTGAGGCCGGGCTCGAACCCGGCCGTTACCGTGCCAGGCTCAAGTTTTCAAGCCCAGCACGTCCTGCATATCGAACAGGCCTCTGGGTTTGTCGGCCAACCAAATTGCCGCGCGCACCGCACCGTTGGCAAACGTCATCCGGCTGCTGGCCTTGTGGGTAATTTCGACCCGCTCGCCTTCGTCGGCAAACATTACCGTATGCTCGCCGACGATATCGCCGGCACGAATGGTCGAAAAACCGATGGTTTTGCGGTCGCGGGCGCCGGTTTCACCTTCCCGACCGTAAATCGCGCAGTCTTTCAGATCGCGCCCCAACGCGGCCGCGACGACTTCGCCCATCCGCAATGCGGTACCGGACGGCGCATCGACTTTATGGCGGTGGTGGGCTTCGATCACCTCGATATCGGTGTAATCGCCCATCACTCTCGCGGTCATTTCCAACAATTTGAGCGAGAGATTGACGCCGACACTGAAGTTAGGCGCAATCACCATCGCCACGTCGTCAGCCGCGGCCGCTATGGCCGCTTTCTGCGCGTCGGAATAACCGGTGGTGCCGATCACCACTTTTTTCCCGGCCTGGCGGCAAATATCGATGTAATTCATCGACGCGTCGGGCCGGGTAAAATCGATCAAGACGTCGAAGCGGTCGGCAACCGCCGCCAAATCGTCGGTAACGCTTACCCCAGCCGGCGCCAGACCGGCCAATTCGCCGGCATCCCGGCCGACGGCCAGACTGCCCGGCCGCGATACCGCAACGGTCAATTCGGCCTGCTGGGCGGCCAGTGCCGCTTTGATCAAACATAAGCCCATGCGCCCGGAAGCGCCGGCAACCGCGATTCTTTGCATGGCTTATCCTGTCAGTTTGTCGAAGAAGTTTTTCACACCGTCCATCCAGCTGTGTTCTTGCGGACTGTGGTGTTTGCCGCCGCCGGACAAGGACTCGCCGAGTTTCTCGATCAAGGCTTTCTGGTCCTTGGTCAAGTGCACCGGGGTTTCCAGCTGCACTTTGCACAGCAAATCGCCGACTGCGCCGCCTCTGACCGGCTTGACCCCCTTGCCGCGCAAGCGGAACATGCGGCCGGTTTGAGTTTCCGGCGGAATTTTCAGCATGACCTTGCCGTCCAGGGTCGGTACTTCCAAATCGCCGCCCAGACAGGCCATCGGGAAACTGATCGGCACTTCGCAATACAAGTTGGCGCCGTCGCGGGTGAAGATCGGATGGTCCTTGACCTGAACTTGCACGTACAAATCGCCGGATGGGCCGCCGTTCAGGCCGGCCTCGCCCTCGCCCGCCAAACGGATGCGGTCGCCGGTATCCACGCCAGGCGGCACCTTGACATTGAGGGTTTTGGTTTCCTGCACCCGACCCTGGCCGTAGCATTTCGGGCACGGGTCCTTGATTTGCTTGCCGGTGCCGCGGCAGGTCGGACAGGTTTGCTGCACCGAGAAAAAGCCTTGCTGCATCCGCACCTGGCCGTGGCCGTGGCAAGTAGTACAAGTGACAGGACTGCTGCCCTTCTTCGCGCCGCTACCGTTACATTCGCCGCACGCGACCAGCACCGGTACCTTAACGGTGGCTTCGGTACCGCCGACTGCCTCTTCCAACGTCAATTCCAGGTTATAACGCAAGTCGGCACCGCGCTGTACGCTGCTGCGCTGCTGGCGGCCGCCGCCGAAAATATCGCCGAAGACATCGCCGAAAATATCGCTGAAACTCTCGGCCCCGGTAAAACCGCCACGACCGCCGCCCATTGACGGATCGACACCGGCATGGCCGAATTGGTCGTAAGCCGCGCGTTTTTTCGAGTCCGACAAAACCTCGTAAGCTTCCTTGATCAGCTTGAATTTTTTCTCGGCCTCGTCCGGATTATCCTTGTTGCGGTCCGGATGGTATTTCATCGCCATCTTGCGATAGCTTTTTTTAATTTCGGCTTCGCTGGCGTTGCGATCCACTTCCAGCAGTTTGTAAAAATCTTCTTTTGCCATAACGAGGAAAACCGCCGGCGGAAACCGGCGGTTAATTAAGATATTGAATTGAAAGAAGACGAAGCGACCTGAACCACGTTCGCGTCCGTCCTACCCTCTCTCAGGCGGCGAGAGAAACCGAGCGAACGTTACTTCTTATCGTCCTTAACTTCCTCAAACTCAGCATCGACCACGTTGTGGTCGGGCTCGGCTTGTTCGCCGCCGGTAGCGTGTTCGTGAGCACCGGCGGCAGCCGCTTCGGCGCCGCCTTTTTGGGCGTAGACGCGTTCGGCCAGTTTACCCGATAGCTCGGTCAAGGCGTTGGTTTTGGCTTCGATGGCGTCTTTGTCATCGGTTCTCAGTACCGCATGCAGGTCTTTGATCGCCGCTTCGATCGCCGATTTTTCATCGCCGCTGACTTGGTCGCCCAATTCTTTCAGCGATTTTTCAGTGGCGTGAATCATGCCTTCTGCCGAGTTGCGGGCCGAGACCAGTTCTTTCAGCTTACGGTCTTCGTCGGCGTGGGCTTCGGCGTCCTTGATCATGCGTTCGACTTCGTCGTCCGACAAACCGCTGGAGGCTTTGATCACGATGGATTGTTTTTTGCCGGTGGCTTTGTCTTTGGCCGAGACGTTCAAGATACCGTTGGCGTCGATGTCGAACGACACTTCGATTTGCGGAATGCCGCGCGGTGCCGGCGGAATGTCCTGCAAGTCGAACCGGCCCAACGATTTATTGCCGGATGCCATTTCCCGCTCGCCCTGCAACACATGCACGGTGACCGCGGTTTGATTGTCGTCCGCCGTCGAGAAGGTTTGCGAAGCGTTAGTCGGGATCGTGGTGTTTTTCTCGATCAATTTGGTCATTACGCCGCCCAGGGTTTCGATACCCAGCGACAACGGAGTCACGTCCAGCAGCAACACGTCTTTAACGTCGCCGCCCAATACGCCGGCCTGAATTGCTGCACCCAACGCCACGGCTTCGTCAGGGTTGACGTCTTTGCGCGGTTCTTTGCCGAACAATTCCTTAACGAAAGCTTGCACTTTCGGCATCCGGGTTTGACCGCCGACCAGAATCACGTCGTTGATTTTTACTGTGGAAATGCCGGCGTCTTTAATCGCCTGCAGGCATGGGCCCTTGGTGCGCTCGATCAGATCGTCGACCAGCGATTCCAGTTTGGCGCGGGTCAGCTTGACGTTCAAGTGTTTCGGACCGGAGGCATCGGCGGTGATGTACGGCAGATTGATGTCGGTTTGTTCAGCCGAAGACAATTCGATTTTGGCTTTTTCCGCTGCTTCTTTCAGCCGTTGTAAAGCCAAAGGATCGTTGTGCAAATCGATGCCGGTGTCTTTTTTGAACTCGCCGGCCAGGAAATCGATGATGCGCAAGTCGAAGTCTTCGCCGCCCAGGAAGGTGTCGCCGTTGGTCGCCAATACTTCAAATTGGTGCTCGCCTTCGATTTCGGCGATCTCGATGATGGAAATATCGAAAGTACCGCCGCCCAAGTCATAGACCGCGATGGTGGTGTCGCCTTTCGGTTTATCCATACCAAACGCCAACGCCGCCGCGGTCGGTTCGTTGATGATGCGTTTGACGTCCAGACCGGCGATACGGCCGGCATCTTTAGTCGCTTGACGTTGCGAGTCGTTGAAATACGCCGGTACGGTGATGACCGCTTCGGTGACTTCTTCACCCAAAAAGGCTTCGGCGTCTTTTTTCAGTTTCATCAACACCCGGGAAGACACTTCCGGCGGCGCCATTTTTTTACCGTGGCATTCGACCCAAGCGTCGCCATTGTTGGCTTCCATGATTTTGTAAGGCACCATTTTGATGTCTTTTTGCACTGCGTCTTCTTTGAAACGACGACCGATCAAACGTTTGATCGCAAACAAGGTGTTTTCCGGATTGGTGACCGCCTGACGCTTGGCGGATTGGCCGACCAAGACTTCGTTATCGTTGGTAAAGGCGATAATGGAAGGCGTGGTGCGGGCGCCCTCGCTATTTTCGATGACCCGCGCGGTGCCGTTTTCCAGTACGGCGACGCAGGAGTTGGTGGTTCCTAAATCGATACCGATCATTTTGCCCATTGAAATTCTCCAGACTTGAATAAGAGGTAAGTTAAAAAGTTGTTAGCGATATGCGGTTGATCGTTGGATTTTCAAGCCTGCTCATCGATTTTTGCACTATCGGCGGGTTTGTCGGCGGCCTTGGCCACCACCACCATGGCCGGGCGTAGCAACCGGCCGTTTAAAACGTAACCTTTTTGAAATACGTTCAATACCGAATTCGGTTCGGCCGTTTCGCTGGGCTGCATCACCATGGCCTGATGGAATTCAGGATTGAACGGCTGGCCCAACGGATCGATGGTTTCGATATTGAACTTGGCAAACACCGATTCGAATTGTTTGACGGTCAGCAAGCTGCCCTCGCGCAACTTGACCACTTCCGGGCTGTCGCCGCTGGCGGCCTGAATGCCCAATTCCAGACTGTCCAGCACACTGAGCAATTCTTTGGCGAATTTGGCCAAGCCGTATTTACGTTCGTCGTCCAAATCCTTCTGTACCCGTTTTTTCAAATTCTCCATTTCGGCTTGGGTCCGCAACGCTTTATCCAGATTAGCCGCCGCCTGTTGTTGAGCTTGTTCCAATTGCTGGCGTAAGGACTCGATGCCGACCGTCTCTTCGCCTGCCGTTTCTTCTGCCGCCGCTTCTTCGAAGGCAGGCTTGGTTTGCTCCAATACCTCGGCGATCAATTCGCTATCGGGTTGCTGTTCGTGACTCGATTGCTGGTGACTCATAGTTTCTCCATGGTTCTAATTTTTTGAGTTGGGCTAACGATAAGGGCTTTTATTTCGGATTCAAGGCCGCGCCCAATAATTTTGCGGTTACGTCGACGAACGGAATCACCTTTTCGTAAGCCATCCGGGTCGGGCCGATCACGCCGAGCACGCCGACCACTTCGTCGTTGACCGAATACGGCGCGGTCACCAGGCTGCAACGCTCGAACACGCTGTAGCCGGACTCTTCGCCGATAAAAATTTGGACGCCGTCAGCCTGCAGACATTGGTCCAACAAGTGGATTACGCCGTGTTTTTGGCTGAAGGCTTCGAATAACTGTTTGAGCCGCTCCATGTCTGACAGCTCGGAAAAACCCATCAAATTGGTTTCGCCGCTCAACACATAATCGTCGTTGGGCTGCTGCGCGAAGGCCAATTGCGCCATATTCACCGCATCGATCATGCCCTGGTTGACCGAATGCCGATCTTTTTCCAGGTCCTTCACCACTAATTCCCGAATCTTGGCCAGACTGCGGCCGGAGAAGACCGAGTTCAAATAATTGGCAGCCTGCTGCAATTCGGCCGCAGAGAATTGTTTTTCGGTGTGGATGATCTTGTTATGAACTTCTTCGGTATCGGTGACAAAAATCACCAGAATCCGGGTGCTGGACATCGGCAAAAATTCGATGTGCCGCAAGGAAACGCTGTCGCGGCGCGGCAAAGTGACCACCCCGGCCATTTTGGTGACGTCGGACAACAGCTTGGAGGCCTTGCCCAATAGATCGCTGGCCGTCTCGGTCTCGCTATGCAACCCGGCCTGTAACTGGTCGAGTTCGTTGGAAGCCAAAGGTCTGACAGTCAGCAGACTGTCGACGAACAGACGGTAGCCGCTGACCGTCGGCACCCGCCCGGCGGAGGTATGCGGCGAATGGATCAAGCCCATCTCTTCCAAATCCGCCATCACGTTGCGGATGCTGGCCGGACTCAATTTCAAATTCGGGTCCTTGGAGAGCAAGCGCGAGCCGACCGGTTGGCCGTCTTGGATATAACGCTCCACCAGGGTTTTTAGCAAATAAAGCGATCGTTCGTTTAAATCCTGTCCGCCAGCCACATTCGATACCTTCAAAATTCGTTAGCACTCCACATTGCCGAGTGCCAGCAGCAAAACTATCAGTTGCCCAAAACCTTGTCAATGTCGCTAAATCCTCGCAGACACCCGACAGAACCGGCGGTGGGCCGCATTTTTGGCGGCAGCGTCGATTTCCAGCCGATCGGCGTCAGACAAAGTGGCCGCTCTTATCTAAACTTAGCGCTCCTGACTGCTAACTCGCCCCGACCGATGCCTTTCATTCCGAAACGCCAGACCGATTATCGCTTGCACTGTCCGCGACACCCGGCTGCGAGCGGAACCACTGGACCATCGTAAGGAAAACGCGTGGACGCCAAAAAACACATCCTATTTGTCGATGACAACGAAAATGTGATTAGCGGCATTCAACGTCAACTGCGACCTTACCGCGAACAATGGAGCGTGTATTTCGCCACCTGCGGCAAACAAGCCTTGGAGATCATGCAGCATCAACCCATCGATTTGATCGTCAGCGACATGATGATGCCGGAAATGCGCGGCGACGTGTTGCTGAAACGGGTGGCCGACATCTACCCTGCTACGGTACGTATGGTCCTTAGCGGCTACGCCGACGAAGAAACCTTGAGTCGTGGCCTGGAAGTGGCTCACCAGTACTTGACCAAACCCTGTAGTGCCGAAGTATTGCGGGAAGCAATCACCCAAGTCTTCAAAACCCAGGATTACGTCAATAACCCGCGGATCGCGGCGGAAGTCGGCGAAGCCAGCCATTTACCGAGTTTGCCGAAAATCTACCACGACCTGAACGCCGCTATTGCCGACGAACGCGTCACCAACTTGCAAATCGCCGAAATCTTCGCCAAGGACATGGTGCTTTCCGCCAAGCTGCTGCATCTGGTCAATTCGCCGTATTTCGGTCTGCAACGCACCGTCTCGAATCTGACCGACGCAATTAATCTGATCGGCCTGAAAAAACTCAACAGTCTGGTGTTATCGGTCCATATCAAGACCGCCTTCCCCGTCAGCGACCCGGAAATGGAGCGCTACATGGAATACCTGTGGCAAGACGCCAGCCGGGTTGCAGAACTGGCAAGGCTGATCTCACTGTCGGAACAGCAAACCGGCGACAAGCCGGATCAGGCCTATGTCGGCGGGTTATTGCACAACATGGGTTTGCTTATTTTCATGTCGCGCGGCGGGGACAAGTTCAAAATGCTCCGGGAGCAAACCACCCGCAGCAACACCCCGGTGGCCGCACTGGAAACTGAGATTTTCGGTTTTACCCGCTCAGCTGCGGCAGCTTACGTCTTAAGTTTATGGAAAATTCCTGCCCTGATCGTGGAATCGATCCTGTGGCAAAACGCGCCGAGCGAATCCGAATACCAGACGGTCAATGAGTTAACCGCAGTGCATGTCGCGGCTTGCCTGGCAAATCCGACAGAACGGCCGGGCAAGGACCGCTTGTTCGAGATGCAGTTGGACCAAAGCTACCTGCAGCGAATCGGCCGACTGCATCGCCTCGCCGATTGGCAGACGCTGGCCGAAAAAGTAACCGCGTTCTTCGAAAAAAAATAGGAGCGAGCAATGGCGGACAATACACCGGAAAAAATTCTGTGCGTCGACGACGAAAACAACATGCTCCAATTGTTTAAACGCACTTTGGGCCGCCAGTTCGACTTATATACCGCCAGCTCGGCCACAGAAGCTTTGGCGATACTGCGCCGCGAATCCGATATCGCCGTGATCATGTCGGATTACGCCATGCCCGGAATCAACGGTTTGGATTTTCTGAAGCAGGCCGGGGAATTGTCGCCCGACAGCGTGCAAATTATACTGACCGGTAATATCGAACTCGACATTGCGATCAAAGCGATTAACGACACCCATGTCTTTCGCTACTTACCGAAACCCTGCCCGCTGGAAGTGACTAGAAAGGTCATCGGCGACGCAATTGCACAATACAATCTGGTCATTTCCAGACGCCAGTTAAGCATTCAACTCGAGCAGAAAAATCAGGAATTGCAGCAAAGAAATGCCGAATTGGCGGAAAAACAGGCGTTGCTGGAACACGAACTGGAAGCAGCCAAAATCGTCTGCAGCAAGTTCGGTAAATACGGCTACCAAGTACCGGACGGATTGGAGTTTTTTCTATCGGCCAAAGACGGGGTCGGCGGCGATTTTATCTTGAACGCCGTCAGCCGCGACGGCCAGGCTTTTTACCTGATGCTGGGCGATTTGACCGGCCACGGTCTGCAATCGGCCCTGGGCGGTTTGCTGGTCACCGAGATTTTCGACCAGCAATGTTTGGATCATCCGCCATTGGAAGAACTCGTCGGCATCATTAACCGGAAAATGTGCCGCAAATTGCCGACCGGTTTATTCTGCGCGGCATCGCTGATTAAACTGGATTTGGCAACCGGCCGGTTTCGGGTATGGAATGGCGGCATGCCCGATATCTTCCTGTTCGACAGCTACGGCAAGCTCATAGAAAACTTGCATTCCGCCAATCTGCCGCTCGGCATTGTCTCCGGCAGCGGCTTGACCGACAACATCTCCGAATACGATATCAACGGAATCGAATCGATTTTTGCCTACAGCGACGGGGTCACCGACCAAATCGGCAACGATCTGAGCTTGTTCGGTGCCGACAGGCTGCAACAGGCATTGACGGCCACCCCGCCCGGCATGCGCCGGATCGACCATGTAGCCGAACGCTTGCGCCTACATCGCCAGCAACAGTCGCAAACCGATGACATATCGATGGTTGACATCCATCTGCCAAGCATCCAACGGGCACTGGCCCGCTAACGACCGATAGCGCCTGCCGGCCGCATTGCGGATTAAACTGAATCTAAGCCAATTCGGATTGTAAGTATGTTTATCGAAACCGAAGACCATTCCAGAATTTTGATCGTGGACCCCGATCCTGCTTTACGCGACAGGCTCGACTTGATGTTCAATGGCGACGCGGCCGCGTCGCTGCAGAACGCTACCGAAACCCTGAGCTACATTTTTCAGGGCCGTACCGGCGGAACCGCGGCTGAAGCGGATATTTGTCTCGGCCTGGAATCGGACAAGCCTTACCAATTGATCTTTGTCGAAAACGAATTGCCGGATGGCGAAGGCATCGAGTTAATCCGCCGTCTGTGGCTAATCGATCCCAATTTGCACGCGGTACTCTGTAGCAGCGGACCAACCTTGAATTGGCAGCAAGTGGTCGCCAAACTCGGCGAAAGCGACCAGTTATTGATCTTGGAAAAACCGTTCAGTGCGCTGGAGTTGCGCCAGATAGTTCACGCCGTGTTACGCAAGTGGCAATTGAACCGGCAATCGCAACACATCATGCGCTACATGGACCAACAAATCGAGCTGCGCACCCAAGCGATCGAGCAAGCCAACAAAAACCTGCTGCAAGCCGAAAAATTGGCGGCGGTAGGCCAGCTTGCCGCCGGCATTGCGCATGAAATCAACACGCCGGCCCAATACGTCGGCGACAACATCAAAGCCATCGGCGATTTTTTCGGCAGCATTACCCGTCTGCTGGAACAGTACCGCAAACTATTGTCGGCCCAGGCAAACCATAGGCCGCTGATCGATGCCCTGGAGCGTAAAGAAGATCTGGCGTTTATTCTGGAAGACGCACCGTTAGCCATCGAACAATCATTGGAGGGAATATCGCAAATCGTCCGTATCGTCCAAGCGATGAAAGGGTTTTCCCACAGCGGCCAAAGTAATGCCGGCTGGATTAACGTCAATCTGGCGCTGGAGAATACGTTGCTGATCGCCCGCAACAGCTACAAATATATCGCCGAGATCGAAACCGATTTTGCCGAGGTGCCGAATATAGAATGCTTCCCCGGCGAACTAAACCAGGTGTTTTTAAACGTCCTTATCAACGCAGCCCAAGCGATCGAGGATGGCGGCAGGGGCGATGGCCGGATTCGGGTCAGCACGGCAAGCGTCACCGATGGCGTCGAAATCCGGATCGCGGATAACGGGCCTGGCATTCCTGAGCCGCTTCAAGACCGAATATTCGATCCGTTTTTTACGACCAAAGATGTCGGCAAAGGCAGCGGCCAAGGTTTGTATATCGCTCACCGCATCATAAATCAGCAGCACGGCGGCTCGCTGAGTTTCGTCAGCGCAGCCGGCCAAGGCACCACCTTCCTGATCCGACTGAACCGGCAACTGCCCAAGTAAGCTGATTGCCGGCCGGTTTGCTTGATTATTCCTGCAATACGAAGCGTTTGCGTTCTTCGGCAGTTTTGCCCAATGCCTTAGCCATCCAAGGCGGCGGCGCGTCGAACACTTTCTGAAACTCGCGCAATTGATCGGTCGCTTCGATCACGTCCGGAATCTTGATCGGGTAAATGTCGGCGCGGATCACTTTAGCCGCTGCCGGACCACCGATCGATTGCACGAACAGCACGTGGCAATCCTTGATCAGTTCGGCGCGAAACAGGTTTTTATCCTCGGCTGCGTCGGCATCGACGGTGGAACGGATATCGACCAAGCGCATATCGTCGCGCGACAATTGGTATACCAGGAAGCGGATGCAGGAGCCGAAATGGCCGTTCAATGAAGCGCCGCTGTTGGAAGCAATCGCTACCCGAATCGACTCCGGCAAATCACCGTCTTTGTACGGTTGAATTTCCGGCAAGCCCTCGTCACCATCTTCTTCGCCCCAAAGATAACGCACGGCCAGTTTGATATTGGCCAAACCGATATCGATGTCCTCGCCGTCCTCCTCGCCATCGTGGCTGCCGATTCCGGTCTTTAAATTGGTGACGGTGATCGTCTTCAATTTCTCGTCCGACAGCGGCGAGCCGGCCTTTTCGTGCAAGATGCCGATTAGCGTTGCGATATCGACTCCAGGCAGCACCCGCGACGCCAACGCAATCCGCAACGCCAAATCTCGTGATAATTGTTCCATAGCCTTACCTTTATAGTTTGTGCTGCTCTTTCCAGTCGGCGTAACCGCCGGCCAGACTGTAAACCGCTTGAAAGCCGAAATCGCCGAACATTTCCGCCAAATGTTCGCTGGCGTGGCCGTAATAGCAGTAAATCAGCAAGGGCTTGGTCTTATCGCCCTTTCTGAGCAGGGAATCGCGCAATTGTTCGTGTACATGCATGGCGTTGTCGATATGACCGGCCCGGTAATCCTTCAGATCGCGGCAATCTAAAATCATCGGTTGCTGTTCGGCTATCAAATGTTCCGATTCGGCAACCGAAACCGTTTTAAAGTTTTTCATGCTCGCTCCCGACCTGGATAAAGCCGGTTTACACCGGTCCGTAGCTGGCTTCGCGCTTGACTTCGATGGTTTTGCTTAAAGCCGTTTGGTAGTCCACCGTCTCCGCCTTAAATTTAAAATCTTTGGCGGCTTCATATACCGTCACCACCTTGTCTTCGGCAGATTGACCTTTCAGGTCGGCCTTTTCGATGTACAGCAATTCCATGGTTTCGTTCCAGACCATGCCTTCGCTGTAAGGCACTAATTTGAATTTGACACCGCCGATTTCGACTTCCAAATTGCTGCCAATATTTTCGACGTACACCAAAGCCAGGGTTTCAGGAGTCAAACCCGCTTTGTACTTTTCTACGAACACTTGCAGTGAGTCGAGCTTATAAACCACGCCGTTGACGAACAAGATCTTCTCGTTATCAGCCAGCATCGCCGCTTGATGAATCAACAACTTCGGCGGATTACGATCGTTAGGATTGGTGGCGCCTTCGCGCATAGCGCCTTCTACCAACACCAGATCGCCGCGCCAGGCGGATACTCCGGCCGTACTGGTTTTGCCGAGCACGGAAGTAATAGTCAAAAGGCCTTGGCTGTCGTAGCTCTCGAGTAACATCGGGAAAGTCTCCTGTCGGATGAATGAAATCGTATTACTGTGCTGCGAAGCAAGAGGCTTGCCAGCTTGCCAAATCCTTATCATTCTTAGGATTATTCAAAGACAGCCGCATTTCTACAGCGGAAAAACAAGCCAATTCAGCCGGCCTATGACCGACATTGTCGCAAACACGACATCACACCCGAACCTTTGCCGAAGTTTATGTAAGGTTTGCGACCAGGTTTTGCATGAAACCGCTGCCGTAACAGCCGGGGCCCGGCCAGCTTGATGTCGTTTACTCGGCTTCGATCACCGACACTGCGACGGCAACTTCTTGGGCCCTGCCTGCGGGATCTAGTCCGGTCAGCAGCTGTTCCAACATGGAATATCAAAATAAAGAGCCCCTCCCAAACGACCGATGAGGCCGCCGCAACGACTATCTCGCCTAACCGGCCTCCGGCCCGATTTCTTTGATCCGGCGGCGATTATTACCCAGCCGGAAACATACTATTCTCATTCTTCGTTATTTACGCAAAGATATAACGATGAGTAAGCTAATACCGTACTTAACCGAACCAGAGCCACAAACAGGGCGCCCGAAACAAATGGACTTAGACGTACGTTTGATCGGGCAACGGATCAACTTCGATGAATAAGGTTTAAAGATGAAACCACTACCCATCTGTAATCCACTGAAAACATTGGCGGCCGGCAGTCTTTACTTGGCCAGCGCGGCAACTGCAGTCGGATCTGCGGAACAGAAAACCTATAGTCGGCCGCCATTCGCTCCGTTTTCCAGTCAAATGCCCGATGCCTTGCTGGGAAACGATAAATACGAAAAGCCGGTTTGGAATTTGCACGATAGCCTTGGATTACCGAAATGGCTGGCAATCGGCTTGGAACAGCGCACACGCTACGAAACCTTGGACAATGCCTTCAAAGCCAACGGCAAAGGCGGCGACCAGCAAATTGCGCTACAAAGCGATCTTTGGCTGCAAGCCAGTTTCAACGCCTTTCGCCTCGGCGCGGAATTTCTGGATGCCAGAGCCTTGGCTGCCGACGGCGGTTCCGGCGTCAACAATACCCACGCCGACCAGGCAGACTTTCTCCAAGGCTATCTGGCCTGGGCCAGGCAGAATATGTTCTACAGCGGACTCGGCTTTGAAATGGTCGCCGGTCGGCAAACGCTGAATTTGGGCAGCCGACGCCTGATTGCTCGCAACGCCATGCGCAATACCATCAACAGCTTTACCGGCATCAAATTGCGCTTGTTAGATTACGACACCTGGCAATTCACCGGATTTGTGACAATGCCGGTCAACCGCTACCCGACGGCAGCGATCGATTTGCTGGCGGAAACTCATGAATTCGACGAGGAAGACAGTCACACTTGGTTTTCCGGAGGCTTTTTTGAACTTTACAATTTAGCCTGGCACACCAGCGCCGAAGTTTATTTGTACCATCTGGACGAAGGCGACAGCATCCGCAATCAGACTCGCAACCGGCGCTATTTTACGCCCGGCGCCCGCTGGTTTATCAAACCGGCCAAGTCGCAGTTCGACTTTCAACTGGAAACTATCGGCCAGTTCGGCACCGTAAGAGCCAGCAGCGGCAGTCGAGACGGACTTGACCAGAACCACTCGGCTTGGTACCAACATGCCGACATCGGTTATAGCTTTGACACAGCCTGGTCCCCGCATCTGACACTGGAATACGATTACGCCAGCGGCGACGACAATCCCCACGACAATAAAGACCAGAGGTTCGACACCCTATACGGCGCCCGCCGCTTCGAGTTCGGCGCCACCGGCATCTACGGCGCGTTTGCCCGCACCAATATCAACTCGCCCGGCGCCCGCATCACATTTTCGCCGCGAAGCGACCTGCAAGCATCGGTTTCCCATCGCTTGTTCTGGCTGGCCTCGCCGACTGACAGTTGGGCTGGCACCGGCTTGCAGGACAAAACCGGCCGCAGCGGCGACTCGGTCGGCCAACAGTTGGAATTGACGGCGCGTTGGGATTTAAACAGCAGCCTGAATTTCGAAACCGGCTGGACTCACCTGTTCAAAGGCGAATTCGCCAGAATTGCCCCATCCGCGCCACGGACACCGGATACAGATTATTTCTACGTGCAAAGCTTGTTGAGATTTTAGGCCGGCCTCAGGCTGCGCCGAGCGGCGATAGGCCGTCTGCCAAAAAGTATTCGAGCTCTAGCGGCAAACACCCTTCCGCCTCGGCCAGCACTTTGTCCTGCGGCAGGTTGTAGCCCCACAAGGCAAAACCGAGACGCAAGTCGGCAAGTTCCGCATGCTGCAAAACGTTCTGCAATGAAGGCAGACGGTCTTCGACAAAATAAATCGGCCGACCGGGGTACGAACGCTTCAGACCTTTCAATACTTCCGGTTTGCTCATATTCCGGTCCAGACCAAAAATACGTTCGGCAGCGAGCTCGATGTGATTCGCGTTTAAGATTTTTTTCACAAAACGTTCTTGTTTGGTCGTAACCACATACCAGTCATGGTTCGAACCCAACCGACGCAGCTTGTCGGCGATACCTGAAAACAACGGATTTACGGCAATCCAACCGGCCTTATCCAGCGAGATCCATTGGTCGCGAGTGTCTCCAAACAACTGCTTCAAACCTTCGACCGTCAATCCGGCCGCCGTCATTATTTGATTGGCTTTTTCGCTGTAGCCAGCATAAATCGACTCTATGCTCTCTCCCGCATACAACAAACGAATCACCAGAATCGCCTCGTAGCCGGTTTCTATGATGGGACGCACGGCGCGAAAACGTTTGACGACTTCCGGCGGCGCAATGCCAGTCATGCCGCTCCAAATTGTGGCAGCAGCCTTCCAGCCAGTCAGCGCGGTTTCCAGCGCGCTATCGCAAATCACGCCGTCGAAATCCAGCGCATAGATAGTTGAATCAGTCATCAATACATCAGAAATACACAAAACAGGCGCTCATTGTACCGGACCCAGCCGCCGATAAACGCGACCGCGTCACCAAGCCGGAAAAAACCCGGCCAAAATCAACAATTTCAACGAATTATGTTATAAGTCGCACCAGATAGCCGTCACAACACCGCGGGTTTGGTCGCGACGCCGAAGGTTATCCGGTCGCTGAAGGAGGCTTGGCGGCCATTATAAAAAATCAACGCTGCCCAAATTGGACGCCGGGTCGGCTGGGAAAAATAACAACACTCTTTCAAAGGAGGACCGTCATGTTGGTAACTTTATCGATTCTGGGTATTTCGCTGCTGGTATTGGGCATTCTGGCCTGGGCTTTGCTCGGCCGTCGCAAAAAAGCCAATGCGGCCGCGGCGGAGTTAAAACCGTCGGCGACGCAGGCGACGTCGGCAACCGTTGATACAGCGCCGCAACAAGCGCAAACGGCTCCGGCAACCGCGGCCGTAGAACCGGCAACATTTACAAAAACCGAGCCGGAACTGGCAAGCACGGCCGCCGCTAAACCAGCGGACACGGCATACACCGAGCAACCGCCGGAAGATTCGGTTTTGCACCGTCATTACGACGCCATGCATTCGCTCGCCTCCGCGGCCGAAACCCATTCGGATATTCCACCCATCCAGACCGCCGCCGCCATAGCAACACCGGCGGTCGCAGCAATGGCATCCACATCTGCCTTACCGCAGGATTCTGTCCTGAGAAGGCATTTTTTGGCACACATCACCCGCGAGATTGAAAGCGAACTACCTGCCAAACCGGTTGACTCTGTCCTGAAAAGGCATCACGAGGCCATGGTCGCCCACAAGCTGCAACAATATCTGGCACGGTTGCAATCGGTTTAAGCGACAGGTTTTGTTTTGACAAATCCGCGGCCAACGGTAAGCTTTCGCCGTTAGCGCCGCGGCGCACTCAACCCACTAACCAAAATATCGTTTCCGCCATCGGCAAATTTTAGGAAAACCCGCACACTTCCAAACCCCGTATCATGCCAACATGGCTCCGCCCACTAAATCACCGACATCTACCAGCGAAGTTTTCCCTATGAGCGATATCTACCAATTTTCCGTCTTGAATATTCGCGGCGAAAGCGTGTCTCTGGAGCAATTTCGCGGCAAAGTCCTGATAGTGGTCAATACTGCCAGCCGTTGCGGCTTTACGCCGCAATACCGTGGTTTGGAAGCGTTATACCAGACCTACAAAAGCCGCGGACTCGAGATACTGGGATTTCCGTGCAATCAATTCGGCCAACAGGAGCCGGGTTCCAACCGCGAGATAGCCGATTTTTGTGAAGCAAACTACGGCGTCAGTTTTCCGCTATTTGCAAAAGTTGACGTTAACGGTGCCACGGCTGAGCCCTTGTTTCAATACCTGAAAGCTAAGGCGCCCGGTTTCTTGGGCAGCCAGTCGATCAAATGGAATTTTTGTAAATTTTTGATTGGTCGCGACGGTACCGTCCACCGCCGTTACGCACCTTTCGTACCGCCGTCCACGCTAAGTAAGGATATTGAGCGACTTCTGGCTAGGTCTTAGACCTTACGGCGAAGCAAAACTTTTCACCCAGTCTCCCGGTCGAACCACCCGGGTCGCCCCCGAGTCCAGACTACCGGCCGCCGTGTTGGCACTAACTTCCGAGACGGTCAAAATTCCGATCGACTCGCTCATTCCGCGTCCGTCCGGCGCAATCCCGGCAGCGGAAAATATCATCAACTTGTCTCCCGCTTTGATTTTGTCCTGAGCACCGGCCGCGATCACGATTCGGTTATGGGTCGACTCCAGCACGCGGGTCGTGAATGGGTAACAACCGAATAGCCGATGCAAATCCGCACTGGCCTGCTGAATCAATTCGTCGATTTTATGCCCGGACGGCGTGTCGTTGAAACGCTCGCTGCCGACGTTATAGCCGTTCGGCAGCGACACGTCGCCCAGGATAGAGGCACTGTAACGCTGCTGGAATAACAGCGCGCCGCTGAAACCGTCGTGGACGAAGACGTCGAAATCGATACTGCGTCGACCGATAAATTCCCTGGTCATGGATTTGATTTCCGCCAACACCCCCGTACCCCGCACATATTCGGTGGACTCGGTGCGAAACCCGCGTATCACGCCGGACAACACGAACTGGGCATTGTATTGGCGGGCGACGTTAACGATCACCGACTCGGCCGAGCCTGTCGGCGACAGGATTTCCGGCGCGATGTCGGGTCGGGAATACAACACGGCGTTGGTCAGATTACGGCCGATAAAATCGCCGGTTTCCATTAAGCGGTTATTGATTTCGCGCGGGATACCGCTAAACAAATCCTGGCTTTCGCTGCTACTCACCTGCTCGGCGTTCATGATCGGAAAACCGGTAGCAACGATCTTTTTGCGGTAAGGCGAAGCACAATGCTGACGCTCGGACAATACTGCCAAGGCCTGAACCCGGTAAACCTCGCCGTCTTGCCACTCGTCAACTACCTTGACGTCACTGATGACCGACCCGGCATTGCTGCGTTTCAACTGCGAAGAGGCGCGCATCACTGCGTCGTCGATCGCTGCACGCCGGGCTTCCTCGACACCGCCGGGGCCGATTTGCGCAGCCCCTTGCACAGTGGTTTGGCGGCCCGACGCGTCAACCGCCCCGTCGCCGGCGCCGTATTTACGCATCAACGAGCCGTCGCAGGCGACCAATAGGATCGCCAACATCGGTGCAATCAAACTGTTAAAGCGTATTAAAGAAGCCATTGAATAGAAAGTATTGCAGAAATCCGCGGGCACCGGTATTGACGATACCTTGCGCGTCGTAAAAGCCGGCATCCAACAAAACGTCGTCCAGCAGGTTCGGTTGTTTAGAGAAACCGCTGACGTAATACAGATCATTACAGTCACGCACACCGCAAGCCAGATTGGCGGATGTGACCGTCGCTTCCTTATAACCCAATCGGGTAAACGGAACCTTATTTTCTTCCTGCAAACATTGATTGACGTTACCGGCACCGCCACTCATGCACCGGTAAAACCGCGGACTGAGTTGCAGCTCCAATGTTGCTTTCAAGTTGTCCTTTACCGTGCGGTAATCCGAGGCGGCAGCGCTGCGTAGATAGGTATCGAGATAGACACGGTAGGTTTCATCGCGCATCACTTTTGCGCCGACCGTATCGCCGTTGTCGAGCGGCTCCCGGTACAACTGATCCGCCAAACCGCGGAATGCCTCAAGCTTGGCCGCCTGTTGCGCTTGCAACCAACGCTGGTTGACCGAAAGCCGACCGCTGTTGTCGAAACTGCTGAAACCGCTGGCGCGC
This sequence comes from Methylomonas sp. EFPC3, assembly GCF_029643245.1. NCBI lineage: Bacteria > Pseudomonadati > Pseudomonadota > Gammaproteobacteria > Methylococcales > Methylococcaceae > Methylomonas > Methylomonas sp. EFPC3. The sequence goes on from NZ_CP116398.1 coordinate 1,563,352, forward strand.
AAGGTTTTAGTCTGCTGCACCGATTCCGCATTCTTGCCGCTCAGGCTGGTACACGCCGCTAATCCCAAACATGCCGCTAAACCGATTATTCGCAATGCTTTCATAAACCCTCCACTCTATGCCTGAGTCATCGGCAGAGCAGAATTATTCTTTAGGATCAGCCTGAAAGTTTAGCTCGACCCGGCAAGCAATTTGCTTACGCGCCGGCGAGGTCAGGCCCTGGCCGCATCGCCGGCTACCGACCACAACTTCTCTAATTGATAAAGTTCACGCGCCTGTCCCGTCATCACGTGTACGATCACGTCGCCCAAATCCAGCAAGATCCAATCCGAACTTTGGTCGCCTTCCATACCCAAAGCTTGCAGCCCGCTCTCTTTAACCTTTTCGAGCACGTAATCGCACAACGATTTGGCATGCCGCGATGAGGTACCGGTAGCGATCACCATGAAATCGGTGATACTGGTCTTACCCCGCACATCGATGGTTTTGATATTCAGGCCTTTGCGGAGGTCGAGTTCGGTTTCGACCAGTTTCACTAAATCTTCTGATTGCATTCCAATTCCTATTGATCAGTAGTTGCTTGATAAAGTTGATGCTGACGGATCAAAGCAATAACCCGATCAGGCAATAAAAACTGCGGACTGCGGCCAGCCGCGATTAAACGACGGATTTCAGTTGCGGAAATCGCCAAGGCCGTTACCGGTTGGAAGAACACCCGTCCGGCCGCTTCGACGCTCAACACACCGGGATCGTCGACGACCCGCTGTTGCAAAAAAACCGGTAACGGCCCGGGTTGAAAACCGGGTCTGGTCATCACGACGATGTGGGCAAACTCGAACAGGTGCTGCCATCGGTGCCAGCGCTCCAAACCGGCAAAGGCATCGGCGCCGATGAACAGCACTAATGGCGTATCGCCCGCTAACTCGCTCCGCAATGCCGCCAAAGTATCGACCATATACGAAGGTCCGTCGCGCTCCAGCTCGCGCCTATCGGCGTAAAACCCAGGCGTATCCGCCACCGCGGCGGCCAGCATCTGCATCCGCATCTCGGCGTCGGCCTCGGGTTGGCCGCGATGGGCGGGCAGCCGGCATGGAACCAGGTGCAGGCGCTGCAGTTTGAACAGCTCCTTGACTTCCAGCGCCGTGCGTAAATGGCCGAAATGGACCGGATTGAAAGTGCCGCCGTAAACGCCGATCATTTACTGGCGAATATGGCCGTCGCCAAGCACGATGTATTTCAATGACGTCAGGCCGTGCAATCCTACCGGTCCGCGGGCGTGCAGTTTGTCGGTGCTGATGCCGATTTCGGCGCCCAAACCGTATTCGAAACCGTCGGCAAAGCGGGTGGAGGCGTTGACCATCACCGAGCTGGAATCCACCTCGCGCAAAAAGCGCCGCGCCAAGGTGTAGTCCTCGGTGACGATGGCTTCGGTGTGGGCCGAGCTATAGGTATTGATGTGGTCTATCGCTTCGTCGATATCGGCCACGATCTTGATCGACAAAATCGGCGCCAGATATTCGGTATGCCAGTCTGCTTCGCTGGCGCGGACGGCCTGTTTCACTAAGGAACAGGTTTTCAGGCAACCGCGCAATTCGACGCCCTGCTCCGCGTATTTTTCGGCCAAAACCGGCAGTACCGCCGGAGCGATGCTCTCGGCGACGAGCAGGGTTTCCATCGCATTGCAGACACCGTAGCGGTGGGTTTTGGCGTTCATCGCAATCGCTACGGCCTTGTCGATGTCGGCTTTACCGTCGATATAGACGTGGCAAATCCCATCCAAATGCTTGATCACCGGGATCGTCGCTTCGGCGCTGATCCGCTCGATCAAGCTCTTGCCGCCGCGCGGTACAATCACGTCAACATATTGCTGCAGCCGGATCAATTCGCCAACCGCGGCCCGATCGGTGGTTTCGACTACCTGTACCGCCTGTTCCGGCAAGCCGGACACCGCCAAGCCCTTGGCAATACAGGCGGCGATCGCCCGATTGGAGTGAATCGACTCCGAGCCGCCGCGCAAAATACAGGCATTACCGGATTTCAGGCACAAGGCCGCCGCATCGACCGTAACGTTGGGCCGCGACTCGTAGATGATGCCGATCACGCCCAAAGGCACCCGCATCTGGCCGACCTGAATACCGCTGGGCCGATACCCGAGATTGCTGATTTCACCCACCGGGTCGGGTAAGGCCGCGACTTGTTTCAAACCCTCGACCATCGCGTCGATGCGGGCCGGCGTCAGTTCCAGCCTATCCAACGTGGCCGCATCCATGCCGTTAGCCCGGCCGGCATCGAGATCCTTACGGTTTTCGCTGGCTAATGTGGCGCTATCGGCCTCGAGCATGGCGGCGATATTCAACAGTGCATTGTTTTTACGACCGCTATCGGCCTTACTGATCTCGCGGCCGGCAAGCCTGGCCTGTCGCCCTAACTGCTGCATATAGTCAGTGATGTTCATCTTGACAAACCCAGTCATTTGGAAAAGTCGGCCATTATACCAAGCCGAAGCCAAGCACCGCGACCATCGCGAAATACTGCAGCCAATACCGGGGGCCAATACTGACATTGATAGTAACTTTGGATTACAACCAATTAATTACATTGAATTTTCGCTTTCGATCCGACATGGGCTAAGGTTATGATTACCACAGCAATCGGCTGGTTAAGTCATCAGCAAGAATGACGGAGCCTGTGCTGTTCATGCCGTTGGTTGCCAACTCAATTCCTGTCACAAACGCATACAAGAAAGGAAGGATATGAACAATCTCACTGAAGAAGAACGCAAAAAAATCCTGGAGAGCTCGCCGGTCGGCACCTGGGCTTTGATGTTGATCGTCGGCGGCGGCATGGTGATTGCATGGCTGCTGATGTATTACGGGGTATTTCTACCCCGCGGCCATATCGGCTAGGAGGCTGCCATGCATATCGACCGACTGGAAAAAAGATGGGCCGGCATTGCCTTGGGCATCGCCGGCCTTTTTGTTGCGGTGATTCTGGGTTCCGCCCTGGTCCACGGTATCCACGCCCCGAGTAATGTGGAGACCATCGATTCGGCAAAACTGCATTTGTCCGCAGAATTTGCCGAAGACAAATTAGGCGCCAGTACCAACCCGGACGGCAGCGTCACGGTGCGGATGGTGGCCGGACGGTACGGTTTTTATCCGAAAACCCTGACCCTGCCGGCGGAAACCAAAATCACCTTTCGCTGGGTCAGTCTGGACGTGATCCACGGCGTGCACATCCCAATGACCAATATGAGCACGATGATCGTGCCGGGTTATGTCGCTCAAGTCCAAACCGAACTGCATCATGCCGGCGACTATCCGCTGCTGTGCAACGAATACTGCGGCATGGGCCACGCCCATATGTGGAGCAACATCAAGGTGGTCAGCAAGGCGCAATGGGAAGCGCTCAACAAACAAGGGGGAGCAAACCATGGATAACAGCGTAGAAAAAAAATTGGCGCTGACCCATTTCTGGGTCGCCTTCGCCGCCTTCGGCTTGGCCGCGGTGATGGGCCTGTATCAAGTCATCGAACGCAGCGGCTTCTTTAGCTTTCTGGAATCGCGCGAGGTTTATTACGCCTCGGTCAGTACCCACGGCGTGCTGATGGGCTTTGTGTTGACCACCTTTTTCATCATGGGCTTCGGCTATTACGTCGCCACCAGCACGCTGAAATTGCCGGTGTGGAATAAAACCTTCGCCTGGACCGGCTTCGGCCTGGCCTTGGCCGGCGTGGTCATGGCCGCGTTACCGCTGCTGTTCGGCCAGGCCTCGGTGCTGTTTACCTTTTATCCGCCGTTGAAGGCGCACCCGTTGTTCTATATCGGCGCCACTTTGTTGGTGGTTGGCTCCTGGTTCTGGTGCGTGTCGATGATCGTCATGTATATGCAATGGAAAAAGGCCAACCCCGGCGTACCGGTGCCGCTGGCGATGTTCGCCACCACCGGCAACGCCATCCTGTGGTTGTGGACCAGCGCCGGCGTCGCCGCCGAAGTGTTGTTCCAGTTAATCCCGTGGGCATTGGGCTGGATCGACACCATCGACGCCGGCTTGGCCCGCACCCTGTTCGCCTGGACCCTGCATCCTATCGTCTACTTCTGGCTGATTCCGACCTACACCGCGTTTTACTGTCTGGTACCGAAACAGGCCGGCGGTTTCTTGTTCAGCGACGAAATGGCCCGGGCCGCCTTCATCCTGTTGGTGGTATTCAGCTTGCCGATCGGCTTCCATCATCTGTATATGGACCCGGAACAAGGCCACGGCTGGAAACTGCTGCACGCCGTCGGCACCTTCGTCGTGACCTTACCGACCTTCATTACCGGCTTTACCGTGATTGCCTCGCTGGAAATCGCCGGCCGTTTGCGTGGCGGCAAAGGCCTGTTCGGCTGGATCGCGGCGCTGCCCTGGAACAACCCGATGGTACTGGCCTTGATTCTGGGTTTGTTAATGCTGATCTTCGGCGGCTTCGGCGGCCTGATCAACGCCAGTTACGCCATGAACGCGATGGTGCATAACACCGCCTGGATTTCCGGCCATTTCCATCTGATCTTCGGCGGCACCACCATCATCATGTACTTCGGTATCGCCTATTACTTCTGGCCGGTGTTGAGCGGCAAACCGCTGTACTGCCCGTCGCTGGCGATCGCCCAGTTGTGGAGCTGGTTTATCGGCATGATCATCATGACCACGCCCTGGCACATTCTAGGCCTGCTCGGCCAACCGCGCCGGATCGACAGCGTGCACTACAACAACTTGTTGACCCTGTCCTGGGAACCGTACGAGGTGACGATGATATTCGGCGGCCTGATTCTACTGGGCTCGGCCGGTTTGCTGATCTATATCCTGTATAAAACCCAAACCAGCCAGGAAAGCTATCAGGGCGAGGTCGAATACGCCGAACCGATCCATGCCGTCAAGGAATTACCCGGCTACCTGAACAGCTTCGGCTTGTGGAACGCCATCATCGCCGTATTCATGCTGATTGCCTTCGGTTATCCGATTCTGCAATTTTTCTTGATGGAAACCTTTGGTTCAGGCAGATGGGGGGTCTGATCATGAAAAAACTGATACTCACTACAGCCTTGCTGTTGCCGAGCGCATTGGCGGCGCAACCTTCGTCGCAAGTGGCCTGGACCGCCGAGGAGCTGAACTTTGCCAAAGCCGGCAACCCGCAGAAAGGCCAGGAACTGGCCAAAACCTGTGCGGCTTGCCATGGCGAAAACGGCATCAGCACGATGCCCGGCACGCCGTCGCTGGCCGGCCAGCTGCCGACCTACCTGTACAAGCAGTTGCGCGATTACGCCGACGGCAGCCGCGACAATCCGATGATGTCCGGCTTGGCCAAATCGCTAAGCAAGCAGGATGCAGCCGACTTGGCGGCGTGGTTTTCTACCCGGCCGCCGGCATTCAAATCGCGCAGCCCGATGGTCTATGAACTGGCGGAAAAGCTGGTTTCGGCAGGCAGCAGCGACCGGATTTTGCCGCCATGCGAAGTTTGCCACGGCGGTAACGGTCAAGGCCAGGAAATGGATATCCCGGCTCTGGCCGGCCAAAATGCCGAATATCTGGTCGCGACCTTAAAGGCTTTTAAAACCGGTAGCCGCCATAACGACATCTACAGCAGGATGCGTTTGCTAGCCGAATCGCTCAGCGAAGACGAGATCAATGAACTAGGCTTTTTCTACCAAAACGTCAAAAAGTAACCAGGCTGGCCGGGCGGCCGCAAATCGCGGCCGCCCGTTCACGCCTGCTCCGTCAACTCAGCGACCGGACAACCTATGTCGACCGAACCCAATATTCCCGTTAAATATGCCTACAAAGGCGCGAATCTAGTCAGCTTCGGCACATGTATCAAGTTGCTGTTCACCGGCTATCTGGTCACCATCGGCGCCGGTTACTTGATGGCGCTGACCCAAATCTTGTTCACTCACGGCATGGCCGACGGCAAGTTCGGCTTGTCGCTGGACGACATCGTATACAGTTACTACGGCGATCGCTCGGGTTCGGTAATGGAATCGAAACTGAACGGCTCGATGAAAATGAACGCACCGGACCAGGATCGGTTCAAGATTATCCAGTGGGTGCGCGACGGCGCCGCCGAAGCGTCTTACAACGCCGACATCAAACCCATCGTCGAAAAGAACTGCGTGATGTGCCACAACGCCAATGCGGGCTCGTTACCGGATTTTTCCAAATTCGAAAACCTGAAAAAGGTGTCCGAATCGAACGAAGGCGCCACCTTTGCCTCGCTGACCCGGCTGTCCCACATTCATTTGTTCGGCATCAGTTTTATTTTCATGTTCGTCGGCCTGATCTTTAGCTTCAGCACCGGCGTACCGTGCAAATACAAGTATCCGGCCATCGTCATGCCCTATTTGTTTTTGCTGGTCGACATCGCCTCCTGGTGGCTGACCAAGTTAAACCCGCACTTCGCCTGGCTGATCATCGTCGCCGGCGCCGGGCTTGGCATCTCCTTCGCCTTCATGTGGACCGTGTCGATGTACCAGATGTGGATCCTGGGCGGCGTACTGAAACAAGCCGACCGGCGCAATGCGGTATTGCGGGATTAGCCGATGCCAAACCAGCCTTACTGTCACCGCTGGCTACATCAACGGCAAGATTTGATCGAGCAATTTGCCGTTGGTGGCCAGGATTTGTTTGGGAAACACGCCGGGATTGCCGGCGAAATCGGTGACGGTGCCGCCGGCTTCCATCACGACCAGGGCGCCGCCGGCGACGTCATATAGATTCAGCTCCTGCTCCCAAAACGCATCGACTTGGCCATCGGCGACGGTGCATAAATCCAATGCGGCCGAACCCAGACGGCGTTGGCCGGTGGTAGCTTGGGCGATGCGGGCGAAGCGCGCCAGATTGTTGTCGGTAAGATATTGGCGCAGACAGGCAAAACCGGTCGAGACCATGCTGGCGCCGAGGTCGGTTTCGTCGGAGACCCGGATCGGTTTGCCGTTTTTCCAGGCGCCTTTGCCTTTCTCGGCGCAGTAATAGTCGTCTAAAGCAGGGCCGTAGACTATGCCCATGATCAGTTCGCCGTCGATTTCCAAAGCAACGCTGATGCCCCAGAAATATTGGCCCTTGGAAAAGGAATGGGTGCCATCAATCGGATCGACGATCCAGCGACTGGTTTGATTGGCGGTCTGACCGCTCTCCTCACCCCAGAAACCGTATTCCGGGCAATGTTCGGTCAGCGCTTGTTTCAGATAATTTTCGACGGCAACGTCGGCGTCGGTCACTAAATCGCGCGCGCTTTTTTTGTTGACGGCCAGATTGGGCAGATCGTTGAAATAATTCATCGCCACACTGCCGGCGGCGCGAATGATGGGTTCCAGAGCTTGGAGTGTGATTGGCATGGAAATCTCGGCTTAAAATAGCGGTAGCGGGGTGTTGGCACACCCCGCCTGTTGAGTCAGCCGGTTATTCTAACCTGCAATGCCGCAGTTTACAGATTGTGGTAGCCGGTCTCTTCGTGCAGCACGATATCCAGGCCTTGCTGCTCTTCATCGTCTGTGACCCGCAGACCGATCAGCACATCCAAAATCTTCAACAAGCCGTAACTGAAAACACCGCTCCAGGCGGCGGTCACCAGCACCGCCAGGGTTTGAATTGCCACTTGGTGACCGATGCTGACGCCGTTCAGCCCCAGCCCACCAAAACTCTCAGCCGCAAACACGCCGGTTAGAACGGAGCCGACGCAGCCGCCGACGCCGTGTACCGGAAACACGTCCAACGAATCATCGATTTTCAAGCGACGCTTGACGAATTGGGTGGCATAGAAGCAGACGCCGCCCGCGACCACGCCGATTATCAAGCCGCCGATAGGCCCAACGAAGCCGGAGGCCGGCGTAATGGTGCCCAACCCAGCCACCATGCCGGTAACGATGCCCAACACGCTGGGTTTGCTATAGCGGAGCCATTCGATCGTCATCCAGGTCAAGGCGCCGGCCGCCGCCGCGATATGGGTCACGACAATCGCCATTCCGGCCGACCCGTCCGACTTCAGCGCACTACCGCCATTGAAACCGAACCAACCGAACCAAAGCATGCCGGCGCCGGTGACCACCATCGTCATATTGTGCGGCGGCATCGCCACGGTCGGAAAACCTTTGCGCCGGCCCAACACCAATGCCGCAACCAGCGACGCAACCCCGGCATTGACATGAATCACGATGCCGCCGGCGAAGTCCTTAGCGCCCAGCGCCGCCAACCAGCCGTTACCCCAAATCCAGTGGCAAATCGGCATGTAGACGAAAACCAGCCACAACCCGCTGAACCAGAGCATGGCCGAAAATTTCATGCGTTCGGCAAAGGCGCCGACGATCAGTGCCGGCGTGATGATCGCGAACGTCATTTGGAACATGAAAAACACGGTTTCCGGGATATCGCCGGTCAAACTGCGGATACCCATATCCGGCAGAAAGATCTTGGCGGCGCCACCCAGCCACGGCTGCCAATCGCCGCCGTCGGCGAAGATAAAGCTGTAAACACCGGCCAGCCAGAGCAAAGAAACCAAACAGGTAATCGAAAAACACTGCATCAAAACCGACAGCACGTTTTTGCTTCTGACCAGACCGCCGTAAAACAGCGACAAGCCCGGTATGGTCATGAACAAGACCAAAGCGGTGGAGGTGAGAACCCAGGCGGTGTTGGCCTGGTTTAATTCATCGGCGAACGCCGAAACGGGTAATGCCCAGGTGGAGGCGATGAGCGTTAACGCTCTTATAATTGTTGTCATGGTCTATCACGAATATTGTTGTGTTGTTTTTTGACGGGCTATAAACAACAAAATCGCCCTGGTCTACGTTTTACCCGCAGACCAGGGCGATTTTTGCCGATCTTACGCCCGACTTTCTGATTATTATCGGTGCATCAAATCGCGTCTTCCCCGGTCTCGCCGGTTCTGATTCGAATGATTTGCTCCAGATTGGTAACGAAGATTTTACCGTCGCCGATTTTGCCGGTATTGGCAGCCTTGACGATGGTTTCCACGGCTTGGTCGACAATCTGGTCGGCCACCGCAATCTCCAATTTCACCTTGGGCAGAAAATCCACCACGTACTCGGCACCGCGGTACAGTTCGGTGTGGCCTTTTTGCCGGCCGAAGCCTTTGACTTCGGTCGCCGTCACACCGGCCACGCCGATTTCCGACAAGGCCTCTCTAACGTCGTCCAATTTGAACGGTTTAATGATTGCTGTAATTAGTTTCATGCTATCCCCAAAAAATCGAATGGTTAACGTGCTGTTTCGTGACAGTTGCGGCCAATGATAAAGAATTCCGCCGCAACCTACAATTTAGCCAGCCGCGTTACTGACAAGACATCCCGAGCTAACTGAAACGGGCGACCTGTAATTGATCGCCCGTTCCCCCCAAGCATCTCGGTACGCGTAGCAATTAACTGTGGTAAGCGGTCTCGCCGTGCTCGGTAACGTCCAGACCCTCGCGTTCGGTGGCTTCGCTGACTCGCAAACCCAGTGCCACATCGGCAATTTTGAAAGCGATGAACGATACGACGCCGGACCAGACAATGGCGACGCCAACACCCCAGGCTTGGCTGCCGAGCTGGGTCAGAATGCTATAGTCCGGTGCCGTAGCATTGGTAACGTAATCCCATACTCCGGAACCGCCCAACGCCGGACTGGCGACAACGGCAGTGCCCAGCGCGCCGATGATGCCGCCGATACCGTGCACGCCGAAGGCATCCAACGAATCGTCGTAGCTCAAAGCGTGTTTAAGGTAAGTGACAGACCAGAAACACACCGCGCCCACCACCAGACCCAGCGCGATTGATCCCATTGGACCTGCCCATCCGCAAGCCGGGGTAATTGCAACCAAGCCGGCTACCGCGCCGGAGGTGGCGCCCAACATGCTGGGTTTACCGCGTACCAGCCATTCTGCGGCCATCCAGGCCAGGGTCGCGGCGGCGGCGGCCAGCAGAGTGTTCAAGAACACCATCGCCGCCAAGCCGTTGGCTTCCAGGTTGGAACCGGCGTTGAAGCCGAACCAGCCTATCCACAGCAACGACGCACCGATCATGTTCATCGTTACGCTATGCGGCGCGATGAATTCTTTGCCATAGCCGATACGTTTGCCGATCATCAAACAACCGACTAGGCCGGCAATACCGGCGTTAATGTGCACCACGGTACCGCCGGCGAAATCCAGGGCACCTTTTTGGAACAGAAACCCGGCTGTAGCCCCGGCAGTTTCCGCCGCTGCGGCATCGGTGTATGCATCCGGGCCGGCCCAGTACCAAACCATATGCGCCATCGGCAGGTAGCAGAAGCTAAACCACAATACGGTAAACAGCAGCACTGCAGAGAATTTAACCCGTTCGGCAAAAGCACCGACAATCAAAGCCGGGGTAATCGCCGAAAACGTCAACTGGAACGCGACGTAAATATACTCAGGCACGTAAACGCCTTTGCTAAAGGTCGCCGCCATCGAATCCGGCGTGATACCGCTCAGGAAGGCCTTGCTGAATCCACCGAAGAACGCATTACCCTCGGTGAAGGCGATACTGTAGCCGTAGGTGGCCCACAAAATTGCCGTCAACGAGAAAATCACGAAAACCTGCATCAAAATCGACAGCATGTTTTTTGCTCGCACCATACCGCCGTAGAACAAAGCCAGCCCCGGAATTACCATCAACGCCACCAACACTGTGGCCACTATCATCCAAGCGGTGTCGCCTTTGTTAATCGTGGCTTGTACCGCCGGTGCGGCCGCTTCTTGCGCAAACGCCGCGCCGGATAGCCCAAACAGCGCTAACAGCGCCATGCTTGTTAAATATCTCATTGTTTGTTTCCCCATCTTGATGTTAAAGAGCTTCTTCGCCGGATTCGCCGGTTCTGATCCGAACCACCTGTTCCAGATTAGTGACAAAAATCTTGCCGTCGCCGATCTTGCCGGTATTGGCGACCTTGACGATGGCTTCCACTGCTTGATCGAGCAACGCATCGGCCACCGCAACTTCGATCTTGGCCTTCGGTAAAAAGTCGACGACGTATTCGGCGCCGCGATACAGTTCGGTATGGCCCTTCTGCCTGCCGAAACCCTTAACCTCGGTCACCGTTACGCCCGACACGCCGATATCCGACAGCGCTTCGCGCACGTCGTCCAGCTTGAACGGCTTAACCACCGCTGTGATCAGTTTCATAGTTCAACACCTCGTTGCTTCAGTTAGTAAAATCCCGAAACCGACGAAGCATGATGCATGCCACTATTTATGTCCGTGATTTATAAGCGGTTGTTACAAATCCCCCGCCGAAACCAAATAGATTCGCACTCAGATGGTGCATCCGGCACAGACATGCACCACCACGACCCATCTCTTCAAGCACAGACTCAAACATTGACGCTAAGTCTCTTCATCTGATTGATTAGTCTAAGCAAACTTCCTCCGCACCAAAATAAATCACAAAATCGGAATTGCACCGTTTAGGTTCAAAAAAACCGGAACAAACAAACGTATCTTATTGATTTTTTATTAAAATGAAATTGGCCCCAAAAATGCTATTCTTAATGCAGTAGTCACACACCAAGAGGTAAACCTATGAAAATAATCCTTCCATCACTCAAACTTACTGCGAACACTTCGTTGGCGGCCGTCATCGCGCTGTGCTGCGGTAGCGCCACTGCCGAAACCTGGAGCCAAGCTCCCGGTTTGCTCAGCGCAGCCGGCATCGATCCCAACGAAAGCAAATTCATGCAGGACCACAATCTGAAGTTGGGCGGATGGTTTAACGCCAGCATTGGCGCGAACATGAGCAGCAACGGCGATGGTTTTAACGGCCCGGTCACGTTCAACGACCGCAGTGGCGAATTCCAAGTCAACCAGTTCTACCTATATTTCCAAAAAGCCGTTACTGTCGGCGGCGATGCTTTCGATATCGGCGGACGAGTCGACGCCATGTACGGAACCGACGCGATCTTCACTCAAGCATACGGCTCCCCGGGATTTGATCCTAAAACGCTTGAAGCCAGCGAACGCGGCAGCTGGGATTTGGGCTTGAGTGGTAACGGTGAGCGCTTTTACGGCTTAGCCTTACCCCAGGCCTATGCGGAAATCAACTTGCCGTTTGGTAACGGTATCGACGTCAAACTCGGTCATTTTTACACCCCGATTGGTTACGAAGTCGTAACCGCGCCGGACAATTTCTTCATCACCAAACCTTATACGATGCAGTACGGCGAGCCGTTCACCCATACAGGGGTATTGGCGACCTATGCGTTCAATCCAAACTGGACCGTAATGGGTGGTGCCGTTACCGGTAGCAGCACTGGCGGTTGGGACGGTAACTGGGACCGCGATTTGGGTAACTGGGCCTGGCTGGGAGGCGTAACCTGGACTAGCGACGACGCAGGCACCTCTCTAGCGATTACGTCTACCGCAGGCAAACGTGCCGAGCATGTTAACGATAGCTGGTCAATGTACAGCGTGGTCGGCAAACACAATTTCACCGACAAGCTGCATTACATCATTCAGCATGACCACGGCTTCGCCCAAAACATTTGGATACCAGCTGATGCCAGCGGCAACGGCGACGCAGAATGGTATGGCATCAACCAATATTTGATTTACGACGTCAACGACAAAGTATCGGCCGGTTTAAGAGCCGAATGGTTCCGCGACCACAACGGCATCAGAGTTTACGGCCCAGGCCGCTGCTATGCTGCATCCGCTAACCAAGGCGACAACTTCGCCTGCGGCGGCAACTATCTTGCCAGCTATACCCAAGAAGGCTCGAGCTACTATGCCGTAACTGCCGGCATGAGTTACAAGCCGGCAAAATGGCTGAATCTGAGACCAAACTTGCGTTATGACTTTACCGACGACGCCAGAGCGTTCGATAACGGCACTCGGCAAAGCCAGTTTCTGTTTACCGCCGATGTGGTCGTGACTTTCTAAGCTCTACCCCGCTCGCCAACAAGCAATCACAAGACGCTTCCAGGGTGATTTAGGCACGCTGGAAGCTTTGATTTTTCTGGCTCTTGTTAGCAATTGATGCTATGGTAAGCGCCGGTTTTTTAAACCTAAAACAATAACCATCCACTAGGAGATTTTGGCCGATGTCAGTAGATAACGTACTAAAAATGATTCAGGAAAACGACATTAAATTCGTCGATTTCCGCTTCTGCGATACCCGCGGCAAGGAACAACACGTCACCTTCCCTGCGCACACCATCGACGAAGACACCTTTGAAGAAGGCAACATGTTCGATGGCTCTTCCATCGCCGGTTGGAAACACATTAACGAATCCGACATGATTCTGATGCCGGATCCCAGCACCGCCAAAATCGATCCGTTCTTCGACGACAAAACGCTGATCTTGCGTTGCGATATCATCGAACCGAAAGACATGCAAGGTTATGCCCGCGACCCGCGTTCCATCGCCAAACGCGCAGAAGCTTACATGCAATCTACCGGCATCGCCGACACCGCATTGTTCGGCCCTGAAAACGAATTCTTCATTTTCGACGACGTACGCTGGAGCGCCGGCATGGGCGGCTGCTCTTACCAAATCGACTCCGAAGAAGCCGGCTGGAACTCGGAAAAAGTTTACGAAAACGGCAACATCGGCCACCGTCCTGGCGTAAAAGGCGGTTATTTCCCGGTTCCGCCAGTCGATTCATTCCAAGACATGCGTTCCGCCATGTGCTTGGTGCTGGAAGAAATGGGTCAAACCATCGAAGTGCACCACCACGAAGTGGCCACTGCCGGTCAATGCGAAATCGGTTCCAAATTCAACACCCTGGTTAAAAAAGCCGACGAAGTGTTGGAATTGAAATACGTCATCGCCAACATCGCTCACGCTTACGGCAAAACCGCTACTTTCATGCCGAAACCACTGGTCGGCGACAACGGCAGCGGCATGCACGTCCACCAATCTCTGGCCAAAGGCGGCGTCAACCTGTTCACCGGCAACCTGTATGGCGGCCTGTCAGAAACCGCTCTGTACTACATCGGCGGTATCATCAAACACGCTAAAGCCCTGAACGCGATCACCAACGCTTCAACCAACAGCTACAAACGCTTGGTACCAGGCTTCGAAGCACCTGTGATGCTGGCTTACTCAGCACGTAACCGCTCTGCGTCCATCCGGATTCCTTACGTCACCAACCCAAAAGGTCGCCGTATCGAAGTCCGCTTCCCTGACTCCACCGCTAACCCATACTTGGCGTTCTCCGCCATGCTGATGGCCGGTCTTGACGGTATCCAAAACAAAATTCACCCAGGTGAAGCGATGGATAAAGACTTGTACGACTTGCCGCCAGAAGAAGAAAAAGCCATCCCGCAAGTGGCCTTCTCTTTCGACGAAGCGCTGGATGCTCTGGACAAAGACCGCGAGTTCCTGACCCGCGGCGGCGTATTCACCGACGACGTGATCGACGGCTACATCGAACTGAAAAAACAAGATGTAACTCGCCTGCGCATGAGCACTCACCCGGTTGAGCTGGATATGTACTACAGCCTGTAAAGGTTAAGCCTGTCTCGCGGGCCGAAACCGGCTCAAAACCCCGCAAGCTTCAAGGCTTAGCGGGGTTTTTTATGTCGCTCGTTACGACCGGAACCCATCCCAAAGTATCCCCATGCTTCGCATTATTTCCGCCAACTTGAACGGCATTCGCTCCGCAGCCAACAAAGGTTTCTACGACTGGCTGGCAGACCAAAACGCCGATTTCGTCTGCTTGCAAGAACTCAAGGCCCAAGCCCAAAACCTGACCGCCGAGATGTTAAGGCCCGCAGGGCTATACGGTTACTTTCATTACGCCGAGAAAAAGGGTTACAGCGGTGTCGGCATCTATAGCAAGGTGCCGGCCGATACGGTCATCGAGGGCCTGGGCCACCTTGATATCGACAGCGAAGGCCGTTATCTGGAAATTCGAGTCGGCAATCTATCGATTGTCTCGCTGTACCTGCCGTCCGGCTCCAGCAGCGCAGAGCGCCAGGCTGTCAAGTTCAGTGTCATGGAGCGATTTCTTCCGCATTTAGCCGACTTGATCGGCAGCGGCCGCGAAGTCGTCGTGTGCGGCGACTGGAACATCGCCCACCGCCCGGCCGATTTAAAAAACTGGCGCGGCAATCAGAAAAATTCCGGATTTTTACCGGAAGAAAGAAACTGGATGACACAGGTGTTGGCAGAACTCGGTTGGGTAGATACCTACCGTTATTTACATCCCGACGCCACAGACGAATGTTACACGTGGTGGAGCAATCGTGGCCAAGCTTGGGCCAAGAATGTCGGATGGCGCATCGATTACCAGATCGCCACGCCAGGAATCGGTAACAAGGCAGCCGCAGCGCAGATATACAAACAACAGCGGTTCAGCGACCACGCACCGCTGACCATTGACTATCGACTCTGATCGGCCACAAGGCAACTCAACAGCAATCAACCTTGTTATTTAAGTCGCACCGAAATGATCGGTACCCCCCTACCAAGTCCAGTTAGCCCTAAAAGCCGGGCACTCTGAAAACCGGCGATCGCAATACAGCGCACCATTTTGGTGCTTTTGCTCCAGCATATGCACTAAAATAAGCGCACCATAGGCAACTTCGCCCTGCAAGGTGCATCCGCCCTGAGAATCCGGGCATTGGCGTACATATTGCTTTAGCTAAACAGGACTTTTAAGGATATCCGTTTCCAGTGCACAAAAAAATACTCGATCACTTAAACGAAGCAATCCTGCTGTTCGATAAGGATTTGCGATTAATCTACATTAACCCGGCAGGCGAAATGCTGTTAGCAGACAGCGCCAAGCATTTGCTTGGCCACACGGCGCACAAACTATTCAAAACCGCACACAGCAGCTTGTTCAATGAATTATTGCCGCGTCTGTACATGCTGGAACCCCTGGTCGATAGAGAGCTGATCCTAGAACGGCTTAACCAGTCGATTACCGTAAATCTCAGCGCGACGCCGTTACTGGAAGACGGCGAACTCAGCGAGATATTAATTGAGCTACAGCAAGTGGACCGCCATCTGCGCATTACCAAGGAAGAGCAATTGCTGGCCCAGCAAAACACCAGCCGGATGCTGGTGCGCGGTCTGGCCCACGAAATCAAAAACCCGTTGGGCGGGCTGCGCGGCGCGGCGCAATTGCTGGATTTGGAACTGCAGGATCCGGAATTGAAGGAATACACCCAAATCATCATCGCCGAATCCGACCGCTTGCAGGATCTGATGGACAAAATGCTGGGCCCGAACAAACCGGCGAATAAAAGTTTGCTGAACATTCACGAAGTGCTGGAGCGCGTCCGCCACCTAGTCGCGGCGGAATCGACCAAAGGCATCGTCTTGGAAACCAACTACGACCCCAGCATTCCAGAGATTTTCGCCGACAAAAACCAGCTGATTCAGGCGATTCTGAACATCGTCCGCAACGCGGTGCAAGCGTTACAGAGCGACGGCGAGATCACCATCAAGACCCGGGTGCAACGGCATATGACGATCGGCCGTAAACGCTACCGGCTGACGGTAAAAATAGACATCATCGACAACGGCCCCGGCATCAAACCCGAGCTGATGGGACAAATTTTTTACCCGATGATCACCGGCCGCGCCGAAGGAACCGGGCTGGGGCTATCGATCGCGCAATCCTTGATCAATCAGCACAACGGCCTGATCGAATGCGAAAGCGAACCCGGCCACACCGTGTTTTCTATCTACCTACCCTTGGAGCAAAATCATGCAAATTCCTGACAAGGTCTGGATTGTCGATGATGACAAATCCATTCGCTGGGTACTCGAAAAAGCCTTGCAGAAAGCCGGCGCCAACACGCAGAGCTTCTCCAATGCCGGCGATTTGCTGAAATCGCTGCCCCACGGCTTGCCGCACGTGTTGATCACCGACATCAGGATGCCCGGCATGGACGGTTTCGAACTGCTGCGCAACATTCAAAACAGCTACCCCGAGCTGCCGGTGATCGTGATGACCGCGCACTCGGATCTGGAAAGCGCGGTATCGGCATTCCACGGCGGCGCCTTCGAATACCTGCCCAAACCCTTCGACGTTACCGAAGTCGTCGAAACCGTACAGCGCGCCTGCGCCCACAGCCGGCAACGTCATAGCGATAACACTCAGGAACAGGAAAGGGTGCAGGAGACGCCGGAAATCATCGGCGAAGCGCCGGCGATGCAGGAGGTATTTCGCGCCATTGGCCGTCTGGCCCGTTCGCACATTACCGTGTTAATCAACGGCGAATCCGGCACCGGCAAAGAGTTGGTAGCGAAGGCGCTGCACCGCCACAGCCCGCGTGCCGACCAGCCTTTCATCGCCTTAAACATGGCGGCGATTCCCAAGGACTTGATGGAGTCGGAACTATTCGGCCACGAAAAAGGTGCCTTTACCGGCGCCCAAGCCCGCCGCATCGGCCGCTTCGAACAGGCCAACAACGGCACCTTGTTTCTGGACGAAATCGGCGACATGCCGGCCGAATTGCAAACCCGACTATTGCGAGTGTTGGCGGATAACGAGTTTTATCCGGTCGGCGCCCACACCTCGGTCAAGGTCAACGTCCGCATCATTGCCGCCACCCACCAGGATCTGGAGGCACTGGTCGCCCAAGGCCGGTTCAGGGAGGACTTATTTCACCGTTTGAATGTAATCCGCATCCATATTCCGCCGTTGCGCGAGCGGCGGCAGGATATCGGTTTGCTGATGCGGCATTACCTCTACCAAAGTGCGAAAGAGCTAAACACCGAGATCAAAGTATTGCGACCGGATACCGAAGCGTTTCTGAGTTCCTTGCGTTGGCCGGGCAACGTCAGACAATTGGAAAACATTTGCCGCTGGCTCACAGTTATGGCATCGGGCCGGGAAATCCATATCGAGGATCTACCGCCGGAACTCAGCCAGAGCCACGCCGAAACCAGCGTAAATGAGCCCGGTAACGGCGACTGGGAAAACCAATTCAAAACCTGGGTCAAACAACAGCTCTCGTCGGGTAAAGTCGATATCGCCAAACATGCGATTCCGTCGGTGGAAACCTTATTAATCGAGGCGGCGCTGAACCATACCCACGGCCGCAAACACGAAGCGGCCTTACTTCTGGGTTACGGCCGTAATACGCTGACGCGCAAAATCAAAGAGCTGGATATCAAGGAATAAGCCACCGCGCCCGACTCGCACATCCCGCATTCCGCCCGGACCTGCCGTTGCTGGGGCGGCAGGTTTTTTTACTCCGATTAAAGCCATCGGTGTATACTCCCGCCGTCTGATGAACACCCCACAACTAGTAGAATAAGGTTCATGTATCATGGCGGAGAAAACGGTAAGCAAGCACCTGATCAATCTCGAGCGGCAATTCGCCGCCAACGACCCGATATTGCAGAAAACCGCAAAAATATTTCAGGACTTGGATGAAATCGAGTTCGAGCTGGGCCTGATCGAGAACGACGAAACCACTGCGCGCAAAACCAGTTGGTGGCCTATCGTCAGCACCCTCGGCGGCTACTCACCAGCCAAATCCGAATTCATCAACCGCTATCTTGGCGTGCAACTGAATACCTCTCGCCACAAATTCACAGTACTACAATATACGCCGCAAGCGACCACAGCCACTTTACCGGGTACCGCGCTGGACGCCGACCACCGCCTGCCGTTTTACCAGATCAGCCGCGTACTCGAACAAACTGCGACTGGAGAGGGCGGTAAAATCAACGCTTATTTGGAGCTAGTCACCGCCAATAGCGCCAAATTGAAAAACAAATTAGTCATAGACGCTCCGGTACTGAACCCCAATCAGGAATCCCAGATTTCGGCTTTGTTACGGAATTACGTAATTGGTATTTCCGATCTGGTTTTGGTATTTACGGATTTGTTCGAAGCCGACGCCGAATTGATCAAAGACACCCTCAGTACCATCGTTGCCCATCAGGATTCCAATAAGTTTCTGTTTGTCGTCGATCATTCCGAGATCAGTATCGACCCAGCCAAAAGCCAGGAAATCGCCGCGTCCTGGCAACGCCGTTTGGCAAACCTTGGCATCCACACCGGCCAGTTTGTGGTGCTCTCGCAATCCGGAGATACCACCCCGTTCGATCATCGGTTCGCTAACATCAACAACGACCGCTCTTACCGAATTTTGGATTCGCTGGAAAACAGCATCCTCGCTATCGATCAAGTGATAATGCCTGAAGTGGAAGAAGCGCTGAATACCTGGAAAGAGCGCTCCAATGCTTCGAGCTTGATCGTGTTGAGCTTCATTATCATGCTATTGCTGTTTGCCGAAATCGCAGTCGGCATACTCGACTTGGTATTCGACCCCATCATCGGACCGATCATGGTCCTGGCTTTGCTCGCGATCATGACGCCACTGCATATGATTGTCAGCCGGGTTAATGCCAAATTCGTGATAAAACAACTGCTGAAGCGCCAGGCTCAACTCAACTTGAGCGAAGATCTTGTCGGCTTATTCGAGAAGAGCCTGGGATTCTGGAGAACTTTGCTGCCGATCACCGATCCAGTCGGCAGAAACAAAAAGAACCGGAAACGCCTGCTCGGCCTGATTGAGCAGAGCAAGGATCTGATCCAAGCGCTGAACGACCAGTTCAGCCACTTACAACAACAGGATTACCGAGGCCCTTACGACGCCTACCCGTATTCCGAAACGGAAGAATAAACCACAACTGTTAGGACACCGAGACCGATGGACATCATCAGACAGTATTTTCCGCTGTGCTGGCTCAATGTCTCGGTCCTCAATCTGCCGGCCTCACCTCGTTTCTTTAAGCACAATCTGATTTTCTATTTCTCAATCGTGTTCTTCGTCCAATTCAACATGGTTGACGATATCGATTCGATTTTCGAGGTGATGCTGGAGACTTTGCTGACTTTGGCCTTTATTGCGCTGGTATTGCTAACCAACGGCACTTTCGGCGATTTTATTAGAGTGTCGTCGGCGATATTGTTCTGCGAGAACGTAGTGGCGCTGTTCCTGGCGCCAATTCTGTTTTGGGTGACCGTTGCCGAAGATACGCCCAGCTACATGACGCTAAGCTTGTTTTTACTGTGGGACTTGATCATTATCGGCAGGATTTTCAAAGACGCTTTGCGCATCAACAATACGGCCGGCTTGGTGATGTCTCTTTTCTATTTTTTGATCAGCTACGGCGGCGCCTACGGCCTTTACAGCTTATTGATTGGCTGACGGCTTAACACCGTAATAATTGGACAGCACTCGATAAGCGCCTTCGGCGCCGGTAACGGCGGCCGATTTCAAAGGCAAGCATTCGCCATTCCACTGCTTGATCTTACCGTCGAAATAAAACGCCCACTCGCCTTGCCAGCAACCGCCTTTTTTGGCGATGCGCCCGGCCATGACCGAGGTCACTTCGTAACGAGCGGAAACGGCCAGCAAATTGCGCGAATCGGCACTGAGGACTTCGCTAACCGAAATCTTTTGCTGCTCTTCCAGATCCAACATCGGATAAATCATCGGAATGCCTTTGATTTTGGCGGCAAAGGCCAATGCGCTTTCCACTTCCGGCATGGCGTCGGCGTTATAAAACTGGCGTACGCCGTCTTCGTCGACTACCAGCCAGACCAAGGTTTCCGGCCGGATCTCACTCCAGATCCCGACATGGCTATCGCGCATGACTTGCATCAATTGATCTTCGTCGAATTGCACCCGAATCAAGCGCGCTTCATTGTCCGGTTGCTCGTCAGCCGCGATCAGCGAAAATTGCGATTGTTTGACATAGTTTTGCGCACTGGCCAACGCTTGCTGCACCGCCGGAATTTTGGAAATGTCGTCCGCTACCAACACCCGGCTCAATACCGCATACATAGCCTGCTTGATAGCTTGCAGCCTGTCCTCGGCCGATTGGCTGCGGGCCACCAGTTCGATTTCATAAAGCCCCTTCACCTCAACGGCATCGGCAGTTACGACTCCGCCCAACAAACCCCATACCAGCAAACCCCAACGCACGGATTTACGTTTCATAAAAACCTTGCTCACTCGCCTACCCTGACTCAGCATTAATTCGGAATATAGTACAATATCGGTCGTTTCAACCTGAACTTTAACAAGAGGCCAACATTGAGCGAACAACAAGACCGCCTGGATTACAAGAGTGCCGGTGTCGATATCGAAGCGGGCAACGCTTTGGTGGAACGCATCAAACCCATCGCTGCCAGAACCCGTAATGCAGGCGTGATGGCCGGCCTTGGCGGCTTTGGTTCGCTATTCGAATTGCCTCTGGACCGCTACAAACAACCGGTGCTGGTTTCCGGCACCGATGGCGTCGGCACCAAATTGAAACTGGCCCTGGATTTAAATATCCACAACAGCGTCGGTATCGACTTGGTGGCAATGTGCGTCAACGACATCGTCGTGCAAGGCGCGGAACCGCTGTTCTTTCTGGACTATTTCGCAACCGGCAAATTGGCGGTCGATACCGCAGCCAGCGTTATCGAAGGCATAGGCCTGGGCTGCGAGCAGGCCGGCGCCGCTCTGGTCGGTGGCGAAACCGCGGAAATGCCGGGCATGTACGCCGATGGCGACTACGACTTGGCCGGCTTTTGCGTCGGCATCGTCGAAAAAGACCGCATCATAGACGGCAGCTTGGTTCAAGCCGGCGACAAACTGATCGCCCTGGCCGCTTCCGGTCCGCACTCGAACGGCTACTCGCTAATCCGTAAAATCGTGGCACGCAGCGGACTCGCCTGGACCGACGAGGTAAACGGCAGACCGCTCGGCGAGACCTTGCTGACCCCGACCCGGATATACGTCAAACCGCTGCTGGAGTTGCTAAAAACGATTCCGGTCCATGCCATGGCCCATATCACCGGCGGCGGCATCACCGAGAACTTGCCACGAGTATTGCCGGAAGGCCTGCAAGCCAATATCGACCTAAGCAGTTGGCAATTGCCGGAAATCTTTCAGTGGCTACAGCAACAAGGCAACGTTGCCTTGGAAGACATGCTGGTAACATTCAACTGCGGCATCGGCATGATCGTTTGCATCGCCGCCGCCGACGAAGCGGCCACGTTACAAATATTGCAACAGCAAGGCGAAACCGCATTTACCATCGGCGAGATTGGCGTGGGCAACGGCAAACCACACGTTAAATACCGCTGACCAATCGATGCCGCCGCTGGCAGTGATGTCTGCTGGCGCGGCACCCGCCCCTTGCCCCGGCCACACCGAAGCACGGCCTAGGCCAATCTGCCACAAGCACAGGACTAGCTCAATACGGCTGTGCTCAGCTTTGATCAAGAACGGAACGACCGATATCAATGAACGACTTACCCAATTGCCCGCAGTGCGGGTCCGAATACACCTATCACGACGGTAACAATTTCGTCTGCTCGTTATGCGCTCACGAATGGACTCAGGACGCTGCCGACGCCCATAGTGACGACCTCAAGGTCATCAAAGACGCCAACGGCAATCTGCTGCAAGACGGCGACACGGTCACCGTAATCAAGGACCTGAAAGTTAAAGGTTCGTCGCTGGTGGTCAAAGTCGGCACCCGTGTCAAAAACATCCGCTTGGTGGAAGGCGACCACGACATCGATTGCAAGATCGACGGTATCGGCGCGATGAAATTGAAATCCGAATTCGTAAAAAAAGCTTAATTCGGCCGGCCTAACCGGATTGCGAGGCGCAAAAAAAACGCCCTGCTTGGATTTCCAACTAGGGCGTAATGTCCACACTTGAGAACAGGTAGGAGTAACAACACACGCTTTAGTTAAAGCAAAGTTAATGCCAAGTCAAAAATACGTCGCTCCAAGCCTTTTTTGCTCCTTTGCGCGATGAATCAACTCAGAGAACGCACCAAAACCACGCAATGCCGGGCAAAATTGCACCAAAAACAAGCTTCACCGTGAGCCGAATCGCCAAACTTGTCGAACCGATGTCGATCAGCCGCCATCATTCGGTCGAATACATGTTCGGCAGCTCTCCGATAGGCTATTCCGACACTCAATAAATTTCGCTTGCCCTTGACTGCTGAACAGGGCGGAGTGTTCGCCGCTTCGGCCTTAGAGGGCTCTATCCGCTTGGAGCCTCAGAGATCGCCCAATCCAGTTTTACAGCCCGCCACCTATTTGGCAGGGCAATTTGTACAGCACCAGCGTGTTAAATTACTATGTGGGAAACAACCGACGAGGACAATAATGACCAAAACCGAAGCCATTCTGAACAAGGGCCAACCGCTTTTCGAGGACAATTCCTACATCCTGTTGTGGACCAAATTTTTGGGCCTGAGCCTGTTAGCGTTCACCTCTTACTACGTTTACGACAAACAGAAGAAGCTGCTGATCAAACTCAACGGCCGGGAGAAAACCTATCTAATGGGGGTGTCTTATTACTTGACCAACCAGCACGGACTCAGCCCGAGAGCGGTAATCGAAAATACCAGCCTGTTCAAAGATATCTGCCGCGCGATTGCCGACCGCAAAGGCGGATTTTATCAAAACTTATTTTCCGAAAAATCTAAAGACCAAGCCAAGAATTACGCGGCGCAAACCTATCGGAAACACAAGAACGGTAAAGACTAGGATTTGGTACCGGGTAGAATCCCGGCTTATATGCTCGCCCACCTCAGTCTCAACTCGCCGAACTAAAATCAGGAAAAGGACCGAAGCCGGCAGTTAAGGTAAACGCGGCTTGATCACAGCGTCCGGGAAGCCCAACTGCTTCATCGCTTCGTAAAGTACGATTGCGACAGTATTGGAGAGATTCAGACTACGGCTTTCCTGACGCATCGGCAGATACAATTGGTACTGGGCCGGATGTTCGGCGAGGAACGACATCGGTAAACCGCGAGTCTCCGGGCCGAACAACAGCGCGTCACCCGATTGAAAACGGACTTCGCTGTAAACTTCCGAACCCTTGGTGGTCAACGCGAACAACCGTTTGGGCCTGATTTTTTCGACGTAATCCGCCAACGAAGCATATTGGCGAATACTCACCCATTCGTGGTAATCCAGCCCGGCTCGCCGCAGCCGTTTGTCGTCCAGATCGAAGCCCAACGGCTGAATCAAATGCAGATGTGCGCCCGTATTGGCACAAAGCCGGATAATATTGCCAGTATTGGCCGGGATCTCCGGCTCGAACAGAACGATATCCAGCATCGCTGCCTTTAATTGTCGACCTTAACCGGTTCCAGTTTCCAAATATCGCGATTGTATTCGCTGATAGTACGGTCCGTGGAAAACTTGCCGCTGGCGGCGGTGTTGATAATACTCATTTTGGTCCAGCGCTCTTGATCGCGGTAAGCCAATTCCACCCGGCGTTGAGCATCAATGTAGCTGCGAAAATCGGCAATCGTCATCCACGGGTCGTGCGGGCTTTTGATCGAACCGATGATATCGTCGAAAATGCCCGGCTCGAATTGATTGAAATGGCCGCACTCAAGCAGGCGCATGACTCCTTGCAGATCGGTATCCTGATCAATATAGGGCTGCGGATCGTAATGCGGACGCAAGGCCTCCACTTCAGCTTCGGTCAAGCCGAACAGGAAAAAATTCTCAGCACCGACTTCCTCGCGAATTTCAATGTTGGCACCATCCAACGTACCGATAGTCAAGGCGCCGTTCATCATGAACTTCATGTTCCCAGTACCGGAAGCTTCTTTACCCGCCGTCGAAATTTGCTCGGACAGATCGGCGCCGGGGCAGATTTTTTCCATGGCCGATACGCAGTAATTCGGCATGAACACCAGTTTCAGTTTATCGCCGACGTCAGGGTCATCGTTGATCACATTCGCCACGTTGTTGATCAACTTGATGATTTTTTTGGCCATCACGTAGCCGGGCGCGGCTTTGCCGCCGATCAGCACACAACGGTCGACCCAGTTGGCCGTATCGCCGCGCTTGATCCGGTCGTAGAGATGGATCACGTGCAATACATTCAGAATCTGGCGTTTGTACTCGTGAATGCGTTTGACTTGCACGTCGAACAAAGCATCGACATTGATTTCGATATCGTGCTCTTCTTTCTTGTAATCGACCAGTCGTTGCTTACTGGCGCGATTGAGCTCGTACCACTTCTTGCGGAACGCGGCATCCTCAGCATAAGGCCTGAGTTTGGCAAGTTGCGACAAATCGGTGACCCAGGCGTCTCCAATCGTCTCGGTAATCAATTGCGCCAATTCGGGGTTGCAGCCTGCCAGCCAACGCCGCGGCGTTACGCCGTTGGTCTTGTTATTGAATTTTTGCGGCCACAATTCGTAAAAGTCTTTGAACAGGCCGTCCTTCAGCAACTTGGAATGCAGTTCGGCCACGCCATTGACCGAAAAACTGCCGACAATGGCCAAAAACGCCATGCGCACTTGTTTTTGATGACCTTCCTCAATGATCGACATCCGGGCCATCCGGGCGCCATCCCCAGGCCAACGCGCCGAGACCTCGGACATGAAATGAGCATTGATGTCAAAAATAATCTCCATCAAGCGCGGCAACAGGGTTTGCATTAAGCGCACCGACCATTTTTCCAGCGCTTCGGGCAACAAGGTGTGGTTGGTATAAGCCATCGTACTGCGGGTGATACCCCAGGCCTCCTTCCAGGACAGGCCGTGAATATCCATCAACAGACGCATTAATTCGGCGACAGCGATGCTGGGATGGGTGTCATTCAGCTGAAAACAGTTTTTCTCAGCGAATTTAGCGAAATTATTGCCGTGACGGCCGACCCAGTTGGCAATCACGTCCTGCAAACTGGCAGACGCCAGTAGATACTGCTGTTGCAGGCGCAGAGCCTTGCCGTTTTCGTTGGCATCGTTCGGATACAACACCATCGTGATGTTTTCGGCCGTATTTTTTTCGGCCACCGCCTCGGCATAGTCGCCGGCATTGAATTCCTGCAGATTGAACTCTTCGGTGGCAATCGCTTTCCACAGCCGCAGAGTGTTTACCGTGCCGTTTTTATAACCCGGCACCGGCGTGTCGTATGGCATAGCCAACACGTCGTGAGTATCGATCCAACTGGTACGCTTGTTGCCTTTTTCGTCGATATGGCTTTGGGTCCGGCCGCCGAATTTGATCCGATGCATGTATTCCGGGCGCTCGATTTCCCAAACGTTGCCCATTCGTAGCCAGTGGTCCGGGCGCTCGATCTGCTCGCCGTTGACGATTTGCTGAGAAAACATGCCGTATTCGTAACGCAAACCGTAGCCGGTGACCGGCAATTGCAAGGTGGCACAGCTATCGATAAAACAAGCCGCCAACCGCCCCAGGCCGCCGTTACCCAATCCGGCATCGGGCTCGCTTTCCACTAATTCTTCCGCTTCTAAGCCCAAATCGTACAAGGCTTGCGTGACGACATCGTCTACGCCTAAATTCAACATCGCGTTACTCAACGAGCGGCCGATCAGGAATTCCATCGACAGATAGAACGCTTTTTTACAATCGGAATCGCGATAAACGTTGTAGGTTTTCTTCCAGCGCTCAACCAAGCGGTCACTGATGGCTAGAGACAGCGCTTCATAGGCGTAGTGGGGCGAACGGCAATTTTCGTCGCGGCCGAGGCGGTGGCTGTAGTAGTGTTTGAAATCGGCAATGAAATGCTTTTTTTCCATGCCGAGTTTCGGCAATTTGGTGATATCGGCGGCGGGACTGCTTTTATGAAAAACTCTATGCGGCATAGTGATTACCTCTGGAACTAGTGAACTATTAAGCCTCGAGCCGCAATTGCGGGCGGCGAGCCGAGCTCTAAACTCCGAGCACCGAGTCGGTGCGGTGCCGCACTTGCAAGCGGCACCGCAATCCCGCTCACTCTAGCTTACCATGGCACTGCTTGTACTTTTTACCCGATCCGCAGGGACACGGATCGTTACGGCCGACCTTGGCGCCGTGACGCACGAAAGGCTGTTCCGCCAAACCGGGCTCTGACTCCGGTTCCTGCGCGGCTGGAGCCGGTGCAGTCTCTTCAAATACGGATTGGGCTTCGGCGTGTTCGAAATGCATTTCCTGCGGCGCCTGACGCTGCTCGTCGATGGCCTGCACGTCTTCTTCCCGCGCGATCTGCACTCGGGCCAAAATCATCACGACTTCGTGCTTGATGTGGTCCAGCAAGCTGTTGAACATTTGGAAGGATTCGCGCTTGTATTCCTGCTTCGGGTCCTTTTGCGCGTAACCGCGGAAATGGATACCTTGACGCAATTGATCCATTGCGGCCAAGTGTTCTTTCCAGGCGTTGTCCAGGACTTGCAGCATGACCGATTTTTCGAAATGGCGCATGACTTGCGTCCCGACGGTCTGCTCGCGGCGCAGGCCTTCTTCCGCGGCCTTTTCCACAATCAGCTCGCGCAATTTTTGCTCGTTCAAACTGCGGTCGCTGTCCAACCACTCGCCCAGCGGCAAGCTCAAATGAAACTCTTGCTGTAAATGGGCTTCCAGACCACGCACGTCCCATTGCTCTTCCATCGTCTTCGGCGGAATGAACTGGGTAATCGCGTCGTTCAACACGTCGGCGCGAATCGCAGTGATAATGTCGCTGATATCCTCAGCTGCCATCAATTCATTACGCTGCGCGTAAATCACCTTACGCTGGTCGTTGGCGACGTCGTCGTAAGCGAGAATTTCCTTGCGGATATCGAAGTTACGGTTCTCGACTTTGCGTTGCGCGCTTTCGATAGACCGCGTCACCCAAGGATGTTCGATCGCTTCGCCCTCTTCCATGCCCAGCTTCTGCATCAGCGACGCCACCCGTTCCGACGCGAAAATCCGCATCAAATCGTCTTCCAGCGACAAATAAAACCGGGTCGAACCAGGATCGCCCTGCCGGCCGGAGCGGCCGCGCAATTGGTTGTCGATCCGCCGCGATTCGTGACGCTCGGAGCCGATCACGTGCAGACCACCGCTGGCCAACACTTGCTCGTGCCGATCCAGCCAAGCACCGCGAACCCGCTCTTTGTCGGCTTCGCTGGCGTCAGGCCCCAGCGCATCGAGTTCGGCATTCAAGTTACCGCCCAAAACGATGTCGGTGCCGCGACCGGCCATGTTAGTGGCAATCGTGACGGCGCCGGGCAAACCGGCCATTTCGATAATGTGCGCTTCCCGCTCGTGTTGTTTCGCGTTCAAGACTTCATGCTTGATGCCCTGCTCGCGCAGCATCGCCGAAATCCGTTCGGAATTTTCGATCGAGGTGGTGCCGACCAAGACCGGTTGGCCGCGCTTAGCGCAGTCCTTGATGTCTTCGATCACGGCTTTGTATTTCTCGCGGGCCGACAGATAGACCAAATCGCCCATGTCCTTGCGAATCATCGGCCGGTGGGTCGGAATCACCACGACTTCCAGACCGTAGATTTTATTCAGCTCGAAAGCTTCAGTGTCGGCGGTACCTGTCATACCGGACAACTTATGATACAGGCGGAAATAATTCTGGAAGGTAATCGAAGCCAGAGTCTGGTTCTCGTTTTGAATCGGCACTCCTTCTTTGGCTTCCATCGCTTGGTGCAAACCCTCGGACCAACGCCGGCCCAGCATCATCCTGCCGGTAAACTCGTCGACGATAATGACTTGGCCGTCTTTGACCACGTAATCGACGTCGCGCTGGAACAAGACATGCGCCCGCAAAGAGGCGTTCAAGTAATGCATCAAGCGAATGTTGACCGGGTCGTACAAAGTGGAGCCTTCCGGAATCAAGTCTTGCTCGGTCAGCAAACGTTCGACTTTCTCGTAACCGGCTTCGGTCAGGTGAATTTGCCGCTGTTTTTCATCGACCGCGTAATCGCCCGGCATCTTGTCCTGCTGCTCCGGATCCTCGGCTTTTTCCTGCTTGGTCAGATGCGGAATGATGCGGTTGGTAATCGAATAGATGTCGGTACTGCCCTCGGCTTGACCGGAAATGATCAACGGCGTTCTGGCCTCGTCGATCAGGATCGAGTCCACCTCGTCGACGATGGCAAAATGCAACTCGCGCTGGACTTTCTGTTCCAGGCTAAACGCCATATTGTCGCGCAGGTAGTCGAAACCGAATTCGTTGTTGGTGCCGTAGGTGATATCTGCCGCATAGGCAGTTTTACGTTGTTCGTGGTTCAAATCGCTGACAATGACGCCGGTGGTCAATCCCAGAAATCCGTAGAGCCGTCCCATCCACTCCGCGTCGCGGCGGGCCAGATAATCGTTGACGGTAACGACATGTACGCCTTTGCCGGGCAAGGCGTTCAAGTATGCGGCCAAGGTTGCCATCAAGGTTTTACCCTCGCCGGTTTTCATCTCGGCAATCTTGCCGCTGTGCAACACCATACCGCCGATCAACTGCACGTCGAAATGGCGCATGCCGAAAACGCGGGTGGAAGCTTCGCGGACCGCGGCAAAGGCCTCCGGCAACAAATCGTCGAGTTTTTCACCCTGGGTCAAGCGATCGCGGAACTCTTGCGTTTTAGCCTGCAAAGCGGCGTCGGATAATGTTTCGTACTCGGCGGCCAGCGCATTGACTTTCTTGACCAGCTTGCGTTTCTTCTTGACCAGCCTGTCGTTGCGGCTGCCAACTACCATTTTAACCAGCTTACCCAGCATGATACTTCCAGTGTGAGAGTGAACCAAAGTTTGCGATTATAAACGTTATGAGGCGGCAATGACCAGAAAACAAGCCTAACGCACTGGGCCGGCCGACGGCTTACATAGCGAACGAGGCCGGTTTGGCCCGGTTGTGCGCGCAGGTCGAAATCGTTGGCAAACGCTAATCCCCGCCGCATTTAATACCAGTACCGCCAGCGCCGGTATCCGCAGGCAATTCGGCGCCGCCAAGCACGGGTTTTAGCATGGACATGCCGGGCGATAGGCGTATAATCCGCGGCCTTTAACCCAGCTGGCTTAGCATCTAGCGGAATCTGTCCGCCAAGCCCTTATCCCCGGCGTTACGTGTCATGAAAATAGTTATATTAGGTGCCGGCGTGACCGGCTCATCGGTTGCCGGCGCCCTGGCCAGCGAAGAAAACGATATCGTGGTTATCGACAAAAACCCGAGCCTGCTAACCGAACTGAAGGGACGCCTGGATATCGCCACCATCGAAGGCAACGCTGCCCATCCGAGTATTTTGGAACAAGCCGGCATCCGCGACGCCGACATGGTGATCGCCGTCACCGACCGCGACGAAACCAATATGCTGGCCTGCCAGGTGATCAACACGCTGTACAGCAAACCCAAAACCATCGCCAGGGTGCGAGCGATCGACTTCCTGAACCATCCGCAATTATTCCAACCCGGCGGCATCGATATTGTCATCAGCCCGGAACAGGTCGTCACCGAATCCATCCACAATCTGATCAAATACCCCGGTGCACTGCACGTTTCCGAATTCGCCGACGGTTTAGTCCGTTTGTTTTCGATCCGGGTAGTGCCGACCGGTTTCCTGACCGGCAAACGCATCCACGCCGTCAAAGAAAAACTGGCCGACAGCATGATCCGGGTTGCGGCGATCTTCCGCGACGGCAAGGCAATCGCGGTTAACGGCGAAGCAGTCATCGCCAGCGGCGACGAAGTGTTTTTCGTCTGCCCGCGCGAAAAAGTCCTGAAGACCCTGATCGACCTGCACAAGCTGGAATCGCCGATCAAAACAATCATGCTGGCTGGCGGCGGCCATGTCGGCAAGCGTCTGGGCATCGCCTTGCAGCACAATTACCAGGTCAAAATCATCGAAAAGGATATCAACCGCGCCCGGGAAATCGCCAACGACCTGCGCCGCACCCTGATTTTGCACGGCGATTGCACCGACGAATCCCTGCTGCAGGAAGAAATGATCGAGAACATCGACCTGTTCTGCGCGATTACCAATAACGACGGCATCAACCTGATCGCCGCCGGCCTGGCCAAAAAACTGGGCGCAAAAAAGTCGATCTGCCTGGTCAACAATAACTCTTACTTGAAACTGCTGGACGGCAGCGATATCGATTTGGCGATTCAACCCAAACTAGAGACGCTGGGCGGCATTCTGAAGCACGTCCGCAAAGGCGACGTGGTCGGCGTCAGCTCGGTATGCGGCGGCAGCGCCGAAGCCATCGAGGCCATAGCCCACCGCAGCAAGAACTCTTCATCGGTAGTCGGCTTGCGCGTCGACCAGGTCAACTTACCCGACGGTGTGATTCTCGGCGCTTTGATTCGGGAAAAGGAAGTGATTCCGGTCCATCACGATACCGTGTTCGCCGAAGGCGACCACGTAGTGATGTTCGCGCTGAATAAAAAGCTGATTAAAGATATCGAAGAATATTTTCAGCCGATCTGATTTTCGAAATCGGCATCGATACAGGCCAACGCCCGCTGCGGCAAGCCTTCGGCGGTATCCGACTGTAACGACGCCCGACTGTCTTCGTGAACAGCCGTCATGAACTGCAACAGTTGCATTTCAATCTGCAATTTCTGCTGCGGTTCGTCAGTCTCCCACATCCGGTTCAGCAACTGTTTGGCGTGGTGATGGATCGTGAATGCGACCGCTTCCGGCAAGTGGCCGTAACTACGACATAGCGAGTCTTTCAATTTATCCAGCGACTGCAAATATTGCTGGTAATCCTGCAAGTCTTGCCGACAACGGGTTTTCAGCATCGCCAGTTCATTCTGGTTGCGTGCCTTGTTCAAAGCCAATTCGTGCGCGAGTTGCTGGCTGCGTTTTTTTAATTCCGCCACCAGTTCCTGCTCAGCCAAAGCTTGTTCGCGGCGCAGTTGCACCAGGTCGTCCTGCCGGGACAAGCGCCAATGCAGATTGTCATCGCTACTACGCCGCCAAAACGTCAAGGCTTCCGCCAACCAGCGCCGCATCACGGACATGGCAATTGTTTGCGCAATGCCAGCATCGCGGCCGCATCCGCCTGCTTGTAATGTTGCCTTAGCGATTTGCGCAGTGCCTTATAAGTCGCAGCGGGCACCCGCTTGCGGACCGCCGCCAGCTCAGCTGCGATAGCTTGCCGTAATTGCCGCAAATGTTTACGGTTGTTTGCGGCAGAGATACGCCCGCGCTCAAGTTGCATCCGATAACGCAGTTGCCGCGCCTCCGCAGCGGCGCGCAAGCCGGCGTCACGGAGTTGGTTGCGCAACGCCCACCAACAGCGAATTTCCGCGGCATCGCGCCGAAAATAGCTGCGCAACTCCCGATACAGCGCTTTTGCCAAAGCAATCAGACCAAGCGCTCCCAACCCAACCAGCGCAAGTAATAGAAACTTACTCGCTACAGCGTAAAAAAAACCGGCCAGTAAAGCCAAGCCAAGCCGAAAACAGAAAAAACCGGTTACAAACAACAACATCGCCAGACTGCCAACCGTCAACCCCAGGTACATGATGCGCCCTAATCGCATACACTCAAGCCCGCTCGATGAACTCCAGCGCATTACCGTCGCGATCCCGGCAAAACAAGGCCCGACGTCCGGAAATACTTAGCGTATAAGCAACACCGGACGCCTCCAAATCGCTCCGCAACGCGTCCACCGAATCGATATGCATCGCCACGTGGCGGTCGCGACCACCGTGGGCCGGCCGACCGGTAGTCGGATCCGGGTTTTCCAGCTCCAACAAATGGATCTGCTGGTCGCCGATTGCCAGCCAGGCTCCCGGAAACGGCAACGGCGGACGTTCGATAAGCTGCATGCCGAGTACATCCCGATAAAAACGCAGCGACTGCTCGGTATCGGAAACAATCAGACTGGCATGGTGAATCGTGAAGTTATGCTTGGACATATTTCTGGTCTAACAATTGGACAATACTTGGATTATACCCCGCGAATATTGCCTGCCGAGCAGCTTTTCAGCCAAGCGAGGCTATCGGCGGTTACTGCGCTTGGCCGGTATTCGGCTCCGGTCCAGCCAGCGTAATCGGAATCGCGAATAATTTGGAACAAGGCTGAAAAATCCACTGCCCCGCTACCCGGTTGGCCGCGTCCCGGACAGTCGGCAAACTGGATATGGCCGACCTGGCCAATGTGGCGGCGCAGAAAATCGGCGCAGTCCTCGCCCATCCGGCTCATGTGATAAATGTCGTATTGCAAACACAATTGCGGATGATTCAAGTCGTGCAGTATTTTTAGCATCTGCGCGCTGCTATCGACAATAAATCCCGGCATATCGAAACTGTTCACCGCTTCGAAAACGGTGATGATATCTCGCTCAGCAAACACCCGAACGGCATAATCCAGGTTTTCCAGAAAGGTTGCCCTGAATTCGGCCAACCGTTCCGAGTTCAGGCAGCGGCCGGGCAACACGTTTATCGCTCCGGGCCGCAACAGTTCGGCATAGCCTAGCGCCTGTTCCACTGCCCGTTGAAAATCCTGCCGCTTTTCCGGCACCGCGGCGAGACCTTCGCCGCCTTGCAGCAAGGTATCGGCATCGACATTGAACAACACTAGCCGCAAGCCGTTGTCATCCAATAGCTGCCGCAATTCCGCGGCCGGAACGCTGTAGGGGAACTGAATTTCTACCGCATCGAAACCGCTGGCCTTGGCGGCAGCGAACCGTTGCGGCAACGGATATTCGTTAAAAAGCAGGCTGAGATTGGCCGAAAACTGCAACATGGTTAAGATCGGAGATATTGCTTGACCAAGGTCGAAGGGTCCTGCTCCAGAAATCCGCGACTGCCGTGCAATTGCATCAGTTGCGCCGCCAGCCCGGACATCGGCACCGCGCTGCCCTGCTTGGTAGCCAGTTCGGCCGCCATGTTCAAATCCTTCAGCAAGGTTTTAACCCGCCACTTCACCGGTTCGAAACGCTCTGCCGCCATTTCCGGCCCCACGATTTGCAAGGGTTTGGAATCGGCGAAACCGCCGGCCAAAGCTTCCGGTATTTTGGCCGAGTCAACGCCGGCCGCTTTGGCCAGGGCCATCATTTCCGCAATCACCAGTACGTTGCAACTGACGATCATTTGATTGCAAATTTTGGTGGTCTGGCCGCTACCGACCGGCCCCATATGAGTCAGGCGGCTGTATAAAGGCCGCAGCACCTCGCGCGCAAGGGCGATATCGGCCGCATCCCCTCCCGCCATGATGGCCAAAGTTCCTTGCTCGGCGCCGGCGGTGCCGCCGGAAACGGGGGCGTCGACCCAAGCCATGCCGCACGCGGATTCCAATTCACGGGCCAGCCGCCGCGTGGCTTCCGGGTCGATACTGGACAAGTCGATCAGCAATTTACTGGGACCGCCGTTGTCCAATATTTGGCCTGCGACAACCTGTTCTACGGCGGCGGTATCCGACAAACATAAAATCGTCACATCGACTGCGCGCACCAGTTCGGCAACGGAACCGCAAACCACGGCACCGGCCTCGGCTACCGGCTTGGTTTTTTCCGGATTTCGATTCCACACCCAAACCTGGTCACCGGCTTGCAGCAGGCGCAACACCAGCGGCCGGCCCATCAGGCCGATGCCGACGAAACCTAATTTGTAGGGTCGCCCAAGCATAGTAGCCCGCTTATTCGAACAAAGCCGGACTCAAGTCGATCCGTACCGAATCGCCCTGCCCACTTAATAGATGGCGCTGCAAAATTTGGAAGGCCTGGTCGAAATCGGCATTGACGAAACGCTGCGCCAGATGCACACAGATGGAATACAAACCCGAGTAATGCACGGTTTCGCCCGATGCGCATTGGTTGACCTTATCGGATAAAACCCTGACCACCGACAAGACCGAACCGTCCTGGCGCCAGTTGGCCGCAACTGTCACCACATCGTCGCCGCGGGTCGCAATGGCCGCCAATGCGTTGAACGCCAAGTCCACCAAACCGGCGAGTATTTTTTCCAGATCGCCGGCGGCGATCGCTTTAAAGGTGTCGCTGGCGCAATCCAGCAACAAAGCCTGGCGTAGGACAATATCCATATCCGAAAGACAGCCGGCATCGCCTTCTTCCGGCTGGACGATGCCGAAAGTGTCGTGAAAAGCCCTGACTTGTTGCAGATGTTTATTCATCGTTTTCCCCAAACTTAACAAATGACCGGGCATGGTACAGGGCTAAAAATAAAACAGCAAAAAATCCAATCCAATGCGGCGCAAGACACTCACGCCACCACTACCAAAGTGAATGGTAAATAATATGCATTATCATTTACCTTTTGCATTAAGGGACGTATACTTCCGTTAACTTTGGTAAATACCCTACTTGTCATATAGAAACTACCGATGCGGATCAACACCATGCCGAAAAAATATTCACACCTTTTGATACCCGGTCAAATCGCCATACTCCTCGGCCATTCTCCGATTTTGCTCGCAGCACCCGCCGCCGAAGATTCTGAGCTGGAAATGCCGGTGGTGGAAATCGTCGATTCCGCGGAAACCCTGCAAAAAATCCCCGGCACCGTCAATGTACTGACCCAGGAAGAGTTGTTCGAAAGCCATGTGTTTAACGTCAACGAGGCGTTGCGAAAAATCCCCGGCGTCAATGCCCGCGACGAGGAAGGTTTCGGCATGCGGCCCAACATCGGTATCCGCGGCATGAACCCCACCCGCTCCACCAAAACCTTGTTATTGGAAGACGGCATCCCGCTCTCGTACGCTCCTTACGGCGATAATGCCAGTTATTACCATCCGCCGATCGAACGTTTCGCCAGCATCGAAGTGTTGAAGGGTCCGTCGCAAATCTTGTACGGCCCGCAAACCATCACCGGCACTATCAACTATCTGACGCCGAATCCGCCTAGCAAGCCCGGCGGTTATCTAAGCTTTACCGGCGGTACCCGCGACTTTTACGACGGCCATTTCAACTATGGCGGCACGGTCGGCGATTTCGGCGGTCTGGTCGATATCACTCACAAAGAAAGCCGCGGCGCCCGCGACAATACCCATTCCGACATCAACGATTTCAACATTAAAGGTGTCTACGATATCAACGCGAGCAATGCCCTGACCATTCGCGCCAACTATTTCCAGGAAGACTCGCAATTGACCTATTCCGGCATCACCGACGCCGAAATGCGCAACTTCGGGATTCGCTACAACCCGTTTAAAAACGACCGGATGATGACCGACCGCTGGGGTACTTCAGTCACCCACCAGTACAGCATCAACAATAACGCCACGTTGACCACCAATGTCTACTGGTCGCATTTCCACCGCGACTGGTGGCGCCAAGCCAGCACGACCACCGACAACCAGTGCGGCTTCAATACCGCCAGACTCAATGGCGTCGCGGTCAATCCCGACGCTTGCAACTCGATTCAGGGCCGGTTGCGGGATTACTACAGCTACGGCGTCGAACCGCGTCTCCATGTCAACCACAAAACCCTGGGCATCGACAACGAACTCGACATCGGCTTCCGCGCCCACTTCGAAGAACAGCAGCGGATTCAGGAAAATAAACAATTTTTGACCGGCACGATAACCTCGTTCGCCGAACGTAACGAGCGCGAAACCGATGCCTACTCCGGCTTCGCCCAAAACCGGTTCATACTCGGCGATTGGAGTTTGACGCCGGGCGTTCGTATCGAACACGTCGATTTTCGCCGACTGGATAAGCGGACCAATCTCGCCGGCGATACCACGCTGACCGAAATCTTGCCGGCGTTCGGTATCGCACATACGCCGAACGACAAGATCACCACCTTTTTCGGTTTTCACGGCGGCTTTGCCCCGCCGCGCGCGGAGGATACGCTGAGCAATGTCGGCACCGTCGTGGACGTCGGGCCGGAGAAAAGTTGGAATTACGAGGTGGGCGTCAGGACCAAACCATATAAAGGCGCCAAATTGGATGCCACCTTGTTCCACGCCGATTTCTTGCAGCAAAACGCAGTCGGCAGCATCGCCGGCGGTTCCACCCCGCTGGCCGCCGGACAGGCTCTATACCAGGGCGCCGAACTGTCGGCCCGCCAGGACTTCGGCCCGTTGTTCGACAGCGATCATAACGTTTACCTGCAAGCCGCTTACACTTGGGTCGGTACTGCCGAGATGACTTCCGCTTTCCGCTGTCTGGCCACCGGCACCGATTGCAACAACGCTACGGCAATCGCGATGGCCAACGGCAACTTTGTCGGCAACCGCCTGCCCTACTCGCCGGAACACAACCTGACT
The DNA here is from genome assembly GCF_029643245.1 of Methylomonas sp. EFPC3. NCBI lineage: Bacteria > Pseudomonadati > Pseudomonadota > Gammaproteobacteria > Methylococcales > Methylococcaceae > Methylomonas > Methylomonas sp. EFPC3. The sequence goes on from NZ_CP116398.1 coordinate 1,600,302, forward strand.
ACCACCATCGGCTATGCCCATCCCAGCGGCTTCGATCTGCATCTGGAAACGGTTTACGTCGGCGAACAATTCAGCGATTTTGCCAATACCGGCACGGCGCCGGTCAACGGTAACGGCCAAACCGGCAAAATCGACGACTATGTAGTGTTAAACGTCGCCACCACCTATCACGCCAAACCGATCAACACCGATTTCTTCGTATCGCTGAAAAACCTGCTCGACGAGACTTACATCGTCGACAGGACCCGCGGCATTCTGCCGGGCTCGCCGCGTTTGGTCCAAGCCGGTTTTAAAGTCAATTTTTGATAACAAGCCGGCCAACTTGCGGCTGACAGGGACGTAGCCGCGGGGCAATTGCAAACCCACCACAAACTTGTCCGCTTAGCGGGCCGATTGCAGCATTGCCAGCTTTTCGACCCGCGCCATGCGTTTGATCTCGGCTTCCCGCCGGCTGGCGGTCACCCTATCGTGTTCCGACTCCGTGTAAACGATCCGAAGCGGCTGCTTGGACCTGAAATACTTGGCGCCAGTGCCGGTCAGATGCTGGCGAAACCGCCGTTCGACATCGGTAGTGATGCCGGTATACAGACTACCGTCACAACATTCGATGATGTAAACCGACCAAACTGCCATCGCACCGGCCGGGTCAAGCCGACTTATTCAACCAGGCATTGACGGCCAGCGCCACCGCCGCACCAAACGCGATGTAAGCGTACTGCACGATAAAAACCAACACGCCGTTTTGAGTGTGGCTGGCAGTGTCCTTGATCGCGGGCGTCACGACCAGCGTCCACAATACCGCCGCCAAAAAATAGACCACTACCCCGGACACCGCCCAGGAAATCGCCGGCCGGCCCGAGCGCGCGGCCGTGTTGTAAAACCATACTGCGATTAACGCCGCCGCTACCGAACCTATCATGCATCACCTGTTTAATTATTGAGTAACCCGGCAACCGGGGGAATACCCAGGTTTGCCAACTGGTCGGCGCGTTCGTTGCCGGGAACGCCGGCATGGCCCTTGACCCAGACCCAATCGATCCGATGGCGTTGGATCGCCGAATCCAGACGCTGCCACAATTCAACGTTTTTCACCGGCTGATTGGCAGCCGTTTTCCAAGCGCGTTTTTTCCAGTTGGGCATCCATTCGGTAATACCCTGCAACACGTATTTAGAATCGGTATACAGCCTGACGCTACAGGGTTTGTTCAAGGTTTCCAGCGCTTGAATCGCCGCCATCAATTCCATCCGGTTATTGGTGGTTTCTGCCTCTCCGCCGAACAACTCTTTGCGGTGAGCCTTATAGTCCAGGCACACCCCCCAGCCGCCGGGCCCCGGATTGCCCTTGCACGCGCCGTCAGTGTATATGTTGACCGTTTCCGCCATGTTTATGAATCCTCGTGTGAGCGCGACTCCAAGCCCGCCGCCGCAGTCGCTAATTTGGTTTTACGCCGTTTTTCGACGGTCAGGGGTATCAGGGTATATTGTCTCTTTACCGCTCTAATGCCGTAGGCCATCGCAAACAACGCAGCGAATCCGGTTTGGAACTTGCCGTGGGAAATAGTGTAACTATCGAGACCGAACTCGGCCGCAGTCAACAGCTCGAAATTCATCAACTTTAACCAATCCAACATCCGCGATTTACTGATGAAATGCGCGCGCCAGGAATCGGCCATTTTTCGGTCCCACAGAAACTGAAACCGAACCGCCAGACTAAACGGACTGAAATTCAATACCACCAATTCGCCACCCGGCTTCAGCACCCGGTTGACCTCGCGCAGAGTCTGGAACCGGCGCGCATCGAACTCGAGTATATGCGGCAAAATCACCAAATCTATCGACTCGGTCTGTATCGGCAAGCTAAAGGCCTTAGCGGCCACTTTGAGCGCGTCGGCATCGCCCAACGCCTTGCCGTCGAGAATCAGATAATTGCGGTAAAGCGAAAAATCGACGAACTCTTTCTCCCAGCCCAGTCCGCCGATTTGCAATTGGTTTTGTTTGCAACTGACGGTAATCGAGCGTTTCAGGTAACTGGCTTCCATGGTTTGCAACAGCTTCCCTCTTGGGGTTTCGTATAGTGCAAACAAGAATTGTCTTTTCATCTATTCAACCGATAAGGCTATGTTTTTTGGCTATTTTAGAAAGCCATGCTACGATCTAATTTTTTTATTTTAGCGAGTTCAGACAATGCCCCGCTCAATTTCTAAAAAATCAGCCCGTCATCTGTCTTATCTACTACCTATTTTGCTGGTTACAGGTTGTAGCCAACAAGCTCAGAAAGATCATCTGACCCAGTCTTCCACGAGTAAGTTTTCCGTATTTACCCGCAATGGCAAAGCTATCAGCTCGTCTAAGAAGCAGGAAGCAGCCAAAGAACATAACACGCTGTGGGACAGAATGTTGTCGCTGTATGCATTGCCTGAAATCGACCACCCCCGGATAGACCGCGAAGTAAATTGGTATTTGCGTAATCCGGACTATCTGTCCCGAGTCCAGCAGCGGGCGGAACCTTATCTGTATTTCATATTGAACGAAATCGAAGCCAAAAACATCCCCGGCGAGCTGGCCTTGTTACCGGCGGTGGAAAGCGCTTTCCGCCCGGATGCAATGTCGCCGGCGCAAGCATCGGGCTTGTGGCAGTTTATTCCGCCGACCGGCAAGCTTTACGGCCTGAAACAAAACAGCTGGTACGACGGCCGCCGCGACGTGGTCGAATCGACCCAGGCAGCCACCACGTTCTTAAAAGAGCTCAGCGAAACCTTCAATAACGACTGGCTGCTGGCGCTGGCGTCTTACAATGCCGGCAAGGGCAATATCAAAAATGCCGTGGACCGGAATGTTGAACGCGGCCAACCCACCGATTTCTGGTCGCTGGATCTGAATAGCGAAACCTCGGCTTACGTCCCCCGGCTGTTGGCGATCGCCAAAATCTTTGCCAATCCGGAAAAATACAACGTCAACTTGCACCAATTCGCCAACCAGCCTTACTTTGAACTGGTCGACGTCAAATCTCAGATCGACCTGGGTAAAGCCGCGGAACTGGCTCAAACCCCGCTGGACGATTTTTTGAAGCTGAACCCGGGTTACAACCGCTGGAGTACCGATCCGAACGGCGCCCAGCACTTGCTGATTCCGGTCGACAAAGCCGATAAATTCAAGGAAAAACTGGCGGAACTGCCGCACGAAGAACGCATCCGCTGGGAACACCATACGGTGGGTAAAAAAGAGACGCTGAAAAGTATCGCCAGCAAACACCACACCACGGTTGAAGAAATTGCCAGCGTCAACCACCTGGAAGACGAAGCGGTGGCGCAAGGCAAAATCTTGCTGATTCCGGCGTCCAACCAATCGCAAAAAGGCGAAGCTACCAGCCTAGCCTCGTCGGCACCGGCAGCCCAAACCTCGGCGCCGATGCCGGCCGGCAAACAGGTGTATACGGTCAAGAAAGGCGATACTTTGTCCCGCCTGGCTCAGCATTTCGCCATCGATCAGGATGACATCGTCAGTTGGAATAAGCTATCGAAAAAAGCCGCGTTAAAACCCGGCCAAAAACTGACCATTAAAAAGACCAGCGGCAGCATCACCGTCGCATCCACGGCACCAGCCATCAGACAAATCAGTTACACCGTCAAACCGGGCGACACGCTGGGCCAAATTTCGAAAAAATTTAATGTCAACGTTACCGAATTGCGTAAATGGAACAATGTGCCGCGCAACAAAGCGGACATAAAACCCGGCTCGAAACTGAAAATCCTGGTCGAAACCAGCCATTCTTCAACCTAATCCCAAATGCGACCCGATCCTGGCGCCCTCGGAATCCGGGGGCGGGGTCGAATTGTAATCACACCAAGCGTAACCGGGATTCCACGCCGCTTGCCTGTAGCAGCAGTGCTCAGTCCGTCAACTGTTCGGCCGTTGCCAGAATATAACTGATCTCGTCGTTTTGACTGTCGAGAATGCGTTCGCAGGCCGCCTCGTCCAAGCCCAACAGCGTCGGCACGTCGTCGGGACAAGCCTGATTCGCGGCATCGCCTATCCCCAACTTGCCCAACAGACAATCGCTGTAAAAAGTCAGCAAATTCAGCACGTGATGCTCACCGCGATAACAAGGGTTGTGGTGGTGATAAACGATATCGGTGATTGTGCGCGGCATCGACCAGACATTCATTAACCAAGCGCCGATTTCGGTGTGATTCAAACCGAACGCGAAATTTTCCAGGTTAAAGATCGCCAAATTCGGATTTGCGTTGATCAGGCCGCTCAGATAGTTGAATTCGTCAGGGAACCGATGCCCCAACAACGGAAAGCCGATGTTGTGCATCAAACCGGCCAGAAACAACTCCTGGGAACTCGGCCGCATCGACTCCGGCATCGCCGCCGCCAATTGCGGCATCAACCGGGTACTGGCCAAGGCGTGAGTCCAGAACATCCGAGTCCCGATCTGCCCTTCCTTCGGCGATTTCAGCGGCGCCAGCACCGCCAGGCCCAGCGCCAGATCCAGGACGAAATTAAATCCCAGAACCCGGCTAATCGCGTCGTGTACGGTCGTAATCTTGCCGCGGTAGCCGTACAACGAAGAACTGGCCCAACGGATGATTTGCGCCGTCAATAGCGGGTCCAGCTCAATGATTTCAGCCAATTTGGCGACATCGGCATGCGGATCGCCGATCAGATTCAATATGCGCATTGCGCTGCCCGGCAACGGCGGCAACGCTTTGATCTGGGAAATCATTTCCCGCATATCCCGCGGCGGCGTGAAACCGTTACGTTGCTGGTTACCGATGTTGTCCAGCGTCCAGTTGATCAAATTGGATTCCATCATCGCGTCCCGTGGCCTAGTTCAAGTGCAGCCGGTTCAATTTCCGGTAAAGCGTTCGTTCACTGATATTCATTTCGGCCGCTATCAGCTTGCGGTTGCCCTGATATTTTTTCATCAGACTGCCGATAAATTCCGCCTCGTACTGCGCCAAGCCGGTCAAGGCTGTTGGCTCGCGTTGCTCGGCAACGCCGTTTCCGGTTTCAGCGATCTCGGCCGGACGCTGCATAAAGTGAATGTCGGTGTCTTGAATCTTGTGTTCCTTACACAAACCGGCGGCCAGTTGTAGACAATTGCGCAACTCGCGGATATTCCCCGGCCAATCGTATTGGATCAACTTGACCAACGCCGCTTGCGTCAGGCTGTAACGCCCATCTCCCACCGCGAGTTGCCCCAGGAAATGGTCGATCAATATCGGCAGGTCCTGCTTCCGCTGGCGTAACGGCGGCGTTCCCACCGGAAACACCGACAACCGGTAGAATAAGTCCTCGCGAAACCGGCCGTTTTTGACCATTTCCGCCAAATTCCGATGCGTAGCACAAACCACTCTGACTTTCGCTTTTTGCATCGTGGTACCGCCCACACGACGAAATTGACCGCTTTCCAAGGCCCGTAACAACTTGGGTTGTTGCGACAACGGCAAATCGCCGATCTCGTCGAAAAACAAAGTGCCATTGTCCGCCAATTCGAATAGGCCTTTCTTCGCCGCAGTGGCGCCGGTAAACGCGCCTTTTTCATGGCCGAACAACTCGCTTTCGAACAAGTCTTCACCCAGGATGGTGCAATCGACAATCACGAATTCGCCATTCGCCTGCTTGGAGTTCCGGTGGACAAACTCGGCGGCCAACTCTTTGCCGGTTCCGGTCTCGCCAAGCAGCATCACGGCAGCTTGAGTATCGGCAGCCTGGCATAACCGGGTTTTAAACTCGGTAAAGGCTGGCGACTTACCTACCATCAAGGTCTCAGACTCTACAGACGGGCCTTTGTGCAATGGTGTCTGCACTTCCCCCAGATACAGCGTGGCATCGGCATCCAACAGCGGAAAACCGCGTACATTTAACGAGGACGGCGCCTCTGGATTACTGTAATCGGGATAGACCCCCGCATACGATTCCAAGGTTCTGAACATTTTCCGGTGCCGGCAATCGCTGTTATCCGGACAGCACGGTTTACCTACCCGACTCTGCCGGGAAGCGCCGAACCCCAATTCCCAAGCCCGGTTGACGGCTACCACATTCAAACCGGCATCGACGATAACCAGCGGCAAGTCGTGTGTTTCCAGCAAGGATTCCAGGGTAAAAGCATTTTGCGGCATACGCTCCATTCCGGCAGTTTTGATAGAAAAATCGGCAACCTCACGCCGCTAGACGGCAACGGCGGGATACGACCGTATCAACCAGCCCAAGGCCGCTCCCAGCAATCGGAGTAAGCATAACCCATAAGCGGAAAGTGGTGGCGAGGCGCGGAAAATATTCGCTGAAGTACCTTCGCCGGCCCTGTCGGCAAGCAAGCTGATATTTCGCCGCCTGCGCGACTATTGAATTAAAGACAGGAAGTTGGGAACACGCGCGAGAAACGGCGGTCGCGCCGCCAAAGGTATTCTCGGCGCGACCGCTGTTTGCGAAAGGTAGGTTACATTTGCGACTGCAAATAGTTTTGCAAGCCGATTTTTTCGATCAAATCCAACTGGGTTTCCAGCCAGTCGACGTGTTCTTCCTCGCTTTCCAGGATGTGCTCCAATACTTCGCGGGAGATATAGTCGTTGACCGATTCGCAGTAAGCGATCGCTTCTTTCAACAGCGGCAACGCCAGCAATTCCAACTTAAGGTCGCATTCCAGCATTTCCCGCGGATTTTCGCCTATCATCAAGCGGCCCAGGCTTTGCAGATTGGGCAAACCTTCCAAAAACAACACCCGCTCGATCAGCTTGTCGGCGTGTTTCATTTCGTCGATCGACTCGTGGTATTCCTTTTCGTTGAGCTTGTGCAAACCCCAGTTTTTAAACATCCGGGCATGCAAAAAATACTGGTTGATCGCGGTTAATTCGTTTTCCAATACCTTGTTCAGATACTCGATAACTTTCTTGTCGCCTTGCATGTCTAATCTCCTGGGTAATGTGGTTTGGTCAGTGCCGATGATTCGCCGTCTGCTGCAAAGGTCCGGCGGATTTATCGGTCAAGATTCGGGCAATATCCTTGTTGCATTTGCCGCAGTCGCCGCCCACGCCGAAACAATGGAACAACTGCTTGCGCGAACACAGCCCTCTGGCGATTGCGGCATCGAGCTGGCTATCGGTCACCGCTTTGCAAATGCAGACATACATCGCTTATGCCACTCGTCGCCGTTGAACTTGAGTGGGATCGGCGGTGATTTTACGGTAGATTTCCACCCGGTCGCCCTCTTTGACCGGAGCATCCAGCTTGGCTAGTTTACCGAAAATACCGACCTTTTGCGTTTCCAGATCGATCTCCGGAATTTGCTTCAACACGCCGGACAACTGGATCGCATCAGCGATGGTGCTGCCGTCAGGCACTTCCAGACGCAACCAAATTTGCCGATCGGCCTGTGCGTAACATACCCCTACGTTCATCTTCGCCTCCTGTTATTCCACCGCGACCGCATCCTCGTCAACCACCTCCACCGCCGCCTCCACTAGCGGGGCCGGCTTGAGCGCAATTCTGCGATCCAACAACCGCTTCAAGGCCACCATGAACCCAAGCATGATAAAGCCGCCCGGCGGCAACGCCATTAGTAAGAAACCTTTGTATTCCGGTATCAACACGGTCTCCAGAAAGCGAAAGCTTTCGCCAAGCAGAACCGAAGCGTTGGCAAATAAAGTACCGGTCGAACTAATCTCGCGCATCGCCCCCAACACCACCATCGCCCCGGTAAAGCCGACACCCATCATCAGACCGTCCCACATCGACGGCATCACCGGCTGCTTGGAAGCGAAGGCTTCGGCGCGGCCAAGAATCACGCAGTTGGTCACGATCAACGGGATGAACAGGCCCAACACCTTATGCAACTCGTGCATCCAGGCATTCAGAAAAATATCGACCAGCGTCACCAGCGCCGCAATCAGCAGCACGAAAATCGGAATCCTAATTTCCGACGGGATCAAATGCCGGCTGACCGAAACCGCGGCGTTGGAAGCCACCATCACCACCATCGTTGCCAAGCCCATGCCCAAGCCGTTGGTTGCGGTTCCGGTCACGGCCAATAGCGGACACAGCGCCAGATTTTGGGTCAAAACCACATTGTTGTCCCACAAGCCGTCGCGGGCAATTTTTCGGTATTGTGCAGAGAATAGAATCGACAGATTCATGACAGCTATGCTCCCTTATAAAAACTTGGTTGCGATTCGTGCGCTATCGGCGGCGCCAACGCAGTCGCTGCTCAGTGAGCTTGCTAACCGACGGTTAACCGGCAGCCAGCAATTCCGCCTGGTGCGACTTGTAAAAGTCCAAACCGCGCTTGATGGCCTGCACCACTTTACGCGGCGTGATCGTCGCGCCGCTGAATTGGTCGAAGACGCCGCCGTCTTTCTTCACGGCCCATTGTTCGACGGTCAGGTTATCCAGCGATTTGCCGTTGAACCCTAACACCCATTTCGATTTGGTGACTTCGATCTTGTCGCCCAGACCGGGCGTTTCGACGTGAGAAATGACCCGCACGCCGAGAATTTCGCCGTTGCGGTCGATGCCCATCACCAGAGTAATCGGCCCGGCATAGCCGTCCGGCGCCACGAATTTGAAACATACCGCATTGACCATCCCGGCTTGCTTGGCTAAATACACCTCGATTTGCTCGCTTCCCAGATTGTTGTCGCGGGCATCCAGCATCACGCTGTCCTGCAGCAGATCGTTATCGTGAAATTCGGCCGGCACTACCTGGGCCAGATTGGCCTGCAAATCTTCGCGCAAGCGCAATTCGATCACGCCGCGGGTCGCCAGGTCGGCAACGCCCAACAGAATCGCAGCCAACAGCGCAAACCCGGCCAACACGCCGGCCTGAAATTTAACTTGCGGCCTTAATTGCTGCAAATTATCGGGTTCCAGCCAAACCGCCAGTTTTTGCCTGAACCAAGCCCAACGTTGCCGCGCCGATTCTAAAAATTCGCCGGCTTTGAGCCCGGTTTGAGGTTTTGCGGGTTCGGAACTCATGGCCGGCCTCAGGAGTTGGAAATATCGAGCGGTTTGCCGTTACGGTAACGGCCGTAGATCCGCGGACGGATGTAATGGTCGATCAACGGCGTCACGGCGTTCATCAACAAGATTGCAAAGCCGGTACCTTCCGGATAGCCACCCCAGGTGCGGATCACGTAAATCAACATGCCGCAACCGGCACCGAAAATAATTTGGCCCACCGGCGTATTCGGTGACGTGACGTAGTCGGTGGCGATAAAAAACGCCACTAACATCACCGCACCGGAATTCAAATGCACCCAGGGCCCCAGATAGTGCTGGCTATCCAGTAAATGAAACAGACTCGACAACAGAAAAATGCTGAGCAACAGCGATACCGGAATATGCCATTTGATTACGCCCTGCCGCATCAGCCAGATGCCGCCTGCCAAAAGTAGCAGCGACGACGTTTCGCCCAGGCTACCCCGCTCCCAGCCGATGAAGGCCAGAAAACCGGAATAATCCAACAAACTGCCGGGAAGCAAGCGACCTTGGGAGAATTCGGTTTTGACGTAACCCAAGGTGGTGGCGCCGGTCACGGCATCGGCATTTTGCAAGCCGCCGAAGGTAATACCCAAACTATCGATCATCCCCGGACCCGCGAACAACGGCGACACGTTGGCCCAGGTCGTCATCTCGATCGGAAACGAAATCAGTAAGGCCACCCGCGCCAGCATGGCCGGGTTGAACAGATTTTGGCCCAAGCCGCCGTAGACGTGCTTACCCAGCACGATCGCGATGGCCGCACCGACCACGCCTATCCACCAAGGCGCCCAGGGCGGCAAGGTCATGGCCACCAGCAAACCGGTGACGATGGCAGAACCGTCGCGCAAAAACGGCATGGCGGCAACGCCCTTCAGTTTCAAACTGAACGCTTCGAATAACAGTGCCGCGGCTACGGTCGTTGCCAGCAAGTAAAGGGCCGGCCAACCGAACAGAAATATGCCGCAGGCGATTGCCGGCGCCATGGCTTTAATCACCAGCCACATGATCTGGTCTACGCGGCGGGTCGCCGCAACGTGCGGCCCGCTGATCGGTTTGCTGCTCATGCGGTCTCCTCGGCGGCGACGCCCGGCGCGGTTTTTTCGGTACCTTCGGCTTTAGCTTGCTGCGCCTGCTGCTGGGCGGCCAATCTGGCGGCACGGGCTTCGGCGGCGCGCTCGGCTTCGGCTTCGGCTTCCAAGCGAATGCGTTCCATCCGGTTGTTGCGGTCTTCGATCAAACGCTTGGTTTGCTCGGCTTTATGCTCGGCTTGTTGGCGCTTGACCAGTTCGCCGGACGCAAACTTGAAGTAGTGCACCAACGGAATGTTAGAGGGACAAACGTAAGAACAACTACCGCAACTGATGCAATCCTTCAGCCCCAAATCCACCGCCGCATCGAGTTGGTTAACCTTGATCCGGCTGGCCATCTCCAACGGCAACAAACCGACCGGACAGGCCGTCACGCAACTCGAGCACCGAATGCAAGGCTGCACTTCCGGCTCTTCGATATCGGCTTGCGACAATGCCAGAATTCCGTTGCAGGCCTTGACCACCGGCACCTCAGCAATCGGCAATGCGTCGCCCATCATCGGCCCGCCCATGACCAGCCGCGCCATTTTGGCTTTGTCCAGGCCGCAATAGGCCAATACTTCCGACATCAGGGTACCGATCGGCACTTCGACATTCTGCGGCTGCGCGACCGCCGCGCCGGACACCGTCACCACCCGGCTAATCAAGGGCTGGCCCAAACAAACGGCTTTATAAACCGCGTACGCGGTGGCAACGTTATGCACTACGACGCCGATGTCGGTGGCGCGGCCGTCGGCAGGAATCTCCTGGCCGGTCAGGTAGCGCAGCATTTGCCGATCCCAGCCCATCGGATAGCGGGTAGGCACTTGCGAGACGACGATATTGGCGAAGTCGCGGCTGGCCTCGCGCATCGCCGCAAAGGCTTCCGGCTTGTTGTCTTCGATCCCGACCAAGGCTTTGGGCGCATCCATCCCGCGCAACATCAGCCGGATGCCGGCCACTATTTCCGCCGCCCGTTCCTGCATCAAGCGGTCGTCGCAAGTCAGATAGGGTTCGCATTCGCCGGCGTTGATCAGTAGCGTATGGATTTTGTTCTTCCGGCCCAGACTCAATTTCACCGCCGACGGGAATACCGCGCCGCCCAGACCGACCACGCCGGCCGCACCGACCCGCAGGCAGATTTCTTCCGGATCGAGCTGAAACGGGTCTTCTGCGACGTTCAACTCCGCCCATTGTTCGAGGCCGTCGCTTTCCAACACGACGGTGCGGATCGGCAAGGCCGACGGGTGCGGCGCCGGAAAGTCTTTGACATCGACAATGGTGCCGGAGGTTGGCGCATGTACCGGCGCCGAGATGGTACCTTGGCTGTACGCCAGCAATTGGCCTTTCAAGACTTTTTCACCGACCATGACCAACGGCTCGGCCGGCTTGCCCACATGCTGCTGCACCGGAATATACAGTTTCTTCGGCAACGGAAAATCGGTCGCAATCGGCAGCGCCGAGGTCTCGGTTTTGTGTTCTTCGGCGTGAATACCGCCGCGCAAACGGGGATTTTCGAACAATGCGAGCATAGGCTTCTCCGTCAGGCCGCCAGCGGTTTAGGCCAGCGCCAATTGCGCAGGGTCACTTCGATCGGATACATTTGCAAACATTCGGTTGGGCAGACTTCGACGCATTTTTTGCAACCGATACAGGCATCGGCAACCACGGCATGGATTTGTTTCGGCGCGCCGACGATCGCATCGGTCGGGCAGACTTTGAAGCAGCGGGTGCAGCCGGTGCAGGTTTCCTCGCTCACCCGGGCCACCATCGGCTCCTGGTCCTGAGTCTGGCTCAAATCGACTTCCACGCCCAGCAACTTGGCCAGTTGCTCCACCAGCGACGTTCCCCCCGGCGGGCACAAAGTCACCGGCGCCGCGCCCGATACCACCGCTTCAGCCGCAGGCCGGCAGCCCGGATAACCGCACTGTCCGCATTGCGAACCGGGCATCAACGCCTCCACTTTTTCGATCAGCGGATCGGCCTCTACTTTCAAATACTTTCCGGCAATCCCCAGCGCCAGCCCTAGTAACAGTCCCAGTGCAGTCAGAACAACGATGGCGGACAGTACGTACATAATGCGCCTCTTATTTAGTATAAAGACCCGCAAACCCCATAAATGCCAGCGATAAAATGCCGGCGGTAATAAAAGCGATAGGCGTCCCCGAAAAAAGCGCCGGTACCGCCATGAGCGCCAAGCGTTCACGCAGACCGGCGAAGAGCACCATCACCAGGGTAAAACCCATTGCCGAGCCAAAGCCGAACAGCAGGCTTTGCACGAAATCGTATTTCTCCTGGATGTTGAGCAAGGCCACACCCAGCACCGCGCAATTCGTCGTAATCAGCGGTAAGAAAATCCCCAGCACCTGGTACATGACCGGGCTGGTCTTGTGAATCACCATTTCGGTAAATTGCACCACGGCGGCGATCACCAATATAAATCCCAGCACTCGCAAAAAGCCGATATCGAACGGTATCAGCAAGCGGTGTTCCAACACCCAGCTGGCGGCGGATGCCAGCGTCAACACGAAGGTGGTTGCCAAACCCATACCCAGTGCCGTGTCGAGCTTATTGGACACGCCCATGAACGGGCATAATCCGAGAAACTTGACCAGCACGACGTTATTGACCAACGCCGTACCCAATATCAGAAGTAAGTATTCGCTCATCGCCTTAAACCTGGTGTTTTGCAATGTAATCAGCATCAATTGTGCCAACGCTGCAAAGGCCCGTCAGCTCACCGTTTTAGTGCAAAAACCGCAAAATCGGCCCCACAAATTTCTGTGTCAAAAAACACAGAGGCAAAACAACCGGGTTTAAAATTGTCGCAAACCGCACAAATCGTCAGGATTTATCGAGCGTAGGCAGGCAAATTCGTATTTGGCGCCCAAATTGCATGTGTTTTGTGGACTTCATCAATCAGACGAGATCTATGCGCATGAGCAAATCGACTCCAGACTTTCTGCAAAGCCAGATCGATAGCGAAACCGCCGAACTGCTAACGGCCGCGCCCGGAAGCAGTCCGGCAGTAGCCGTTGCCAAAACGCCGAGCAAAACGCTGCCGTTTTCGTTGTTCGTTAAGGCCGTCGAGCAGGCGCCGGTGGCGATTTCGATTACCGACAAGAAAGCCAACATTCTTTATATCAACGACGCATTCACCGAAGTGACCGGCTACAACGCGGCGGAAATTCTCGGTAAAAACGAATCGCAACTGTCCGACAAGTCCACCCCCAGACAAATCTATTACGACTTGTGGCACACCATATCCCGTAAACAGGTCTGGCATGGGCAATTAGTCAACCGGCAAAAGATGGGACAACGTTATCTGGCCGATTTGACCATCGCGCCGATGCTGGACGAAAGAGGAGCGATCAGCCATTACATCGGCATGCACCGCGACGTGACCCAAGCCCACTACGCCGAACAACAGGTCAACAACCAGAAGCAACTGATTGAATCGGTATTGAACGCTTCGCCGGTAGCGATGGCGGTGCTGGACAGCGACAAACGCGTAGTGCTGGACAACCAAATGTACAAGATGCTGATCAGCGAATTGGACAAAGACGAGCCGGCCCTGTTTTTTCTGGATGCGTTGGAGCAAGAAATGGGCGACTTGTGGAGCGCCGACATCAACCGCCACCAAGGTTTCGCCAACCGGGAAATCCGGATCGAAGGCAGCGGCTTGCGCGGGGCTCGCTGGTTTTCCTGCTCCGGCAACTGGTTCATCGAAAACGACGTCTGCGCCGACAGTTTTTTTGCCCGCCAGTCCAAGGATTATTTGTTGTTGACGCTCAACGACATCACCACCTTGCGCCGGCAACAAGAAAAGTTACAGATTCAGTCGTTACGGACTTTGCTTGCCGAAGAGGAACATATCCGCAGCATACGCGAGACCTTGCTGGGCGCGATGCACCAAATTCGCCAGCCCTTGAATCAAATCAATGCAGCGATTCAAATCATGGGCCAACGTAACGACGCCAGCAACGGCCCGTTACGCGAATTACTCGGCCAAGTGCAAAAAATGGGTGAAGAAACCCTGGAAACGCTGCAACGTTGCGTGCCGGAAATCCCGGAAGCGGCGGTGGTACCGGTCAATCTGAACCAACTGCTGCACGAAGTCATGCTGTTACACAGCAATAAATTCCTGGCCAACGGCGTCGTGGTCGACTGGCTGCCGAATCCGGTATTGCCCAATGTTCTCGGCTCCGAAAACAAATTGCGCATGCTGTTCAAACAACTGATCGATAACGCAGTGGATGCGATGAACCGCGCCGGTAGCCGCGAACGGCTGATCAAAATCACGACGGCGACCGACCGCGACTGGGTCAACGTCACTATTTCCGACAGCGGGCCGGGGATTCCGGCCAACCAGCGCAGCAAGGTGTTCGAGCCGTTTTTCACCACCTCGCAAAACCTGAAGAGCGCACAGGCCGGCATGGGTCTGGTGATGGTCAAGGAAATCGTCAATCAGCACAGCGGTATGATCGAAATCGATCCCGATTACCAAAACGGCTGCAGTTTCAAACTCGGCTTTCCCTGTCAAAAAAATTCCGCCATGGTGAGCATCCATGACTGAACGATTATTACTGGTCGAATCGGAGCTGGATACGCTCTACATGGTCAGCCAGTTGCTGAACAGCACCCACGAGTTACGCAGCAAACTCAAAGGCATTCTGGAGATTTTGCACAAACGTAGCGGCTTGCGCTTCGGCATGATCACCCTGCGCGACATCGAAGACGACAGCATGGGCATCTGCGAGATATACGGCGAAGGCATCGACCGCTCGGTACGTTACCAGCCCGGCGAAGGCCTGGTCGGGGCGATTTTGGATGAAGGCAGCACGATTGTAGTCGAACGCATCGCCGACGAACCGCGGTTCCTGAGCCGCTTGGGGCTTTACGATCCGGACCTACCCTTCATCGGCTCGCCGCTGGCGGTGGAACAAGGTGAAGTGGTCGGGATTCTGGCCGCCCAACCCTGCGACGCCACGTTTCTGGGCGAACGTGCCCGCTTCATGGAAATGGTCGCCAACCTGATCGCGCATAGCGTCAACATGCTGCGGGTGATGGAACGCAAACAAAACGAGCTGTTGAATGAACGCGATTATCTGAAGCAGACCCTGGTCAAAAACTATCGCTTCGAAAACATCATCGGCCACTCCGAACCGATGTTGAAGGTGTTCGACATCATTCGTCAGGTGGCGAAATGGCATACCACAGTGCTGATCCGCGGCGAATCCGGCACCGGTAAGGAAGTGGTCGCCAGCTCGATCCATTTCAATTCGGCCTGCGCCAACGGCCCGTTTCTGAAGCTGAACTGCGCCGCGCTGCCGGACACCTTGCTGGAATCGGAATTGTTCGGCCATGAAAAAGGCGCCTTCAGCGGCGCGATCGGCCAACGCAAAGGCCGCTTCGAGTTGGCCGACGGCGGCACGCTGTTCCTGGACGAAATCGGCGAGATCTCGGCGTCGTTCCAGGCCAAGTTGCTGCGAGTACTGCAGGAAGGCGAGTTCGAACGGGTCGGCGGCGTGCGCACGCTGAAAGTCAACGTCCGCATCATCGCCGCGACCAATCGCAATCTGGAGCAGGAAGTGGCCGACGGTAATTTCCGCGAGGACTTGTATTACCGGCTCAACGTCATGCCGATCAACATGCCGCCGTTGCGGGAGCGGATCGAGGACATCCCGGAACTGTCGGCCTTTTTATTGAACCGGATCTCCAAACAACAGGGCGGCCGGCCCCTGGAAATCAAGGAAAGTGCAATCCGCATCCTGATGAAACACGACTGGCCCGGCAACGTCCGCGAACTGGAAAACCGGCTGGAACGCGCCGCGATCATGAGCGCCGACGGCACTATCGACCGCGACGTGATTGCCAGCACCGGTCTGGAAAACGAAATCGGCATCAGCCGCACGCCGCAATCGATCAAGCATATCGATCTGCACGACGAGAGCATGGACGAGCGGGAACGGGTGATTGCCGCGCTGGAGCAAAGCGGCTGGGTACAAGCCAAGGCGGCCCGCTTGCTGGACATGACGCCGCGGCAAATCGCTTACCGGATCCAAACCTTGAATATCAACGTCAAACAAATCTAAGCAGGCTCGAAAACCCGCAACAGCAGGCCGGCATGCCTGCCGGCCCGAGCCTCCCCGCAGCCACCGCTTTCCTGCGGAAACCGGAGACTCTCCGTGCGAATTCCCGATAACAGCGGTTCGGCCTGACGAATCGATCACTCCCGGCAAGCTGCCAGGGTTTGCCGAATACTAGCCGACGCACTGCCTTTGGCTACAGCATTCTCGTCCCCCTGCCCTTCTGCTATAGTCAGAAGCATCCGATGAATTGGATTTGGTCAGGCTCGGCGCGGTAGCGCCGCAGGCTTTAGCAGGTTGGTGAAAAACTCTTTTTTGGCTTTGAATGACTCTATATTTAGTGGCGATGAAGCCGATTTCCTACTAAATGCTGGTTCGATTGAGCAAAATTAGCGTCTCAAATATGGTTTTTCACCAACCTGTTAGCCCATAAAGCCAAACAATAGGCGGACCTGATCTTTAGAAAACCTAGTCGCAATTAATACCGAACTGATGAAGTGGCCCAATAACCCGTTCCAGATTACCCACGCCGACCATAATACGATCGTTTCAATGGAAGGCATTCGCGGCTTTGCGGTATTTTTGGTTTTTGTCGTGCATTACACGACGCTGGCAAAACCCTGGATCAATCCCGGCAGTTTCACTTACGCGGTTGCAGCCTATTTACAAAGCGTAGGCAATATCGGCGTCGACTTATTTTTCGTGTTGAGCGGTTTCCTGATTTACGGAATGCTGATTAAAAAAAGAAAGCCTTTTTTAAACTATGTCAGGCGGAGAATTCAGAGAATTTACCCAACGTTTACCGCAGTATTTATTATTTATCTAGCGCTGTCGATCGTTTTTCCAAACGAATCCAAAATACCGTCCAGCCCGGTCCACGGTACGATTTACGTTATTAAAAACTACTTATTGTTGCCCGGTCTGTTCAACATCCAACCCATAATAACCGTTGCCTGGTCCTTAAGTTACGAATTTTTTTATTATTTAATCACGCCTTTAGTTATTTTTTGCTTCAATCTCAGATCTTGGCCCCACAAGTTTCGGGTCCTGTTATTTTTGTTCGTCAGCGTTTTAATGTTCGTTTACTTCAGCCATTATCCCAGGCATATACGTCTGCTGATGTTTATTTCCGGGATACTGCTTTACGAAACGGTGAGCCACTATCCGCTGCGAAAGCCGCTATACCTGGGCCTGCCAGCACTGATTATGGCGCTCGGCTCCGTTGCGATCTTGCAAAAACTAAATATCGACGACTATTGGCGCTACCCGATTCTATTCGTTCTTTTTTATATTTTTTGCTTGGAATGTTTCAGCCCGCCTAATTTCAGCGCAAGGTTGTTTTCTTTGGACCCTATTCGCTGGCTGGGCAATATGAGTTATTCATACTATCTCATGCACGGACTGGCGCTAAAATTCATATTCCTGATTGCCACGCATACCTATCCGCCGATCAACGATCACGCCTTTTTATTTTGGGTATTTCTGCCGGCAGCGTTTTGCCTGACATTAGTGCCATCGGCTTTATTGTTCGTTTACGTCGAGAAACCCTACTCATTGAGTCCAAGGTCAGCCTGACGCCCGTCGATGACCCTCCGCTTTGATCCTGCTCAAACCGGTTCTTCGACCACTTTCCGGTAATTTTGCAGCATGGCGTAATACGGGTGTAAAGCGATCATCAACGCTCGGTAAAGCGTAAAAGCATCGGTCGGGTCTTTCTGTTTCAGCTCGGCGATTTCAGTCAGAAACCGGTACAGCATTTTGACGAAATTCTCGATCGTCATCGCCAGCCAGGCGTCGTTGGTGATCCATTTGTCGATAAACTCGTCCAACCGGGCGAAAGTCGTCTTCAACAACGGGTATGCGGTTTGAGTTTCCTTGAATTCCCGCAGCAGCATATAGTCCACGTACGCCCGCTCGGACGTCAGCCGCGGCCGATTGGTGATGCCGAGGTAGCTGGCTTTGTAATCGGCATAGGCAGCATCGTACCGATTGCAAAACTCGGTCTCGTTGTCTATTTCCAGCCAAGGCGCTAAAACGGCAGCCGTTTCGGCGAAGCAATCGCGTATCGCATTGCCTATTTTGTCGAGTTGCTCGACGAAGGCGGGTTTGGCCAATTCGCCCTTGATCAGCGTTTCAATTGCAGCCAACTCGCTTGCCGTGACGCAAACCGTGGCCAGTTCCTTGGTTAATTTAAGTTCGATTGCCATAGTGCCGTTACCCGATTCCGCTATCTGAATAAAGCCGATGCATGCCGCGCCCTGGCGCGTCAGGCGGTCAAATCGACGATTTCGGCAACGCAGGCGTTGTCTTTGACGGTGTGCAGCGCGTTATCGAACACCATGGCCGAGCTGTATAAAACGCTTTTGACGATGATGTCACCCTTGGTATCTTTGATGACGAAGAAGGTATCGCCCTCGGGCACCTTGCCGGCGGCGATCTGCTGGCTCATCAGCGAGCCGGTCCGGACTTCCTTAATTGCCTTTAGCGCTTCGTCCTTGTTGCCGTAATCGGCGCTCATCAAAATCAGCTCGCCTTTACCGTTCAAAAAATGAAAGAAATACTGGTTGTCGTCGTTGGTTTTCAGTTCGAAAGTCGCTGGCATGGGCTGCTCCAAAATTTAAGGCTGGGATTAAACGGGTCGCCGATTAAAATTCAGCCCTTCGCTGGCTTGAATACCGTTGCAGCAAACCTACTGCCGGACAATCGAAGGGTTGCAGGCTGCCCTCAGTAGCCGACAGCAAGCCTTATGCCAATAAAAACCCTTTTAAAATCAGTCACAACTCCAATGTCATACCTCACATTGTCGGCTTTGCCACACAACATCGACGCCGATTTATTCACTGCTGCTGTGAAATGTTCGGCCAATATAAGAAACGGCTTGGCAGCATGCGCCAGGCATCGGGCCGATTACTCAACGTAATTAGAACGATCTAACCCGCCGCGGCGCTCCGCATCGCAAGCTTCGGCGTTAGACGCAGCGCCGATTCGGCTTTATCATGCCCCCTCCGCCAAACCGCAAAATCGCCCATGACCGAAGCTACCATCACCTGCCCCAATTGCAGCACCGCCGTGCCGCTGACCGAATCACTGGCCGCGCCGCTGATCGCCGCGACACGCAAACAGTTCGAGGAACAGATCAAACAAAAAGACGCCGACATCGCCCAGCGCGAGCAAGGCCTGAAACAGCAGCAACAGCAATTACAGGACGCCCAACGCGAACTGGAAAATCAGGTCAAACAACAAGTCGAGAAACAGCTACAAACCGAACGCCAACGCGTCATCGAAGAAGAAAGCCGCAAGGCCAAACTGGCCGCCGCCGCCGAGCTGGAGCATAAAAACCGCGAACTGGCCGACCTGACCGAAGTATTGAAAGTCCGCGACGCCAAACTGGCCGAAGCCCAACAAGCCCAGGCCGAACTGATTAAAAAGCAACGCGAACTCGATGACGCCAAACGCGAACTGGAACTGACCGTCGAAAAACGGGTGCAGGACAACCTGAGCCAAGTCCGCGATCAGGCCAAACGCGAAGCCGAGGAAGGATTGAAACTGCGAGTGCTGGAAAAAGACCAGACCATCGCCGCGATGCAGCAAAAAATCGAGGAACTCAAACAAAAAGCCGAACAAGGCTCGCAGCAACTGCAAGGCGAAGTCCAAGAGCTGGAGCTGGAAAACCTGTTGCGTGCCAAGTTCCCGTTCGACAGCATCGAACCGGTCGCCAAAGGCGAATTCGGCGGCGACGTGTTACAGCGCGTCGCCGGCCCTTCGGGCACCCCGGCCGGCAGCATCTTGTGGGAATCCAAACGCACCAAAAACTGGAGCGACGGCTGGCTGGTGAAACTGCGCGAAGACCAGCGCACCGCCAAGGCCGAACTGGCGGTAATCGTCAGCCAGACCCTGCCCAAAGACGTGGAAACCTTCGACGTCATCGACGGCGTCTGGGTCACCGGCCCGCGCGCCGCGTTGCCGGTCGCGACCATACTTCGCCATACCCTGTTGGAAATCGGCCTGGCCCGCCTCGCCGCCGAAGGCCAGCACGGCAAAACCGAGATGGTTTACCAATATCTGACCGGCCCGCGTTTTCGGCAACGGGTCGAAGCCATCGTCGAAGCCTTCTCGACCATGCAGGAAGACCTGGACAAGGAACGCAAAGCCATCCTCAAGCAATGGGCCAAACGCGAAGCGCAAATCGAGCGGGTCATGAACGCCACGGTCGGCATGTACGGCGATTTGCAAGGCATCGCCGGCAAGTCCTTGCAGGAGATCGAAGGCTTGGAGATGCGGGCGTTGGGGGTGGATGAAGACTCGGATTGAGCCATAGCCCTGCTGGTCGATCCGGCTTCTGGTTCCCAAGCTCCGGCTTGGGAACCACGGTCTTGACAGCTCCTGCTTCCATTCTAGTTGTGGATTGGAGGGCAAAACATTACAAGATAATGTTACTGGGTTAGCGAGAGCGAAAGAGCTAAAGCCTTGCGAACAAAAGTTTTTAACTACACCTGAGGTTTGGTATATTCCATTCAAATATCTTTCTAGTAGAAGTAAACGTTCGATTTCAGAAATCAAGTTAACTGCATAAAATGAAAAGAAGATTCCAGCAGTTCAACAACAAGCGCGTAATCAAAGAGCTAACGGATCCCGAACGCCAACAATGCGAAGAGCTTGCAAAACAAGTCAAGTACGTCGGCAATCCGGAACATAAACAAAACCCCGGTGACTTTGGACTTACACCGCCTAGCGGAGCGCGTCCGGGGAAATCTCTGTGTGATGCCGTCAATATTTTTTCCAAACGTATAGCGCAATCGTTGCTGGAATCTGGTTTGCGAAACGGATTGGTCAGCGAACGTTATAACGGCGATTGGCCGCAAAATATCTGGTCAGTTACAGAAAAGGGCGAAGCATTGGAAGCGCAACTCGATAACAAAGAACAAGGCACCTATCACGGCTACCCCATGCCGGAATCGGATCCTCTGGCAAGCGAAGTAATTAAACGCTGGAAGCTTTCTCATGGCCGAGCTTAAATTTGACCTCGAATGGGCTGCTGCCGGACATGATGTTCCGGAACTCGCCAATACTATGGCCGAATTGGCGTTGCATGTCGGCAATGTCAACCTAACCCGAAACGATGACATTTGGGCCAAATCGGTACGCGATTCAGTTTTAGTATCTGCTTACCCTTTGGCAATGTGGTTGGCCTCGTCATGGTGGCGGCTCAATTTCGAGCCTTTACCTGCCCATGGAAAACCGCCTGCTGTAGATTGGCGAATGGCGCACGAAATCGGTGCCGCCAACCACAGCTTCGTATGGCCGAAAGTCGTGTTCGCATCCGACTGCGAGGTCATGCAAATTTGGGCGGAATCATCCAGCGCCACTATCGCTCAGTCTGTCAAATATTTGAACGGGTTGGATGGTCATGCATCCGTCAAATTGGCCGAATTTCAGCGTAGCGTAACCAGGTTTGTCGAATCCGTAATAACCCACCTGGAAGCCGTCGACTGCAAACACAGCGACTTATATAAGCTATGGCAATTAATTCAGGAAGAAACGGCCGACCATCAAATTGCCGACTACCGAAAGCTGGAAGCCGAATTAGGCTACGATCCGGACGAATGCCCGGAAAGATTAATGGCCAAGGCTCAAAAGCTCGAACAACGCATGGGGGCCGAAGCGCTAACCGAATTGGCTCCGGTATATGGCAGAACAGCCAGCGACGAACCTCTGAAAGCCATTGACGACTTGATCGATGGTAAAGGTTTAACCGGAAAGCCGGACATGCCGCAGTTAACCAAATCTAAATCCGCAACCGGTTTGCCGTGGCAACGAGCTGTAGCAGCGGCAAAGGAATTGCGCCAATGTTTAAGTAACGAAGAAGGCGCCATCGACAACAAACAGCTTTACGGCTTGCTAGGCCTGTCGGAAGATAACGTTGAGAGTTGGGTGCCTCTTGCGCGTAGCAGTGCCACTATTGCGATACCTGCAAACGGTGAGCACTTCAAGTTTGTGCCACGAAAAAAACATCCTCAGGCAAAACGCTTTGAATTGGCACGCCTATTGGGCGATTTTGTGTTGACAAGCAGTGCCAACCACCATTGGCTAACAAGCACTGATTTATCCACGGCAAGACAAAAATATCAACGCGCATTCGCCGCTGAATTTCTTTGTCCGATCGATGCGCTGAAAGGCTTCTTGGAAGGCGATTATTCGGAAACAGCAATTGAAGAAGCCGCCGACCATTTCCAAGTGAGCCAAACAACGGTCGACAGCTTGTTAAAGAATAATGGCCTTGTCTATTCCATGTTAAGTGGATATACGGAAAAACTGCCCTACCTTATCGCTTAAGCTCTTAAATTCTGCAGTTTGGGCGCGGATATTTCTGCTCGCACGAATATGGCTCGGAGCTGTCGACTGGGTCGGCTCCCAAACCGGAGCTTGGAAATCCCGACTCTGGGAATCTCTCCAACTTTCATACCCGGTCCCACAACCCGCTATGGAGTCCTAACGCCCTTACCCACATATCCTGACCGCGACGATCACCCATGACTGCCGCTGTTTACCCTGACCGGTGACAGGACCGTAGGATGATGGCATGGACTCCTCCCCACCCCACGCCGTGTCATACTGCGCCAGAGAATTTAAACGGAGCGACGAGGAGTGCGAAATGAATAGTAACGTGGTGGGTCTGGATACGGCAAAAAGCATTTTTCATCTGTACAGCCAGGCGGCGAACGACAGGCCGGTGAAAAAGAAACTGAGACGGGCAGAGATGCTGAGCTATTTCGCCAACTTGCCGGTTAGTCTGATTGGCCTAGAAGCTTGTGGCGGCGCTCACTACTGGGCGCGGGAGCTGACCAAACTCGGTCATGAAGTCGTGCTGCTGAATGCCAAGTTTGTGAAGGCTTTTGTAGTCGGCAACAAGAACGACTTTAACGATGCCGAAGCCATTTTCACGGCGGTCACCCGGCCCAACAAACGTAAGGTAGCGGTGAAAGACGATGCTCAACAAGATATGCAGATGCTTCACCGCTTGCGCCAAGAACGGGTAGCCGAGCGCACGGCGCTGGCCAACCAGATGCGCGGTTTTCTGGCCGAGCGCGGCATCGTGCTGGCAACAGGCCTTAACAGCGTGCGCAAAGCCTTACCGCTGATTCTGGAAGACGCCGACAATGCACTGACGTCCACGGGCCGCGAATTGTTTGCCGAACAGTATCAGCGTCTGGTAGCCATCGACGCTGACATTAAGGCCCACGAGCAACGTATCAGCCGCTTATGCGAGCAAAATGCGCTGAGTAAACGATTTCGGGACGTGCCGGGTGTTGGGCCGATCACCGCCACCATCCTGGCTTCGGACATTGGCGACGGCAAGGGCTATACCCGAGCACGTGATTACGCCGCCAGTCTGGGCGTGGTGCCCAGACAACACAGTAGTGGCGACAAACAGGTATTACTGGGGATTAGCAAACGCGGCAACCGCTACTTGCGCACCTTGTTGATCCACGGTGCGCGATCAGTGCTAAAAGTGTGCAGCGGCAAGACCGATCCGCTGAGTCGCTGGCTGCAAGGTCTGATCGAACGACGAGGCTTCAACAAAGCCGCCGTGGCGCTGGCCAACAAGAATGCCCGGATACTCTGGGCGATGGCGACGCAGGGCAAAGCATACCGAGCGGGGGCATAACCACCGTTCGATGCCGGGTTATCCACCCTTTGCCCAACGCCTCCACGCGAGGGAAGGGCTCCGGCGTCGGGCAAAGCGTGGATAACCCTCAATCCGGTGTAGGGCAAGACAAACAGAGTTCAACAGATTGCGGAGGCAAGTAACTCAAAAGTGATGACATTCAACAGGTCAGACCGGTGCTTTTAAATCCCGTTCCGCGCATAGGTTCTTAAGAAACCGTTAGGATGATAGTGGAAAAAGCGCGCGGATAGATTCATCAGGGTCCGAAGGCCTATCAAGTACCTTCATCAAGAGACCGAATATATGGCTGCAATCTTGATCTCTGTTGGAAACATCAATTTTGATAACACTTGGCTTGCAATTGGGGAGGAGTCCATATATGTGCTGAACAACGTGAAGCGCATCGTTCGCGACAGATGCGCCTCCTTACGTCGGCACATACTATAAGCTGATTTGTATTTTGCTGGTTCCAAAGCCTCAGTTTCTGTTCCATGAATAACTCCCATAGCCCATGACCCGCAGCCGCCACCGCGTCCTGCAAAACCCCAGCCCCACTTCCTGACCGCGACGACCAATCAGTGGCTGCCGCTGTTCACCCGCCCGGCGACGGTGAATATCGTGCTGGATTCCTGGCTTTTTTGCAGCGCGACAGCGGCGTTAAACTAAAGGGTTATGTGATCCTGGAAAACCACTTGCACCTGATTGCCGCGTCGCCGGATTTGAGCCGGGATATGCAGCGGTTTAAGGCTTATACCGCCAAGCAAATCATTGCCTATCTGCAGCAAAGCAGCTCGGGTCGGATGTTGGAGCTATTGGCGTTGCTGAAGCGGCCGCATAAGATCGAAAGCGAGTATCAGGTCTGGGAGGAAGGTAGTCATCCGCAGTTGATCTCAAGCGAGGCAGTGATGCGGCAGAAGCTGGATTACATTCACCGCAATCCGGTGGAGCGGGGTTATGTGGATTTGCCGGAGCATTGGCGCTATTCCAGCGCGCGAAATTATGCTGGGTTGGAAGGTTTGATAGAGGTGGTTCGGGACTGGTGATTGGGTCGGGAGGCTGGAGCTTCCGGGCGGTGGGCTCCCAAGCTGGAGCTTGGGAACCAGAGGGTCCGGATCGGGATCGACTCGCTTTAGCGTTTCACGCCGCCCGGTCCACCAACTCCAGTCCTCTAAGCACTGAGCGGCGGATAAACACATCCACCAATTGCTCGATCAATTCGTCCGCCACCGGCAGTACGAATTGTTCGGTCATCACTTTCCATATTTTGCGACCGTCGGTGCCGTTCCGTGTGAGGTAGCGAATCATCGCGATGTAACAGGACGTCAATGTGGTCGGCCCGGTTAGCCTATTCCCAAACTGGGGGCGAAAAGATCAGGGCAAGCGTTTATGCGCCACCCCCACTCAAACGCTTAACGCTGGACCAAGCCCTTTGTCGCAAACTCATCCCTCTGTCGGCCGGATTGTCGGCAAAATCACCAAGCGGCAGCCCGCAAGGCCCAGATCACTCGGCTGCTTTTTAAGCCGGCAGCGAATCGGCATTGACAAAACCGGCCGAATTTCAACGCTTGCCGGTATCCGGAAAGCTTTCCCGCGCCCGGCCCGCATCGCCGCCGTTCCAAAACAGCGAGTGGTTTACATTTTGCTTCGTTAAATGGACACCGTAATCCGAGGTTAAACCATGAACAAAATTGGCATTTTCTACGGAACCGAAGAAGGCATGACCGAGATGATGGCTCAAGTCATGTATCGCGTGCTGGGCGACGATATCGCCAGCGAACCGATCAATGTGAATCGGGCGTCGGTCGCCCAGCTGTTAAGCTACAAGGCCTTGATTCTGGGGATGCCCAGCTACGGGGTCGGCGAAATCCCCGGCCGCACCACCGGTAGCGAAGAAGGCAATTGGGAAGAGTTTTTGTTCCGGCTGGACGAAGCCGATCTGTCCGGCAAGCGTATCGCCTTGTTTGGCTTGGGCAATCAGCAAAAATACTACGATCGCTTCGCCGGTTCCTTGATTCATTTGTACCACTACGTGGCCGGCTACGGCGCCGAGGTGGTCGGCGCCTGGAGCACGGCCGGTTATCACTTTACCCATTCCAATTCGGTGGTGGACGGCAAATTTGTCGGCTTGGTTCTGGACCACCACAATCAACCCGAGATGACCAAATCGCGGATTCTGGATTGGCTGGATCAAATCAAACCGGCGCTGTTGGAGAAGCTGAATTAGTAACTCGTCCCTTGGCTACCCCGGTCGCCTTTATGGCCTATGGCTTCTGAACCTATCCAAGGGCGTACTCAATAAGGCTTCAAGCAGCGGGCTGGCAGCCAGCCGGATGTCGAATGCCACCGGTTCGCAACGCGCCGCTGCGAAAAGGCACGACGCTCTATCAACGCTGGCGAGTACGCTAAACCGTAATTAAGCCGCCTGATCCACCAACTCCAGCCCTCTAAACACCGAACAACGAATAAACACGTCCAGCGTCGGCGCCAGTTGCTTTTGCAGGCAGAACTTGGCGACCAGTTTGGTCAGGCCCTTGATGTCGCGGCCGGAGGCGCCGGGGAACAGGTCCACCAGTTGTTCGATCAATTCGTCCGCGACCGGCAACGCGAACTGTTCGGTCATCACTTTCCAGATTTTGCGGCGGTCGGCGCTGTTGGGCGAGTGGTAGCGGATCATCGCGATGCAGCGGGAGATGATGGCTTCGTCGATATCGTCGACCCGGTTGGTGGTCAGGAACAGCAGGCCGTTGAAGTACTCCAGCACCCTTAAAAATACGCCGACCACGGCGTTGGAGGCCAGATTGTCGGCGCGCTTTTTAATATAGACGTCGGCCTCGTCGATCAGCATCACCGCACCCCAGCGCTGGGCGCGGATCAGGGTTTCCTTCAGGGTTTTCTCCATTTCGGCGACGTTCAAACCGAGCTGGCCGGAATGCACCCGGTACAGCGGCCTTTTGATGATCTCCGAATAGACCTCGGCAGTCAGCGTCTTGCCGACACCGGCCGGTCCGGCGCATAGCACCGTGGTGCCGCCGGATTTGCCTTCGACAATGTCGTCCATCAGCATGTCCATTTCGGCGGTGAGGATGTCGATCAAATCGGTTTGTTCGGGCGGCAGAATCAGCTTTTGCTTCAGTTCCGGCTGGTAGACGTAGGGCTGTATGTCGTCGACGTGGACCCAAACGTGGTGGTGCAATTCCAGATGAAACAGCAGGATGTAGCCGTGTACCGGCAATTCGGTGAACAAGCCCTTGCCGACCTCGGCCTTGGCTTTTTCCATCTGGCTCTCGGTTTTGCTGTCGTAGCGCATGCTTTTGCCGGCCTTGCGCAGATAGGTGCCGAAAATGTCGCCGGAGGCCTCCAAAGTCAGCGCCCGGTCGCTGAGGATGTTTTCGTCGTTAACCAGGCGACAGGCGCCGCCGCCGGACGACAGCACCACGGTATTCTTGCGGGTCCAGTCGTTGCTGCGGTGGCTGGCAGTCGGATCTTCGGCGTAGATGCCGGTGCCCCAGCCGGAGAATTGCTCGCCGTAACGGCCGCGCCAGTCGAAATAACGGCCGGCGGCTTCGTCGTAGCTGGCGATCAAATCGGCGGTTTCCTTTAAATAGCCCTTGCCGGCGAAGATTTCCGGGATGGTTTTATGGTCCAGGTCCTTGCCGCGGATGATCAGGGTTTCGATCGCGATCTTGCCCTTGCTGTTGGCTTTTAATTCGATCAGGATACGGCCGGCCTCTTCCTCGCCGGGCGGCGTGTAATCGACCCGGGTGATCAAATAGGCCAGCGTCCTACCGCCGTGTTCGACATGAAACAACCAGCCGCGAATCGCGCCGTCGAGCAAGTAGCTGGCGATGTCGGGCAGCAGTTTTTCCAGATCGTCCGGGCCGTAGCGGCGCTGGTCGTCGCTCAAGGCTTGCTGCAAGGCGGTCAGCAACGCGGCCTGCTGTTGCAGGCTCTCGCCTTGCTGGGCGTAAATGCCGGCCAAGGTTGCCATCTCGGCGCTGCTGAGTTGGTCGTAAAACACCTGTGCCTTGCTGCCGAAGCGCAGTTGCTCGCTCAGTCCGTTCAAACGCGGGTGAGCGGCCAACAGTTGCTGCAAGTGCGGTTTTTCAATGGATAATTTCATGCATCACTCCTGTGACGGTAAGGCAAGACAAAGTAGTTCAGATAAATGCAGCGGTTTGCTGAAACCGCCGCCAACGATTTGTTCGCGACAGGAAAAACCGCTGCCGACCAGCAGCGCGTCCGGCTCGGCGCGCAGTGCCGGGAACAAGGCCAGTTCGGCCATTGCCTGGGCGTCGGCGTAATGCTCGGCTTCGACGCCGAAGTTGCCGGCCATACCGCAGCAGGACGCTTCGATCAATTCGAACGACAACTCGGGGATTTGCTTCAGAATTTTGCGGACCGACTTGATCGAGCCGACCGCTTTTTGGTGGCAATGGCCGTGCAGCAACACGCGAGATGAGTCCGGAATGGCTTGAAAGTCCAAAGTCCAGCGCTTGGCGCTTTGTTCGCGGACGATGAATTCTTCCAGCAGCACGACTTTTTCGGCCAATTTCCGCGCCGATTCGCCCAGATCCAGTTTCAGATATTCGTCCCGTAAGCTCAGAATGCAGGACGGTTCCAGGCCGACGATGCTGCGGCCGGCATCGATGTGCTCGCCTAACGCGGCCATCATCCGGCGCGCCTCAAAGCGGGCTTGTTCGAGCATACCGTTGGAGAAATAAGTGCGACCGCAGCACAGCGGCCGCCGGTCTATGTCTTCGGCAGACGGTGTCGCGACGTGGACGTGGTAACCAGCCGCGCTTAACAGCTTTTTCGCTGCCTCGGCCGAGGCCGGATTGAAGTAGTAATTGAAAGTGTCGACCAGTAACACCACTTGCCGGTCGCTTAATTCCGGGTGCAGAGCCAGGCTGGTTTGTTGCGGCACATAGAATGGCTGCTCGGCCGGCAGCGGCAATTCGGCCTTGGCGCTAATGCCTAATGCGGTTTCGGCCAGTTTGGCCAGCAGCGGCGAGCGGTTGCGCCAAGCGATCAAACGCCGCAGCAGCGGGAATTTGAGCAAGCGCGGCAAATGCCCCCACAATTTGCGCCGCAACGGCAGGCCGCGGCGGGCGGCTTGTTGGGCCAGGAATTCGGCCTTGATCGCCGCCATATCCACTTCGTTTTCGCATTCGCGCTTACAACCCTTGCAAGCCACGCACAAGTCCATCGCGGCAACCAATGCCGGATCGAACAAGGCCTCAGGATTATCGGCGTTGAGCGCGGCTTTCAACAGCTTGACCCGACCGCCCGGCGACAAATCCGGATTGCCGCTGACCCGAAAACTCGGGCACATCACGCCCTTGTCGGCCTGCTGCTGGCATTGCTTGCTGCCGATGCACACCGCCACCGCCTTGGCGAAATCGGCGCCGTGCTTGGGAATATCGGCGTAGGCGTCGCCCATGCCGGCGTTGCGGTAAGACGACCAGTCGAGAAACAGTTTCATGAAGGCTGAGCAAGTTAAAACTTCGCTCAAGCAAAATCGGCGCCAGCACCGGTTGAATCCGGCGTGGCAGCGGAAATCGGCACCGACGCCGATGTTACCGCCGCGCGTATCGCCGAGCGCCCGGCTTTCGGTAGCGAAGCCCGAATGTCGCAAATCCGACAAAGCCTACCGTCGCCGCAGCATTTACCACAGCAAATACGCGATTAATCGGCAGCAACCCGGAGAATTCGGCGGCGGATATTCCGGCACAATATTTGCGGAAATTTGACTTTTGATTTGTGAGGAACGAGACGTGGAATTGGATAACTGTGTTTGCCGCTATTTCATCAGCTATAGCGGGGTCAAATTACCGCTGAAACCGGTCAACGAGCTGCCCGATGAAAGCCATCTGGAAAATCGCAACACTTACTTCCGCGGCTTTTTCGACGCCGACCAACGCCTGCTGTTATTGGAAAAACTGGTCTATGGCGATATCGAACTGCGCCATCGTTACCGCTACCACCCGAACGGCGTCTTGGCCGACGCCGAAATTACCGATGCGGACGGCGAAATCGCGGTATTGCGCTTCGACCAGAACGGTACGGCGATCGAAGACCAATCGGCTTAACCGGCTTTTCTTCGCCGGAAAACGCCTGCTTCAGTCTGCCGCACCATTGCTATTAACCCGGCCCTTAAACACCGCCCGCCTTTGTCCCCCGGAGGGTAGCAACGGAATACCAGTAAGAATTAGGGCCAGGCTAACAAAAGCTTGACGATCAATGCCGATCCAGTTCTTTAGGCTGGTCGGCACCGTTGAGCGCCTTTTCAATTAACGCAACGCTACCGCGTACCAACAACGCGAACAAGACTGCCGGCACAACAAAATCGATCGGCAAAATACCCGCCAAACCGGCCGTAGCCAGTGCCGCGATCGTCAAACCGAAACTTCCGGTATTAGCGATTTTCATGTGGCCTCCCAGACCGTGATTCGGTCGTAATGAAAATACGCTTTCACTATACCGGTGCATTACAAATCGACAATACACGCTACGTTCAATTGATTGTTTTGATTAATAAAACAGTGCAAAAGGTAAGTGTATTACTCAAGCCAACGCGAACGGCGTCAGGCCGGCAATGCTAAGTATCGGTGGTCAGGGATGGCCGTTCAGACATTGCTGTTCGTCGTGCGGCAGACCGGCGGCGAGCGTTCCGGCCAGATAGGCCGCGATCGCTTGCAGCGGCGAGGTTTCGCCGGTGGTGAGCAGTTCGGTATTGCGTTCCGCCAAGCGGCGAATCACGCCGTCGCCGGCCGACGCTGCGATCGCCACGTCCACATCATGCAGCGGATGCCGGTTGCCGTCGCCGCGCACGTGCCATTCGTGCAGGCCGCCGAATTCGGTCAAATCCAGCGTCCAGGCCAGTTCCACCCCGGACTCGGAAGCGACGTAGACCCGCCAATTCGCCGCGCGGCCGGCGTGTGCCGCAATCGTACCGTCTTGATTCACTGCCACCGCAATAATTTTCTGTGTCATCGTGCGCTCACCTCTACCAAGAAAAATCCGCCACTCTCCGAACGCCCGGTTGCGGGCGCCAACGGAAAAACCAGCAGCAGATTACCGATTTAACCGCACATAAGGCAAGGAAATAGTGCTCGAAGCGGAACTGAATTTCAGCAAAGCACCAGGCCTGTGTCACGCTTTGCTACAAGCCCAGGCGGATGCCGATGGTCCCGATGTAATTGTCGAAATAGGCGTGGCCGAGCAAAGCGTCGAAATTGGCGTAAGCCTGCCAGCCGTTGGGCATTACCGCGACCAGGCCGCCGCCGACATGGAAAAAATCCCGGTCGGGCCGGTCGGTTTGGAAACCGAACGTGGTCGGCAGCGCGCGGAAATCTTGCGCGAATTGCACGTAAATCGTGCGCTGGCCGTTGTCGTATTCGTGGGTCCAATCGGCGTTGACCTGCGGCACCAATACGCCCCACGAGGTACTGATCGCGTAGGATGCCTGGGCACCGACGCTGGATTGCACCGAGGTCAGCCGGTCCGCCAGATAGCGCAGTTCCAGGCCGGAGCTACCCTGCTCGCTATACGCGTCCATCGCCGCGTGGCGGTAGCGGACTGTGGCGCGGGGACCGAGAGTCAAACCGCCTAGCGTCAAGTCGTAGCCGGTAGACAGATTGCCCTCGAATTGGTCGGCACCGGGCGTGCCGCTGATCGCACCGCCGAAATTGGTGTTGTCTTCGCGCAGGTAATCGCGGCGATTGGCGTTGCTGCCGTCTTTGCGCAGGTATTGAAACGACAAGTCGGCGAAAAAGCCTTGCCAGGGAAACAAGGAGGCAAACAAGGTCGGCCCGTAAGAGTCGGTGTCGAAGCCGCCGCCGTTAAACTGGTCGCCGTGCCAGCGCGAATAGTTGACGGCCAACCCGGCCACGGCCCAGTCGGTCGGCATGGTGTCGATACCCAAGCTGAAGCCGGCCTCGTTGGAGACATATCCCCGCTCCAATTCGGTTTGGCGCCGATCCAATGCCCGGTAATCGGCGTTGAAAAACAGATTCACACCGGGTAACAAGGTCATCTCGCCGTCCCCGGCAGCACCGCCCTTGGCTAGATCCTGGCCGGCGTCCGCTTGGCCGCGGCGTTTTTTCAGGACGAGATCGGCTTGGCCGAGGGCGGAAAACGCCGCGCCGGCAGCCGAACTCCCCGCCGCGCCGCCACCAGGCGCACCGCCTACCGGCGGCGGATTCCCGGCCGGGATGGTGCCGCACAAACTGGCCAATTGCGGACCGAAATTCAATGGCTGCTGACCGCCGCCGGTCTGGCGCGGCGAACTGCCCACCAACTGCGCGCAACCGAGTTGGTTGCCGTCCTTGGCCAGCAGCGCGCGAATCTGTTGATCCAGCGACGCGGCGTCAGCCGGGATGGTGGCGGCCACCAACAGCCCAACGGCGGCCAATCGATACGGATTTTTGAATAATGGAGATTCATTGGCGCGGCAAACAGCCGCCGAACCGTTGAAGGCAATCGACCGCGCGTCCGCGCGTCCACTCGGTTGCGACATCAGTTTGGAATGCTTCATCTGGTCTGACTTTCCGGGTTGCAAGGGTTAGGCCCAGCCGAATACGCTGTGGCAATGGCCGAGAATAATAGCGAATTATGTGATGCGGATAACATATTTTCAAGGATTCTCCGGACCGGCAGCACTAAGCCGCGGGGAAACTCAAAACCGCCTTTACACCACCGCCCTCGGCGTTGCCGACCTTGATTTCGCCGCCGTGCAACACGGCCACTTCGCGGACGAAGGCCAGGCCCAGACCGGTGCTTTTGCGGCCGGTATCCGGCCTCGGCAGCGAGTAAAAACGTTCGAACAGGCGCGGCAAGGCATAGTCGGGGATGCCCGGACCGTGGTCGCGGATACACAAGTGCGCGCGCTGGTTTTCGCTGCGGCCATCGATTTCGATCAGCGAGCCGGCCGGGG
The DNA here is from genome assembly GCF_029643245.1 of Methylomonas sp. EFPC3. Taxonomy (NCBI): domain Bacteria; kingdom Pseudomonadati; phylum Pseudomonadota; class Gammaproteobacteria; order Methylococcales; family Methylococcaceae; genus Methylomonas; species Methylomonas sp. EFPC3. The sequence goes on from NZ_CP116398.1 coordinate 1,633,041, forward strand.
CGAAGGCGATGGCGTTATCCAGCAGATTGGACAAGGCTTGGCGCAACAGGAATTCCTCACCTACCACCGGCAACTCGCCGGCACACTCGAAAGCGACGCCGAGCTGCCGCTGCGCCAGCGGCGCGGCTTTTTCGGCGGCGACGGCTTGCGCCAACACGGCCAAATCCAGCAGCTTGGGCTCGGCCAACTGCTGGCGCTGCTCCAACGCCGCCAAGCCCAACAGGCGTTCGATCAATTGGTCCAGCCGTTCCGCCTGCTCGCGGGCGTTGCCGGCAAAGCGGCGGCGCTCGGCGTCGGGCAACGGGTCTTCCAGCAATTCCGCCGCACCGCGAATTGCCGCCAGCGGGCTCTTCATTTCGTGGGTCAGGGTTTGCACGTAGCGTTCGACGTATTGCTTGCCTTCCAACTCGCGGCGCATGGTTTCCAGGGTTTGGGCCAAGGTCGCCAATTCCACGCTATGCAATTTCGGCGGCGTGGCCTTGCCGCCGGAGGTCACGGCGCGGGCGTAAGCCACCAACAAATCGATTGCCCGGGTCAAACGCCAGTTGAACACCGCGCCGAACAACAGCGCGCCGCCGAACAACCACAGCGCACCGCGCTGTACCGCGGCCTTGCCGGCTTCGACGATGGGTTGCAGCAACGCGGTCGGATAAGCCACCGTAACGACACCGATCAATTTTTCGCCGTCGCGCACCGGCGCCGCCACATGCATGGTCGAACTGCGCTTATCGTCCGGGTCCGATTGACTGGAACGGGCGCCGTAGCGGCCTTGCAAGGTCAGATAAACGTCGTTCCAGCGCGCGTAATTTTCGCCGAGCGCGCTGCCGGCCGAATCGAAGCGGACGATGCCGGCGGCGTCGGTGACGTACACCCGATAATCGAGACTTTGTTTCGGAAAGCCGAATATGGTCGCCGACACCGGCCGCTTGCTGTAGCGCCGCACCGCGTCGGCGAATTGGCCGTCGGCAATCGCCCCCCTGCCAGTTCGGGTGCCGCGAGTTCGGCCAGCAGGTTGGCGGTGTCGACCAGACTGGCTTCCAGGGCCATGCGCACGCCGGGGCTAATTTGCTTGACCACCAGCAGCAACACCAACTGCCCGGTGACCGCGACCAGCAGGAAATAACCCAAAAACAGCCGCACCGACAACTTCATCGGCTTTCCAGGCTGTAGCCCAGGCCGCGATGGGTACGGATCGGATCGGCGTCGGCGATGGCGCGCAGTTTGGCGCGCAAGGTTTTGATATGGGTATCGACGGTGCGATCGAACACGTCACCCGGATCGCGCCAGACCCGTTCCAGCAGTTGCTCGCGCGAAAAAATCCGCGTCGGGTGCTCGATCAGCAGTTTCAATAACAAATATTCGTAACGAGTCAGCTCCAGCAAGCGGCCGTAATAACGGATGCGCCCGGCCTGACCGTCCAACTCGAAATCGGCGGTGCCCGGCTGGATCGGGGCCGGCTGCATCCGGCGCAGGATGGCGCCGACCCGCGCGGCCACTTCGCGCGGGCTGAACGGCTTGGTCACGTAGTCGTCGGCGCCGATTTCCAGGCCGACGATGCGGTCGATCTCGTCGCCGTGCGCAGTCAGAAACATCACCGGTATTTGCGAAAACCGGCGCAATTGCCGGCACAACTCGAAGCCGGAGCCGTCCGGCAAACCGACATCCAGGATCGCCAGCGCAAACGACTCGGCTTGCAAGCGGGCCAAGCCGGTTTGCAGCAAATCGGCATGCTCGGGCTGATAACCGTTTTGGCGCAGCGCGTAAATCAAGGTATCGGCAATTGCCGCTTCGTCCTCGACGATCAAAATCCGCTGCGGCCCAATCGACTCGGCCATCAGTAACTCATGCAGGCGGCATTCAGTACCCCGGCCGCCAACGAAAAACCGGCCAATACCACCGCCGGACCGATTTCGTCGCCGGCGATGCGTTCGCATAAATCGGCGAAAGCCAGACGCACGCCGACGAACACCAAGGTTTGGACGAAAAAGGCGACGCCGGCCCAGATCAGCATGTCGGTAAAGGAAACGCTGTTGGCGATCGCTCCGGCCAAGGCCAGCGCAAACCCGAGCACGGCGCCGGTGAAGGCCAGCGCCGGCGCGGTTTTGCCGGCGCGGATCAATTTGAACTCGGCATACGGCGTGATCTGCAAATAGCAAAAACCGAACAGCGCGCTGAGCGCGACGGCCGCCAGAAAATGCAAAACAAAGCCGTTGGCTGCGGCCGCTAACTCGGCTAAATCGATGGTGGGCATAATCAGTCCTCGACGAAAAAATGCGGTACGAACCGGCTATTGTTGCCGGTGATTTCGGTTTTGTCCTCGCGAATGCCGATACCGGCCGGCTGGCCGGCGACGACCCAGGAACCGATCACCGGATAGTTGCCGGCGAACTCGGGCAGCGGCGTATAACGCTGGTAGATATAGCCGTCGTCGCCGTACAGGCCGGCGGATTCGACGACGCTGCTGCCGCGGCGAATTTCGATGTTGGCGCCTTCGCGCGAATACAGCGGCTTGCGTACAAAGTCGCCGAGCATGGGCTTATCGGCGAAGCTGGCCGGCAGCAAGTTGGGATGGCCTTCGAACAATTCCCACAAGATCGGCAGAATGCCTTTGTTGCTGAGGATTTGCTTCCAGGCCGGCTCCAGCAGGCTCGGATTGGCTTTGGGCAGATAAGGCCCAAATTCCTCGCGCAGCAGCCATTCCCAGGGGTACAGTTTGAATAGACTCCGAATCGGCCGATCCTGCAAATCGACGAATTGTTGCGCGGCCGCCTGCCAGCCGATGTCTTCGATCGCCAGCCAATGCGGGCGAATGCCGGCCTGCAACGCGGTGTCCATCAAATAGGCGACATTGCCGGCATCCTCGTCGCTGTGGGCGACGCCGGCAAAATAGACCTCGGCGTGGCTGTGCCGATAGCCTTGCCAGAAGGCGATCAGTTTCTCGTGGATGGAATTGAACTGGTCGGCCTGCGGGTAACAATCGCTCAGCCAGAACCATTGCACGACGGCCGCTTCCGGCAACGCGGTCGGCGTGTCGGCATTGTATTCCAGCAATTTCGGCGGCCCGCTGCCGTCCCAGGCCAGATCGAAGCGGCCGAACAAACTCGGGTCGCCGCGTTCCCAGGATGCGGCCAGATAGGGCGCGGCCCAACGCGGAATCCGCAGCCGCTCGAACCAATCGCGACGGATCACTTGTTCGACGGCGTGCAAACACAGACTATGCAGTTCAGCGGTGGCGTCGTCCAGCACGTCGATCTGGCTGCGGCTGAAACGGTAGCAGGCCGATTCGTCCCAATAGACGGCGCCGTCTATGGTATGGAAATTCATGCCGACCGCTTCCAGCCGTTGCCGCCAGTCGGCGCGCGCTTGCCGCTCCAGGCGCTGCATCTCAGCCGCCGAAAAAGCCGTGCGAACCGCCGAACGAGCCGAAACCGCCGCGGCGGGTGCCGCTGTGGCCGTCGTCGCTGCCGCCGCGGTAACTGGAACCGGAACCGCCGCCGTGGCTGCCGCTATGGCTGTTGTCGCATTCGACCGGATTACCGTTGGCGTCGGTGCAATCCTGCCGAATTTTAAAATCGCCGGGCTGGCCGGCGTAACCGGCCAAGGACAGGCTGCCGAGCAAAGCCAGCGAGACCTGCAGCGAGCGGCGCGGAATCGGCGGCACGCTTTGACCTTCCGGGGCCACTTGCAACAACTGCTCCCAATCCGACAGCCGCGGATAGAAATCGCGATGGTAAACGCCGCCGACCAACAACAGCATGTAAAAATCCAGTTTGTTGCCGGTTAACAGGCACAGCGGCAAACCCAACCAGGCTACGCCGTTCGCCAGCAAGGCCGAGCGTAAGGCCTGGTTTTGGCCGCGTTGCACGCGCTGGTTGTAATTGCGCTCGGCCAGCGGCAGCCGGGCTTGCAGACGCAACAGCGGATAGGCGACCAACGCTAGCGCGACGAACACCACCCGAATCGGCCAGATCAACGCCGCCGGTGCATAACCGTTGAAGATCGGGTAATGCCAGGACAGGTAAGTGGCACAGACGACGTACACCAACAGGTACAAGATGGTGAGGATGGTAATGAAACGAAAGCTGGCCACCGCCTTTTCGAATTCGACGCAAGCCGCGCTATTGCTGCTCGGCGCCCGCATAAAATCGCCGATCCGGTAAATATTGCGGCGGTAGGAATCCAGCCACAGTCGGTGCTCTTCCGACAAACACCAACCCACCACCGAAACAGATTCGCGAGTATTTTTTTCGGTACCGTGAAAAAAATGCAGAGATTCGACGCCCTCTTGTCTGTTAATTTTTAGTGCGAGAGCACGGGTCGGAATGGCCGATTCGCCGAACCAACTAAGCTTGACGATTTTGTCCGGATAGAACGTAACCGAGCGAGTGCCCAGAGTCCCGGCAAACTCTCGAAAAATATACGCGCCGAACACTACAACAGTAACTTCAAACAAATAGAAGTTACTGCTCACACCCGCCCAAACGAACACTGAGGCACCCGGCAAGCCCAAACACAAGACCAACAGCTTTTTCCAGAACAGGTAGGTAACAGTCAGTTTTTTATTTAAAGACGGCGGCATGGCTGGCGAGGGTTAATAAAGTCGGGTAAGCATAGTCGCGAGATCGCAATTTGTCCGCTATCCGCCTCCCGACACAGGCGCTGCGCCTGCACAGGCCCAATGTCGTTAAGTCAAGGATTGTAGGAGCGGGCCCTGCCCGCGATCAAACGGCTTCGGTCGCAGGCATCGCCTGCTCCTACAGGATGTGAACCAGCCGTTTTGTTCCTTAACTTAACGGCATTGTGCTCAGGCCTGCGGCAAACCGCCGCGCAACAGGGCCTCGAAATCGGTGATCGGCATCGGCTTGCCGAACAAATAACCTTGAAACGCATCGCAACCGTGCTGCTCCAGAAAGGAACGCTGCGCACCGGTTTCGACCCCCTCGGCAATCACATCCATCCCCAGATTTTTCGCCATCGCGATGATGGTTTGCACGATCACGGTATCGTCGGGGTTTTCTAAAATGTCCCGGATAAAACTCTGGTCGATTTTCAATTGCGCAATCGGCAGCTTGCGCAGATTCGACAAGGACGAATTGCCGGTACCGAAATCGTCCATCGCAAAGCAGACGCCGAAATTGCGTAGCGCATGCATTTTGACGATGGTGTCGTCGATGTCGTCCAATACCAAACTTTCAGTCAATTCCAATTTCAAATGACCGGGTTTGATTGCCGCATCCCTAACGATACGCACCACCTTGCCGACAAAATCGGCCTGGCGAAATTGTCTGGGGCTGACATTCACCGCCAATTGCAAATGCCGGGTATTGGGATTGGCTTCCCAGCGTTTTAACTGCCGGCATGCCGTTTCCAACACCCATTGGCCGATCGGGGTAATCAAACCGATTTCCTCCGCCAACGGGATGAAATCCTTCGGCGGAATCAAGCCGGATTCCGGATGCAGACAACGAATCAGCACTTCGGCGCCGGATACCTCATGGTTTTTGCCGACCTGGGGTTGGTAATGCAGCAGAAACCGGTTTTCGGCCAAGGCCCGGTGTAACTCGGCTTCCAATCGCATTCTGGCGTTAATATTGGCCTGCATTTGCGGATCGAAAAAGCGCACGGTGTTTTTGCCGGCCTTCTTGGCTTGGTACATCGCAATATCGGCCTGCTTCAACAAGGCCTCGATATCGAATTCGTGGTCGCGGAATAATACGGCGCCGATGCTGGGCGAGTTTCTGTATTCGTGTTCTTTCAACAAATAGGGCTTGGTCAGCCTTACCAGAATCTTGTTGGCAACGATCTCGGTTTGCGCCGAAGCATCGAGTTTGTCGTCACCCAGTTCGCTCAACATCACCACAAACTCGTCGCCGCCGAGACGGGCCACCGTATCGCCCTCGCGCACGCAACCCGACAAGCGCCGGCCGACTTGTTGCAGGAGCAGATCGCCCATATCGTGGCCCAGGGTGTCGTTCAACATCTTGAAATTATCCAGATCGATAAACAACAACGCCCCCGGCCGGCCGCTGCGAGAACTGATCGCCAAACAGTGCTTCAAGCGGTCTTGCAATAACCGCCGATTCGGTAAGCCGGTTAAGGCGTCGTAGAACGCCAAACGTTCGATTTCTTCGGAGGCGGCTTTCAACTGGCTGATGTCGATGAAGCTGGCGACATAGTTTTTTAGATTGCCCTCCTGGTCCGTGACCGCGGAGATGGCCAAATGGATCGGGAACAAACGGCCGTCGATGGACCGGAGAATCGTTTCCCCTTCCCAGGCCCCATCGGCCTCGACCGCATCCCACATCGCGGCGTAATCGCTAATTCGCTGTATATCCAGTTGCAAATCGCGCGGATTCTTACCGACCACGAATTCCGCCGGGTAGCCGGTAATCCGGGAAAATGCCCGGTTCACCCGCAAGATATTGTGCGCGGAGTCCAGCACCAAAATGCCTTCCTGCGACTCGAACGCCGTCGCCGCGATTCGCAGCTCCGCATCCAGCAAACGCTGCGCCTTCAAGGCCTGGTCCAGCCGGCTTTTTTGGGCCAGCCCCTCGGGCAGCGTTATCGCCAGCATATTCGCCACGCCCAACTCCACATGAGTCCACGGCGCACTGCGGCCGCGCCATAACTCGCTCCAAACTTCGAAAGACTTGCGCGGCGTCAACCGATAACCGCCGGCCTCGTCCGCTACCAGACCTTTTTCGGCATGACCGGCCCAGTTCACCGTGCGCGGCTTTTCCACCCGAAACCAGACAATCCCGTTTCGGACACCTGCGGACAACGGGGTGCACAGTACGCCGGAGGCAATATCCCGATAGTTCATCGCCGGCGGAAAATGTTGCTCCAGATGGTCGCAACTGAACGAGCTGGTGCCGCACTTGCCGCTCAACCATTGCAACAGGCCGTCCAGTTGTTCGGAATCGGGCGTCAGGCCGTGGCAATGGCGCTTGCCTTCGACCAAGGCAACGACGCCGTCGGCATGCAACAACTGCATCAGTTCCGGCAGCAAGCGTTGCAAAATCGTCTCTTCCTGACTGGTAAAGATGTAGTTCAGCAGCTCGCCGATCAAGTGGTTAGCGCTCGTGACATGACGGTGCTGTTCTACCGCTTCGATGCCCGAAAGCTTGGCCGAGGTCATCCGGCTGATAAAGGTCACGGCCTCGCGTTCGGCCAGCGACACCTGCTTCGGCGCGTGGTGATGGCAGGCAATCAGTCCCCACAGCCGGCCATTTTGCATGATCGATACCACCATGGAGGCGCTTACGCCGATATTGCGCAGGTATTGGATATGAATCGGCGACAAGCAACGCAGAGCGGAATAAGTCATATCCAGCGGTTCGGCCGCCAAGGGATTCAGCGCCGGTAGCAACGGCACCGGGTCCGCCTCGATATCCGCGACGACGCGCACCAGATTCAGCGTGTACAAACGCCGCGCCTGAGCGGGTATATCACTGGCCGGAAAATGCAAACCCAAATAGGAAGGTGCGGTTTCGATCCGGCTTTGGCTGATCACTTCGCCGTTCCATTCGGAATCGAAGCGGTAAACCATCACACTATCGTAGCCGCACAGCGTCCGCACCAGGATCGCCACCTGATCGAAATAGCGTAAGTATTCGCGGTCGGTATCGATATGCAACAGGACGTCCTGCATCTGCAACAACAATTCCGCCAAGCGGGTTTCTTTGTGATCGGTCTGATCCGCCATCAATTCGACGGCAAAACCACCGTTGCTCAGATAGACATGCGCCTGTAGCTCCCTCGAGGCCCCGGCCACGACCATGCTGAGTTTGCCGGCCGCGGTGTCGCGGCCAAGTGCGACCTCGGTCAATGCCTGCAATTGCTCCGCCGCCCTGGCGCCGCCTAAATCGGCAAATGTCAGACCCAATGCCTGTTCGGCAGACACCTCGAAAATCTGGTCCAGATTCACGCTGGCTTGGACGATTTGCAGCGCCGACGCCGGATCGAGCACCAACAGCACACCGTGCGGCTGAATCCGGCCGATCTGGTGGATGGGCTCGGAAGCACACTTCTGCAATGCCTGCTCCAGTTGCTCGCGGGTAATGTTAGTCATGGTTGCCACTCCCGCTCCCGAACTCCGCCACTACCGCGAGATCGAACTGTTGTTGAAAAAAAGCGAATATCCGTTTGGCGGCAAGCTGCGCCGCTGTGACTTGTGCGGTGTCGGCGGCAATCGATTCGGCAAAATCGATAAAGCCGCGCCACATGCTTGTGGTGGCGGCGCCGTAACCGGCATAAAAACGGGCGCCGGCATCGGCCGATAGCCCCAAATTTTGACCGAGACACTTGGCAATCATTTGGCCGCCCAACGTGGACCCTTCGACCACGTAAAGCGCGCCGACGTAGTCGCCAATGCTGTCAATTTGCGGAAGCGGCAAATCGGCGGGTTTCAGCAAGGCCGAGTCAATCCCGAAGTGATCTAAATCGGCTTGCAACCACGACAGTTTGACCCTGGCCACATAATCCAAACCGGCAAGTTGACGCTTGGAAAATGCGGCGAGGCCAGGCTCCAAACCGGCGTAAGTCCGAAATAATGCCTGCAGTAACAATTGGTATGTGGCTAAAGCATAGTCCGGTCTAACCAATCCCGCCAATAAAGCATGCCGGTTTAGCTGGTCGTGTTGCATCCCGGTCGCATCGCGCAGCAAAGCACGTACGCCACCCTGGTCGTTGGAACCTGATTGCGGATTGGTTACGTTCATTTCCGAGCATGCCTAGTGCTAAGTGCGTAAGAGTTATCCTACAAATATACCATTCATTTCCAACCCTTCCAGGGTGATCCGCAGACATTAAACGCTACCGTATAGCGCCAGACCGAAGCGGCGCCGTCAGCCGCGGTTATGCAACAAGCCGGGATTGCCGCCGATCGCGGCGGTGTTGATACTGACGGTTTGCTCGACCGCAAACCGCAATAGGTAATTCGGCCCGCCAGCCTTCGGCCCGGTGCCGGACAAACCCATCCCGCCGAACGGCTGCACCCCGACGACCGCCCCGATCATATTGCGATTGATGTACAAATTGCCGACTCTGGCGTGCCGCGCCACGTATTGCATCGTCGATTCCAGCCGGGTATGCAGCCCCAAGGTCAGGCCGTAACCGCTGGCGTTGATGGCGTCGACCACCTGCTCCAACTCGCCGCTGCGGTAACTGACAATGTGTAGAATCGGCCCGAACACCTCTCGCTCCAGCACGGAGAGGCTTGGAATCCGCACCAAGGTCGGCGGAAAAAAATAGCCGGCCGCACACTGTTCAGGCAGCGGCACCTGGAACAGCACTCTGCCGACCTCCGCCAGGTATTGCATGTGTCGATGCAATGCAGCCAGGGCGGCAGCGTCGATGATCGGGCCGATGTCGGTCTCGAACTCCCACGGCGAACCCAGCCGTAACAAGCGCATCGCGCCGATCAAACGTTCACTCACCGCCTCACAGGTTTCCTCCGGCAGAAACAACACCCGCAACGCGGAACAGCGCTGGCCGGCACTATTGAAGGCCGATTGCACCGCGTCGCGCACCAGTTGTTCGGTATGCGCGGAACTGTCCGCCAGCATCGCGTTGAGTCCGCCGGTTTCGGCGATCAGCGTCGCAATCGGCCCCGGCCACCGGCTCAATTGGCGGTTAATCAGACTGGCGGTTTCTACCGACCCGGTAAAGGCAACGCCGGCCACGCGCCGGTCACTTAGTAGCTGGCGGCCGATGCCCTCGCCGTCGCCCGGCAGCAACTGCAACACCGGCTTCGGCACGCCGGCCCGGTGCAATAGCCTGACCGCAGCCATGGCCGTCAACGCAGTTTGTTCGGCCGGTTTGGCGATCACGCTATTGCCGGCCAGCAAGGCCGCGGCAACTTGGCCGACGAAAATCGCCAGCGGAAAATTCCACGGGCTGATACAAACGAATACGCCGCGGCCGCGGTAACCGAGCCTATTGTCCTCGCCGGTCGGGCCCGGCAGCGGCTGCGCCTGGCCGAACAAGGCTAAGGCATTGGCGGCATAGTAGCGGCACAAATCGACCGCCTCGCGCAATTCGGCCAAGGCATCGCTCAAGGTGCGGCCACCCTCGCGGATGCATAATGCCAGCAATTCGCTGCGGTGGCGCTCGAATAAATCGGCCGCCGTTTGCAGGCAAGCGGCGCGTTCGACCACGGGATGTGAGCACCACCGCTTGAATGCCGGCTCGGCGCTGGCCAATGCCGCGTCGATCTCGGCCGCGCTACTGGCCAATACTTGGCCGACCACTGCGCCCCGATCGAACGGGCTGTAAACCGGCTGGCCGCTACCGCTTATCCGCTTGCCGTCGACCAGCGGACAAGCCTGCCAGACAGTTGCGGTGTATCGGTCCAGTTCGCTGCGCAGATGCTGAAGTACGGATGGATCGCTCAAATTGGTACCGGCGGAGTTGCGCCGCTGCGGGGCAAACAGGTCCGGCGGCGCTACCAAATTCGGACCGGCCGCGACCTGCAAAAGCTCGGCCGGATCGATGGCCAATTGCGCGGCCGGAATCTGCGGATTCTCGATCTGATTGACGAACGAACTGTTGGCGCCGTTCTCCAACAAACGCCGGACCAGATAAGGTAACAAGTCGCGATGGGCCCCGACCGGGGCGTAAACCCGGCAGGCCAATTCCGGCCCGGATTGTGCGAGCAGCGTGTCGTACAGCGCTTCGCCCATGCCGTGCAGGCGTTGAAATTCATAGCCGGGATGCGCGGCGCCGGCCAAGGCCCGAATCGCCGCCACGCTGTGAGCATTATGGGTGGCAAACTGGCCGAAAAAACAATCCGGCCGCGCCAAAATCGCCTGGGCGCAAGCCAGATAGGACAAATCGGTCGCCGCTTTACGGGTGAACACCGGGTAATCGTTCCAGCCGGCCTCTTGGGCGCGTTTGATTTCGCTGTCCCAATACGCACCTTTCACCAACCGGATCGGAATCCGGCGCTTGCCGCAAACGGCCAACGCCGCCAGCCATTCGACCAATGCCAATGCCCGCTTTTGGTAGGCCTGTACCGCCAGCCCGAAACCCGACCAACCGACCAATGCCGGGTCGTTAAATACCGCAGCGAAAATGTCCAACGACATTTCCAGACGCTCCGCCTCTTCGGCATCGACCGTCAGACCGATATTCGCCGCCCTGGCCTGCTTGGCCAGATTCAACAGCTTTACGCTGATCGCAGCGACCGCATGGCCTTGCTGCAACACGTCGTAGCGCGGATACAAGGCGGACAATTTGACCGAGATGCCCGGATTGCGCAACAAACTGCCGCCCGCAACAGTTGCCAGCACGGCTATGGCCTCGGCGTAGCCGGCGTAATAGCGCTCGGCGTCGGCGTCCGTCAGCGCCGCCTCGCCGAGCATATCGAACGAATACAGGTATTGCGGACGCTGGCAAGCCCGGTCCAAGGCCGAACCGATATCCTCGGCGATGACGAAATGTTCCGTCAAAATACGCATGGCCTGGGCGACCGCAGCGCGCAGCAAGGGCTCCCCCAGCCGCTCCAGCAGCGCCGCGGCCAGGTTTAACTCGGAATCGGCGCGCTGAATCAAGCGCTCCATGCTGCCGCCAAGTGCCAAACCGCCGCTGGCGAGGTTAATCAGCCAGGAATCGCTGTGTCCCCAATGCCGGCGCCAATCGCCGCCGGCCAGCTTGTCCTGCAAAAACCGGTTTTGGGTGGCCGGGTCCGGGATGCGCAGCAATGCCTCGGCCAAGGCCATCAATTGCAAGCCTTCATTGCTCTGCAAACCGTATTCCTGCAAAAAATCCTGGAACAGATCGGCCGCGCTTTGCCGGTTACGCACCTCGGTAATCAAGCGTTCGGCATCGGCGCTGACCGTCTGCCGGCTGTAATCGGCCACCGCAGCTTGCAGCTCGGCGACCAGTTCGGCCTCCGCAAGCGTGTAAGATCGGCGCATCCGCGCCCTCAGCCCGTCCAGCTCCTGTTCCGCCTGCATCGCCCGCCTCCCGGATTGTTTTGGTCAAATCGATGTCGCCGCACTATGACACTCCCCGCCGGGCCCGATTGTCAATCGGCTGATAAGGCCGACCCGGAGCGGCTTGTTGGATCGAACCGGGTCTGCTACTTTTGCCCGACACAGCCAATTTAACCAGGAGACGTTATGGCCGGCGGAATCGATTTCACGATGGGGTTTCAAACACGAGGCGCGCCGCGCAAAAGCTCCGGCGACGACGGCTACCGGATCTATATCCTGGGCAATTTCTCCGGCCGTAACGCGCAGCCCTGGCCGCAACGGCCGATTCGAAAAATCGACGTCGATAACTTCGAACAGGTGATGCGGCAAATCGCGCCCAGCATCGCTCTCGGCCCCGATTCGGTTTTGGAATTTACCGCCGTTGAAGATTTCCACCCGGACGCCTGGATCGGCAAAATCAAGCTGTTGGCGGACCTGCAACAATTGCAGCGGGAATTGAACAATCCGCATACGGCCGAAGCAGCGGCCGCCAAAATCCGCGCCTTCTTCCCGGCGACGGCCCAGGCCCCGGCCGCCACCGAAACCGCCGACAAAAGCCAGGCAGACCTGTTGGAACGCCTGCTGGGCAAACGACCCGAAGCCGCGGCGGCCACCGACTCGGTGGAGCAAATGATCCGCGGCATCGTCGCCCCGCACGTGGCAAAGTCGGTTAGCGCCGAACACCAGGCATTGGCGTCGGTGGTGACCGCGACCGTCTCGCAGTTCGTCGCCACGCTGTTGCACAGCGCCGATTTTAAAGGCCTGGAAGCGCTGTGGCTGGCGTTGCGCGATCTGCTAAACGAAGACCATGCCGAACGGCAGCAACTGTTTCTATTGGATATCGGCCAGGACGAATTGGCGCAAGCGGCCCAAACCGAACCGGAGATCCTGAAACAAAAGCTGACGGCGCATCTGCAGACAGCCGACGGCGAACAACCGCTACTGTTACTGGGCAATTACCAATTCAACGCCGACAGCCAGGACCGCGCGGCGCTGCGTTATTGCAGCGAACTGGCCGCACATTGCCACGGCAGTTTTCTGGCCGGTGCCGGACACGAACTGGCGGCGGCCCTACTCGACCCGGATTCCGCGCCGAGCCAACAATGGCCGGAGATCTGCCGGGCGGTCGGCGGCGAACGCTTGATCCTGGCCTATCCCGGCGTACTGCAACGCCTGCCTTACGGCGCCAAGCGCGACCCGCTGCAAAGCCTGGATTTTGAAGAATGCGTGCTGCCGCCCGATCCGACGGAACTACTGTGGAGCAACCCGGCCTTTCTCGCCGCCCGCTTCCTGATCAGAGCCGAACACGCCACCGACGAACACACCGGCTTTTTCGGCGACGTACCGGCGTTCAGTTACCCGCTGGAAGGCGAAAGCGTGCTGCAAGCGGCGACCGAAACGGTATTAACCGAAAAACAGGCCCACCAACTCTGGGACCGCGGCCTGATGCCGGTCGTCAGTTTCCGCCAGCGGCGGGGCGTGAAATTATTGGATGCGGCGGCGTTGGTTTGACGCCGGCTGAACAGGGCTCGAAGCCCGTCGCAATATCCAACGGGTAGAACGAATCCCATAATCTTTAGGCCAGACCTGCGCTTTAAAGCCTGCCGGACCGATTCAAAATTTTGGCAATTCGACGGTAGGCAACCTAACCTTGGGCACCTTGCCGGGACTCGGCGGCGTTAATTCCAAAATGATTTTGCAGCCCAAAAGTTTTACCCGCGACTTGGGGCAAACCATGCCCGACGGACATTGAATAATCTGGTAACTGACACGTTTGAGGAAATCGGCGCGAGTCAAACTAGCGCTGCTCCAACCACAGTATCGGGCCAGATAAGCGTTATTCCAACTGGTTGCGGTTGCCCGTAGTTTGACCTGCCCGGCCGCCGCGCTACGTAAAATATCCAGCCAGCTTTCGAGTAAATGGTTTTGATAAGTTTGATTCATCTCGACCGGAGCCCACAAAATGCCGGCACCGGATTCGTCACCAAAGCGTGGCGCCCATAGATGAGCCAACTCCCACTGATCGCTAAAACCGAGTTCATAACGTTGAAAATAATCGGTACGGCCCTGCAGGTTTTTCCGTTTAATAGGCGACTTAAGCCAACCAACAATTTCGAAAACATTACCCTCGCTTTCGGCAGCGCTGGCGTATTTTGCGACACTGATAATGCCACCGGTGCCGGCCGTTTTACGCTCGGCGTGGAGCAGATTACCTGTAAATTCGATCATAGCGACTAATCTCAAAATGCCATTTCAATTTGAATTAAAGTTTAGCGCAATATCACTTCAAATGACATACCGGAATATCCGGTGAAAGCTCACACCCCGCCCGGAATTCACAACCGGGTAAATCAAGTTAAACACTAGCCATATTCGCCCTTTTACCAATCGATTGAGCGAAACGTCTACTTGTTAAATTGGACAGAAATCGATGGGAATTTTTATGAGTTTGAGTAATCGAAAACAATACAGCGCCCGTTAGCCATTACGATTATGGCCTTGCTAACGGAGCATACGCTGGTAGAATCAGATTTGTAAGTTAAGCACATCAATATCAAAAATTATCAAACAACACTACAATTTTAATAAAATATAAAAGGTAGGAAAACATGAAAACAATAAACGCCATTTTATTATTGGGAGGATCAATATTATTAACCTCCTGCGCCGGCATTAAAAAAGAAGAGCCTCAAATAAGTGATTCAAAAGCTAACAAATCAGTTCAACAAGTCATAGACGAGTTAGGTTTAGTCTATGTCGAAGAAGGTGCAAACTCGATTATTACCTACGATGAAGTGAATGCCGCGCAACAAGCTTGGTGTGACGCCTTGGTAAAAATAGGAAAATTAAAGGAAGAAGGAGAAGATTATAAGGCGTATGCCGAAAAAGTTCTGTCAGACGCCTACAACTACGATTACGGAAAAGTGTTTTTTAAGCCTACTTTGGCTTTCGGCGACCAAACATTTAGAAATAACAAAAAAGGCGCATTGGCCTATTTTGTTGGTGGCGATCCTGATTACCCTAACGACAAAGGTTTCGCCCTTCAGCCATGGGTCAAAGCTCGATACGATAACGCAGGCAATAATAACGAAGGTATACAGATATACGGCTCTGTCGCCATAACCATGGGTAATGTATGGGTCACCGACAAGACCGGAAAAGAAGTAATGGTAGATAAAACCTGGGTTTTCAAAAAAGGTAAAGACGGTAAACTTAGAATTATTGTCCATAAATCGGCCTTACCTTATTCACCGTAACAACTGATCCATATTATCATCGTGTATTTCAGGGCGTGGCGTTTTCGCGCTAGTAAAACGCCGGATGGTTTCGATGTTTTGGCGGATGGTAGTCATCGCTACCAATCCGCCTTACCGCCTCCGACAGACATTATGCCAATCGCATCAAAATAACCATCCGGCACACAGGTAATTACTTTTCAGCTCGCTGACAAAATAATATTGCATCTCGCCAGTCCAAACCCTTGCCTACCGCTTGTTGGAAACAATCGACGGTGTTTTTTGCGTTATTGGTGCCGGCACATAGATTGATGATATTTTGCCAATCCCAACTGATCCCTTTGCCCCAGTTTACTCTGCCGTCCAACACACTCAGATAGCAGGCGCCGGGTTCGGCGGGCTTGGTAGTCCCGGCACAAAGTTGTTTGATGTTTTTTGGGTCCCAATTCATATTCTTCTCGTCATTCCAAGGTATTTTGCCTTGAACCGAATTGAAGCATTCCGTCTCGTGATCGCTAGCCTGAGCGGATATTGGATTAAAAGACAATGTTATTAAACTAACAGCGACCGCCAATTTTATTAATCGGCATTGGGTAATTGATGTTTTCATGTATCACTCCCGGCAATTCTTAATTATGATGGAAACGTATCAAATAATAACGTCATATTTTCAATGAAAAGCCGCTAAATACTCCGGCTATTTCGTTCTGACTGACGCAATTTAATATTCCATGAAAACAAAATTTGTCGAGTATCTGAAAATTTATTATTACCTGTTTTTTAAACATCCAAAAATATCGGCGCAAACATACAGCCAAGCTCAACCGCTTGACTGATAAACGCTAATTATCACAATCCATTTTGATTCAGCGCATCGTTCCAAAAATAGCGGGCCAAATCATTGCCGGAAAACCGAGCCAGCGAAAACTCTTCAATATCGACCGATATTCGAGATTATGCGACACGTCTGGCTCGTGGTAGCAAATCTCGTCCGGCGAGTTTTTAGCGCTTGCCGACTCATTGCCTTCACGTCGCGGTGAGAAATCAGCGCAAAGCTATGCCTTCCCCCTTGCAGCAACCGTTCCAGCGCTGCCCAATTTTCGCCGCCGATGACGACCGTGTGATAAGACTTGTTCATAATGCCTCCCGCTTGGTCGGCAGATTCATAGCCATTCCTCGGGTGATCATCACGATTTTATGGCGGAAATGCCGCCGTCGACATGCTGGATTTGCCCGGTGATCCAGCGCGCCTTATCCGACAACAAAAACAAAGCCATTTGCGCAATGTCCTCCGCCTCGCCCAGACGTTTCAGGGGATGGCGGCCGGCAGCGGCCTGCCTCTTGGCGTCTTCTTTAAGTAAATTGGCTGCCAACGGCGTGTCGGTCAGCGAGGGCGCTATAGCGTTGACTCGAATTTTCGGCGCCCATTCCGCCGCCAACGCCCGAGTCAACCCTTCAACGGCGCCTTTGACCGCCGACACCGAAGTATGGAAAGGAAAACCGGTTTGTACGGCCACGGAACTGAACAACACCACCGACGCCGCTTCCGCCGCTTGCAGATTTGCCAGATACCGCTGCAGACACCGCACCGCCCCGATCAGATTGAGCTGCATATCGGCGACAAACTCCTCGGGTTGGATGCGGGCAAAAGGTTTCAGGTTGATGCTGCCTGGACAATAAACCAGGCCATTCAGTGGACCGTGGATATCGGGGAGTGGATCGTTCAAGACGTCGCAGCGGTGATGGGCGAAAACATCCGCAACCGTGTCGGCGCGCGATAAGGAATGAACCTCGAAATCCGCCTTCCCCAAGCGGGCAATAGCGGCGCCGATTCCGCTGCTGGCTCCTACAATCAAAACTCTACGCATCGCCACCCCTCGATTGAAGCGTTAATTTCCGTGGAGGTGGGGTACTAGCGATTTGTTGTTGTATGCGCTGTGACAGACTAAGTTTTTGGATCGCTAGTCCCCATGCTCGAAAGGCTACCGCGGCGATTTGCTTAGTCAATTCAATCGGAAAAACCAGGTTGAGAGCTCAGCGCCGCAAAGCCGGAGGCGGGTTCGGCCCCGAACCCGTTGACCATGTGCACTGGATTTGCAGACCTCGACTACCGACGATGGCTTGCGGCAGCCGAATCAAACTCGCCGCGGCAAAACCTGCTCAATCTCCCCATCGGTCAACACGATCGGATTAGTCTGCATGCTGCCGCTGGTTGGCGACGACGTGGGAGAAGTGTGCTGCGGGGATGCCGTAGACGCTTCGGCGGTCAAATGGCAGGGTATCGCGGGCTTGTTGGTCGCCCAGAACCGTAGGACGTTTTCGCGATAGCAAAACCGGGGGGGGCCTGTCGCTACTGCTCCGAATACGCCTTACGGCCTTGAAGCCGGCCGGTACGGGGCACGAGGCTCGTCACAATATCCGATGGATATAACGAATTCCATAATCTGTAGGCCAGAATAAGCCGAACGGCGTTTCTGGCGATTTCAAGCCCGCCGGAAACGCTAACGCTTATTCCGGCCTACTGGGCTTTCGGCAGCCGAATCAAACCCACCGCGGCAAAATCTGCTCAATCTCCCCATCGGTCAACACGATCGGATTAGTCTGCATGCTGCCGCTGGTTGGCGACGACGTGGGAGAAGTCGGCTGCGGCGATGCCTTAGGCGCCGCGGCGGTCCAATGGCAGGGTTTCGCGGGCTTGTTGGTCTCCAGAACCGCAGGACGTTTTCGCGATAGCAAAACCGGGGGGCTGTCGCTACTGCTCCGAATACGCCTTACGGCCTTGAAGCCGGCCGGTACGGGGCACGAGGCTCGTCACAATATCCGATGGATATAACGAATTCCATAATCTGTAGGCCAGAATAAGCCGAACGGCGTTTCTGGCGATTTCAAGCCCGCCGGAAACGCTAACGCTTATTCCGGCCTACTGGGCTTTCGGCATTTCAGATCTCGTTTAAATGCATAACGCCGCAAATAACCGGGTGCAAAAAGCGCGTAGCGGTTTTTGCGGTCCGAGTTAATTTGCATTGTTAAGTGTTTTCTGCACATAACTTCTTAAATGCGTTTTTGCTGCAGTTTCAGGTTTTAGTCCTCTCAGTTCAGAGGTACACTGGCTACCATCAGGTAGAGTTACGGTCAACGTATCATCTACTATAAAGTATTCCGCCGTATATGATTTACCTTGGTGCTCAATTACTATTTCGTTGCACATTTAATAGGCCGGATATTCAGACTTAATTTTTATTCACAACTTCGGTATACATATACATTCCAGTTTCTCGCCAAGACCGTAATACCTCCCCACAGGAACAGGTAAATTTATCGTCATCTCTCAATGGTAAAGATTGGTATTTCACAGAATATTCTTTACCACAATTCGAACACGTTTCGTTCTGTAATTTTGTTTCGTCCCAAGTGGACATTTGTCACTCCTTTTTACAATTAACGCCCCAATTACCGGACCAGGGCCCGTAGGCTGAGTAGAGCAACTCGAAACCCAGCGGATGCTTTGAAATAGCCAAGTTTTTTGCATCCAAAATATTTTTTTGAACTTCAAAACTTTTCGGCTTCGAAGCTGGGTTTCATTGTCATTCAACCCGGCCTACTTCTGCAAACCCAGCATCGGCCTAATATCAAATCGCGGACATTAATAAAATCAGAGCGACTGACATTTAAGGATCGCAACCAGCCGACCAATTTCACTCCGCATTTTAATCAAACCCTTCTCGCCAAAATCTCCTCGATCTCCTCATCCGTCAGCATAATCGGATTGGTCTGCATGCTGCTGCCGCGGGCGTTGGCGACGATGCGGGGGAAGTCGGCTGCGGCGATGCCGTAGGCGCCGAGGCGTTCCAGTTGCAGGGTATCGCTCCATTCGGAAAGCAGTGCGATCAAGGCGTCGCGGGCTGGTTGATCGTCCAGGCCGGTTTCGTCGCTCAGCAGGCGGCCGACCTGGGCGTATTTGACCAGGGCCGGATTGGCCGGTTCGCGGGCTTGCAGCGCGCGGATGTTGACTGCGGTGGCGGCGGCGACCAGCGTGCCGCAGACCACGCCGTGCGGGATCGGGAAGAAGGCGCCGAGCGGCGAAGCCAGACCGTGTACCGAGCCCAGACCGACTTGCGCCAGCGTGATGCCGGACAATAACGCCGCGTAGGCCATTGCCGCCCTGCCCTCGCCGGCTTCCGGTTCGATGCCGCGCCAGGCCGGGAAAAAGCCGGATTTAACCGCCTCCATGCCGCTCCAGGCCAGCGCATCGGTAAAGGGATTGGCCTTGGCCGAGACGTAGGACTCCAGCAATTGGGTCAGCGCATCCATGCCGTCGGCGGCGATCAATTCCGGCGCACAGGTGGCCAATAAGTCCGGATCGAGGATGGCGTATTCCGGCACCAGACATTCGTCGCGGAACGATTTTTTGAAGCCGTCCGGGCCTTGTACGCTGAGTACCGAATTCTTGGTCGCCTCGCTGCCGGTGCCGGCGGTGGTCGGCACGGCGATGAACGGTGTGCTGGGGCCGCGATAGGTTTGGTTGCGGCCGACGCCTTCCAGATAATCCATCACCGAGTCGCCGCTGGGCAGCAGGCCGGCAATGGCTTTGGCCGCATCCAACACACTGCCGCCGCCGATGGCGACGACGACTTCGATATTGTCACTGCGAAAGCGGCCGACCGTGTCGTCGATCAATTGCGGCGACGGTTCGCCGGACACCGTGCAGTGCCGCCATTCGACGCCTTGCCCGGCCAGCGCCTCGGTAAAACTTTGCCAACGCGGCGTGCCGAAAAACGACTGTTTGCCGGTCACCAACAAAGCCTTGCGGCCGTAACCGGCAATTAAAGCCGGGGCTTCGTTTAGGCGGCCGCGGCCGAACAAGATGCGCGGCAGGCGGGCGATGTAAAACGGTTTGAAACTCTGCATGCTTAAGCCTCCGGAAACAAGGCTTTGTATGGCACTCCCTGACGCGGCTGGGCCATCCAGTCGGCGACCGTGTCGCGCCAGGTCAGATAATGCGCAGTCTGTTTGTGCGCCGCCGCGTCTTCGGCCGTGGCATAGACTTCGTACAAGATAAACTGGCTGGGGTTGTCCGGCACTTGCAGTACATCGAAGCGGCGGTTGCCGGCTTCCTGCACTGACGCTAAATGGTTCAAACGAGTGGCGGCGATGAAGTCGTCGATATGTTCGGGTTTGACGTGAACGTGGACTAAAGTGACATGCATAACAGTATCTAAATTATCGGTTAATCGGATTTATCGCGCTGGGCCGAGCCGGCTTCTACAAGCCTGTCCGCACCGGGCCTGCTTGGGATTTGCTCGGTTTCGGCGAACACGCCGGTACCGGATCCTTCGGCCCAGGCCGCTGCGGCAACCGCACCGGCCCCGGCTCTTGGATTTTCCGGCCTAGCGGATAGCCAGTAGTGCGCGCAGCACGTCTATCCGGCTGATCATGCCCGCCAGTTCGCCGTTTTGCATCACCGGAAAACTGCGGGTGGACGTTTCTTGAAACTTGGCAGCAACATCGACCAAACTATCGCCGCCGTTGACGAGTTGCGGGTCCTTGGTCATGTATTCACCAACCGTACCTTCCAGGGTCTGGTTGTAGGCCGAGCCAACGAAGACTTTCATGCCGTCTTTTTCGGAAAACACGCCGACCAATTTGCCGCGCTCGTCCACCACCGGCAAACTGGTGATTTTATGGTCCAACAATTTCTTGACGGCCTGAGTAATCTCGGTTTCAGGAGTGACGGTTATCATTTTGGTCGACATGTAATCGACCACCGCAATTTTGGCTAACATGGTAAACCTCCTGCGCTTATTATTGTTGTCGGCAGCATGCCGGCGCCGGCTGAGTAAGCCCGAATCGGCTTCTGTACCGAGAGCGATTATTATCAATATTCGGCCGGGTATCCAGCATTATTACTCGGCCAAAATCGGCCGGCCCTTTTCGCATCGACTCGCCAGCATCGGCGGCATCGATAATCCGGCTGCGCGCCGCCCATAACCAGCAGCGGACAGACCCTTATGCCCGAATATCGGCCGCCCGGCCCTTGCCACACGTCTTTCGCACCGCCGCTGCCGGCAAGGCGTGGCGTAACCGGCCGATTACGGCGCGGCGCGGTGCTGGCATGCCTGATTGCCATGCATGATGCCGCAGCCAAAGATTGGTTTGTCGGGCCGAACCGGCCGCTGCAACGGCCCAGTCAAGCGGCCGCAGTGGCCCAGGACGGCGACACCGTCAATATCGATGCCGGCGTTTACCGGGCCGACGTGGCGGTGTGGCCGCAGCATCGGCTGAGCTTGCGCGGTATCGGCGGTCTGGCCCGACTATACGCCGACGGGCAAAGCGCCGAAGCCAAGGCCATCTGGGTGTTGAAAGGGGACGGGATCGAAGTGGCGCAAATCGAATTTGCCGGCGCCGCCTCGCCGGCATTAAACGGCGCCGGCATCCGCTACGAAGGCCGTTCCTTGACCGTCCGCAACTGCCTGTTCCACGACAACCAGATGGGCTTGTTAACCGGCGCGAATCCCGAGCGGGAAGTGACGATAGCGGGCTCCGAATTTCGCGACAACACCGTCGACTACCGGCTGTACGGCAAATTGGGCCACAACATTTATATCGGCAATATCAAACGCTTTGCGTTGCGGAACAGTTACATTCACGACGCCGCGATCGGCCACAACGTCAAATCCCGCGCCCGGCAGAATTTCCTGTTTTACAACCGTATCGGCGACGAGAAACGGGCGTCGAGCTATTTGGTGGATTTGCCGGACGGCGGCGAGAGCTATTTGATCGGCAACCAACTGTATCAGGCCGCCGACAGCGAGAATCCGGCGATGGTGGCGTTCGCCGCCGAACATAACCAGACCGAGCCGCACCCGCTGTATCTGGTGAACAACACGCTGGTCAACGCCAAACCCGGCAGCTACTTTCTACACAATCACAACGTCGCCGCAGCGGTATTGGTCAATAATCTGTTGATCGGCCAGACCGCGACCATCCTCGGCCCGCACCGGCAAGCACACAACCTGTGGGCCGACGGCGAGCGTTTCGGCAACGGCAACCGCTTCGACTATCGCTTGCGAGCCGGCGCCGGCGCGATCGACCAAGGTAGCGCTGCCGGGGTTTCCGCAACCGGCGTGGATTTGACGGCGCGATTCGAATATCGCCATCCCTTAGGATTGGTGCCGCGACCGATTCAAGGCCCGATCGATGCCGGTGCCTACGAGTTCGCCGGCAACCGCTAAAGCCTTTTAAATTGCGCGGTTTTTCGGCACAATCGTCCGGTCCATGCACACTACGCCGCGGGGTAACCGTCATGCCGCAACAACGCCGCCTCCCCAGACCAACCCAAGTCCTACTCAGCCTATCGCTGCTATTCGGCGTCGCCTCGGGGACGCCGGCTGTAGCGGCTGCGGCCAAAACCGGCTACGAGGTCGATGGCCGGACTTCGGCGTCGGTCCTGGCCGCGAAACGCGCTCATACTCCGAGCGCACGCGACGAAACCGGTTTGGCCGTGTATTCCGGCATCTTCGTCATCGGCTTGATCATCTTTTTCGCTCAACTTTTGAACGCAAAAAAATAAGCCGCGGCCGGCGAGTCACAGCCGGTTGGCGGCTTGCACTTCGGCGCGGTGCAAGGTGTGGTCGATCCAAGCGTTGATGTCGCGCCAGATCACCGGCGCCTGCAGGTCGCGCAGCAACATGTGGTAACCGTTTTGGTAATAAGCGACGGTTTTGTTGTCCGGCCGGCCGGACAATAGGCCCTCGACGAACAAATTGGTCGGCTCCGCCGGGACGATCTGATCTTTCTGGCCGTACAACAGCAGCGTTTCGTCGTCGAGTTTTTCCGCAGCGCCCAGGGCGTTATCCATCAGATTGGTCAGACCGTAAATCGCATCGACCCGGGTTTCCTTGATCACCAGCGGATCGCGCCCCAAAGCCCGCAACATCTCGATATTGTCCGACGGCATGATCTTCAGGCCCTTGCCGGTCAAGGTCATCCACGGCACGGTGTGGTACAGCGTCCACAGCAGCGAGGTCTGGTACCAGGGCATGGTATCCCGGCCCCAGACGGCAGGGGCCGCCAGGATCACGCCGGCCACCGCCGGTTTGCCCGGCCGGGTCATCGCGTTGACGACGACCGCACCGCCCATGCTCTCCCCCAACAAGTAAACCGGCACGCCCGGATGCCGGGCCTGCACCAGCCGGGTGAATTGACCGAGGTCGTCGGCATAGGTATCGTCACCGGCCCAGCGTCCCGGCGTCCGGCTTTCGCCGAAACCGCGCTGGTCGTAGGCATAACTGGCAATCCGCTGCGTTTGCAGATATTCGGCGGGGGTCGCGAAGAAGCGCCGGTAATCGTTGAAACCGTGCAAGGCGATGACGATTGCCTTGGGCTGCTCGGCCGGCCAGACGCTTAACGCCAACGCCTCGCCGTCGGCGGTGACGAAACGGTTATCCTCCAACCGGGCGCTACCGACCAGCGGAACCGGGGCCACCAGCGTCGGCGCACAACCGCTGGCGACTAACACCAGAAAAAACGCCGACAACCAGCGGCGCATCAAACCGGACAAGGGTAAAACCACAGACATAAATCAACTTCCAGCCTAGGCCAAACAACAGGGCTACAGATTAATCTTTTTAGCCGCCACGGCAAGGACAATGCCGATAAAAATAAGTGCCGCGGCGGCCAAATCCAAGGGTGCAAGATTAGCGCAGTTGGTATTTCTCGATCCGGTAGCGAACTTTTTCCCGCGTGGTTTTCAGGATACGGGCCGCCTCCATCACGTTGCCCTTACATATCTCCAGCATCCTGCGCACGATCTCGCTTTCCATGTCTTCCAGTCCCATGCTGCCGTCAGTGGGGAATTGCAAATCCAGGCGCGTATCGCCCTCGGCCACATCAGGCTTGGCCGGCATAGCGTTAGGCTGAAAATCGGCAGCGGCCGCGCCGCCGGAAAGGCCTTCGTTGGGTAGCCACTGTTCCGGCAAGTTCTGGGACGCCGACAAAATCACACTCCGTTCCAGAACGTTGCGCAATTCTCTGACGTTGCCGGGCCAACTGTAACTCTTCAGCAACTGCCAGGCTCTGGCCGAGACCTGGCCGACTTTTTTACCGGCCTGCAAATTGAATTCGGCGATTAGCGCCGGCACCAAGTCGTCCAGGTCGTCGATGCGTTCGCGCAGGCTGGGCAGACGCAATTCGAACACGCTTAAACGGTAGTACAGATCGGAGCGGAAACTGCCGTTTTTGACTTCGTCCTGCAAATTGCGGTTGGTGGCGGCAATGATGCGGATATCGACGCTGATTTCTTTCTCGGCACCCAGACGGCGCAATTTACGGTCCTCCAACACCTTGAGCAATTTGGCCTGCAAATCCAGCGGCATTTCGCCGATTTCGTCCAAAAACAACGTGCCGCGATGCGCTTGTTCGATCAAGCCGCGATGCCGGGCTTTGGCGCCGGTGAATGCGCCGGCTTCGTGGCCGAACAATTCCGACTCCAGCAAATCCTTGGGCAACGCCGCGCAATTTAACTCGATCAGCGGTTCCTTGGCCCGCTCGCTGTTGTAGTGCAGAATTCTGGCGGCCAGCCCTTTGCCGGTGCCGGTTTCGCCGGTCAGAATCAAGGCGCTGTAAGGCGCTTGACTGAGTTGGCGCAGCATGTCGCCGGTTTGCCGGGCGATCGTGCTGCTGCCTAAAAAGGTTTCCGGCGCGTAACGCTTGCCGGCGTTGACCGATTCGGTGGATATGCGCCGCTGTGCCTTGGCGCTGCGCAATGCGCTACGTACCACCATATCCAGTTGCTCCTGGACGCAAGGCTTAATCAAAAAGTCGAATGCCCCCAGCCGCAATGCCCGCACCGAGTCCGGCACATCACCGTAACCGGTCAGAAACACCCATTCGCAATCGGAAATGTTGCCGCGAGTCTCTTCCAACAAGTCCAAGCCGCTACCATCCGGCAAGCTCAGGTCGGACAAGATCAAGGCCGGCCGCAGATCCGGGTTGAAAAGGATCTCGCGCGCCTGCCGGCAATCGGCCACCCACAGCGCTTCGAACCCCAGACGCGCGTAATAGCGCTGCAATTCCGTACCCAGTAAGACTTCGTCTTCGATGATTAAAATAGTGTCATTCATGGTGTGGAGTGATGCAGTTGAGGATAATTTCGACGCAGGCGCCGCGTGGCTGCCGGTTATAAAGTTTGATTTCGCCTTCGAGGTTACGGACGAAACGCCTGACCATCGACAGCCCCAGGCCGGTGCCGTCCGCCCGCTGGCTGACGAAATCGCGGATGCCGTTGTCCAGAAACTCTTGGGCAAAACCGTGGCCGTCGTCGCACACCGACAACCTCATGCGGCGGCCGTCGGTCACGGCCGAAATGCCAATTTTACCGCTATTACCGTCCATTGCCTGCTGCGCATTCAGTATCATATTCAGTAAGGCTTGGCGGAACTCGGTATCGGGTAAGCGGCATACCAGACCCGGGCAACCCCGATATTCCAAACTTATGGATTTCGGTAGCTTGTAACGAGCCAACATCAATAACTCGCTGACGGCTTGGTCGACCAAAATTGCCCTGAGCGGCTCCGGCTCGTGGCTGGCGCCTTGCAAACAGTGGTTAAGAGTGCCGATGATGCGCTCGATTTCATTGATCACCAGCCCGATGCGCTGGGCGGCATCGGGATGCACCTCGCCGCTTTGCAATTGGTTTTGCAGATTGATGCAAGCCATCTTGATTCCGGCCAAGGGGTTGCGCAATTCGTGTACCAGGCGGGCACTGATCTCCCCCAACGCGGCGAATCGCTCGGTTTGGGCCAGATTGCGTTGCTGAGCGATTAAGGTGCCCGCTGCTTGCTCGACCAAGCTTTCCAAATTCTGCCGGTTTTGGATATGTACCGCCTCCAATTCCGAGAGACGCACCACCATGCTGTTGTAGTTGGCAAAGATAGGCGCAAACGTCGGATCGATCCGGTCCAGCGGGATCTGTTGGTAGCGGCGTTCGCCGAGCAATTCCATCATGTAACCCATTTGTTGCAAGGGCTGAAAAATCCGCCGCCGCATCAGATAAAACAACAAGACTGCGCTCAAAGGCAAGGTTAGCGTGATTGCGATACCCAATTCCACCTCGAATTTGGCCGCCGCTGCGATCGATTCCGTCAACACGCCGTGGGCGGCAGCTTCGTCACGAAAAATGCCGCGTAGTATTTTCAGCGTCTGTAACAAGCGTTGCTGCGGCTCCGGTGTTGAAGAGTTCAGCGCTTGCGACGCAGCGCGCAGGCCGTCCGGCGTGTTCGCCGCCAAGTGATTACCGCACTGCAACAACTCCTGCAAATAGTGCTGCAAGCGAAGTTGGATGGCTGGGTCGACCGGGCCGTTTTGCCTATCGATTCCGGCCAGACTTTCCTCGGTATCGAACAATGCGTTCTGCAACCGCGCCAAATGGGCGATATGCTTGGGCAGCGGCAAAATTCGCTGGTAAGACTGCCACGCCATCGCCAATTGAATCATCAGCGAAATCATCAATAAGCCGCTCAGTAACGCCACGGTGATCCAAATCGGTAGATTGGCTTCGCGCCGGTCTGCCTGCATGCACTGCCCTCCGCAAAGTAGCGTTTGCGCTGCCGCCATTACTCGGTTCGAAGTTGAACCGGCGGCAGCGGCGAGATTTAGGTTTAGTTACGCAAGATGAATGCCGCTCCCGAGAAGTAACACATTTGCTGCCTGTCGACCCGGTATAACACTGTTACCAGCGTATCGATCAAAACGGCAACGAGCCGATTGGGGAAAATTACCGCTAGTGTTGGTTGATATTCACCACCAGCGACGGATCAACGAAGCGTTGCGGAAGATACGACAAGACTAATCGGCAGCATCGTCGAGTCCTCGCTCGGGAATCGTCAAATCCAGGCTCTTCGCCAGATAGTGGTACAACAACAGCATCGCTGCGGCCGAGGCAATCGTTACCGCTACGTAGTGCTCCATGTACGCCACCATGATCAGGTTGATGCCGAGAAAGATACCCAGCAGCCGAAATAACCAACCGGTGGTAATACCGGCCAGAAATGTCCCTAAAGCCAGTAACAACAACAAGATCAAACCGGTCGCCTGATTGTCCAGACTGCCGATTTCGCGCAACTTGAACGTCAGAAAAAACGCGGCCAGCACGCCCAACCAATGCTGGGTTTGCCAAAGCAGAATATCCCGCAACGACTTGCCGCTATGGCGAATGGCTTGCCATTCCAGGAAAATACAGGCGGCGAAATACACCGGAACCATCCCCATCCAATACCAGTGTGCCGGGGTCTCGAACGCATCGGCGATACCAACCCCCAGTATCGATAGAAAAATCAATACCGCAAAAATATAAAAGTCCAGGCGTATTGTTTTTAAGCTTTTAATCACCGCCGTTTGAGACAGGTTGAATGGTAGGTTCATGATGTGCTCCTGATGTTGACTAATTTGGTTGTGCGGTCAACCAGCGATATCCGTGCCAGCAACCGGCATGTATCTGCTATCCGTGCTCTCCAATCCGCTTCGAGTTCGGACTTGGCACGGAGATTTCATATAAAACTGCAAACCGTCCCCACTACGACCGGTTAGAAACAGGAGAATGAAGATGAAGAACAAACACTATGTTGCCGCGATGTTGGCGACCCTTTTGCAGGCGGCGAATTGCTTAGCAGCCGATACCAACGCTATCCCATTCGATCAGTTACCCGAACCGGTACAGAAAACGGTGTTGGAGATACTCGACCGGACCCAGATCAGTAAAATCAGCCGCATCACCGATAACAATCTGCTCAGGTTCGAGATCGAAGCCAATAAAACCGAGAACAATCAGGAATTGATGACTTGGGATATCGTTGTTGCCGCCAACGGCAAATTGATGAAATTAAGCAAGGAAGTGCCCTATTTCGCGCTGAGTTATCCGCAAATGCAGACCATAGAAGCGAAGTATCCGGGAATCAAAGTTACCGAGACCGAATCGGTGAATCTGCATTTTTACGATGTCATCGGCGACATCAACGGCCGCCAGGTCAAATTCAAACTCTACGAAGACGGTTTTATCGAAGAGCAACCCTAATCCCGAGGAACAGACCATGCCGGAACCGAAAAACCGCCATTTACCGATTAAAACCTTGCTACTCGGCAGCGTGTTTGCCGGCCTGATCTATTTTTTTCATCCGGAAGTCGGCCGGGTCAGCTTATTGGTGGATGGCCAACCGGTCGCCGACCCCTTATTCCGGCTAGCGGCGGTGCCGATCCTGCTCGTGGTCACGGGCCTGATCGCTGCGCTGGCGCTAATAGCGCTGTTCGGTATGGGTATGATGATTTTTTTCGCCGTATTGGGGTTTTCCGCAATTGGCATTTTGCTGCTCGCCCCCTATTCCTGGCCGATCTTGCTACTGTTCTGTTTGATGCTGTTAGCGATGTCGTGGCACGGCAAAGAAGACGAAGGCGGCTAATCTCAGTTGGTTATGAGCAAGGCCGAATCGGTAAGCCAGAATAAGCGGCAGGGTTTCTGGGGATTTAAAACTTGTCAGAATGCTTCCGCTTATTCCACCTGACGGGGCTTCAGCGCAAGATCAAGATGTTTGCTCGTATATTTTCGATTCACGTTTGCTCGGAGCGTAAAAGAACCCTTTCGACTCAAACTTAACCCCATATTGGTAATAAAAATCCCACGCCACGTCCGCCGCCTCAATTGCGATATCCACAGCTTTAGCCGAAGAATGGGAACTACGCCAAGAATCTAGCTTGGATTGAGGGATGTACTTGCCAATCAACAGGTCCTGCTCTCCGCTCCAACCAGGCTTATTGTCAATAATTACAGACGTTGGCCCTGTTGCACTGGAGTTGATCGCGGGGCCGTAATAACCGCGAAGTTTTACTCCAGCCTTTCCGCTGGAAGATAAGCCTCGACCCAATTCTTTGAGTCCGTGGGCGCCATAGCAAGCGAGTAGGTGAATGGCTTCGATTTTGGCGGGTAAGTATCGGCCAATCTTTTTTCCGAGATCGGACCAAGTGTAGACATCCCAGTTTGGTTTGGTTCCTCGTTGGATGGCAATGCCGCTAAAGTCAGAAATACCGTGTCCGACGATATAAAGCGTTTCTCCAGAAGCCATACTTTGCAACTGACTAAGGGTTGACATATCGAGAATGGTGAATGAGTGGGCGAGAGCGCCGGTCGCGGCGGGCGCAATGGCTTTTCGGACTTGGTAGGCGTTGTACAACTCAAGTTGCATCGCAAACTCGATATTGCCCCACATAATAAAATCCAGACATTCGCTCATGTCGTTGATCGTCAGCAGTATCATAACAACATCTCCGGAATTAGAAATTCGACTAGCCGATAGTATCATTCTTCGGCAACTTTGCCATTTTATTCTTCCGTCCATGTGTAAGGACACACTCGATCAATCTCTATTGATCGAAACCGCCTATTCTTCTTCATCCTCCACCGTCGGCGGCTCGATTAACTCGCCGTCAAAATTGTTTTCCATGGTCGTCGGCTTATACCCTTGAAAAGGATCAGCGGCAGCTTCCAATGAAAACGGCAATGCCGAAATTAATATCAAGGCAATGTATTTCGCTATATTGTGGATTGGATTTTTCATTGCTTACTCCTTTAACTGGCTTACGGAATCGAGCCTTTCATTTCAGTTTCGAATTCGGCTCTGATTACATTGCAGCTATTTCCATGCCAACGCTTACTAAAGCCGGAAACGGTAAGCCATGACTCCTATCTCCGGACGCCAATTGCAGCATCTGAACGACGCACCGGGCCTGGTAATAACCCGGACTCGCAAATATCCAAGTCCGGAGCTTTATCAAAGAAACCGAACATATCGCGACGGTGTCAACCCACATCCCTGCTCTCCGTTTGTTAGACAAGTGGGCAATATTCCCCGAATTAACGAATGCAATTGGGTAATTTTACCCACCCGCCAAACACAGAATCACAAGAGACTGATTTAAAACAATAAAAATGTGGCACCAAGCTTGCAGAGCCTTAACAAAGAGTGTTGCCACCCGGATGAGTTTGGCTGTTATCGACGTCAGACAACAGGTTTACCCGGACAGGTATTCAATGATTTACCACCGCTGCAGAAAAATTCGATGGTTAAAAATTGATTATTTCGAATTTCCGTATCGGTATAGCCGTTAAAAGTACGGCCAATTCAATTTTTTTAAGGTTTTACCGAAATTACCCATGAGACAACTCCTATGACAAATAAAACTCATGTCTTACTGAGCCTACTTGCAATTCTATTAACCGCCTGCCAGCCGGAGGATACCGAGTCTCACGCAGAAAAACCGAAATTGGAGGCAACGACTCCAATCCGGGAAAGCACGTCTGTTACCAAGGAATACGTATGCCAGATTCACGCCTACCGCCATATCGAAGTTCGCGCGCTGGAAAGAGGCTATGTCCAAAGTATCTTCGTTGATGAAGGCCAATTAATCCGCCAAGGCCAATCGATGTTCAAGATTATGCCCAATATTTACCAAGCCGAATTGTTAAAGGCTCAGGCAGAAGCTAATAACATGAATATCGAATATCTGAATACTAAAGGGTTAGCCGACCAAAAAATCGTTTCGCCCAACGAATTGGCTCTCGCTAAAGCCAAATTGGACAAGGCCAACGCCGAAGTGAAACTGGCAGAGACCCATTTAGGATTTACCGACATCAACGCTCCATTCGAAGGCATCATGGATCATTTGAATGTCCGAAACGGCAGCTTGGTCGAGGATGGTGCTTTACTCACCACCTTATCCGACATTAGTAAGTTGTGGGTCTATTTCAACGTGCCGGAAGCCGAGTATCTGGATTTCAAAACCCATAAAAACGACGAGACTATCGCCAAAGTCAAATTAAGAATGGCTAACGGCCAAATTTATAACCAGGACGGCGTAATCGAAACCATAGAAGCCGATTTCGACAATACCGCCGGCAATATCGAATTCCGTGCCACCTTTGCCAACCCAGACAAACTACTCCGCCACGGTGAAACCGGCACCATATTAATGAAAAAGCCCTATAAAAACGCCCTATTAATCCCGCAAAAAGCCACTTTCGAAATTCTGGATAAAACCTACGTTTACGTCGTCAACGGCGACGGTAAACTCGAGCAAAGATTGATTACTATCGAAGCCGAGTTACCGCACATATTCATTATTAAGAACGGTCTGAAAGACGGCGAAAAAATATTGTTGGAAGGTTTAAGAAAAGTCCATGCCGGCGATCAAGTCGAACTCAACTTATTGCCGCCGGAAAAAGCCTTCGCCGAATTGCAGTTATACACCGAATAATGCCTTAGCCACGGAATTACTATGTTTAGCATATTCATTAAAAGACCGGTCATGGCGATCGTGTTGTCGCTCAGCTTTCTGTTCATGGGCTTTTTGGCAATCCGTACCCTGCCCGTTTCGCAATTTCCGGATATCGCCCCGCCGCGGGTAACGATTTCCTTGTCCTTCCCCGGTTCCAGCGCAGACGTACTGGTCAAATCCTCGCTGATTACCATCGAGCGCGCCATCAATGGCGTACCCGGCATGAAGTACATCGTCTCGGACGCCACCAGCGCCGGCGAAGCGACGATACAGGTCTTGTTTGAGTTAGGCGTCGATCCGAATATCGCCATGGTTAACGTCAAGACTCGCGTGGATCAGGTGATGAGCCGCTTGCCGAATCTGGTGCGACTTGAGGGTGTGGTGGTCAACTTCGTCCAGCCCAGCATGTTGATGTACGTTAACCTCTACAGTAAGGATAAGAACGCCGACCAGAAATTCCTGTTCAACTACGCCTACGTCAACGTCATCCCGGAAATCCAACGCATCTACGGCATCGCCCAGGCACAAATCCTCGGCGCCCGCCAATACGCGATGCGGATATGGTTGAACCCGGACCGGATGCGCGCCTATAGCGTTTCGACCGAAGAAGTGATGGACGCGATCGCCAAGCAAAGCATCATTGGCCGGCCCGGACGGATCGGCCAAAGTACCGGTATGGCGGCACAATCCAAGGAATATGTGTTGATTTACCAGGGCTGGTACAACACGCCGGAGCAGTACGCCGACATTATTATCCGCGCCAACTCGGAAGGCGAAATCCTGCGCCTGAAAGACATCGCCAAGGTCGATCTGGACAGCGAGTTTTACAACATTTATTCGGACAAGGACTCCTTCCCGTCCGCGTCCATCGTCCTTAAGCAAAACTACGGCACCAACGCCACCAAAGTCATCGAAGACGTTAAGGCCAAATTGGAGGAATTGAAAAAATCCTTCCCGGAAGGCATGGACTACGAGATCAACTACGACGTCTCGCGCTTCGTCGAAGCCTCGATTCATAAAGTCTTGCACACCCTGGGCGAAGCCTTTGTATTGGTGACCTTGGTGGTATTCCTGTTCCTCGGCGACTGGCGCTCGACCTTGATTCCGATTCTGGCGGTGCCGGTGTCGCTGATCGGCTCGTTCGCGGTGATGTCCGCTTTCGGTTTGTCGATCAACTTGATCACGCTGTTCGCGTTGGTGCTGGCGATCGGCGTGGTGGTCGACGATGCCATCGTCGTGGTCGAAGCGGTGCATGCCAAAATGGAAGCCGAACACCTCAGCCCCTATACCGCCTCGCGGCAGGTCTTGGGCGAAATCGGCGGCGCCATCGTCGCGATCACCTTGGTGATGGTGTCGGTATTTGTACCCATCGCCTTCATGAACGGCCCAGTCGGGGTGTTTTACCGGCAGTTCTCGATTGCGATGGCCTCATCCATCGTCATTTCTGCTGTCGTCGCGCTGTCCTTGGCGCCGGTATTGTGCGCGATGATCTTGAAAAACAGCCACGACCAGCCGAAGCGTAAAACCCCGATCACGTTGTTCATTGACGGCTTCAACTATCTGTTCGAAAAAGTCACCGGACGTTACGTCAAACTATTGGATGTGGTGGTCACCCGTCGCATCGTTACCGTTGCAGTCTTGGCGGCATTCAGTTTTGGGATCTTTACCGTCGACAAAACCCTGCCGGCCGGCTTCATCCCCGGCGAAGACCAGGGCATGATCTACGCCATCATCCAAACGCCGCCCGGTTCAACCATCGAGGTTACCAACAAAGTAGCGCGGCAACTGGAAGAAGTTGCCGAAAAAATCGACGGCGTGCAGTCGGTGTCGTCCTTGGCCGGCTACGAGGTATTGACCGAAGGCCGCGGTTCCAACGCCGGTACCTGCATCATTAACCTGAAGGACTGGAGCGAGCGCAAGGTTTCGGTACAGGACGTGATTCGGCAATTGGAGGAAAAAACCCACGACTTCGGCGCGGTGATCGAATTCTTCCAGCCGCCGGCAGTACCCGGCTACGGCGCCGCATCGGGCTTGGCCTTCCGCCTATTGGACAAGACTACCGGCACCGATTACTTCCAGTTCGACAAACTCAACCAGGAGTTCATGGCCGCCTTGCGTAAACGCCCGGAATTGACCGGCTTGTTCACCTTTTACGCCGCCAACTACCCGCAATACGAGTTGAAAATCGACAATAAACTGGCGATGCAAAAAGGCGTGAATATCGACAAGGCCATGGAAAACCTGGACATCATGATCGGCAGCACCTACGAACAGGGCTTCATCCGCTTCAATAACTTCTTCAAAGTTTATGTGCAGGCTTTACCCGAGTTTCGCCGCTTCCCGACCGACGTCTTGAACTATTACGTGAAAAACGACGCCGGCGAAATGGTGCCCTACTCTGCCTTCATGACCGTCGTTCCGCAACAAGGCCCGAACGAACTTACCCGCTACAACCTGTATAACTCGGCGGCGATCCGCGCCGAACCGGCACCCGGTTACACCAGCGGCGACGCGATCAATGCGATTAAGGAGGTTGCCAAAACCACCTTGCCGCAAGGCTTCGATGTGGCCTGGGAAGGCTTGTCTTTCGACGAAGCGGCGCGCGGCAACGAGGCGCTGGTGATCTTCGTCGTGGTATTGGTGTTCGTCTACCTGGTGTTGGCAGCCCAGTACGAAAGTTTTGTGTTGCCTTTGGTGGTGATTTGTTCCTTGCCGGCAGGTATTTTCGGCTCCTTCCTATTATTAAAAACCATGGGCTTGGCCAACGACGTGTACTCCCAAGTCGGCTTGGTGATGCTGGTCGGCTTGCTCGGTAAAAACGCGGTGTTGATCGTCGAATACGCTGTGCAGCGCCAGGAGCAAGGTTTGTCGGTGCGGGAAGCGGCCATCGAAGCGGCCAAAGCGCGGTTCCGGCCAATTCTGATGACCTCGTTCGCCTTCATCGCCGGCCTGGTGCCGCTGGCATTTGCTACCGGCGCCGGCGCGGTCGGCAACCGCACCATTGGCACATCCGCCTTGGGCGGGATGCTGTTCGGCACCGTGTTCGGCGTGGTGCTGATTCCAGGGCTGTATTACATCTTCGCGAAATTGATCGAAGGCAAACGCATGATCAAACACGAAGACGTCAATCCATTCACCGAAACCTATCACTACGGTACCCAAGATGCTGACGAATAAAATCAATGTTTTGCTAGTAACGGCCGTGGCAACGGCTATGTTGCAAGCCTGCGGTATTCCGGATATGACCAAAAAAACCGCGGATTCCCATTTGCCCGAGCAGTTCAAACCCGGCCTTGCCGATCAAACCAGTTCCGCCAGCGTGAAATGGCAGGCGTTTTTCGACGATCCAAATCTGCGCAGTTTGATTGACACCGCCGTCGCGAATAACAAGGAAATCAACATCGCGCTGCAACGGATCAGCATGGCCGAGAACGAAATCCAGGCACGCAAAGGCGAATACTTGCCCTTCGTGACATTCGGCGCCTCGGCGGGTGGCGAGAAGACCGCGCAATACACCCGCAACGGTGCGGTCGAGGACAATCTGACCCTCGGCAAAGGCCAGTCATTCCCGGCCTTCCTCGGCGACTACCAGTTCGGCTTATTCTCCACCTGGGAAATCGACATCTGGAAAAAACTCAGAAACGCCACCCAGGTGTCGGTGTACGAATACATGGCATCCGCTGAAGGCCGGAATTTCTTGGTGACCAACCTGGTCGCCGAAGTCGCACATTCGTATTACGAATTGCTGGCCTTGGATAACCAGTTGGATAACTTGCGGCAGAATATCGCGATTCAGCAAAACGGCTTGTTAGTGGTCAGACAATTGCAAAACTTCGCCAGAACCACCGCATTGGCCGTTAAGCGTTACGAAGCCGAGGTCGCAAAAAACCAGGCTCGGCAATACGAGATCGAACAGCAAATCACAGTCGTCGAGAACCGCATCAATACCCTGCTGGGTAGAACGCCGCAACCGATAGAACGCACGTCAAATGGCTTTATGGATATTAAACCCAAAGCCTTGAGTGTCGGTGTGCCTTCCGAGCTATTGCAAAACCGCCCCGACATCCGCAAGGCGGAATTGGAGTTAAAGGCCGCCGATTTGAACATCGACGTGGCCAGGGCCAATTTCTACCCGTCGTTCGGCATCAAGGCCGGTGTCGGCTTCCAAGCGTTTGCATTGAAATACCTGATCAATACCCCTGAATCGTTGGCGGCGATGGTGGCGGGAGAATTGGTGGCGCCGCTGGTCAACAAAAATGCGATTACCGCCGAATACAAAAACGCCAACGCCAAGCAGGTACAGGCTGCCTACGACTACGAGCAAAGCATCATCAACGCCTACGCCGAAGTCGCCAATCAAATGTCCAATATCGACAAGCTGGAAAAAAACTACCAATTGAAACGCCAGCAAGTGGATTCTTTGGTGAAATCGATCGAAGTCGCCAACCAGTTGTTCATATCGGCCCGAGCCGACTACCTGGAAGTATTGCTGACCCAGCGCGATGCCTTGGAAGCGAAAAAGGAACTGATCGAAACCAAACAACAGCAAA
Source organism: Methylomonas sp. EFPC3 (assembly GCF_029643245.1). NCBI lineage: Bacteria > Pseudomonadati > Pseudomonadota > Gammaproteobacteria > Methylococcales > Methylococcaceae > Methylomonas > Methylomonas sp. EFPC3. The sequence goes on from NZ_CP116398.1 coordinate 1,669,122, forward strand.
TCAGCGCGATGGTGGATTTGTATAAAGCTTTGGGCGGCGGTTGGCTGTAACGGCTCATAAGCCCAATACTGCCGCCTAGCAGGCTGGTGAAAAACTCGCGCCTATTTTCCCTTACCCGCGGTTCTCGTGATTTTTTCGCGTTGAAATCAGTCATAAAATCGAGTTTCAACGGTTAGGCCTCTGTTTCGAGGCCTTTTTATCCACCTGACGCCGTCTTTGGACGGTCTTCAGGCGCACTTCGCCCTAGGCGGGCGTAGCCCACGCCGGTTTCGGCGTGAATACCAGTAAGTTCAGCAGCCGTGTCAGGTTGTACGCGGCAAAGCAAAATAAGGCTTGGCCTGCCACTTTGGCTAAACCCATGTGGCGGGTTTTGCGCAGGCCTCCGACCGTCTTGATCCAGCCGAAGGCCTCTTCGACGATTTTGCGGCGCTTGAGGCTTTGGGCATAGCCTTTGCCGCGAGCGGTGCGGCCATCGATGGCACTGCCGGTCTTTTTGCGGGCCACATGGGCTTTGATGTCTTGCGCGTTGAGTTGGTTGACGAACGCCGGTTGGTCGTAGCCTTTGTCGGCACCGACGCTGCCGCCTTTGGGCACGCGGCGTTTGACCATTTTTTGGGCGGCTTCGATTTCGGCGGTGCCGGTAGCTTGGGTGGTTTCGACATCGACAATCAGGCCGTTACGGTTCTCGGACAGGGCATGGGTGATGTAGCGCAGTTTGGCCTCGGTGTATTCGCCTTTCTTGTAGAGCCGGGCTTCCGGGTCTGTCGTGCTTTGGTGGGTGGCGTTGCTGCGCTTTTCGCCGCTGAAGTCGACCTCGGGATTGCGGCCGGCGGGCTTATCCGGACCGCTACCGTCTTTTTTTACGAAGCTTTTGTGCGAGGCCCAGGCTTCGATCAGGCTGCCGTCGACACTGAAGTGTTCGTCGGACACCAGGTTTTGCCATTCCGCTATGGCCAGCACTCGGGTGAAAAATTCGCGGCTGAGGGATTCGGACAATAGGCGCTCGCGGTTGGCGCTGAATACCGTGCGTTCCCAGACAGTATCGTCGATGCCCAAGCCGACAAACCAGCGAAACAGCAGGTTGTAGTCCAGTTGTTCCATCAACTGTCGCTCACTGCGAACGGTATAGAGCACTTGCAACAGCAAGGCGCGCAGCAGTTTTTCAGGGGCAATCGACGGGCGACCGGTGTGGGAGTAACGCTCGGCGAACACGGCATCCATTGAGGCCAAGACGCCATCGACCAATAGCCGTAAGCGGCGTAGCGGATGTTGTTTGGGAATACGGTCTTCCAGGCTGACATAGCTGAACCAGCTGTGTTGGATGGCATCGTGTCCGCGCATTGGGGCATCTCCAAATTTAGGTAGCCTATTTTAACCGGTACCAGCAGTTATCGGTCTCGGATTGCTTGGCTTTGGGAGTTTTTCACCAGCCTGCTAGCGTGATAGAAAATGTCTAAATGTCAACCGATGGCTACTCTTCCGTACAAAGTAGCCATTCCTTTACCATCTCCAACAAATAATCGCTGGTGATATGTGGCTCATCCTCTGCCAAATCCGCATATTTGCGGAACCAAGAGGCGCACATCTGAAGAAACTCAATATTAACGGGCGAATTGTTGCGCATCTCCGATTGGAACTCGATGGCATATTCTAATAACCGTAAATCGAATTGTATTGACTGTTCTGGTTGATAGGCTCGCCAACGTTCTCGATCCCTAGTACAAGAATAGCCTCTAGCAAGCTTTTTAATCTCCTGGTCACTTAGCCTAAACATCTCCCGGTGGAATTTTACGAATTGCGTGCGCCGTGCCAGTAAAGCCTCTTCTTCCGCATCCGGCAGCGGTGTCAAAAACCGCGGCTCGCAAATCGTCTTCAGGCCTTGATCGTGAAGAAAACGGTTAATGTTGGTGGGCGTCATGATGGGCGACAATTGGAAAGTAATTCATTCCTCAGATTACGCTTTCCACGCGGAGCCACTCGTTCTGAAGCGACCTAAAGTCTTCGGCAATTTGGCTACTTCGGCAGGCAGTTGCCTACGAGGCCATAGTTTTTAGCCGTTTCCAGGGCATCTACACATTTTTCTTTTGAACTGAACTCCTGCATCGAGACACCAACCTGGCGCTTATTCTGCGAAATCTGGGTTTGAGACATTGAGTTTGGATCCGGCCCAACAAATGTAATGTAGAACAGCATTAGTACATATGACATGAATTGCTCCTGACAGGGGGGATGACAAAAGACACTTAGTCAGTTACGTCGTTGTAGGCGTTCGCGATAATTAACGTAAACTTTGTGGCCGACAGATAGAGCTCATCGAAACTACCTGGGCTACACTGAGCTAAGAGATATAGGGTTTACAATCTGCCACATAAATATAATCATAACAATATTAAATCATGGCAACAAAGAAAAAAATAATAGATTATAACGAAATTTTCTATGACAAAAATAATGGGCTTCCTGATGAGATAACGAAAGCGGGCTGTATCGCATTAGCAAAACTCGGAAAAGATGCTTGGAATTCGTGGTCAAAAAACCACCCAGTACGATACGAAGATACTAATCAAGGCACAATAGCAAAAAACACAGTTGATTTTTCCGATTTTGATTTCAGCAAGTATTTTGAAGAAAGTGAGTCAAAAACTATAATACACATTGACTTCAAGGGGTTTGATTTCCGAGAAAGAGCTAACTTTTCCAATGCAATATTTTGCATACGAACAGATTTTTCCAACTCAACATTTGGCGAAGGGACAAATTTTACTGGCGCTGTATTTAAGGAAAATGTGTATTTTAATGATACAAATTTTGGATTAAATTCACGGTTTATAGGGTGTAAATTTTATGGGAAATCAAGATTCATTGGAGCTAGGTTCGACAGAAACTCTTCCTTTAGAAACTCCTCATTTTCAAAGAACGCAAGTTTTATTGGAGCTCAGTTTGGTAATAGTGCAGACTTTCGCGACACAATATTTTTTAGTTTTACTAACTTTTCTGGTGGTCAATTTGGAACAGATATAAAATTTGATGACTCCATTTTCAAGGGTTCAGCAAATTTTACAGCTAGTGATTGGCCATTGATTTTACCTTATTACAAAGATATTGAAGACGCTAAAAACTGGAGTTGTGAGCATGGAGCGACTCCGGATAACTTTAGAGATATATCATTCAATGGCGTTGAATTTCTGAATCATGTTAATTTTTCTGATCGGATTTTTATAGGAAAAACGTCGTTTTCTTATTTAACAAATGACAATGTGCTAGATAAACCTTGCGTCTTTCGAAAAGCACCTTTGTTTTTTAATTGCAAATTAAACCAGAATATATCATTTTACGGTGCAATTTTCCCTGAGTCCACGTCAGGAAAAAAAATGATGATACTGCAATTCGTGCCTATAGAACCCTTAAACTTGCCTTTTCTCAACAACAAGCTCTACGTGAAGAGCAAATGTTCTTTCGTCTCGAATTGTCTGAAGAAGAGTTTCGAGCATTACCAAAACAAAAATTATTATTTTATTTATACAGAACGATTAGTGATTACGGCTTTAGCTTCAAGAGGCCGTTATTATTAATGCTATTTTCACTCATAGTGTTTTTAACATTTTATATAATATTGTATCCTGCGCCACCGTGCTTTTTATGGGAAGTAAGCTGTAAAATCAATTATAAATTAATTCAATTTTCATTCTTGCAATCCGTACCGATACCTGGATTTGATAAATGGAGCGATAGTTTACGGGAAATCTTATTCCCAAAAGAAGGATGGCAAAGCCTTTTATTGCCAATTCTCGTTATGCTGCACAAAGGTATTTCTTTATTAGCTGTTTTTTTGATTGGTCTAGCACTGCGCAACTTATTTAAAATGAAATAATTGGTCAAGGCAGGCACGATACCCGTGCCCGCCTCCAACTTCAATCCTAGTCGGATCCTTCAGACCTACCGATTTGAACACAGCCCGCACCTCGTCCAAAATCGCTTTTTCCAGTTCGATGATCGTTACCGGGTCATATGCACTTTTTTAAGCATCGCTAAATTACAACCCGTAAGGGTTGCTTCGCCGGTAGGCAACCGGTTCAACCGCCGCTCAACCGGTGCGGCCGCCATTCGCAAAAGCACGTATCCAGTTCCGGCCCGTCGCCACGGCCAAAAGCCAACGCCAAAACATGCTCCGGCCCCGGATAGCTTTGCGCGAATTGCCAAGCGCGGGAATCGTCCGCGCTACCGGGATGGAAATCGATGGTTTGGTCTTCGCCAAAGACAAAACCAAAGCGGTCCAGCTCCTGTGACAGGCCGGTGCCCTGGGCTTTGATGTAGGCTTCCTTCAGGGTCCAGAACTTCAGAAACGCCCAATTCCGTTCCGCTGCCGGCAAACGCCACAGATATTCCCGTTCGGCTACGGTCAGTACCTGGCCGGCCATCGCCGCCAGATCGCCCAAATCGCGCTTCGCCTCGACGTCGATTCCGCAATCCGCACCGCAATTGACCACCAGCGCCGCCAATCCGCGCGCGTGGGACAGGTTGAAGCGGACATCGGCCATGCCCGGTTTGCGGACCAGTTCGGGGCGGCCGTAGCGATTGGCGGTAAACCGCAACTTGTCCGGTTCGGTATCGAGATAAGTGGCCAACACGAATCTGACCATGGCGTGAGCCACCAGATACAACTGGCGGTCGCGCTCAAAATAAAACTTCCGCCACTTTTCCAACTCGTCCTTGGACAGCAGATTGCGGCAGATTTCCAGCGTCTCCGGATCGGCGAAACGCTCGGTCCAAGCCAGCCAGACTTGCGCCCTCCCCTGTGTCGGCGGCGGAACCGGCGGAAACCGTTGCCTTAACTCCGCGAAATTCGGCAGAGCGCCAGACCCTGCGTTATCCATGTTCATCAGCCGGCGCTCAGTCGAAGTAATATTTCACACCCAGGAAATAGATATTGTTCAGATAACCGCCGAACTCGGTATCGCTACCGCCCAGATTGAATACCAGGTTGGCGGCCAGATTGACCTGTCCGAACAGGTTGTACTCGACAATCGGCACCAGTTGCGCGCCGCCGTCCTGCAGGTTTTGCGAATACAGCACATTAAGGCTGAGGTCTTCGACAATTTCGTGCACCCGGTAATTGGCATACAGGTAATGCTGATTCAGCGAACGGATCTGCACCGACGAGGCCTGGGCCAGGGTGCCGGCGGCCAGGCCTTGCAAATTGGGGTCGGCCCCCAGCAGCAGCCCGGCGGCATTCTGCGCCATACGCCGGTAAGCGGCGCTGTCGGCATTGCTGTAACCTTCGTTGCTGTGGCGGTATTCCAGGTTCAATACGTCGCCGTTGTCGAAGGTATAGGAACCGCCGGCCAGGAAGTCGACGAACCAGCCACGGCCGTTGCCGTTCGGCGCCAATTCGTAGCCCAGCGGCGAGTCGGATGCATGCGGATACAAGCCATAGCTTTTGCCTTTCATGCCGACGTCGAAATACAGCAGCGTCGAATCGTTCAGCGTCCACTGGCCGAACATGCCGCCCTGCGGCAGGCCGTCGTTTTCGCGGTAGCCGGCAATCGCGCTCAGCGAATAATCGTCGCCGCGGTGGTCGTATTTCAGCGCCACAGTTTTCTTGAAATCCGGCGTTTCCAGCGTCGACCGGCCCCGAGCCAGACTGCCGATCAGCGCCAGCGTGTTGGAATAATCGTGAAAATACTGCAATTGCACGAAATCCTGGGCGCCGGGTTCGATGAAGGGATTGGTCTGGTTGCTGTTCGGGAAGAACGGGTTGGACGGCGACGCGAACAACGACGGTCCCCAATACAGCAATTCGCGGCTATAGGACAGGCTGAGGTCGTCCGTCGCATATTGCGCCAGCCAATCCTGGAAATAATGCTCGCCGGCCACGACGTTGCCGCCGTCGGCCTGATTGCTCAAAAAGTAACCGAAGCGCGGGCTGAGCTTGGCGCTGAAGCCGCCGTAACGGGCGGTGAATTTCGACCGCAGCCGGGTACCCTGCTGAAAATTGTCCAGTTGCGCCAGCTGGTTGTCCGGATTCAGATTGCTGTTCTTGGCAATATCGTAAATTGCACCGAAGCTTTGCAGCATGAAGCTGTGTTCGAACTCGAATTTGTCGGCTGCGGCGGCGATGCCCGGCAGCGATACGGCCAGCAACGCCGGCCGCAAGCCGCGCAGAGCATTCCCCGAAGCCATCGGCCGTTAGCGGCTGAGCAAGGCCCGCAAATCGAAACGGCTCGGCGGTACCGCCGCGGCTTCGACTTTGTCGTAAACCAATACGGTTTTCTGGCCGGTCTGCACTTCGTCCTGAATCTCGATCTTGCTGACGAAAGGCTGGCTCTTGCCGGCAACCTCGACCCGGTTGGCGTATTCCATCAATGCGGTTTTGAAATGCTTGTCGGAGACCGTCATGTATTCGGCTTTCAATGCCAGTTGGCTGTCCTTGGCGACGTAATATCGAATCTTGTCGTAGGCCACGTTGGCGTCCTTGGCTTTCAATTCCAGCACGTAACACGGCTGCCCGGCCACGTCCGCTTCGCCGGCCGGGGTCGCGTCGTAATCCCGACTGTAATTGGTGGTGGCGACGTCGCCGTTGCTGGCCTCGCCGAGCAGGCGTTGCCGCGGCGAGATCGGCACCGGCTTGCTGACGTCGGGCGATAGGAACCACATATTGCGGTTCTGCATCAGCATCATCTTACCGGCGGATGTGGCCGGCTTCAGGAAGGTCACCAGGGAATTGTCCTGGTCGGCCTCGATCTTCAGCGTATAGCTTTTATCCTCGACATTGTCCTGATAGGCGATGACGGTACTGGTCATGGTAATACCGCCGATCTCGCCGCCGCGGGCGCGGTCGCTGGCTTTTAAAAGCTCCAGCGGCGTCGGCTCTGCGGCCGCAGCAGAAGCCGCCAGCATTAATATTGCAAATAAAGGGGTGCGGACGAATTCAAACATGGCCCAGGGCTCCGACAATGGTTTTTTGCGTGGCGTGGCGGGCCGGGAAATAAGAAGCGACCGCGGCCAACACCGACAGAGTGAATAAAGAACCGAACATGTTATTAAACAACAATTCGATCACCAGCGCGGCTTGTTCCGAAGAATCCGGCGGCGAATAAGTAATCTGCGCCAGATTGATACCGGCACCGATGGCATAGGATAGTGCCATCCCGGCCAGCGAGCCGACGAAGACGATGATGACGCCTTCGATCACGAACAGGCTCTTAATCGTCATCGAGCGCATGCCGATCGCGCGCAAGGTGCCGATTTCGCGGGTGCGTTCGGCAATCGCCATCGTCATGGTATTGACCACGCTGGTCATCGCCACCATCACCACTACCACCATAATGAACAGATACATCATGTCGAACAAACCTTTGACTTGAGTGTAGTACACCGACAATTCGCTCCATTCCTTGATGTCGGCGTCGAAGCCGGCAGCCTTGAGTTTTTCCAGCAATACCGGCTTTACGGCCGGAATCGAATCGACCGCATCCAGCAACACCACGACCCGGTCGGCGCCGTCGCTGCCGTACAACTTACGGGCCAAGGCCAACGGCAACAGCGCGAACTTGTCGTCGGTGCCCATCGAGCCGGTGTTGGCGATTTCGCCGACCCGGAAATCGACCGCGTTGACCATGCCGGACAGCGTCGACGCCATCAACACGCCGTCGCTGCCCTGCTGCAAGCCCATGATCTTCGCCATCTTCTGGCCGATTACGACGGCATCGTCCTGGCCCGGCACCAGTTTGCCGGGCAGATAGACATATTCGGCGCCGCGCAGCGCCGTCTGGTCTTCCGCCGATATGGCTTCGCCGATGAAAATATGCGAGGTGGTGCCGTTACTGACCAAGCCGCTGACGGCCAGCCGCGGGCTGACCAATTTCACACCCGGCACCTCGCGGACGGTGCGGGTCACCAAGTCCAGCGCGGCGGCATCGAGTTGGAATTTTTCCGGGTCCAGCGTGCCCTGGTCGAAGAAGCCGCGGCGCACCACGGTCAAGTGGCCCAGACGTTCGCCGACGATGGCCTGGTCTTTCAGAATCCGGTAGACGTAGGTGAAATAACCTTCGAACAAGCTCAGCGCCAGGAAGCCGATCGCCACCGACAGCACGGTGACCAGGCTTCTGCGCCGGTTTTTCATGACGTTGCGCGCCGCCAGTTTGCAGCGCATTGCGAGTGACATGGACATCAGGAAGCCTCTTTCAAATAAGTATTGTGGCGGTCGTCGACGATCCGGCCGTCGCGGACCTGGATCGAGCGCGCCGCGTAGGACAGCAAATGGGTATCGTGGGTGGCGAAGACGAAGGTGACCTTGCGTTTTTGATTCAGCTTTTGCATCAACAAAATGATCGCGTCGCTGTTGGCCGAATCCAGATTCGCCGTCGGTTCGTCGGCCAGCACGATATCCGGATCGCCGATCAAGGCCCGGGCGATGGCCACCCGCTGGCGTTGGCCGCCGCTCATTTCGTCCGGCCGTTTGTGCAAATGCCGCTCCAGCCCCAGTTCCGCCAGCAGGTCGCGCGCCCGGCGCCGCGCCGTATCGTCGGCTTCGCCGCGGATTTGCAGAGGCAGCATCGTGTTTTCCTGGGCCGACAACACCGGCACCAGATTGAAGCTTTGGAAGATAAAGCCCAGGTGACGGCTGCGGAAATCGGCCAGCCGATTGTCGTTCAGCCCCAGGACTTCTTCGTTTTTAATCGCGATTCGGCCCTGATCCGGCCGGTCCAGCAGGCCCATCAGGTTCAATAGCGTCGATTTGCCGCTGCCGGAAGCGCCCCAGATACAGGTGAACTCGCCCTGCTGGATCGACAGGTTCAAGTCCTGCAGCACGTTGACGGCACCGTCGCCGTGGCCGTAGGACTTGGTGATATGTTCCAATTTGATGATCGGTTGCGTCATAACTAGTAGTCTCGTCATTTTAAAAGACCGGTTCGTAACCGGCTGCGGCAGGAGTCCGCGCCATCGGCAGCAGGATATCGTCCTTGATATGCTCGTTGACGATGTCCTGCAGCGCGCCCAGCACGGCGTCGCGGTTCTCCAGTAAAAAGAAGTGGCCGCCGCCGAACAGGCGCTGTTCGAAGCCGGCCGCGGTTTTGTCGCGCCAGGGCGCCATATCCTCGCCCGGCACCAGATGGTCGGCCATGCCGGTGAAGGCTGCAATTGGGAATTGCGCCGCCGGTTGCGGCACGTGGCTGTAAGTTTCGTGGATGCGAAAATCGGCGCGCAGCATCGGCAACAACAACTGCATGGTTTCCTCGTGTTGCAACACCTCGTCCGGGGTACCGCCGTAGCGTTGCAATTCGACGATGAATTCGCTGTCGCTCAGCGTATGCAACACCCGGTTGCGGCTGCCAAGTTCCGGCGAACGGTAGCCGGAAACGATCAGTTGTTTCGGCGGCCGCACGCCGCGGCGCTCCAACTCCAGCGCCACCCGGTAAGCGATCAACGCCCCCATGCTGTGGCCGAACAGCAGATAGGGCCGGTCGATCCGCGCGATCAGCGCCGGCAGCAAGCCGGCGACCAACGCGTCCAGATCGCCGATGGCCGGTTCGGCGATGCGGCGTTCGCGGCCCGGCAGCTGCGCCGCCAGCACGTCTACGTTATCCAGCGCGCCGGCCCAGCTGCGAAACACGTTGGCGCCGGCCCCGGAATACGGAAAGCAGACCAGCAGATACGGCGCGCGGCCGCCCAGATTAAAATCGGTAAACCAATTGTCGGTAGTCATTGCTCTGTCTTGGTAGTAGTCAAATCAAGCCGGCAGCGCGGTCGGCGCCCAGCGTCGGGGATCGAAAAAGGCCTCGCTATCGTTGGCCGGCGCGAACGCGTTGCGGTTCAGTGCAATCGGCCGGGTATTGACGATAAACGGATGGTTGAAATTGGTTTCGCCGTTGGCGCCGACGCTGCTAGGCAACAAGCGGGTAATCAACGGCTTGTTCCATTTGATGGCTTCGGTGCAAATCGCTTCGATCAAGGCCGCGATCTGGCCGACGCCGACGTCCAACGCCAGCGGCACCATATCCAGACCGCAGCCGCACACCGTAGAGTACAACAGCAAATCCTTGACATCGACGCTACCGTTGCCCACCGCCCGCGCCAGATGGCTGTCTTCCAACACCGACAGCATGGTGCCGTTGTAGCCGACCTGCGGAAAATCGGCCAAGCCCTGCTTCAGCAAATTGTTCACCGCATACAGCGAAAACAGGAATTGGAAACTGCCGACCGGACTGCCGGCCAGCGCCTCGATCGCACTGACGGCGCTGGTGTCCTCGCCGGGGTAAGGCGCCAGCGAGAAATCGATACCGCGAAAACCGACCCCGGTCTCGGCGGCCAGCGCCTCGGCGCAATCGGCCGCCTCCTGCGCCGCCCGCCGCACCTGATTGCGGAATACCGCCAGTTTCTCGTCAAACGGCAAGGGCTGCGAAAACGCGGCGTTGGCCAGTTCCGACAACTCCAGCGCGATACTGAATCCGGCCTCGCCCTGGTGCCAGGACGCCGGAAAAAACGGCGTACTGGCCTGGACGTTGGACATCACCGCAAACCGGAAATTGGCCTGATGCTGTTGGTCCAGCATGGCCAGTTCCCGCACCACCGCAGCGGCCCGGCGTAACGCGCCGCGGTGCATGCCGGCCGCCGAACTGACCAAAGTATTCATGAATACGTGGCGGGTGGCGCCGATCACGGCCGGCACCAGCGCCAGCAATTCCGGGTCGTCGGCTGCATCGACGAAAAACGGGCCGGGCATGCAGAACCAGATATCGCCCAACGCATTCTCCATCCTTACCGCAAATTCGGCCGCGGCATTGGCCCGAATGCGGCGGCCTTGCAGCAAGCGGTCCAGCGGTTGCCCAGCCAGCCGGAAACAACGCGCCCGCAGGCCGCTTTCCGCCAAACGGTTGCCGGCCTTCCCGAAAAAGCGCCGCGCCGCTTCCGCGCCGCGCTCCGGCTGGTCCGGGTCCAGGTTCAGCCCCAATGTCACGGTGCGCACCACCGGCGACGGCGGCCGCGTTCCGAATTCTTCCTGAGCAGTCATCGGTTTCATAGCGTTCTCAAGCTCAACGGCCGGATGTCGGGCCAATGTTGATTGACGTAGTCCAGACAGTTTTCCCGGCTGTCGGCCGGTTTGACCTGCTCCCAACCGGCGGGCACCGGCTTGAAAGCCGGCCATAAGGCGTGTTGCTGTTCGTGGTTGCAGACCACGACGAAACCCGTTTCCAATTCTTCAGCCATAGCGACCATTCTCCAATTCTTAATTTAAGTTCAATGCCTGCGGGCGACCGCTTCGCTAAAACCAGCCGCGGCGTTTGAAGGCTACTTCGCGGCCTGCGCTAACGAACAAGCGCTCGATGTAGCGTTGCCAGGCCGCGCGATCGATCTGCGGCGCCGGCAGATCCAGTTCGGCCAGCCGGCGCAGGGTTTTCGCCTGGCCGATCTGCAGACGGCCCTTGTCCGGCGCGCCGCGGTCGGTATCCCAATAAAACAGGTAGGGCGCGAACGGCAGCGGGGTTTCGGTCGAAGCCTGCTTGACCCGGTCTACCCAATGGTCGGCGCGGATGCGTTTCAGGCCGACGCTGCCGGCCACGTGCTGGGACAGCAATTTGCTCCAGTCGTAGCTTTCTTCGCCCATCAGATGGAATATTTCGCCGCCGCCGGTCTGTCCGGCCAAGGCGATAATCGCCCGCGCCGCGTAATCCACCGCAATCGCCTTTTCGACCAGCGGATAGTCCGGATAGACCCCGAGCTGGATGCAGGTGCGCAAATACAAGCCGATGAAATCGTCGTCGCGGCCGGCACCGCTGCGGCTGTCCACCGCCACCCGGCCCAGACGGAAAATCTGGATCGGCAGGCCCATCCGTCCGGCTTGCCTGACTGCCGCTTCCGCCACCCATTTGCTGGCGTTGTAGCCTTCCAGATCGGTAAAACCTTCGCCGGCCAGATCGGTGTCTTCGTCCACTTTCCGCCCCGAGATTTCGGTGTTGAACACGCCGCCGGTTGAGACGTAGGCAAATCGTTTCAAGCGGTTATAAGCAGCCAATTCCAGCAGGGCCTTGGTTGAACCGACGTTGGCCGCGGCCAGTTGGCCGTAGCGCAACACGTGGTTCAGATGCGAGCCGTTATGCAGAATCAAGTCGATTTCCGAGGCCAGGTAATCGCGCACCTCGCCGCTCAAGCCGAGGTTGGGCTTGGCCAAATCGCCGACCACCACTTTGATCCGTGGCATATAGCCGTCCCACCAAAGGCCGTATTCCTCCAGATTGGCCCGAATCCGACGCAAACCGTCTTCGGCCGAACCGGCCCGGACCAGACAGTGCACCGTGGTCCCCGGCCAGCGTTCCAGCATTTGTTCCAGCAAATAAGCGCCGACGAAACCGGTGGCACCGGTCAGCAACACGTTTTGCATCCTGCCGCTGGCCGGCGGCAATGGCGTCGGCAGCGCGATGGCGGATTCGGCTTTCAAATCCACCGGCCGCGGCGGCAGCAGGATTGCGGTGTCTTCCGCATCGGCTTGGGTTTCCGCGCCGGCCGCATCCAGATAGGCCGCCATGCTGCGCACGGTCGGCGCCACGAAAAAGTCTTTCAGCGGCATCGAGTGCCCGCATTCTTCCCGCACCTGCGCCATCAACCGGGTCGCGCTCAGCGAATGGCCGCCCAGTTCGAAAAAGTCGTCGCTGACGCCGACCGTGTCGACGCCGAGAATCTCCTGCCACAATTCGACCAGCCAGCGTTCGCGCTCGGTTGCGGCCGGTTCGCAAACCCGGCTCGCCGTGTCGGCCGCGCCCGGTAACGGCAGCGCGCCGCGGTCGATCTTGGCGTTGGGCGTCATCGGCCAGGCAGCCAATACCATTACCGCCATCGGCACCATGAAATGCGGCAAGCTTTCCCGCAGCCTTGCCATCAGCTCCACGGCCAAACCGTCGGCGCCGGCTTCGCACAGCACGTAGCCGACCAATTGCCGGTTGCCGGCATCGATGTCGCGCACCAACACCAGCGCGTCGCGCACCCGCTCGTGTTCCATCAGTCGGGCTTCGATTTCGCCCAGCTCGATACGGAAACCGCGGATTTTGATCTGGTTGTCGATCCGGCCCAGGAATTCGATGGTGCCGTCCGCCAGCCAGCGCACCAGGTCGCCGGTGCGGTACAAGCGCTCGCCGCTTTCGGGCCGGAACGGATGGGCGATGAATTTTTCGCCGTTCAATTCGGGCCGGTTCAGATAGCCGCGGCAGACACCGCCGCCGCCGATACACAATTCGCCCGGCACGCCGAGCGGCACCGGCCGCAGTTTGCCGTCGAGGATGAACAATTCGGTGTTGGCCAGGGCGTGGCCCAAAGTCAATTTGGCGTCGCCCGGCCGGTAATCGGCCGCCATGCAAATCACCGTGGTTTCGGTGGGACCGTAAGCGTTGAAAAAACGCCGGTTCGGGCTCCAGGCTTCGGCCAGCGCCTGCTGGTAGCCTTCGCCGCCGACCAGCAAATGGTCGAGGCAGGCCAGTTTCGCCGGGTCGAGATAAGCCAATAACGACGGCGGCAACAGCGCGTGGCTGGTCGTCGCGGTAGCGACAAAGTCGGCCAGCCGATCCGGACTTTTGATCACGTCGTCGGCGGCCATGCACAGGCAACCGCCGTTGGCCAAGGCCACCGCCCATTCCCAGACCGAGGCGTCGAAACTGAACGAGGCGAACTGCAACATGCGGCTGCCGCCGCGAAAATCGAAGCGATTCGCCAACGCCACGCTGACCAGCGCCAGGTTGCGGTGTTCGATCAAGGTCCCTTTCGGCCGACCGGTCGAGCCGGAGGTATAGATCACGTATGCCAACTGCTCCGGCAGCATGCCGGCGACCTGCGGTTCTTCGACCGATTCGCGGACGATCGCTTCCCTCAGGTATTCGCCGTCCAGCGCCAGCAAACGGATACCGGCCGGTAGCGGGATGCGTTCGGCGATATGGCTGTGGGCGATCAACCAGCGGCAATCGGCATCCTCCAGCATGAATTGCTGCCGGTCCGCCGGATAGTTCGGGTCCAGCGGCACATAGGCCGCGCCGGATTTCAACACCGCCAGAATCGCCACGATCCAGTCCGGGCTGCGCTCCAGACACAAACCCACCCGCAATTCGCTGCCGACGCCCAGCCGGATCAGGAAATGAGCCAATCGATTGGCGCGCCGATTCAACTCGGCATAACTGATAGCGCTATCTTGGAACAGGACTGCCGGAGCTTCCGGCCGGTCGCTCACCTGCTGCATGAACATCTGTGGAAACAGGCGACCGTCCAAATCCAGGTTTGGCCCTTTACCCAAAGCCAACATCTCGGCGGCACCAGCGCCATCCAACAAATCGTAATCGGCCAGCGCCCGGTCCGGATCGGCCACCAGTTGCGGCAACAACACCGCGAACGATTGCGCCAGCCGCTCTACGGTTTCCGGGCGGAACAGCGCGCGGCTGAATTCCCATTGCCCGCTCAGGCCGTCCTGCTCGTTGAACACCACATACAAATCCCAGCGCGCCACCCACTCGTCGCTATCGACTAGCGACATGTCCTCGTAAGCGTTACGCAACGCGAAACAGACCTGGAAGAACGGGTTGTAGGCCGCGCTGCGCGCCGGTTTCAATTCATCGACCAGCATTTCGAACGGCAGATCCTGATGTTCGTAGGCGGCCTGCGCCGTTTGTTTCGCCGCCGCTAGCAAATCGTTAAAGCTATGGCCGGCGTCGATCCGGGCCCGGATCGGCAAAGTGTTGACGAAAAAGCCGATCACCGGCTCGGTCTCTTCTAAATGGCGGTTGGCGATCGGGGTACCCAGCACGAAATCGTCCTGGCCGGACCAGCGGTACAACAACAATTCGAAGGCCGCCATCAGCGCCATGAACAGCGTCGCTCCCTGTTTTTCCGCCAGCGCCTTCAAGCCCTGGGCCAGTTCCGGCGCGTAGCGGTCGCGGACCATACCGCCCTGCCAGGACAGTTGCGCCGGCCGCGGAAAATCGTAAGGCAGGCCGATGGTATGCACCGCGCCGTCCAGCTCGCCGCGCCAGTAGGCCAGCTGGGTTTCGCGCAGCTCGCCAGTCAAAAGCTGGCGTTGCCACAACGCGTAATCGGCGTACTGCAGCGCCAGTTCCGGTAGATCCGGCTCCGTGCCAAGTTGGTAGGCGGCGTAGGCCTGGCGAAATTCGCGCACGAAAATATCGGTGGACCAGCCGTCGGTGACGATGTGGTGCAAGGTCGCCAACAACACGGCATTTTCGGGATTCAACAACAGTCGGTAGCGTAGCGGCGGCGCGGCGGCCAAATCGAAGGTCGCCTGCGCTTCCGCCGTGGCCAGCTCGGCCATGCGCAGCTCGCGTTCCGGCTCCGCCAACGCCGACAGATCGTCGATGACCAGCGGCGGCACGAAATCGGGCAAAATCTGCTGGCGCGGTTCGCCGCCGACGGCCGGGAAGCAGGTGCGCAGCGATTCGTGGCGGCGGGTCAGCCAGGCCAGTGCCCGGCGCACGGCTTCGACATCGGCCGGCGCGTCGAGAAACACCGCGTTGGGAACGTTATAGGCCGGATTGTCCGGCGCATATTCCTGCACGAACCAAAGCCGGCTCTGGGCGTAGGACAGCGGCAACGGTTCGGGTCGTTCCTGCCGGACCAATGCCGGATAAGCCGGCGCGCCGCCCGCTTGCCGGTTGCGGATCAATGCAGCCTGCCCGGCGATGGTCGGCTGTTGAAACAGTTCGGACAGGCCCAGCTTGACCTCGAACAGCTTCGGAATCCTGGAGAACACCTGAGTGATCGTCAACGAATGGCCGCCCAAGGCAAAGAAATTGTCGTTGACGCCGATGTCGTCGCGCCCCAGCACTTTCTGCCAGACGCCGAGCAAGGCCTCTTCCACCGCGTCGGCCGGCGCTTGCGCCAGCGCAGCCTGCAGCGCATCGCTTGCCTCCGGCGCCGGCAGCGCGGAACGGTCGGCCTTGCCGTTGGCGTTCAACGGAATCGCCGCCAACAGGACGAAGACGCTGGGCACCATGTAATCCGGCAGGCGTTGCGCCAGATAAGCCCGCAACTCGGCGCGGAACTCGGCCGGCTCGGCGATAGCCGCCGCCGGCACCAGGTAACTGACCAGTTGTTGGCGGTCGCCGCCGCTGACCACGGTTACGGCGTCCTGCACCGCGGCGTGGCCGCGCAATACCGTATCGATTTCCTCCAGCTCGATCCGATAGCCGCGAACCTTGACTTGAAAATCCACCCGGCCTTTGACGACGATGCTGCCGTCCTCGCGGAAGTAGCCCAAGTCGCCGGTGCGGTACAGGCGTTCGCCGGCAACTTCCGGCTGCGGATGCGGAATGAACTGGCTGGCGGTCAAGCCCGGATTGTTGAGATAGCCGACGCCGAGCGAAACGCCGCCTATCATCACCTCGCCGGCAATGCCGGCCGGCAACGGATTGTTGAAGCGGTCCAATACCAGCATGCGCACGTTGGGCAGGTTTTTGCCGACCGTGACCGGCCACTCCGGATGCTCTAACTCTTCCCGGCTGAAGCGATGGGTGGTGCAAAGGTCGGTGCATTCGGTCGGGCCGTAGGTGTTGACCAATTCGCAGCGGCTGTGTGCCGACAACAGCCACGGCGCCAGCCTGGCCTTGTTTACCGGCTCGCCGCCCAGCAGCAAGTAGCGCAGCGAGGCCAAGTCGCGGTAATCGACGTCTTCGCCTTCGGCCAGCGCATAGCCCATGCTCGGCGTGCAGTTGATCCAGGTAATGCCCTGCTCGGCCACGCTGCGGCGTACGTAGTCCGGATCGAAATGATCGCCGACGGCCAGATGCAATTCGCCGCCGGTGAGCAAGGCGCCCCAGACGTTTTTCTGCGCCAGATCGAAGGTAATTTTATTGATCAACAGACATTTGTCGGCACTGCCGAAACCGAATTCGCGGTTCCACCACAAGATGAAGTTGATGAAACTGTCGTGGTAGACCCCGGCGGCTTTGGGCTTACCGGTGGAACCGGAGGTATGGATCACGTAGAACAGTCGTCGGGTATCGACAGCCACGGCCGGCGCGGTGTCCGGCTGGCTGCTCCAATTCGCCCACGTCCGGTCCAGATCGATAATCTGCAGCCCGTCCGCCGCGAGCGCGTCGCCGCGGCCATGGTGGCTGAGCAATTGGCTAAAGCTCAGGTCCTGCAACATACCGGCCAGCCGGGCGGCGGGCGCCTTCGGATCGAGCGGCGCGTAAGCATTGCCGGTTTTGACCACGGCCAGTATCGCAATAATCAGTTCCGCCGAAGGCTCCAGCAATAGCGCGATTTGGCCGCCGGCCGCGGCACCCTGCGCCAACAGAAAATGGGCCAGGCTATTGGCGCGCCGCTCCAGTTCGGCATAACTCAGGCGGACGTCGCCGACCGCCAACGCGGTCCGCTCCGGATGCAATACCGCCCGCTCGGCGAACAACACCGCCAAGTCCCGCTCGCGCGGAAAATCGGTCGCGGTTGCGTTCCAGGCCGCCTGACGCAGGCGTTCGGCTTCCGCCATCGCGCTGACCGTGGCCAGCGGCCGCTCGGCGTCCAGCAGCATCTGGTCCAGCACGGTTTGCCAGTGGTCCAGCAACCGTTCGACCACAGCCGGCGCATAGCGGCGCGGATCGAACATGGCGCGGATATTCATCTCGCCCGCCGGTTCGACCACCAGCGTCAATGGATAATTGGTCTTTTGCGCCACTGCGACGTCGGGCAATTGCACCTGGCTGGACTGCGGAAACGATTCCACCGCCAGCATCGAATCGAACAACGGCAGCCCCGGTCCGATCGGGCTCCAGGCCTGAATCTCGACCAGCGGGCTATGTTCGTAGCTGCGCAAGGCCAGCAAGCCGTCCTGCAAATCGCGCAGCCAGGCCGCCACCGGCTGGGCGGCGCGGATGCGCACCCGCAACGGCAGCGTATTGATGAACAGGCCGACCATGTGCTGCGAGTTTTCCAGTTCCGGCGGCCGCCCGGACACGGTACAGCCGAACACGACGTCGTCCTCGCCGCTGTACAAAGCCAGCAAGTAAGCGTACGCGCCCTGAATCACGCTATTCGGCGTCAAGCGCGCGGCGCGGGCGAATTCGCGCAAACGCTCCGCCCGCTCCTGGCCCAGCGCCCGACGGACCACGGCATAGTCGCAGTCCGGCTCGGCGCCGGGATTGCCCTCGACCAGGCCAAGCGGCGTCGGCGCAGCAAAGCCGGCCAGATAGCCGCGCCAGAAAGTCTCGGCCGCGGTCCGGTCCTGCTGCCCCAACCAACGCAAGTAATTTTTATACGGCGTACTGGCCGGCAGTTCAGGCTCGCGCCCGTCCGCCAATGCCATGTAAGCCTGAAGGGCCTGATCCAGCACGATAAACGCCGACCAGCCGTCGAGCAGGATGTGGTGGTAGGTCCACAGCAACACGCTCTGCTCCGCCCCGGTTCGAATCACCCGCAAGCGCAGCAACGGCGCCTTGGCCAAATCGAAGCCCGCTTTGGCGTCCGCAGCGCGCAGCGCTTGCAGGCCTTGCTCGCGTTCCGCCTCGGCCAGGTCAGACCAATCCAGGGCTTCGACCCGGATTTCGGCTTGGCGCTGCACCACCTGCACCGGCTTTTCCAGGCCTTCCCAAAAAAAGCCGCTACGCAGGATGTCGTGGTGGGCGATCACCCGGTTCCAGGCTTGTTGCCACAGGCCGGGGTCGACGCCGAACGGCACGGTTTGGCTGAACTGTTCGACGTACACCCCCGAGTCGGGGCTGCTCAGGGAATGGAACAGCATCCCTTCCTGAATCGGCGTCAGCTTGTAAATATCGGCGATGTTGGCGCGATCGATGGTCATGGCTCTATCAACTCGTTATTCGATGGTTTGGAACAAGGTAGCGAAGTCCTCTTCGGACAAACCGGCGTCGCCGAAATCGGCGGCGGTAAATCCCCGGCCCTGAGCCTGTTCGGCTGCAGCCAAGTAGGCAAGCACGGTGTTTTCCAACGCCGTGCTTAGTCGCGGCAATTGCTCTACCTGTTCGGCATCCACAGCCAACCGCAACAGCAATCCGTCCGCTGCCAGACAGGCGCTGACGGCAAAGGCCTCGCCGGCGGCCAGCACGGCCTCCGGTTCGAACCGGCCGTTGCCGTAATGGCCCAGCCAGGTGAAACGCACGCTCGGCAACGGCAATCCGGAAGCGGCCAATTCGAAACCGAAACCGGCGCTGGGCGCTTGCTTGCGGGCAGCTTTGGCCAGGGTGGTCGCCGTCAATGCATCGCTGTCCGTTTCCAGACAGAGCGGATAGCTGTAGCGCAATACGGCGCCGGATTCGGCAACGATATGGGTTTGCACGTAGCGGACCGCGACCGGCTCCAGCGCAAAACATTCGCCGATGCTGGCGGCCAATGCCGCCAGCAGCAGATCCTCGGCATCCAGATTCAACGCGGCGCGCAGGCGTTCCAGGCCCTGGAGTTGGTCGGCCTCGATCCGGATTTCGGCCGCGGCGGCGCAAGCGCCGGTCGCTGCCAGCGCGGCGGATTGGTCCGGCAGCGCGGCATAGCCGGCGCTCTCGGCCTGAGCATCGCGCTCGCCGGCGGCGGCGGCCAAATCGGCGGCGGCGGCCGGGCGCCAGGGCGCGAGCGGCGCCGCAGCGGCGCTACCCGACAAGCGGGCTAGCACCGCGGCGCCGATTTGGCTCAGCCCGGCCGCATCCAGACCCAATACCGGCCGGGCTTGCAGCACAAGCCTACGGCCATCGGCTAAGACCCGAAATGCGCCTTCGCCGCCGGTTTCCGCCGCCGCGTCCGCCGCCAGAATTGCAACGGTTTCCGCCTGTGTCCAGCTCGGTGCCTCGCCGTTGATCTCGATCCGGGCCAGCAGCAGCGGGTAGTCCGCCGCCACCGCGGCCAGCGCCGCAGTCAGATCGTCGGTAGTGACGGCAGCAGGCAATTCCAGCTGCAGGCTGTCCCAGCCCCGGCCGGCCGCCAGCAATTCGCGCTGGCCGAAAGTCAGCCAGGCCGGTTCGGCCGCCGTCGGCGCCGAAGCACCGATCGCGGCCGCCAACGCGGCAACGGTCTGGTGTTCGAACAACTGGTTGGGTTTCACGGTCAAGCCGAAGCGCTTGGCTTGCGACACGACTTGTATCCCCATCACCGAGTCCACCCCCATGTCGAAGAAATTGTCGTAAATACCGACCGGTTCGATGCCCAACACGCCCTCCATGATGCCGACCAGGATTTCTTCGGTGGGATTGGTCGGCGGCGCGGCATCGGCGTCCTCGCGCTGCAGTTTCGGCTTGGCAGCCGTTGTTCCGGCTTCCTCCGCGGCGCGTTGCGCCTGCATCCGTTCCAGCAAGGCATCCAGCGGCTGCGGGCTGATCACCCATTGCGGCGAGGCGGCAGACGCCAACGCCCGTTGGAAGATCTCCAGGCCTTCGGCGGTGGACAGGCTATCGTCCTCGCCGTGACTGTCGGCGGCGGTGGCCGGCGGCAAGGCAAAGGCGCCGGCCGGCACTTTCTTCAAGGTGAATTCGTCGATTTGGGCCAGGCGCTGCCCGGCCATGTCGTACAAGGCAATGTCGAAACTGAGCGATTCGCGGTCGCCGCTCAGGCCGCGGAAACAAACGTGGCTGAGAAATTCGGCCGGCAACGGCGCGGCGATCGTCAGCCGGCCGTAACCGAACGGCAGGTATTCGCCGTCGATATCCAAATCCAGCCGCCGCAACAGATGGCCGGTGATCGGGCCGCTGGCCATGTCCAGCAGGCTGGGATGCAGCATGAACTGATTCAGGTCGTCGACAAAAGCGGCCGGCAACTGCAAGCGGCCCAACAGATGGTCACCGCCGCAGCGGATCTGACTTAGCACTTGCCAGCGCGGCCCCAGACTGAGGAAGCCGGAATCGTCCTGCACCGCCTGCGGCCGGCCGTCGCTAAAATCCAGCACCTCGCCGCTGCAGCTTGCCGCCAATGCCTGCGGGTCGATCCGGGCCACCGCCAGCTCGGCGGCGTAAATATCGCCGGCCAGCAGCGGCGCCTTGACCCCGGCTTCCCGGGTGTAGACCTCGAAGCCGTAGCCGCCGCCCGGCAACGCGTTAAAGTCGCAATGCACTTCGGCCATGTCCAGAGCCGGTACCATCAGCGGCCGGAAGAAATATAAATTATCGATCGCTACCTGTTCGGCGCCGCGATAATCCTGGAACGCCGCCCGCACCATTTCCACCAGGCCGGTACCGGGCATCGTCGCCACGCCTTCGATCCGGTGCTCGAGCAGCGCCCAGTGGTCCGGTTCGCGCAGCCAGGCCGCGTAGCTGGCGTGTTGCGCCGATTTTTCCCGACACGAGTGCAGATAAGGATGAGCCAGCGTCTTGCCGGCCGGCAGCGGCGGCAGTTCGCGCCGGGCGTACAAGCCGGCATCGACCGCCATGCCGGTCTCGCGCCAGCCGCCGAAGTTCAACGACACCACCTTGCTGGCGCCGAAACCGGCGCGGGCATAGGCGTCCAGCACGTTGTTGGCGGCGGAATAATCGACTTGGCCGATACCGCCGATCACGGCAAACAAGGACGAAAACAGCACGATGAAGCCGGGCTCGGTATCGGCGGCGCGGAACGCCTGCTCCAGCGCCAGGATGCCGCGCACCTTGGGCCGCAGTACGGCTTCGGCCGCGTCGCGGGTTTTCAGTTGGATCAAGCCGCCGCCGGCCACGCCGGCCGAATGCACCACCCCGGCGATCCGACCGTATTTGTCCAGCAACGCCGCCACCAGTTCGGTCATACGCTCGGCATCGACCACGTCGCCCTGGCAGATTTCGACTTCGGCGCCGCGAGCCTCGATCGCCGCCAGTTTGCGGATGCGCTCGGCGCTACGGTCCTGCGCCTCGTGTTCGGCCAGCCAACGCGGCCACTCGGCTTTCGGCGGCAAGGCCGAGCGGCCGAGCAGGACGATATGTTTGGCGCCGCGGGCGGCCATGTAGTCGGCCACGGCCAGACCCAGCCCGCCCAGACCGCCGGTCACCAGATAGGCGCCGTCGGCGGTGAAATCCAGCGGCGCCGGGTCGATGCGGGTCGGTTCGTAGTGCGCCGCCCAACGGTAACCGTGGCGGCAGGCGGCGAAATGGTCGGCCGGCGCCAGCAGCGGTTTGGTTTCGCCGCGCAGCCGCGCCAGCTCGCCGACAGCGCGGTCGGCGCTGGCGGCGATGGCAGCGGCGCCGACCAGATCGTCCGGGCCGAAATCAAGATTGCGGCTCAGGAATTTGCGGTATTCGTGGCCCAGGCACAGATGCACGCCAAGCAACGCCGCCTTCAGCGGGTTGACCGGCTCGGCCGGCAACACATCGTGGATTTCGCTGGACAGCGTCAGCAACGGCAGGCGGCGGTCGCCGGCCTCGGCCGAAAACTGCTGCGCCAGAAACACCAGACTGTGAAAGCTGCGCTCCAGCCAATAGTCCTCGCTGTCGAGTCCGGCTGCAGAGCGCGGCGTGGCGCACAGCGCATGTACGATTGCGGTAGGCTGAGCCTCGGCGAACACCGCGGCCAGCCGTTCGAAGTCGGCCGCTTCGCCGATATTCAAGCTGTAACCGCTTTCGCCGTCGTCGGCGAAGCCGGCGCCCGGCGCAGCAATCACCGCGCTGCCGCCGGCCGCCTCGATCCGCTCGGCCAGGGCCCGGCTCAAGCCGTTACGCTCAGCGACGATCAACACCCTCTCGCCGGACCAATCACCGATGTCCGGCAGGCGGCCGGGCTGGCGTTTCCACGACGGCGCGTAAAACCATTGCGCCGGATCGGCCAGACGTTGCGCCGGGTTTTCCGTGCCGGCGGCGCCGGCTTGCGGCGGTTCCAGCCAGTGGCGCTCGCGGGCGAACGGATAGGTCGGCAGCGAAATCCGCCGTCCCTGGTTATCGCTATCGACCCGTTCCCAATCCAGCTCCAGCCCGGCCGCCCACAAATCGCCCAGCGCCTGGCGCAATACCAGCGCGTCGGGCTTGGTTTCCTTGGGGTGGCGCACGGTTTGCACCACGGCCGCCGCCGCTTTGGCGGCATTGATCGCGTGTCTGGCGAAGGTGCTCAACACGTTGCCGGGGCCGATTTCAATGAAATAACTGCCGCCGCCGGCCAACAAAGTCGCCATACCCTGGCGAAAACGGACGCAGCCTAGCAAATGCCGGGCCCAGTAGTCCGGGTCGCAGGCGTCGGCGGCGGCCATCCAGTCGCCGGTCAGGTTGGAGACGTAGGGCCGACTCGGCGTTTTGGGCGCCGCCAGCCGCACCGCAGCGGTAAAATCGGCGATCATCGGCTGCATCATTGCCGAGTGAAAGGCGTGCGACGTCAACAACGGCCGGCAGGCGGCGCCGGCCGCTTCCAACCGCTCGCGTACCGCCGCGATTGCCGCGTGCGGCCCGGACAACACGCAGGCATTCGGACTGTTGACCGCGGCCAGACTGACCTCGCCGCCGACATAGGCCGCTACCGCGGTTTCGTCCAGCGATACCGACAGCATGGCCCCGGACGGCATGGCCTGCATCAGCGCGCCGCGCAAAGCCACCAGCCGCAAGGCCGCGTCCAGCTCGAATACCTCGGCCAGGCAGGCCGCGACATATTCGCCCAGACTGTGGCCGATCATCGCGTCCGGCTCGATGCCGAGCGCCTGCATCTGTTTCGCCAGCGCATATTCGAAGGCGAACAGCATCGGCTGTGCCAAGCGGGTCTGCCCCAGTTGTTCAGTGAGCGCCGCATCGGTCGGATCGGCGGCCAGCACGAAATCGCGCAAATCCAGCCCCAAATGGCCACGCAGCTGGTCGCAGCAGTCGTCGAACACCTGGCGGAACACCGGCAGATTTTGGTAAAGCCCGCGCCCCATGGTCAGATACTGGCTGCCCTGGCCGGTGAACAGGAATACTTTCTTGGCGTCGGCCGGCAGCGCCTTGGTTTTGGCGGGATTGTCGCGAATCGCGGCCAACCCCTGCTGCAGGGTCTCCAAACTATCGGCAGCGACGGCGGCGCGTACCGGAAAGGCTTTGCGGCCCTCTTGCAAGGTAAAAGCCACGTCGTCCAAATCGACGCCGGGTTGGCGGCGCAAGAAATCGTCCAGATTTTCCGCGGCCCGGCTCAAGGCCTTGGAAGATTTGGCCGACAACACGAAGCTGCGCAATTTTGCGCCGGAACGGGTGACCGGCTGCGGCGGCGCTTCTTCCATGATTGCATGGGCATTGGTGCCGCCGATGCCGAACGAGCTGACCGCGGCGTAACGGGTACCGGCGCAATCCCAGTCGCGCAGAGTGTCGTTGACGAAGAACGGGCTGTTGGCAAAATCGATGCGCGGATTCGGCGTGCCGAAATGCAGGCTGGGCGGCAGCGTGCGGTGCCACAAGGCCAGGGCGGTCTTGATTACCGAGGCGACGCCGGCCACCGGTGCCAGATGGCCGACATTGGTTTTCAGCGAGCCCAGCGCGCAATAGCCGGTGCGTTCGGTACGCTTGCGCCAGGCCCGCGCCAACGCGGTAATCTCGATCGGATCACCCAGCGGCGTCGAGGTGCCGTGGGCTTCGACATAGCTGATCTGGTCCGGATCGACCCCGGCATCGGCCAAGGCCCGCTCGATCACATGCATCTGGCCGTCGATACCCGGCGCGGTATAACCGGCCTTGAAGGCACCGTCGTTGGTCACCGCAGTACCGCGGATCACCGCATAAACCCGGTCGTGGTCGGCCAACGCGTCTTCGAGGCGTTTCAACACGACGATGCCGACGCCGCCCTCGCTGAACACGGTGCCCTCGGCTTTGGCGTCGAAGGTGCGCAACAAGCCGTCCGGCGAAGCCATGCTGCCTTCCTGGTATTGGTAGCCCAGGCCGCCGGGCACGGTCGCCAGGGCGCCGCCGGCCAGCGCCGAGTCGCATTCGCCGGCGCGCAAGGCCCGACAGGCCAGATGGATCGCGACCAGGGAGGTCGAGCACGCGGTTTGCACCGTGATCGACGGCCCGGTCAGGTTTAGTTTGTAGGCGGTGCGGTTGGTGATGTAATCCGGCTCGTTGCCGATGCCGGCGATCAAGTCCTTGGACGACGCGAACATGATGTCGCGGTTCGGGAAAATGTTATTGAAAAAATAGCGCGACAAGGCGGTGCCGGCATAGACGCCGACCGTGCCGGGGCAGTCGTCCGGGATGTAACCGGCGTCTTCCAGCGCCGCCCAGGCGCACTCCAGGAACAAGCGCTGCTGCGGATCGAGCAGCTCGGCTTCGGCCGGGGTATAGCCGAAAAAACCGGCGTCGAATTTATCGACGTCGTCCAGGTAATAACCGGCGGCCACCCAGGAACCGCCGGCCACTTGCTTGCGCACGTAGGGAATCGAGGCGGCGTCATGCGCGGCGATGCCCTGCTGCACTTCTTCCTGAGTGTAATGCCGCAACGCGTCGCGGCCGGCAACCAGATTGTCCCAGAATTCGCTGACCGAATTCGCTCCCGGAAAACGGCCGGCAAGGCCGATGATGGCAATGGCGCCCGAGTTGGCTTGATTTGCTTGCATGTGCTTTGCTTCCGTTGTCTATGTTTCGATGAAATTGGCGGCAGGCGGGCTTATTCCGCGCCGCTGCGGCGGCGCGGCGCCCGGCCGGAGCGTTGCCGCCGCGCGCCGTCTGCGGCCGCGGCGGACGGTGCCGCGGCGCGCGGTTTCGGTTGCAGGTAGTCGACCAGCGCGGCGATGGTCGGGTAGACGAAAAACATGTCCAGCAACGGCACGTCCTTGCTCAACAAGGGCCGCAACCGGGTATGGATCTTGATCATGTCCACCGAGGTACCGCCCAGGTCGAAGAAGTTGTCGCCGGGGCCGACGCTGTCCACGCCGAGCACTTCGCGCCAGACGCCGCAGATTTGCCGGGCCAGATCGGAATCGGCCACCGCCACGGCGGCGACGGCCTCGACTTCCTTGCGCGGTTGCGGCAGGGCTTTGCGGTCGAGTTTGCCGTTGGCGGACAGCGGCAGTTCGTCGAGGCGGATAAACAGCGACGGCACCATGTAGTCGGGCAGTTTCTGGTTCAGGTAGTCGCGCAAACGGGTTTCGAAACCGGCGTCGGAATGCTGGAACCGGGCTTGCGCCAGTTGCAGTTCGCGCAGTTCCGCGTCCCCGAGTTCGACGCCGCCGACCAGCGCGTGCAGATAGGCCGAACGCTGTTCCAGCTGGAACAGCGGCCGGGCCCGTTCGAAATCGAAACCGCCGAGCTGGCAGGTGGCCAGACCGAAGCGATGCGCGTCCTGCTCCAAAATTTGCGTGATCAGGCCGCTCTCGATCCGGCACAGGTGCATGGAATCCTGGCCGTACAAGGGTTCGATGGCCTCCAGATTGGCGACCAGGAACAGGTGGAAGGCGGCGCTGTCGACCATCGCCGCATTCCAACTGCCGTAGTACGCGGCGTCGATCCGGCCGTTACCGGGCAAATGCACCAGACGGTGCTGGTCCGGATCGTAGTAATACATGCCGCCGGCCAGGCCGGCGATCCGGCCCGGTACCGCATAGAGATAGAGTTGCACCGGATACAGCGAACCGGCCGAACCGTAGCGGTATTTCGGGGTGGCCGCAGCCGGATCGCGGCGCAACCGGCTCAACAGCCGGCCCAGACTGCCGAGATCGACGGCGGTGTCGGGAAACAACCGCTGCGAGCGGCGGCGATAGCCGGCGTCGCTCGCCTCTGGCTCCGCGGCCAGCGCCACCGCCTCGGCGGCGGCGTCGAAGCGGCGCAGGCCGGGCTGCGACAGGCGGAAGCGGATTTTGTCGTTGTCTTCCGTTTTGGCGGCGGCCGGCGCCTCCGGGTCACGCACGTAGTAGGCGATCAACTGCCGGGCCCGGCCACTGTCGCCGGTGACGGCGCATACCGCCGCCTTGACGCCGGCAAAGCGCGCCATATTGATTTCCACTTCGCCCAATTCGACCCGAAAACCGTTGATCTTGACCTGAAAATCCTTGCGGCCGAGAAACTCAATGTTGCCGCAAGGTAGCAAACGGCCGAGGTCGCCGGTCCGGTACATTTTTTCGCCGCTGCGGGGATGAGTGACGAATTGGGCCGCGCTACGCTCGGCGTCGCGCCAATAGCCCAGCGCCACGCCGATGCCGCCGATGTACAGCTCTCCCGGCACCCAGACCGGACAGGCTTGCATCTGCTCGTCCAGCACGTGAAAGCTTTGGTTGAGCATGGCCTTGCCGTAGGGAATGCTGCGCCAGTCCGGGCTGAGCTCGCCGATCGGATAGATGATGGACCAGATCGAGGCTTCGGTGGCACCGCCCAGGCTGAACTGTTGCGCGTTGGGGCAACTGCGCCGAATCGCCTCCGGCAGCGGCAACGGAATCCAGTCGCCGCTCATCATCACCAGCCGCAGGCTGGTATTCGGCCGCCGCGCCACCTCGTCCAGGTAGGTGGTGTAAATGTCCATCAAAGCCGGCACGGTGTTCCAGAGCGTGACGCCGTGGCGCTGCACCATCTCGTCCCAATGGCCGGGGTCGCGCTGGCGGTCGGCATCCGGCAACACCAGCGCGCCGCCGGCGCCGAGCACACCGAAAATGTCGTAGACGGACAGGTCGAAATTCAGCGCCGACAAGCCCAATACCCGGTCGTCCGGACCGACTTCAAAGCGCTGGTTGATATCGACGCAGGTGTTGAGCGCGCCGCGATGGTCGATCATCACCCCTTTCGGAGTGCCGGTGGAACCGGAGGTGTAGATCACGTAAGCCAGATCGGTCGGCTGCCGCATTACCGGCAGCGCTTTGACCGGTTGCGCCGACGCCGCCAATTCGGCCACCGTCAGCACTTCGATACCCGCCGGCAGCCGCAGCCCGGCCGCGGCATCTACGGCCACGACCCGCTGCAAGCCGGACAATTCGATAATCTGGGCGATCCGGTCCGGGCCGTAACCGGGTTCGATCGGCAGATAGGCGCCGCCGGCCTCGAGAATGCCCAACGCGGCCACCACCTGCCAGCGGCCTTTCGGCAATAGGATGCCGACCAGCTCGCCGCTACCGGCACCGCTCTGCCACAAGCGCTGCGCCAAGCGATTGGCCAGCCGGTACAACTCGCCGTAACTGAATTCGGCCTCGGCGTCGATCACGGCAATCCGCTCCGAATTGGCGCGGGCCTGACGTACGAAAGGTTCGTGCAGCAATCCGGCCGGCACCGGCGCCGCGGTGGCGTTGGCCGCTGCGATCAGTTGCCGCTGCTCGCGCGGCAGCAGGTCGAGTTCCGGCCGTTGCCAGAGCATGTCGTCCTGAGCCAGGCCGCCGACCAGTTGCCGGTAGGCGTCGAACATCGCTTCCAGGAAGCCGTCCGGAAACAGGCCGGACACCGAGTCCCAATCGTATTCCAGTTTGCCGGCGTCTTCGGTGACCTGATGGTCCAGCCAAACCTGCGGCGTCTGCGTAATCGTGTAATGCACGTCGCCCAGCCAGGACATCGCCGCCGGGGTGTCGTCCGCCGGGTTCGGTTTGATCGCGCTGGTAAACACCACCGGGAACAAGGAGGCGTTGGCGTCGCGGCGCTGTTCGGTCAATTCCCGCAGCACTTGCACGCCGCTGACGTAGCGATGGTCCATGTCGCGCCATAACTGCGCCTGCACCGACTTGACCCGTTCCGAAAATGACGCCGGCCGGGAATAATCCAGCTCCAGCAACACCACCGACGTAAAGTCGCCGACCAGCGCGTTGACTTGCGGATGAAACGGCAGCCGATTGAACAGCGTCAGATTCAAGGTAAAACGTTTGCGGCTGCTCCAGCGGGCGACGACGGCGCCGTAGGCGGCCAGCAGCACCGCCGACGGCGTCACGCCCAAACGTTGGGCGCGGCTTTTGATTTGGCCCCAGCGCGCGGCGTCCAGGCTGGCGGACAGGCGGCGGAATTGCGGGCGGGCTATGCTTTCCGGAGCCACGGCCAGCGGAAAATCCGGGCCGGGCGGCAGATCTTTGATCTTTTCCCGCCAATACGCGCAGGACTCGCGGTAGGCTTCGGTTTGCTTCATCAATTCCAGACCGCGGACGTAGTCGGCGTAGGACAGTTCCAGCGGCGGCAATTCATCGCCCTGGTACAGCCGGCGCCATTCCTCGCTGAGGATGTCGAAGCTCAAGGCGTCGAAAATCAGCACGTCTATGCTCAGATGCAGCCGCACCACGCCGTCCGCCAGCAGGCTGGCGCGAATATCGAACAAGGGCCACACCGCGGTATCCAGCACCTGGTGCGACATTTCCTCGCGGACTTGCTCGAGACTGGCGGCACTCTCGTCCCCGGCGACACTGGCGTCCAGCACTTCGAAGCGGTATGCGGGGACCGTTTTTAAAATCTGTTGGCGGCCGTCGGGATTGACGACGGCGCGCAGCATGTCGTGGCGCTGGATCAAACGGTTGAAAGCCGTTTCCAGCCGCGCCAGATCCAGGCCGCGGCAGTCGACTTCCATGTAGCCGTGGGCGGCGATATTGCCCAGATCGAATGCCGCCTGCCGGCCGACCCAATACGCCTGCTGAATGTCGGTCAGCGGAAACGGCTCGAAGCGGGCTTCGCCCATTGGCTGCAGTTTCGGCACGTAGAAGTCGGTTTGGGCTTGGGACCTATCGTCCTGCGACCGTTGTTGCAGTCTGGCCATCAGACTCTGGCGCTGTTCGTTGCTCAGTTCGGCGATCAATGATTGTGTGTTTGCCATCTCGTTGTCTCCAGTTAACCCGTTGGCTTAGGACGCGGCCAATTCGGCGCCGTCGCGCACCAGTTCCGCCAGCAGCGCCTGCAAATCCGGCGAATCCTGCAATGCGCGCTCCAATACGGCTTCCGCCAGTTCGGCCACGGTCGGGTGTTTCATGATGTCGGTCAGCCGCAAGCGGCAGCCGTGGCGGCGATTGATTTCGTACAGGATTTGCGTCGCCAGCAGCGAATGGCCGCCCAGGGCAAAGAAATCGTCGCCGATATGGATGCTGTCCAATTGCAGGTGCTCGGCCCAGATCGCGGCAATTTCGCTTTCCAGCGCGTTGCGCGGCAACTGTCCGCCCGGCCCGGCCTCGGTCGGTTCCTGGCCATGGGCCAGTTGCGCCAGTTGGCGCCGGTCGATCTTGCCGTTCGGGCTCAACGGAAATTCCGTCACTCGGGTGCAGACGCCAGGTACCATGAACGCCGGCAACTTGGCCGCGGCGGTTTGTTTAAGCGCGTCGCCCAGCTCGGTCTCGGCGCTGTAGAAAGCCAGCAGGCGCTGGCGGCCTGGCTCGCCGTCGGCGATGACCACCGCCCGCTGCACGCCCGGCACTTGCGCCAGCACGGTTTCGATTTCGCCCAGCTCGATGCGGTGACCGCGAATCTTGACTTGAAAATCGGAGCGGCCCAGGTATTCGACCATGCCGTCCGGATTGAGCCGGCCCAGGTCGCCGGTGCGGTACATGCGCGCTCCCGGCGTCGCCGAAAACGGATCGGGCAGGAACGCGGCCGCGGTGCCGGCCTGGTTGCCGAAATAGCCCCGGCACAAGCCGTTGCCGGCCAGATAAATTTCGCCCTTGCCACCGGCCGGCACCGGATTCAGATCGGGGTCCAGCAGATAAAGCTGGCTGCCGGCGATCGGCCGGCCTATCGTCACCGGCCCCTGGAACCGTTCCGGGAAACGGACGAAGGTGCTGTAAGTGGTATCTTCCGAGGGGCCGTACAGGTTGTAGACCGCCACGTCGGGATAGTGCTGCTGGATGCCCTGTACCAGGGCCAACGGCAAGGCTTCTCCGGCCAGATTGATGGTGCGCACCGACGCCGGCACCGCCCGTTGCCGCAGAATTTCTTCCATCGCCGACGGCACGGTGTTGATCACGGCGATATCGTCCTGGCGCGCCAGTTCCGGCAGGTGCAGGATGTTATCCACCATCACCACCTTGCCGCCGTGCGCCAGCGGGTAAAAGATTTCGTAAACCGACAGGTCGAAGCAAACCGAAGTCGAGGCCAACATACCGGCGCCGGCAGGTAACGCGAATTCCTGCGCCGCCCAGTCGATCATCGACGCGGCGTTGCGGTGTTCGATCGCCACGCCTTTGGGCAGGCCGGTGGAGCCGGAGGTAAAAATGATGTAGGCCAGATGTTCCGGGCGGACCGCGCTGGCCGGTGCCGTGTCCGGGCACGAGGCCAGACGCGGGTCGGCCGGGCTCAGCAGCGGCGCGGCGTTGGCGGCGGCCGAGATGGCGGCATCGGCCGTATCGGCGAGCAACAGTTTGGCTTCGGCGCAACGCAAGATCACGGCCCGACGTTCGGCCGGATAGTTAGGGTCGACCGGTACATAGCAGGCGCCGGCCTTCAATACCGCCAGCAAGGCCACCACCAATTGCGGCCCGCGCGCCAGGCATACCGCCACCCGGTCTTCCACACCGACGCCATGCTGTTGCAGCAGATGCGCCAGCCGGTTGGCCTGTGCGTCCAGTTCGCGGTAGCTCAATTCGGTGTCGTGCCAACGCAGTGCAATCCGTTCCGGCGTGCGTTTGGCCTGGTCCGCGCATAAATGGTGCAGGCAGCGGTTGTCGTAGGCGATGGGCGGATTCATGCCCAAGCCCTCGCGTTCTTCATCCAGCAGCAAATCGATGCTGCCGAGCCGGGTGTCCGGCGCCGCCGCCAGCTGCGCCAACAGCTTGGCGTAACGCGCCAGCAAACGTTCCGCGGTGTCGGCCGCGAACAGCGCGGTGTTGTAGGTCAGCACCAGCACGGTTTGGCTGGCGTCGGCCACCACGTCCAAGGTCAATTCGTATTTGGTGTGGGCGCTGGGCGGTACCAGCGGCGTGAAACGCAAACCGCCGCCGGCCAGCGCGCCGACCGCCTCGTAATTGAACACCGCGCTCACCAGCGCCGGCCGGCTCGGATCGCGTTCCGGATTGACGGCGCGCACCAGTTCGGCGAACGGAAAGCCGCGGTGCTCGAAAGCTTGCAGAAAGACGTGCTTGGCCTGTTGCAGATAGTCGGCGAAGGTGGCCTGGCTATCGCTGTTGCCGACGATAGGCAGGACATTGACCCCAAAGCCGATGAAGCTTTCGCCGGGCCGGTCGCCGTGCATCGACACCGGCACGCCGATCACCGAGCGCTGCTGGCCGCTCAGACGGTTCAACAGCAAGCGGTAGACGGCCAGCATGACCATGAACGGCGTCGCATTGCAGCGTTGGGTCAGCGCTTTCAATTGGGCCGCAACCTCCGCATCCAGCACCAGGCAGGTGCGCTGCGCAGCGAAACGCTGTTCCGGCGGCCGCGGATAATCGGTCGGCAAATCCAGTGCCGGGACGCCCTGGCCGAACTGCTGCAACCAGAATTCGCGATCCTGCGGCCGTTGCGCGGCAACCCGGCGATTGGCTTCCGCCAACGTCACCGGCCGCGGCAGGGCCAGCGCGCTGCCGTCGCTCAGGTGGCGGTAGAACTCGACGATTTCCTGGATCAGCAAGCCGTAGGAAATGCCGTCGATAATCATGTGATGGGCCAGAAACAGCAACCAGTAGCGGTCGTCACCCAGCCGGGCCAGAAACGCTTTAATGAGCGGCGGCCGGGTCAGATCGAAAGGTTCGGCGCTACGCGCCAACACCCATTCCCGGGCCTTGGCTTCGGCCAGTGCATCCGGCAAGTCGGAAAAATCGGCTTCGACCAGCGTCGTATCCGGCTCCTGGCCGATAACGACCTGGCTGCGATCTTCGCTCAATGCAGCGCGCAACGAGTCGTGCCGGGCCACCACGCCGCGAAAGGCCTGCTCCAGTTTGTCCCGCTCCGGCGCTCCGGCCAGCTCGAACAGCACCAGTTCGTTGTACGCCGCCTGCACTTCCTCGCTCAATTCCAGATGCACCAGGATGTCCTGCTGCGCGCCATTCAGCGGCAACGCGGCCGGCGCCTGCGGCAGCCGCGCCGTGATAACCGCCTGATAACCGGCATGGACTTCGGCTGCGGCTTCGATGAAGCCGGCGCGTTGCAATAACTCAGTCCAGGCGGCGGCCGGCAGCAACGGATAATCGGCGCGTAACGTGCTGTCCTGAAACGCCCACCAGCCGTCGGTCAGGCCGAAGATCAAGTCCAGCCAGGGCTGGCGGCCGACGCATTCCAGCAACAGCAGGCGACCGTTCGGCGCCAGCAGGCTGCGCAGATGGTTCAGGGTTTTGCCCAGATCAGCGGTCGCGTGCAGCACGTTGGAGGCCACGATCAAATCGAAACTTTGCCGGACAAAACCCTGCTCGGCCGGGTCGCGTTCGATATCCAGGGTGGCGTATTCGACCTGTGGGTAGGCGGCGAATTCGCGCTCGGCGCGGTGTAAAAAGGCGCTGGACAGATCGGTAAACAGATAGCGCAAATCACGGCGGCTCAGGCCGGGCAACAATTGCGCGGTGGCCGAACCGGTGCCGGCGCCGACTTCCAATACCGCGGCTTTGCCGGAAACGTCGGCGACGGCGGCGGCGGCCGCCGCCGCCCGCGCCAGAGCCGCATTGGCCGCGGCAGCGCCGGGGGCGTGGCGGTAAAGCCGTTGCAGCAAGGCGTAGTTTTCGCCGCCGAACAGCACTTCCGCCGCATCACTGCGGCCGCACAGCACGGCCGGCAACGCGGCGGCGCAATGCAGCAATAAGTCGACTGCGGCGGCGTCGGCCGAACTGCGCGCCTCGCGTTCCAGATCCGCGGTCGCCACCGGCAGCGATTGCAGCAACTCCCAGTCTTCGCCGACGGCGCGCAGCCAGCCGGCTTCGTTCAACATCGCAAACATACGGCCGAACAGGCGGCGGCGCTTGGGTGCCACGCCGATGGCGCCAGCGGCGCGTTCGACCTTGCAAATGCCGCCGATGTGCGCCGGCAAGGCTTGCAATTCTTGTAAGGCCTGAGCCGCCAACGCGGTCGCCAGCGCATTCAATGCCTGGGCGCCGGCTTCGCTGCCGGCCGCGTCGCGGCTGGCCGGCAATGGCGATCCGGCCGGCGGCGGGAAGAAGCCGCCTTGGCGCAGCGCCTGCGCCGATTCGCGCCCGGCGCGGACGATAAAGTCGACGTCGGCGTCGCTATGGGCGCTGCTGAGGAAGCAGGTGTGGCCTTCCCAGATATACACGCCGCGCAGCGTCATGTGGTAGAAAAACAGATTGGCTTCGATGGGCTGGAATTCGACGCTGTAATTGTCGAAAAACACGAAGCGGAACAAGGAGCCGGCGTGGTTGACCCGAATCGCGAAACCCTCGGCGGCGAAATAGTCGTTCAATTCCTGCACCAGCCGCGCAGTCTTGGCGGTGATGCCGGCTTGCAAGGCCGGGCCGGCATCGCGCAACTGGCGCAGTACCGCAACGGCGGCGGCCATGGTCAGCGGATGGCCGCTGAAGGTGCCGGCAAAGAAAGTCGCGGTGGCCGCCGGATAAGAGTCGTCGTCGAATTGCCAGGGGCCGCCGTCGATCGCGTTCATGAAGCGGGCGTTGCCGGCGACGATGCCGATCGGCATGCCGCCGCCGGCCACCTTGCCGTAAGTCACCAAGTCGGCGCGGACGCCGAAATATTCCTGGGCGCCGCCCGGCGCCAAACGAAAACCGGTGATGATTTCGTCGAATATCAACGCGCAACCGGCGGCGCTGGCGATTTCCCGCAAGCGCTGCAGAAACTCGCGCGGTTGCAGGCCGGGCCGGCGGCTTTGCACCGGCTCGACCACGATGGCCGCCAGTTCGCCGGCATGGCGCTGGATCGTTGCCAGCGCGGCCTCGTCGCCGTAGGCCAGCACGATGGCGTCCTGCGCCACCGAAAGCGGCACACCGGGCGCGATCGGCAAACCGCTGCCACCCTCGCCGCCGGCCTTGACCAGCATGGTATCGGAATGGCCGTGGTAAGAGCCGGCAAAGCGGACGATGCGGGTGCGGCCGCTGACGGCACGAGCCAGCCGCACCGCGGTCATCACCGCTTCGGTGCCGGAATTGGCGAAAGCCACCCGTTCGCAGCCGGTCAGATCGCGCACCAACTGCGCCGCCTCGCCGACCAGAGGGCTTTTAGGTCCGACCTGGATGCCGTCCGCCAGCTGGGCGGCCAAGGCTTGCTTGACCAACTCCGGGTTGTAGCCGAGCAGGCTGGAACCGAAGGCCATGGTCAGATCGACGAATTCGTTGCCGTCCAGGTCGTAAATCCGGGAACCGGCCGCGGTTTTGACCACCAGCGGGAAGATCATCGCTTTGGTCGCTTGGCGGAAGCCGAGCGAACTGCGGTAATCGGCGAACACCTCGCGGTAGGTTTCGGCATAACGTTTCGAGCCGGCGTGCTTGGCCTGGTAGGCGGCGGCCAGTTCGCGCAGATGTTGTTGTTGCGCCGGGTTCAAGCCGGCCGCCGCGGCATTACCGGTGGCCGGCAACGGCGTTGCCGGGCGCAAAGCCGGAGCCGCTGCCGGCGCCGGACTGGGGCTGGATGCCGGCACCGCGGGTGCCGGTTGCGACGGCGAAGAGACGCCGCCGCGCAACAAGCCAAGTTGGTCTTGCACCAGCCGGTTGAACGCATCCAGTTGCCGCTCCAGCAAACCGTGCCAGTCGCCTGGGGCTGCGGCGCCGGGTGCGGCAGACGGTAACGGCGCCTGTTCCGATTCGGCCGCCGCCGGTAATGCCGCTACGGCGGCCGGCTCGGCGTCGAGTGTCGGGCTGGCGGCGGCAATCGCCGGCGCCAGCGTGTCGATGCTGGACAGCTCGGCAAACAAGCGCGCCATCCCGATGTCGACCGCATAACGTTCGCTAACCAGGCGCAACAGTTCGGTCAACACCAGCGAGTCGGCGCCCAATTCCAGGAAACTGCGCCGGTTGTCCAATTCGTCGGCCGGGCGTTTCAGCAACAGGCCGAGCTGTCGTTGCAACCAGCTAGCGACCTCTACAATGGCAGCGGCCGACTCTGCCTCGGCACCGGCCGGCAAAGTAGCGCCCTGCTCCGCCAGCCAGGCGGCCAGCGCCTGCAGGCTGCGCAAGTCTTCGAATAAACTGTGAATCGCAACTTGCACGCCGAAACGGCCCTGCACCTGACGCAGAAACTCCACCAGCACCAGCGAGTCGGCGCCCAGTTCCAGGAACGAGCGGTTGGGGTCGATGTCATCGGTTGCGCATTTCAGCAACGGGGCTAGTAAACGGGCAAGTTCGCCGGTCGTGGTGGTGGCGGTCGCGGTCGTCATGGGTGTCCTGGTGGTAGGTTGGAGCCAAAAACGGCTGGGTTGAAACGGATAGCCGGGCAAATCGAGCTGGTCGAAGGTTTCGCCGGCCCAAGCGGCGCCGAAATCGACTCGGTAACCGGCGCGCCACAACTCGGCCAGGGCCGAATTCAGCGCCAGCCAGTCGGGGCGCTGCGCATCCAGGCTGGAGACGACGGCCGGGGCCGGGTCGAAGCGGCGCAGCATTGCAGCCAATGCCGGTTGCGCGCCGATCTCCAAAAACGTTCCGGCGCCTAACGCCTCGGCGGCGGCGATGCATTCTCTAAAGCGTACCGGTTGGCGCAGATGTTCGACCCAATAGTCGGCGTCGAAGCGCGCTACCGGCGCCGCGTGCAGGTTGCCGATCACCGGCAGCCGCGGCGCTTGCCACGCCACCTGATTGGCGACGGCGCGGAATTCTTCGAGTATCGGTTCCATGTCGGCGCTATGAAAAGCGCGCTTGACCTTCAACGGCAGCACGGCGATACCCGCAGCCTTGGCACGTTCGGTCAGCGCTTCCAGCGCCGGCAGCGGACCGGAGACCGTGACCTGGGCCGGGCCGTTGTCGGCTGCCAGCGCCAGCCCCGGATCGGCGGCGATCAGTTCCAGAGCGGCGGCCTTGTCGGTCAGCATCGCCAGCATGCCGCCGCGGTCGGAACAGCGCTGCATCAGTTGCGCGCGCAACACCACCAGGCGCAAGGCATCGGCCAGCGACATCGCCCCGGCAAAGCAGGCGGCGACGTATTCGCCCAGACTGTGGCCGACCGCGACGGCCGGAGCCAGGCCGCAGCTTTCGAAATAGCGCGCCAGCGCATAGCCGACCACGAACAACGCCGGTTGCGCGGTCGCGGTTTCGGCCAGATGGTCGCTATCCAGCGCGTCCGGGCCGTACAACAACGGCGCCACCGGCGCCATTCCGGCGCCGCTCAATAACAGATCGCATTGGTCGACCGTGGCCCGGAACACCGGCGCATGCGCGTACAATCCGCGGGCCATGCCGGCATATTGGCTGCCCTGACCGGTAAACAGGAGGGCCAGCGGTTTCGGCGTGCCGACGACAGCCGCCGGCCCAGCCTGACCGCTTTGCGCCAGCCGGGCCAGGCCGGCCAGCAATTCGCCGCTGTCGGCGGCATGCAACACGCTGCGGTAAGGCAAGCCGCTGCGGCCGCGGTTGGCCTGATAACACAGGCTGGCCCAGCGCTCGGCGCCGGCTGGCAGAAAATCCAGGTATACCGCAGCCAATGCCGCCAAATCGGCCGGCCGCTCTGCGGACAACAACAAGGCGTAATGCGAACGCTGCGGCCGATTCACGGCGGCAACGGCCGGTTCCGCCCGGCGCAGCACGACGTGGGCGTTGCTGCCACCAAAGCCCATCGACGTCACGCCGATGTGGCGCAACGGCTGTTCTGCAGCGAAACGGCGCAGTTCGGTATTGACCGCCAGCGCCTTGGCATCGAAGCGGATGTGCGGATTCAGCGCACTGAATCCGGCCAGCGGCGGTACGGCATTGTGTTGCAGGCACAACACGGCCTTGATCAGGCCGGCAATACCGGCCGCGGCCTCGAGATGGCCGATGTTGGCCTTGACCGAACCGATCAGGCAGGGCCGCTCGCGGCCGGCCCCGACCACCTCGGCCAGGGCACCGGCTTCGATCGGATCACCCAACGCGGTGCCAGTACCGTGCGCTTCCAGATAATCGACCGTATTCGGCTCCAGTTTGGCAGCGGCATAGGCCCGGCGTAACAAGGCGCGTTGAGCGACGCCGTTCGGCGCGGTCAGGCCGAAGCTGTGGCCGTCCTGGTTGATCGCGCTGCCAGCGATGTACGCCAGCACCCGATTGCCGCGCCCGGCCGCCAGCGTTTCCCGGCGCAACACCACCAGCCCGACGCCTTCGCCGCGCACGTAACCGTCGGCTGCGGCGTCGAAACTATGGCAGGCGGCCGTCACCGACAGCATGCCGGCCTTGCCCAGGGCGCGAGTCAAGGCCGGATTCAGCATCAAATTGACGCCGCCGACCAGAGCGGTGTCGCACTCGCCGGCCAGCAGGCTTTGGCAGGCCAGGTGCACCGCCACCAACGACGAGGAACAGGCCGTATCTACTGCTAAGCTGGGGCCACGCAAGTCCAGAAAATAAGAAAGCCGGTTGGCGGCGATACTGGCGGCGGTACCGGTGCCGGCGTGGCCGTCCAAACTGCTGTCGCTGCGCCAGGCCAATTGCCCGTACTCCGAACCGCTGATGCCGATGAACACGCCGGTAGCGGAGCCGGCCAATTCCTCGCGGGAAATGCCGGCCTGTTCCAGCGCGGTCCAGGCCGCGGTCAGTAGCAAGCGCTGCTGCGGATCGAGTATCTCCGCCTCTTTCGGCGAAATATGGAACGGCGCCGGATCGAACAGGTCGATGCCGTCCAGCCAGCCGGCGGCGCCGAGCGCGTCGACATCGTCCACCAAGCCGGCCAGCAAGGCCTTGCGCTCGGCGGGCAGCGGTCGCACCGCGCTGGTGCCGGCGCTCAGTAAATCCCAGAACGCCGCGGTGTCGTCCGCCCCCGGAAAGCGGCAGGCCATGCCGACGATCGCGATGTCGGCACTTGCTTCGGCGGCGGATTCGCTGGCGAGCGTCTCGGCTTCGCCGCGGCACAAATACTCAACGACCCGGTCGATGCTGGGATAGTCGAACAATAAATTGGCCGGCAAGCGGCCGTAGCCGAAGGCTTTTTCCAGTTCGTCGGTCAGGCGCACGGATAAATTGGAATCCAGACCAAATTCGCCGAACGCGGCATCGCAACCGATTTCGGCCGGCTCCAGACCGGACACTTCAGCTACCCGCTGCCGCAACCAGGCGCGCACCGCCTCGGCGTCGGGCCGGGTTGCGGCGGCGCCGGATTCGGTTGGCGCCAGTTGCCGTTCCAGATTGCGATTGATCCATTGCGCCAACGGCTGCAGACTCTGTTGCAAAAAGCCGCGCTTGGTTGCCGCGCGCTGGATTTTGCCGCTGGTGGTTTTCGGGATAGCACTTTCCCGCAACAGCGCGATGGCGGCGGTTTGCAGCTCGTGGCCGTCGGCCACCGCCTTGCGGATCGCCGCGAACAATTCCTGCGCATGCTGCTCGGCCTTGAAACGGCGCGAGGTTTCGGCGACCACCACCAGGCGTTCCTCGCCGTCGGCGCTGACGGTGAAGGCCGCGGCGCCGCCCATCTTTAATAACGGGTGGGCCTTGTCCACCGTCCATTCGATATCCTGCGGATAATGGTTTTGGCCGCGGACGATGATGACGTCCTTCAAGCGGCCGGTGATATAAAGTTGATCGGCGTATAAAAAGCCCAGGTCGCCGGTGCGCATCCAGCGCCGGCCGGAATCGTCGCCGGCCACACAGGCGTGAAAGGTGGCCTGGGTCTGCTCGGGATTTTGCCAATAACCCGGCGATACCGCACCGTTGCGGACCCAGACTTCGCCGACCCGATCGGCCGGGCATGGCGCCAGGGTATCGGGGTCGACGATCAGCAATTCGGTATCGGCAATCGGGTAGCCGCTACCGGCCAGCGACAATGCCGACGGCTCGTCGGCGCTGGCGAATACCAGCCGGTTGCGTTGCAATTCGGCGGCGCGGACCCAGACTTCTTCCGCCGCCGGCCGCTGCTGCCGGTGCTGGCCGCTACCGGCGTAGTGCAGACCGGTAACGATACAAGCCGCTTCGGCCAATCCCCAACTGGGACTGAACACGCGGAAATCGAAGCCCGCCGCGGCGAAGCGTTCGGCGAAGGCGCGCATGGTCTGCATCCTGACCGGCTCGGCGCCGTTCAGCGCGTGTTGCCAGCGGCTCAGGTCCAGCCCGGCCAATTGCTCGTCGCCGACGCCGTGCAGGCACAGGTCGAAGGCGAAGTTCGGCCCCATGGTATGGGTGATGCCGAAGCGGCTGATCGCTTCCAGCCAGCGCGCCGGCCGTTGCACGAAGGCGGCGTTGGGCAGGATGTAACAGGCCATGCCGCAATAGACCGGCGTCAGCAGGCCGTAAATCAGGCCCAGATCGTGAAACGGCGGCAGCCAGGTCAACAATCGGGACTCGGCGCTGTGGACCCCACTGCGGTCGAAGTACTGCATGTTGCACATCAGGTTGGCGTGGGTCAGGATCACGCCCTTCGGCAACGAGGTCGAACCCGAGGTGTATTGCAGGAAGGCGATATCGTCGGCTGCGACGTCCGGTTTACGCCAGCCGTCAGCCAGCCCGGCATCCAGGGTATCGGTCGCCAGCCAGCGCATCGCCGCAAATTCGGGCAGGCTGCCGAAATGTTCTTCCGCTTTTTCCTTGACCGCCTGCGTCGTCAACACTGCCACCGGTTGCGCCGAACGGGCAATTTCCAGGACTTTTTCCAGGGTTTGCAGCATGCGCGATTGGCGCGGCGGCGGTAACGGGATCGCGATGTGCTTGGCGTACAAGCAACCGAAATAAGAGGTAATGAATTCGATACCCGGCAAATACAACAGCATGACCCGCTCGCCCTCGGCGGCGATGCCTTGCAAAGCCGCGGCCACGGTTTTCGCCTTCAAGGCCACGTCTCGAAACGACAGCGTTTCCGCCAGGTCTTCGCCGTCGCGCAGGTAGTGATAGATCGGAAAATCGGGTTGGATTTCGGCACGGTGTTCCAGCAAACCCAATAAATCGGCAACCGGCGCCGCTGCGGCGGAATCGGCATTTTTTTGCTCGGCTCCGAGCACGGATGCAATTGAATCGCTAGTCACGGGTTTCACTCTTTAAGGCTCTCTTCGTTTCGAATCGGGGTTGTTTGCTGTGCAAATTCAGCGTTAGCCGATGCAGCGTTACGATATTTTTTTTGGAACTTTGAATCAGTAACGGACTTATCCCAAATAACGTGAAATTGTTCACAGACATATCCGAAAGCAGCATAAGCAGGGACAGGAATCAGCCGCGCCACCGGCTATTGTTGGCGGTCGCGGCCTGCGGTGTTGTCGTTACGCGCCATCGGTTTCCGCATTGCGCCCGGCGTCGCCTCGCTAGACGCCATAATCATGCGACAAAAGCCAACCCAGCCCCGCGACATCACGGCACGTTCCGTAAAATTGGTTACTATTTCCTGCACGTTTCCGGTATTTTCTGGATTTTGTCAGCACCTTATGCAATTAACGCGATAAAGAATAAGGGAGGTATGTTACGGCTCAGTTAAACTTGAAAATAAATCGGCGCCGTAGTATGGCCGCAAGACGATTGCGGGTTCGCGGCGGCTGAACCGGCGCTGAAGCTGGGGAACGTTAAGCTAAGGGTTACCGGTGCCGACGGTCCTCCGGTTTATGCCTTACCGGGCAAGCGGGACTTTGGAAACGGTGGAGATGAAAGCTGAACAGATGATACCGGTTACGGCAGCTTCAAGAGCGGCGGCGTTTGGCGGCAATCCAGTAAATCAGGCCGCCCAATGCATTCCAGATCAGGAAATAGGCTTGCGTTTGCCACGGCAGGCTGACGAACAAATAGCCGCAGCCCAGAATGGCGAGCGGGCCGGTCAGCCAGGGCAGCGGCGCGCGGAAGCGGCCCGGCGGCGGCGGACCTTGCCGGCGGGAGATCAGCATGCTGGCGGCGACTGCGCTAAACGCCAGCAAGGTTCCGGCATTGGCCAATGCCGCGATCTCCGCCAGCGGAAACGTGCCGGCGATGGCGCCGACCAGCAACGCAGTAAAGGCCGTGGCGCCGGCCGGCGTGCCGCGCCGGGAAATTTTGGCCAGCGCGGCCGGTAACAGGCCGTCCCGCGCCAGCGCATAGAAAATCCGGCTTTGGCCGTAAAAGAACGCCAGAATCACGGTCGGCAACGCCACAACCGCGGACAAGCCCAGAAACCGCGCCGCCAATGGTTGACCCAGTTCGCGCAACACCAAGGCCAACGGCTCCGGACTGGCGGCAAACCGTTCGTAACTCAGCGCCCCCAACGCCGCCAGCGCGACAGCAATGTAAATCGCCACGCAGACCAACATCGAACCGACGATACCGAGCGCCAGATCCCGTTCCGGATCGCGGGCTTCTTCGGCCGCGGTGGCGATCGCATCGAAACCGTAAAACGCAAAAAAGATGATGGCCGCGGCGACCATCACACCGCGCTCGACGCCGTCGGCGCCGGTTTGTTTGGCAAAACCGAACGGCATGAAAGGTTGCAGATTGACCGGGTCGAATTCGCGCGCCGCCAACACGACGAACAGCAGCAAGGCGACCAGTTTCAAGCCTACCAACAGTGCGTTGAAAGTTGCGCTTTCCCGGGTGCCGTAGATCAAAGCTGCCGCCACGGCGGCGATGACGGCCACGGCAGGCAGATTGGCGCTGCCGCCGGCCTCGGGGCCTTGCATCCAGTGCCACGGAATCGCCAGCGCGTCGTGCAGCAACGGTGCGGCATACCCCGACCAACCGACCGCGACGGCGCTGACCACCAGCGAATACTCCAGAATCAGGCTCCAGCCCACCAGCCAGGCGATCCGCTCGCCGATTACGAGCCGGGCATAGGTGTACGCGCCGCCGGCCTGCGGCATCGCAGTCGCCATTTCGGCATAAGCCAGCGCCGCGCAAGCGCAGACCAGGCCGGCAAACACGAAAGACACCACCACGGCCGGACCGGCCTTGCCGGCACCGACGCCGATCAAGGTCAGAATGCCGGTGCCGACGATGGCGCCGACGCCGAGCGCGAGCAGATGGAACCAGTGCAGGCTGGGCCTCAGCCGGTCCGGCGGTGGGGCGATGCCGGTCGATTCCGATATTTTCGCAGCGCGCCGCGTCATGCCTCTACTCCGCCGGATTGGCGCCGGCCTGACCGCGAATCGCCGCCTGCAAACCGGTCAGGCTATCCTGGCTAACCTGAATCAAACCGCGGTGCGGCCGGTCCAGATCGAGAATGATGAACACTAACACCACGATCAAGCCGACCATGATATGGGTGACGAAAGAAGCGCGGTGGCCGGACAAGCCGGTGGCGTAACCGACGATAGCGCCGGTCATCAGGAAAGTAGCGTACAGTAGCAACAGCACGAATTCCGGTACGTGCCGGTTCATCTCGGCGTCGCGCTTGCCGAAATTGTCGATCATCTCGTTCAACGCCGGAATGAACAAGCCGGTCGTCACCGGACTCGGTGCGGCGGCGTTAGCCTGGCTGGCATATTCCCATAGTCTGGCCTGCATTCTGCCGGCTTCGGCGATCAAGGCTTTACGCCGCACCCGCTCGGTCAGGTCGACGTTACCGGTCTGCACCCGCAAATCCAGGTAATCGCGCAGCAAGGCCAAGCTCTGCCCGCGGTGCGGTTCCGCCAGCAATTGCGCGCGCAAATAGGCGGTGCCGATTGCATTGGCCTCGTCGACCACCGCCTCGCTACGGCTATCGTAACGCTGCAAAGACAACGAAAAGGTAAAACCCAACAACAGGGCCAGGATGCCGACCAGCGATGCCGAGGTCGCATTGACATGGGCCTTGAAGTCGTCGCGCACGGTCGGCATGATGCGCAGGCCCACACGATAGCCGATCTCTATCGCCAGCAACATCGACAATAACAACAACAATGCAATCAGCAGACTGCTGACGTCGTACATAATTTCTTGCATAAGCCCAAACCCGAAATGGCCGAAAGCCTTATTTATACAGCTTCGGCGCTATCCGTTCACGCTTTTGTCGGCCAGCGAGCTTGCCGCTGCCGCCGCCGCGATCAAGCCAGGTTAGCCGCAGCGAGATTCGACTGCGGCTACCACCTTCTCGGCCGGCTCAATCGCCTACCGTGTAGTCGCGCGCTTCCATCATGTTTTCCAGCATACCGAACAAGCGTTGCGGCGCAATCAAACAGCCCGGCGCCGGACCGCGCGGCAGGATTTCCAGCGTCACGTCCTGGCCGGCCGCGCGATTTAGGGTCTGATAGGTAAAATAGTCCACCGATTCCGGCACCGGCTGCAACCCCTCCCAGTCGCCATTGGCGGCAGCCTCGGCAAAGATTTTATACGGCCAAACCGGCAGCGTGTCCCGGCCGGCCACGTCGCGTAGCACCGGTTGCCCGGCGTCTTTCAGACACCAAACTTCGTCGGTCTCGAACACGCGGTACAAAAAATACTCCAGCAATTCTTCATCGGACATCTCGGGAACGGCAGCAATTTCGTCTGAGTGAGGTTGGTAGCGCATCCCAATATTCCAGGCAGTGAAAGATACTCCGGAACCAGCAAAAACCACACCAGATAGCAAGATCGTGCAGACCGGGTTTCACCGTGAGACCTAAACGGCTGGACCAGCCCAGCCGGCCTTGACGGTCGACAAAACCCAGCTCACTTGTAGGAAATGCGACAAGACGATCCCGGCATGACCGGACCGCGTTTTGCGAAAAATGAATCGGCTTTCTTTCTCCGGCTCCGCCGGGAACGCCGCGGCCAACGGGCATCGGCAAACTTTGCGCCGGCCGTTTCCGGTCCCGCCGTGCTCCGCGACCACGACGTGGCATGGCGCTTGCTCCGAGCCAATCGCACCCGAACAGTGTCGGAGCGGAGTCCAGCCAGGTCATTCCAGGCCGTTGGCGCGGGATGCACCGGTCGACGACATTCGGGCCCAACCTGCAATCCAACTTACTTTTATGAGGTAAAGACCATGGCTGAGTTTTACGTCGAAATCAATGCTCAAGCAAACGGAGACCATCTGGTTCACAACGCGGCCTGCACCCTGTTGCCGGCCAAGGACAGCATTCGCTACTTGG
Organism: Methylomonas sp. EFPC3; assembly: GCF_029643245.1. NCBI lineage: Bacteria > Pseudomonadati > Pseudomonadota > Gammaproteobacteria > Methylococcales > Methylococcaceae > Methylomonas > Methylomonas sp. EFPC3. The sequence continues at coordinate 1,713,876 of NZ_CP116398.1, forward strand.
GCTCTATCGCCAGTTGCGCCAGCGCGGTCAAAAAAGCCGCCGAATCGTTCCGCCAAGTTAACGGTTGTCCGCAGTGTGCCACGTCCTGCCACGTCGCTTGAGCGTTCGCTTTGAAGCAGATTTTCAGCAGCCGGTTGCCGGCATCCCATTGGTAAGTGCGAATGCCGTCGTCGGTGAGTTTGCCGTTGGCGTCGTAGCTACAGGCCACGCCGTTGGCGCTGCTGATCTGGTTGACGCTGTTGACGGTCAGCGCGGTGCCGGCCGTCGGCGTGGCGATGTCGGTCAGGTTGTCGCCGGCGTCGTAGGCGTAGCGGTATTGGCTGCCGTCGCTGGCATCGGCTTGCAACAGGCGGTCGGCGGCATCGTAAGCGTAGTTCCAGCGTTTGGTCTGTTTCGGCACGGCAGCCGGGCCGGTTTCCTGGATTTGGCTGATGATATTGTTGGCGGTGGTGACATAGTCGTAACGCCGCGAGGCGCCGCTGTTGACGATGCCGGTCAGGCGCCGGTCGTTTGGGTTGCCGTCGTACTGCCATTGGCTGCCGATAGCGGTACCGCTCAAGGTCTGCGCGGTCAGTTTCCCGGTTTCGCCCAGATAACTTTGCTCGAAGTTGCCCAGCGGGCTGGTGTGATTGATAGTCCGACCTTGCCCGTCGTATTGGTAAGCGGGATTGGCGAGCTCAAAAGCCGGCAGATATTTGCTGGCTTGCACAGAGCAGGCAAAACCTGCACAAATCCCCATCAACAGCCATTGCCAACAGCACAATAAGACCAGCGAAGGGCGAGTGTAATGCGTTATTCGAAATGGCATGAAACCTCTGAATATCGGTGTAACCGAAATGCTATCGCATCGCCATCGTAATGTTGTAGCGCAAGATTCATCTTAATCCGCGTGGGCACAAAACCGTGCCCACCCTTATATCTCGATTCTGACCGAAAAAAGAGGCAGAATCCCCGACTGATCATCGGGAGGGCGATGGAGAAGACGTGCCCACCCTGAGGCTTTAAAGCCTGCCTTGTAGATAGTTCTCTCCATCGCCCGCACTCACTTTAAAGTTCGAACGGTATTCTAAGGGCTTGGTTAACCTTGACCCTGTATGCATAAGGCTGAACTTTGCGAGTGTCCATTCTGATCCAGCGTTCGATTTTTGTTATTTCAGTTAGGTAGCGATCATGACTTCCATTATCATTGGCATCGATATTGCCAAGCTTAAATTCGACGTGGCCCGGCTCGCCGAAGGCAAATACAAGCATGCTAAGTTTGCCAACAATCCCGAGGGCTTTGCCGCGTTTGCCGTCTGGCTAGACGGCTTTGGCGACACCGACCCGCGTCTTTGCATGGAAGCCACTGGCGCTTACGGCCTACCCCTGGCAGAGTTTCTCGCCGACCGAGGCTACTTCGTCAGCGTGGTCAATCCTGCTCAAATTCATGCCTTCGGAAAAAGCGAACTCAGTCGCGCCAAAACCGATAAAGCCGATGCCAAGCTGATTGCCCGCTATGCCCTGCAAGCCGACCCGGTCGCCTGGAAACCACTACCCGCAAATCTGCGCCAGTTGCACGCCCTCACGCGTCGCTTAGAGCACTTGGGGGAAATGCAGCGCATGGAGCAGAACAGGTTGGAGACGGCTGACACCACCATCGTCCCTTCCATCAACACGGTGCTGGCGACATTGGCGGCCGAACTAAAGGCCACCCGTCAAGCCATCCAGGACCATATCGACAAGAATCCCGATCTCAAACAGCAAAGCGACCTGTTGACCTCCATTCCGGGGATCGGCCCCGCGACGACCGCCTATTTGCTCGTGGCTCTAAGCCCTCATCACGGCTACGTCAATGCCAAACAAATCGTGGCCCAAGCCGGACTCGCGCCCGCCATCCGTCAGTCAGGACAATGGCAAGGCAAAACCTGTATTGCCAAGACCGGTGACGCTCGGTTGCGCAAAGCGCTCTATCTACCCGCTTTGGTCGCCTGGCAACATAATCCAGCCATCCGCGTCCCATGCGAACGGCTCAAAGCCAACGGCAAAAACGGCAAGCTCACCGTCTGCGCCGCCATGCGTAAGCTCATTCATCTGGCTTTCGCTATCTTGAAATCCGGTAAACCTTTTGATCCTAATTTTTCCCTTGCATGAGCGGGTTTAAGACGGTATCTACCGGGCTGCCGTATAGGTATTGGGTTTTTCTCTGCTCATTTTGGATCACAATTTTTTTCGGATATTTTAAAAATTGTGTCCGGTTTAGTGTAGCCCCATCAATATCCAAAACCGTTGTGGATGACTTGAACCGGGAGCCGGATGGTGTAACGCTCCAAGTCCGGTTCTGCGAGGGCCGTTAGCAGGTTGGTGAAAAACTCTTTTTTGCCTTTGACTGACTCTATATTTAGTGACGATGAGGCTGTTTTTCCCACTAAATGCTGGTTCTATTGAGCAAAATTAGTGTCTGAAATATGGTTTTTCACCAACCTGCTAGGCGTAAGCCTAATGGCTACTCTCCCGAATGTGTGTAAATTTTAACCTAAGGAACCGCTGATTAATTCGTTATCTCGAATTTCAATGCCTATAAAATCAATGGGTTGCACATCGATTTTTCTTGAAAAACAGCATTGATCAGAGGTTCCCTAACAATTTCTTAAGTTTGAGTTTTAAGAAACTAACGAATGACCGAAGCCAAGTTGTTTAGCTTCCGTTATACAAAGTTTCTCCTGCCGCAAAAACACGATGCAGTTGAATGTAGGCATTGAGCGCCGATTGTGCAGCATCCAATTTTTCCTGCTTGGCTGACAGCAACCTTTCTTGGACTAAGAGCTGTTCTAACAAATCAATCAGCCCTTCCCTTTGTTGGACATTGGCGAGCTTGGCGGCTTGTTCTGCCTGAGTGGCAGAGTTGGCGGCTAGCGCCAGTCGTGCTTGCTGTTGTGCCAAGGCATTGAGGCTTGCCTCCGCTTCCTCATAGGCATTAATCACGGTTTGGCGGTAGCGTGCTGTCTCAGCTACCAGGCCCGCGTAACGCGCATCCACCTTGGCAAAGCGCTGGCCCCAATCGAAGAGCGGGACGGTCAATGATGGCCCGAAATTGCCGACGCCGCCTGCGCCCGGCACCAGGGAAACCCCCACGAGATTGGCGTTGAGGGCAATACTGCCTTCTAGCGTCAACCGTGGGAATACGTCTGCTTTGGCGACGCCAAGCTCTGCCGATTGCCTAAGCACAGCGGCTTCGGCGCGGCGTACATCCGGGCGCAAACGGAGTAAATTGGCAGGCGTTATATTAATGTTGACAGTAGACGGGGCAGGTAAATTATCGGGCTTATCCAACCTTGCATCCATTGTGGTTTGCCCCAGCAGCGCCATCAAGCGCAGCTTGGCACGGGCTTCATCTTCTAGTGTTTGTGGCAGTTGCGCCTTGGTCTGCGTTGCCGACTGCTCGGCGCGCGCCAAATCAAACGCGCTGGCAAGCTCATTAATAAGCCTTACTTTGGTCAACTTTACGAGCTGATCCTGAATATCAGTAATCCATTTGATGAGTTGCTGGCGTTGCTGCGCGGTTCGTAACTGGATGTAAGCGCTGGCAATTTCTGCACGTAAGATAAGCTGGGCGGCCTTGATGTCTTCTTCGGCCAAGGCAACATTTGCCTTGGCCCCGTCCACCACCGATTGATAACGGCCAAACAGCGGCACTTCCCAGCTGGCTTTGGCGGCCAGTGTGTAAGTCCCTGAGGTCCGTCCTTGTTGTGTAGTGCTTGGGTTGATGTTGGTTTCCTTACGACCAAGGCGATGATTAATATCAGCACTTGCCTGACCATCAAGCCGTGGCAACAGCGTGCTGGTATCAATTGTTTGCGTCGCTTCCGCTTCAACCAGCCGCGCTTTGAGCTCGGCTAGTCCAAGATTCTGACGTTCAGCCTTGGCAATCAAGTCGGCAAGCAGGGGATCATGCAACGCAGCCAACCAACTTTGAGATTTTTGTGGTGGCTGTGTCGCTTGTAAGCGATAGATAAATTTGTCCGGCACGGATTTATCAGGCACAGGCAGTGGCTTATGGAGTAAAGAACAACCTGTAAGTGCTACTGAAATAATGATGGGGGTCAGTAAACGCATAACAATGTCCAACTGTTGTGGGTAGTGAAGTTATGCATACTTATACCACAAACTTATCGCAAATAATTAGTTAATTAATGTTTATCATTAAATATTTATTGAAATATTAATTTTTTACTGTTATAGTGTTGATATTAAGGAGATGACCATGCTGAAACCTCAAGAACTAAAGCTATTTGTACGACTGGACCTGTTCTGCCGCATCTTGTGGGTGCTGTTTCCCATCACCCTTTGCTACGGGCTGTATTGGGTGTTTGAGTTTGGTTACTTCACCGAGACCGGCGACGAATGCAGCGCGCATCCAATTAAAGAATTCTCGCTGCCCGGTAAAGTTCTCGCAAGTATTTACCTGGGCATCAACATCGTGCTTTATGCGCTGCTGTTGGCGTTTATCCACCATTTGATCCGCAAATTCCGCCAAGGCGAGATGTTTGTCGAGAGTACGCTCGAGATCATGAAAAGTATTGCTTTTGTGCTGATGGCCTGGCCTTTCATTGAGATTACGCTGTACAACCTCGTCGCTTACAGCCTGAATAAAATCGGCGATCTCAAAGACTGGGACCCTTCTTTCTATCTCGAACTGGTCTTACTGGCGCTGGGCGGGGTGATACTTGCGCTGAGACTAGTGATTGCTTACGCCATCAAATTGCACAAAGACGCAGAGATGACCGTGTAAGGGGGCGATGATGACCATTATCGTCAATTTAGATGTCATGCTCGCCAAACGCAAAATGCGCCTGAACGAATTATCGGAGCGCACCAACATTTCAATTCAAAACCTCTCGATTCTAAAAACCGGCAAAGCCCGTGCGATCAGGTTCACCACGCTTAACTGTATCTGCGAAGCCTTAGAATGCCAGCCGGGCGATATTTTGGAATATAACCCAGGCCCACAAGGTGAGGATGAAGATTGCTAAAGTCTCGCTGGCGCGCGCTTCCTTGCAATATGAATGGCGGCGCTATTTGCCTGCCATTTTCGCCGTGGCGTTCTCTGGGTTGCTGGTGTTGGTGCAGGCGGCGCTGATGATCGGTATGTTCGCTACTACCGCCGTGTACATAGACAAAACAGGGGCGGATTTGTGGGTGGGCTTTCCTGGCACAATGTCCATCGACCAAGGCCAGCCTGTGAGCGATGATGTCGAGGCGTTTTTGCACATGCACCCAGAAGTTAAGCAGGTCGAAGCGTTCCAATGGGGGCAGGGTCAGTGGCGGCAACCGGGGCTTGGCAAGGTTGCTGTGTTCCTGATCGGTGTCCTCACCCATGCCGATTCCCTGGTCATGCGGGAGGTATTAACGCCAGAGGCCAAAAAATTGCTCAACGAACCCAACAGCATCCTGATTGATGAAGCCGACCAAGAGAAGTTGAATGCAACCGTCGGTGATTATGCAGAAATCAACGGAAACCGGGTCAAAATTGTAGCGCTTACCCAAGACCTTAAAGCCTTGGGCGGAGTCAATGTCGTTGCTTCCATAACCACCGTGCGCAACCTGGATGCCAGCTTGAAAAGCAGCGATGAAGTCGCCTATTTTGTGGTTAAGCTGAAAAACCCTGCATACGCTGAAATCGTCCGCGATCAACTGAAGCCCACCGGCTCCCTCAAGCGCTATGAGATATGGACAAAAGATGAATTCTCGATGATGAGTACATTATTCTGGCTGTTTGAATCCGGCGCGGGCATTGGTTTTTTATTTTCCACTATCATTGCCATGGTTGTCGGTACGGTCATTACTAGCCAAACATTAATGGCCGCTGTTGCCGCCGCCATCAAGGAATACGCAACGCTCAGAGCGCTTGGCGTGGTGTTTGTCAAACTCAAGTTCGTGGTGCTTGAGCAATCGCTTTGGGTTGGGGTTATTGGCCTGATCATTTCGTTTGTGTTGAGTTTCTCGCTCATTTGGCTCGCGCAGGTAAACTACGTGCCGGTTGGCTTGAATTTCTCGTTGGTACTGTTGGTCGCTATTTCAGTGATGGCAGTGGCGCTGTTTTCTGGCTTGCTTGCACTTAGGCAACTCAAAAAGGCTGATCCGGCGGCTCTGCTCAGATAATATGCAAAAGCAAGCTTCTATTATCGCTAAAGATTTAGCCAAGTCTTTTACCACTGGCAGCATCACGATTGCCGTCCTGAAAGGTTTGTCGATTGAAATTTATCCGGGTGAAATGACGCTTATCATTGGCCCTTCCGGTTGCGGTAAAAGTACGTTGCTGGCGCTACTGTCCGGTTTGAATCGGCAAGACCGTGGGGATATAAGTGTGCTAGGGCAACGTCTTTCGGCGCTTGATGATGATGGCATGGATGATTTCCGCTTGCAAAATTCCGGGTTTATTTTTCAGGGCTTCAACCTATTCCCTTCACTGTCTGCACTGGAACAAGTGATTTTGCCGTTGCAATATTTGGGCTTGGACGAACACACCGCCGAACAAAAAGCGAAAGAGGCGCTTAGCCATGTCGGGCTTGCGCCACGGATGCACCTGCGTCCAGCGGAATTATCCGGCGGCGAGAAACAGCGCGTTGCCATTGCACGGGTGCTTGCAAAGGAGCCCAAGATTTTATTCGCCGATGAACCGACTTCTGCGCTCGATAAAGTCAGCGGGCAGAATGTGGTGGATATCCTGCAGCATACGGCGCACGAAAAAGGCACGACAGTCTTGTGCGTAAGCCACGACCAGCGCCTGATCGCCCATGCCGACCGCGTACTATCGATGGAAGATGGCATGATTCATTCCGACACACACCCTGATAAAGATATGGCGGCAAGATTCAAATCCATGGAACACGCGTATGATCACTAAGAAGAGACTGTTTTTTTTCGGTTTGCTGGTGTTGGTTGCTGCGGCAACATTTTTAATGTTTGAAGAAGCCCCAGGCAATGAAGGGCAAAAGCAGGTCAAGGCTTACGATCCGGCTTATGTTGCCGTAGCCAAAGGCCGTGTCGATGTGGAGGGCGGGGTTATCAAGCTGGCCGCCCAGCGTGATGGCATTATCCAAGAAGTGTTAGTAGAAGAAGGCACCGAGGTAAAAATAGACCAGATCCTAGCCAAGCAAGATACACGGCAAGCTGAAATTCAAGTGGAGTTGGCACGTACAGAGTTGCAACGCGCAACCGCCCAAGTCAGTCTGCTTGAAGCCCGCTATGAATTCGCCAAACGCGATCAAGTACGCTACGTTAACGCCGCCAGAGAAGGGGCCGTCTCTAAACAGATTGTCGATAATAAAAGCACCGATGCCAAAAGCCAGAAAGCAGAACTGGATGCCGCCAGAGCTGCCGGGTTGGTTGCCAAGGCGCAGCTAAGGCAAGCAGAATTTGAGATTGAAGTTCGCAATATCCGTGCGCCGTTTGCTGGCCGGATTATTAGCCGTAGCGCCAAGCCTGGGGTGGGGTTGTCAACCCTTAACGTCACGGAACTGTTTCAGCTCGCACCCGCAAATGCCCGTATCGTCCGCGCAGACATTGACGAGCAGTTCATTGATGCGGTGAAGGTGGGAATGCCTTCTGAAATCATTTCTGAAACCAACCCAAATCAGAAATGGCGCGGCAAAGTAATCCGCATCGGCGAAATGTTTGGCAAGCGTAAGCAAAGCGACGACCCAAATGAGCGGCAAGATGTGCGCGTGGTCGATACCGTTATTTCTCTGGATGACAACGCCGTGCGTATCGGCCAGCGCGTGTTGGTCAAAATCGGCGCAAATAACCAACTCAACTTGGGTGCTTTGCGATTATAGCAATTCATATTTTTTATTGATTAGCAAGATTCTTCCGCCTAATTTATTTTCTTTTGCCGAAGGCAGGCGTATGGTGGCAACGGGCGAAGTTAACCGCGTACGTTGGGTTAATTGTATGTTGTGTGTGGGCTTGCGAACCCCAACAAATTAAATGCTTTTCATCCCCACACCGTTGCGGGAGTGCATCCTGACAAATCTTATGGGCTAGCCTAATGCCAAGTTACATAATGCGTGGGTGTAATGGTCAACAAAAACCGGACACTTGTTTAGGCAGCGTCTCTCGAAAATTCCCGCTCGAATTCGATCGGGGATTGATAGCCCAATGTTGAATGCGATCGACGGCCGTTGTAAAAAGCCAAATAGTCGATCACGCTCAGTTTTGCCGCCTCTTGGGTTTTGAATTTTTCGTAGTTGAGCTGTTCATGCTTCAAGCTACGGAAAAAGCGTTCCGTCGGCGAATTGTCCCAGCAATTGCCTTTTCGGCTCATGCTTTGCTCCATGCGCATCACGGCCAGATGTTGGCGATATTCTCGACTCGCATACTGACTACCACGATCCGAGTGATGCAGCAGACCAGGTGGCGGTTTGCGACGCCAGAAGGCCATTTGTAATGCCTTGACACAGAGCGAGGTCCGCATGTGGTCGTCAATGGCCCAGCCCACCACTTGGCGGGAGAATAGATCGATAACGACCGCGACATACAGCCAGCCCTGTAACGTCCAGACATAGGTAATATCCGTGCTCCACACTTGATTTGGCTGAGCGACCTTGAATTGGCGATCCAGCCGATTTGGGGAGATGGCCTCGCTGTGGTTGCTGTCCGTGGTCACTTTAAATCGTTTGGGGTAGCGAACTTTTAACTTCAACTCCCGCATGATCCGCCGCGTTTTAAAGCGGCCGACGGCAAAACCCTGTTTCTGCAAGCGATCCGCTAAGCGACGCGAACCAAAGCACTGCTTGTTGTCGGTAAAGATTTGACACACTTTATCGGTAAGCTGTTGATCCTGCCGCTTTTTATCACTGCCTTGTGAGGCGGTGCACCATTCGTAGTAAGCACTAGTGCCAACGCCCATGACCCGACACAGTACGGTGACTGGATAGGTCTTCTGTTGCTCTCGAATAAACCCGTACTTTATTCGGTTTCTTTCGCAAAGAAGACTGCGGCCTTTTTTAAGATTTCGCGCTCCATTCGCAACTGTTCATTTTCCTTCCGTAAGCGGATCAATTCGTCACGGTCCCCCAGATTCAGACAAGACTTTTTTACCGCCGATTCGTTCGCCGAAGGCTTGCGTTCCGCTCGTACCCAGCGTCCTAGGGCGCTTTGCGATATGCCCAAATGATCGGCTGCCTGCTGTTGGCTGTAGCCTTTTTCCAGAACCAGTTTGGCGGCATCTTGTTTGAATTCCAGGCTGTATTTTGGCCGATTGTGTTTTTTGTCGTTACTCATGACCACCTCTGCTAACAGTATAAATTCTGCCTTTAGAAGTGTCCGGGGTTATTAGACCATTTCAGGGATTATCCGGACAAACAGCGTGGGTTCGCCTTCCGCTTCGTCCTTTGTCCGCATAATTCGCATTATATAAAATGGCACTTGCTTTGCTCGTGCGTCCGCTTAAGCGCATTAAATAATCACGTTGCCAACTACCACTTTGGGTCCAGACGGAACTGCTCAACTATGGCTAAATGACACCCCCATTTTTCAAAACCAATCGAACAAATACACAAATACCATACTGGAAAGTCTGGCAGTGGCAAGCTCAACTGATTTTTTTAGGGGCCGGGTTAATAACGACAGCCAACGCCGGATTTCCCGGCAGCTCCGGCGGCCGGGAATCCTGGCGCACTCCGCGAGCCGGCGGCGGGCGCGCCCGATTGGCGGCGGCGCGTGTATTTCGCAGTCAACAGGGCTATACTCAGCTCTCCTAACAACGTAAGGAGATTGAGCATGAAAAAATTGGTTTCAATTCGGGCACTGACCGCCAGGATCAATCGGAAGTTGGCTAAGGAATCGAAGAAATTACAAAAATACCAGCCAAGGTTAATCAGCGAAAATCCGCTGGTCGAATACGCGGTTGTCGATCTGAAAACAAACGCGATCTTGAACTTTCACATGGCCGGCGAAATTCAGGAATTCGCCCGAGAATTGGGTTGTTTGAGTTTTCTGGAAGACGTATCGCTTGAGGCCGAAGGCTTGGCGACCTAACGCCGGCCAGGCTTAACCGGACGGAAGCCAGACTTCCAACCCGAAGTGCCCAGGCAAAGCTTGGGCACTACCGCAAAATCCAATCCGCCAGCATCAAGATGCTGCCTCAACGATCCGCTTGATCGCCGCCAGACCCTGTTCGAATTGGCCGCCCACCATCTTGTCGCAGTTCATCACCAGATTCATCGCCTTACCGACGAAATTGTTGCGCCCGGACATGGTCCAGGTCACGACGGTTTCGGTACCGGCGCTGTCAAAGCTGAATTCGGCAATATTGCTGGCTTTGAAGGGCTTTACAAACTCCAGACTAAAGCGGATGAAGCTGGCCGGCCGGCTGTCGACGATGGTCATACTGCCCTGCCCGACCTTATTGTTGCCCGACCAACGCATCGCCGCGCCGACGCCGGCGTCGGGGCCTTCGAAACTGTTTTGCGCATTCGGATCCAGCTTGGCCCAAGGCGACCAGGCATCCCATTTACGCAACTCGTTGACCTGGGCAAACACAAGCGATGCCGGTGCCGCCATCGCCAACGAACGGCTGACGCTGAAGCTATCCGGTTCGCGCGTGGCGATAAAGGCAAAAGCCGCCAACGCCACGGCGACCAGGATTAAGACGATTTCCAGCATAAAATTCTCCTCAGATTCTGTTTCGGGAATTCCTGACCAAGCCGCCGGCAACACATCATCCATTCGCTTGCCGCCCGCTCGAGCCAGCGCCGAGCCGGTTGGGCGACAGGCGGTTTGCGGTTTTTTCCGCCGCTTACGCCAATCGCCTTATACCACGTCGTCCGCTCATCGTTGCCGGCGAGAAGCAAAGTCCGCCATCCTCTGGATTCCAACGACCGATAATTCGGCGGATAGTCAACCGGCTTGCGTAAAGCGTTACTAAGAACCTTCGCTGGCAGTTCAGGATTGGCCGCCAACCCACGCCGCCGCCGGATCATCCAGGCGGTTGCCGTAATCGCGATTTCCACCGCAAACGACCGATGAAGTAGAAAGTTCAGCCACCACGGCTGATAAACCCGATCCACCAAGCTCAGAGAATACGGCTTCAATACGAACGGCGCCAGCCAGTAAATATTGCTGGCGATGTAATCCAGCAGCATGTGCAGGAAGCCGTTGCCGGCAAATACCAGGGCCAGTATCGGCAGGCGCCGGTCCGCGCTGCGCCGGTAATAAACCGCGGCCGCCGCCACCAGCAACAGCCAGGTCAGCGGAAAGTGGCTGAAATAACTGTGGTGCGGGTGCATGCCGCCGTCCACCAGATAAAAGTAAATCATGTCGAAATCCGGCGCCACCGCACCCAACATGCCGCAGCGCAGATAGGTTTTACAATCGACTTGCTGCCCGCGAGCCAATGGGTAAGTCAGTACCGAAACAATGTAGCCGGCCGGTAAATGGGCGATCAGCATGATTCCCTCCCGCTTGCACCGGCGCCGGTTTCGGCCAACCCGTACCAATCCAGCTTGCGCGTCGCCAGCATCGCGATGCTCAACACCGCAAACAACAGCAACGAACCCAGCATCAGCGCGTTGTCTTCCGATTCCAGCAAGCCGTAAAGGCTGGCGAACAAGGCCGCCAACAACACGCCGGCCGCGGTGCCGCGCGCCGCGCTGAGCAACACCGCGCTCAGATAGACCGCAATCAGCAGCACGCAAGCTCCGCTGGCCAGGCAATACGCTGCAGCAAACGGCAAATGCTCCGACAGGCTGAGCAGCAATAAAAAGAACATCGCCAACGCCAAACCGACCAAGGCATATTGGGCCGGATGGATCGCCAGTTTTTTCAGGAGTTCGAACAGAAAAATCGCGGCGAAGGTCAGACACACGAATAAAAAGCCGTACTTGGCGGCGCGATCGGACAAGGAATAGACATTGATCGGTTCGATCAGGCGCACGCCGAAACTGTCGTAGCTGGCGATATGGCGAACTCCACTCAGATTGCGGCCCACATTCGAAGCCAAGGCATCCACGCTCCAGGCCGCGCGAAAGCCGTCGCTGCCGGTCTGCTGACTGCTAGGGTCAGGCAAAAACCGGCCGAAAAAGCTCGGATGCTGCCAGGCCGAGGCCAGCTCGACTTGGGTATGTTTGCCGGCCGGGACGAATTCCAGTGCTTCGATGCCGCGCAGCTTCAAATCGAAGCCGAACGGAATCGAGATCGGGCCGAATTCGACCGGCATCGGCTCCAGATTGGCGTGCATGCCGCTGGCATCCTCCAGCGGCAAATTCGAACCTTGTTCGAAGGCATAGGTTTTGCCGGCCCACTCCACACCCGGCGCAGCCAACACCCCGCGCATATCCGACAAGGCGATGCCGATATAAGGCGTGCCGAATTGGATGCGGCCGCCGTGCAACGGCGCCGGATTGCCGTAACTGCCGGGCAGTTTGATCTCGCCTTTGCCGGATAGATTCACCACGTAAGAACGGACCTCGAACAGGCCGCGGCGCTTGGTCTCGGTGGCCAGCTCGCCGGTCAGGCGCAGTTGCTCGGGTAGAAAATGTAAATAGCGCAGCTCGCTACGTTGCAGCACCTCGCGCACCGCGGTACGGTCGCGGATGGTTTCGGAGACTTCGCTCCAAATTTCGTGATAAGGCACCACCAATACCGGACCGAACAGCTTTTGCGGGCCGGCCGAGCTGGCGGCGATATCGTTCACCGCCTGCAGTTGCCGGTTCTCGCGTTCGTTCGCCAGGTCCTTGACCATGCCGATCGGGATCAATAACAGCAACGTCAGTACTGCCATTGCCGCCGCTTTTTGCCATAGTTTGTTTCGCATCGTCGTTCTCCACAGGTTTGAATACGCTGCCTAGCATGCGCCCAAGCCGTGAAACCATGATGTCGGGATCGTGAAGCGGAGGTGAAGTTGGCCGAAGTTCGGAGTTCGGCTGGGTAGCATCGTCCCTGGCCGGGCCGGCCAAATCCTTATGGCCGGCCCGGCATCGGCTTTTGGCTGCGTCCGCTCGATGGCGCAGCCGAAAACCGTTCCCTTACTCAAACTCGCGCCGCTAATCGGCGGAACAGACCCAGCCTTGAATGCAGGCTTCCATGCAGGCCGGGGTAGAGGTGAACAAACAGAATTTTTCGATCGGGTTTAGATCCGGCACCGCATTCAAATCGGCGACGATGGTGTTCAAGGCATCCAGCCGCCCCAGGCTGCGGGTCCGTTCCCGGCTGTAATATTCGGTATTGGGCAAATTGTTGATACAAGCCTTTAATTCCGCAGGCGTCGACGCGCTAAGCACGCAACTGCGTTCGTACCGGGTAATGGTCGGCAGCCGGCCGAATAGTTTGGCGATGTCGGCCGGCGCCGAAACCGCGGCGGTACTGGCGCATACGCCGCATGCAAGCAATAGATAAGTTATCCACGTCTTCATTTCGTGTGTCCTCGGTTGCGGTCCGGGGCGGAAGCGACACCCGGACCGGTTCTGATCAGGAACTCGCCCCCTTCGGGCAAGGCTTCCGCTCCGGAACCTGCTACGCTGCCTGCGATACCGCCTCGCAGCGGCCGCGCTGGGCCAGGGCCTGCAAATCGATCACCCGGTCCACCGAGGCGATGGTCTCCGGGCGGTGAGCGATGATGATGCGGGTCAGCTTCAATTGCTGAATCGCGCCGTTCACCAAGCGCTCCCGCGCCACGTCCAGATGGCTGGTGGCCTCGTCCAAAACCAGAATCTTCGGCCGTTTGTATAAGGCCCGCGCCAGCAACACCCGTTGTTTCTGGCCGCCGGACAATACGGTGCCCATATCGCCGATCAACGTGTTGTATGCCATCGGCATCGCCACGATATCCTGGTGTACCGCCGCCAGTTGGGCGCAGGTTTCGATCCAGGCCTGGTCCGGTTCCGGATCGAAGAAACAGATGTTGTCGGCGATCGAACCGGCGAAGAGTTGGTCTTCCTGCATCACCGCCGCGACCATGTCCCGGTAGTCACGGTTGTCGATTTGCGGCAAGCGCACGCCGCCGACCAATATTTCGCCGGAGCTCGGCTGCAACAGGCCGAGAATCAACTTGGCCAGCGTGGTCTTGCCGTATCCGGACGGACCGACGATGGCCACCGATTCGCCGGCCTGGATGTCCAGACTCAGATTGCTGATCACCGCCGGTTCCGACGGCGCATAACTGAATGCCAGATCGCGGATTTGCAGCGAGGCCGGCAAGTCGCGCTGGCCGCAGCCCAAGCCGGCGCGCTCGGTGTCGGCCAGGGCAATGTCGGCCACCCTTTCGGTGTGCAGGCCCAGCATTTTGAATTCGATACTTTTCTCGATGAAGCTGCCGACCCGATGGGTGAATTGGTCCTTGAACGACATGAAGGCAAACAGCATCCCCACCGAAAAACCGCCGTCCAGAATGAACAGCGCGCCAAGCCAGACCACGGCGATGTTTTCCAGGCCGAACAACAGGCTGTTCAGCGCCTTGTAGACGATGCCCAGCTTTTGCACGCGGATGCCGGCGTTGAAGTGGTCCACCATCAGATTCTGGTAACCGACCTTGCGTTGCAACTCGCGGTTGAACAACTTCACGCTCTGCATGCCGCGCACGGTTTCCAGCAGATTGGTCTGCTGTTTGGCGCCGCGCAGGATTTGTTCCTCGGTCGCCAGCCGCAACGGCGTAAACAGGCTCAGCCTCAACAAACCGTATAGCGCGGCGGCCAGGCAGACGATGGCGGCCAGTTTCCAGCTATAGACCAGCATCATCGCCAGCGTGGCCAGCGCCATCGCGCCGTCGACGATGGCTTCCAGGAAGCCGGTGGTCAGCGTGCGTTGGATCACGTTCAACGATTCGAAGCGGGAGACGATGTCGCCGAGATGGCGTTTTTCGAAAAAACTCATCGGCAATTGCAATAAGTGACCGAACAGATTGCTCAGCAATTGCAGATTGGCCGAGGTGCTCAAGACCAGAACCACCCAGGAGCGCAATGCGGTAATCGCGGTCTGGATCAGAAACAGTAACAAAAAGCCCAAGCCCAGCACCGTCAGCAGGTTGTCGTCGCGGGCCACGACCGCGTTATCGACCACCAATTGCATAAAAAAAGGCGCGACGATGGCAAACACTTCAATGGCCGCAGCCAATAAAACGATTTGCCAGATCGCGCCGGCGGCCCCATCCAACTGGCCAATCAGGCGGGAGAGCTTGATTTGTTGACGTTCGGTTTTCGGCGTAAAGCTTTGGGTCGGCATCAGTTCCAAAGCGATGCCGGTGAAATGTTTGGAGATGTCGCTAAACGGCAGATTCAGCACGCCTTTGGCCGGATCGTGTATTGTCGCCACTCCGCGCTTGACCTGGGTCAACACCACGAAGTGGTTGAAATCCCAATGCAGGATCGCCGGCAGGCTCAGCTTGCTCAGCTCCGGCAAATCGACTTTGACCGGGCGCGAGGCCAGATGCAACTGGTCGGCAATGCGGATCAAATGGTTCAAGGTCGAGCCTTTCAAGGACACCGAAAACTTGCGACGCAAACTGGCGACGTCGAGCCGGTGGCCGTGGTATGAAGCCACCATCGCCAGACAGGCCAGCCCGCATTCGGCGGCTTCGGTTTGCAGAATCGACGGCGTTTTCTTGCGGCCGGAAAAATCCAGCATGGCTTGTATGCTCATGGTTACACCCGTCCGGCAATGCTATAGAGCGGTTCGAAAATCCAGTCGATCAAGCGGCGGTGATCCAGCCAGATGTCGGCATCCAGCAACATGCCGGACTGCAACGGGATCTCCTGGCGATAGGCCTGCACCGACTGTTTATCCAGCACGACCGTGACCCGGTAAACCGCTTCCTGCAAGGTCACCGGCAAATCCGCGTCCTTCGGCGTGATCAGCGTTTTGGCGATTTCGACGATACGCCCCCGGTGGCTGCCGAAACGCTGGTACGGAAAGGCCTGGTAACGGATCGCCACGGTTTGGCCGGTCTCGACGAAACCGACCGCGCTGGACGGCACCAGCAGTTGCGCCTGCAATTGGGCGCCGGCCGGCAAGATCGACAATAACGGATTGGCGGTGCCGGCATTTTGGCCCTGTTCGGCCAGAATCGCGGTCGCGGTGCCGTCGTGCGGTGCGGTGATGACGATGTTGCGCCGGGATTCGGATTCGGTGATGTTCTGGGTCAGGGTCGAGATGTTGCGTTCGATTGCCGCCCGCTGGTTTCTGAACTTCATCTGGCTGCCGTCCACTTCCAACTGGGTGGCGCGGATGTCGCGCTGCAACGTCATTTGGATGCGTTGCAAGGCCTGCAATTTGGCTTGGTGGTCCAGCCATTCGTCCTGTTTTTGCTGGGCCTGTACCGCCGAGACGAATTTAGTTTGGAGCAACTGCTGGTAGCGCTGCAGCGTGGCTGCCGCCCCGGCCAAACGTTGCTGCTGGGTAGCGATCTCGCTGTTGACTTGCTGCAGTTCGCGTTGCATGCCTTGCCAGCGGTCCAGCAAGGCGCGATATTGAATTTGGTCGATTTGTTCCTGCTTGCTCAACTCGGTTTCCAGGCTTTCCCGGCGCTGCTTGAGCTGTTCGATCGCGGCGGCCTGGGCCTGCGGCGTGTCGCGGGAACTGCTGTCGGTGGACAACACGAACAAGGTATCGCCGGCTTTTACGGTTTGGCCTTCCTTGACGTGCTTCTCGATCAGGGTGCCGGCTTGCGGCGGGTAAACTTTGATCAAACCCATGCTCGGCGCCAAATAACCGCTGACATGGGATTTGCGGGTGTATTCGCCCCAGAAGGCGAAGGCGATCAGCAGCACCGCGCTGCTAACCGCCAATGCGGTAAGTAAGGAAAACGGCAAAGCTTCCACCCGTATCACCTCTCCCAAAGGCTTGTCTCTTTTGTAATCCAAGGCTTGTTGTCGAAATAATGCCGGTTTCATGCTGCCGTTCTCCTCTCACCTGTGCTGCGTTAAAGACCAAAGCACTCAGATAACGCCGTAATCGGCGGCCAGTCGCATCTCGTCGCTGGGTTTGAGGTTATTGGTCACCACTTGCGGACATCTGAAACAAGCCGCCTTCCCCTCCTGGTTCCACCAGCGGCAATCGGCGCGAATCGCGCACACCGGCAATTGCTCGGTAACCGACGGCGTAAAGCGCACGACTTTTTCGGCCAAGCGACATTTCGATTCCTCGGCGGCAAAATGGCCGCATCCGCTGCAGGCGCAAGGCGCGGAGAAGCGAAACACTTCGGCCGGCGTCAACGGGCCGGCCATGGCCAGCACTTGCTCGGTGACCGGTTGCGGCGTATTCAGATAAGCCATTTCCGGCTGTTCCGGGGTACCGGCCACAACCCCGATGACTTGGGCTCCGTCCCATTCCGGCTGCGCGCTGGGGCATAACACTGCGTTATCCGAGGCCATGGCGCGCTCAACCCAGCCGGGTTGCTCCTTGGATACCGGCAGCCAAGCCGCCAGCGGCGGGGTTGGTGGCCAGGCCGTTGACGGCTTTGAATTGGTCGAACCATGGGCCGCCGGCGATGATGCCTTTGCTCAGCACCAGGCTGACCGAGGCGCCGCCGCTGACTTGCTCCAGCTCGGCGGCGCTCAATTCGCTGCCGGCCGCGGCGCGGGCCTGCAATGCGCGTTGCTTGCCTTGTTCGGCGAAAGCGGCTATGTCGTCGGCGGAAATCCGGGTAGTTTTATTTGACATGATTGTTCTCCAGACTGTGGTTGGAAAATCCTTAGCGCACCAGAACGTTCTGGGCCAAGGTTTTAACGTTGATCACGCTGGCGCCCGGATTGATCACCGGCCAGAATTTGCGCGGAAACTGGCTCAAGTCGCCTTCCGGGCCGATCAGGCCGCCGGCCACCTGGGCTTGCTCCTGTGAGGTCAAGACTTGCAAGTCTTGGGTAAATGCGGGTTGTTTTGACATTTTCTTGCTCCTTAAGACAGAACACACCGGACCGAATCGGTCGCGGACGAAACGCGGAGCGGAAACAGCCGACGAGCGACCGTAACTCCGCCATTCCCCGTCGCAGGCCAGGCCGTGGACGGGTGCCGATACAGTAGCCAAGGCGGCCGCTGCCAGGCAGTGACAAATTGCACGGCCGAGGTGTGGAGTTGTTAACCTGGGTATTCTCGGCGCTAGGTAAGCGGATTGATTCGGCTACAGCTTGCCTGGTGTTGGCCCAAACCCGGTAAGCGGCCCAGTTCAGCGTCAGCACCTCCAGCGCCATTTTCGACAGCTTGCTGCTGCGGCGGCGTTAGCTTAGCGGAACAAAAAAAACAGCGCCGCGACTTGATTCACCGGAGATATGTGAAATACTTCACAGGACAAAGCGCTACGGTGCCGGCGCATTTGCGCGGTAAGCCCCGGCCGACTCGGTTTTTCACCCGGCACCGCTGCCCAAACTAAACCCATGGCCGTTTGCCGGAATTCACTGTTAAGGCCTGCTACCGCCCGTCAACCAAACATCAGAAAATGTAAAAACGCCGTTATGCAATCCGAAGTTCTCGCTTGTCTCAACCAAATCCCGTTTTTGGCCGGCATGCCGGAAGAAGCGCTCAGCGCGCTGGCCTCGCGGGCCAAAGTCGTCAAATTCCCCAAGAAAGCCCTGATCATCTCCGAAGGCGACGATACCTGCTCGATGTATATCGTGTTGTCCGGCAAAGTCCGGGTGTTCAGCAGTAACGAAAAGGACAAGGAAGTGACTTTGCTGATTCAGGAAGCCGGTTCCTACTTCGGCGAACTGGCCTTACTCAGCAACGAGCCGCGTTCGGCCGGCGTCGAAGCCATGGATAAGACGGTTTGCGGGGTCATTTGCAAGGCTGACTTCATCCACTGGCTAAAACAGTACCCGGACGCCGCGATCGAGCTGCTTGGCGTGTTGGCGGAAAAAGTGCGGGCGTTGACCGAGAAAGTCAAACAGATGGCGCTGTCCAACGTCTACGAACGCACCATCAAGATATTGCAGGACATGGCCGAAAAGGACGGAGACATTTACGTGATCCACAACCGGCCCACCCAGCAGGAACTGGCGACCATGGTTGGCTCGTCACGGGAGATGATCAATAAAGTGATGAAGGAATTGACCAAGGGCGGCTACGTCAGCGTCGACGATAAAACGCTGCGCATCCTGCACACCCCGCCGGCATCCTGGTAGCCGGCAAACTCGCCGTTCAGCCCCCATTAATCTGGCCGCAAGCCAGAACTTAATCCGCTTCCAAGCAGCGTAACCGCACCGGCGGCGAGTTAATTATTACCTTGATAATGTGACCACTTCGACTATATTGCAAAGAAAACGCCACCTTGGAGAAATAATGCGTTGTCTTGTGATTTGGCTCATGTTTTTATTTTCGCAGTTATGTTCTGCGGAAACAGCCGCCTTCGCGGCATGCAGCCAATCGGCATCGGCCACCTTAGTCTCGCTGCAGGGCAGCCTTTATTTCGATCCCGACGGCCACGGCCGCTGGCAAGCGGCGCAATTAAACCAAGCGCTTTGCGAAGGCAGCCGGGTCCGGGTCGAAACCGATAGCCGCGCCAGCTTGCTATTGCCGAGCGGCATTACCTTACGTTTGAGCGGCGGCTCGGTCTTAACGCTAAATCGTATCGGTCAGCAAAGCCCCACGCTGTTGGACATGGCAAAAGGCTTCATCCATTTCATCAGCCGCACCCCAAAACAACTGCAAATCACCACGCCGGTGGCAAACGCCGGACCGGAAGGTACCGAATTCGCATTACAAGCAGACTCGGCGACGGCTTCGCTGTGGGTCTACGAGGGCGGCGTACGCTTTTTCAACGCTCAAGGCGAAATTCGCCTGCACCCCGGCGAAGCGGGGCAAACCCAGCTCGGACAAGCGCCGCGAGCGCAGCTGGACATCAAACCGCGCGACGCCGTGAATTGGGCGCTCTACTATCCGCCGTTGCTGGACTATCCCAGTCACACTCAGCCGGTCGAGCCGGGTTTAAGCGCGGCGATTGCCGACTTTCGCCGCGGTCGAACCGACCTGGCATTAACGGCCTTATCGGCTTTGGCCCCGGCCCAGCAAACGCCAGAGTTCTTGAAAGCCCGCGGCGCGATGCGTCTCAGCGTCGGCCAGACCGATGCCGCGCTACAGGACATCAACACTTTATTGGCAGCCAACCCGCGCGACGCCGACGCCCTGTCCTTGCAAGCCATTCTGGCGCTAAGCCAAAACCGCAAAGCCGAAGCCGACCGTCTGGCCTCCCAGGCGGTGGCCGCCGATGGCGGTTCGGCCGCGGCGCATTCGGCCCTGTCTTACGTGCAACAAGGCCGCTTCGAGCTGGAACCGGCCCAGGCATCCGCCGCGCGCGCCGCGGAACTGGCGCCGCACGATGCCCTGGTCTGGGCCCGGTTGGCCGAATTGCAACTGGCGCTGGGCCGGCGCGGTGAGAGCCGCGACTCTGCCGCCAAGGCCTTCCAGCTCGATCCTAATCTGGAACGTACCCAGACCGTGGCCGGTTTCTCGCACCTGTTCGATACCGAAATCGATCAAGCCCGCCGCAGCTTCGAAACCGCAATCCGCTTGGATTCCAGCTCGCCACTGGCGCGGCTGGGTTTGGGACTGGCGAAAATCCGCGACGGCGACCTGGAACAAGGCCGCCAGGAACTGGAAATCGCAGCGGTACTCGACCCGGAAAACGCACTGATCCGCAGCTACCTGGGCAAAGCCTATTACGAAGAACGCCGCGACAGCCTGGCAGCCGACCAGCTTGAACTGGCCAAGGAACGCGATCCGAACGATCCGACCCCCTATTTTTACGACGCCATCCGCAAACAAACCACGAATCGGCCGATCGAGGCCTTGGCGGATATGCAGCAAGCGGTCGAACTCAACGACAAACGCGGGGTTTACCGCTCCAAGTTATTGCTGGACGAAGACGCAGCCGCCCGCTCCGCCAACTTGGCCAGGATTTATAACGACCTGGGGTTTGGCAGAGTAGCTTTGAAGCAAGCCTGGAATGCGTTGGACTACCATTCGGCCGATCCGACCGCACACCGCTTCCTGGCGGACGCTTACCAGGGCCTGCCCGGCCAGCGAGTAGCCAGAGCCAGCGAGTTGTTGCAAGCCCAATTGCTGCAGCCGATCAACATCACCCCGGTGCAACCGCAACTGACTAACGAAAACATCGGCATCCTGAACAACACCGGCCCCGGCAGCCTATCGGTCAACGAATACGATCCGCTGTACACCGCCAACGGTGCGCACATCGTCCTGAACGGCGCCTACGGTAGCCGCGACACCAAGACCGACAGCGCCATCGTTTCCGGCGTTTACAACAATCTGTCGATGAGCCTGGGCCAATTCCATTACCAAACCGACGGCTTTCGCCAAAACGACGACTACCAGCAAAACATCTACGATGCGTTTGCCCAGTATGCTTTTTCTTCGGATTTCAGTATGCAGGTGGAGTTGAAGTCGGAGAAGATCCGGGCGGGAGATGTCGCCACACGATTAAATGGAAACCACGACACAACCCTTAGGCAACTCAACAACCAGGATACGGCTCGCATTGGCGCGCATTACCGCATCGATCCGGAACAAGACCTGATCGCCTCCGGATTTTATACATCAAAGCGTGAGGTAACAGGCAATCAAGTAACCGACGTTTCTTCGCCGAATGACCTCAACTGGAATATTGACTCAACTTCGCGAAACACTCGAAGCGTCGGGTATCAAACCGAATGGCAGTACATTTTTCACCCCGAGAATTTCGAAATGATTGCCGGCTTGGGTTATTTAAACTTGGAAAACCATTTACACGCCAACGAAGAAGTCAATTTTTTTGTACCGCCGGCCTTTATAGAGAATTATTCAACCCGACAAAAATTCGATACCGATCATTTCAACGGCTACATTTATACCAAACAGCACTTTGGCCGCAGCATCGTCACTACATTGGGATTAAGTTTCGATTCCATCACCAACCAACTTAATCAGTTTGACTCTGTGCTAAGCAACTCGTTTGGCGATTCCGGGCCCTTTCGCCGAGCTCCAGACCTAATTGAACGTCAGCAGTTAAACCCGAAGTTTGGCATAACCTGGAATCCTATCGAGAACCTGACAGTCCGCGCCGCTGCATTTAGAACGCTAAACCGCCGGCTGGCAGCCAACCAAACCATAGAACCCACGCAAATTGCCGGCTTTACTCAGTTTTACGATGAAAACAACAGCGCAAGCGCTTGGCGCTATGGATTTGGGATGGATTACCACCCATTGAAAAACGTGTTTTTCGGTGGCGAGTTGAGTTGGCGAAACAGCAATCAACCCTCAAATGGCGCAGAAGTAAACGCCAGTCAGGATCGCAACGAATCATCGCACTTGGCTTACCTTTATTGGACTCCTACTGACTGGGCTGCGTTTCGAACCGAGTATCGCTACACAACCACTGACCGAAGTTTTACTCCGGGCAATGGAAGCGGCAATCTTCCACAGAGCGTCGGTACCCACCAAGCACCGATTTCTTTAAACTTGTTTCATGCAAGCGGTCTGTTTACCCGAGTGACCGGAACCTTGGTCAGCCAGCACGTCGTCGAAGTAAGTGATTCTGTTACTACGTTACTGGAACATCGCAGCGAGGCATTCTGGACCTTTGACGCCGCAATCGGTTATCGCTTTCCACAAAGACTGGGAACGATTAATTTCGAAATGCGAAATTTATTCGATAATAAATTCAACTACCAAAGTAACTTCGATGCGGTTGGCCCGCAACTCAGTCCGTTTATTCCAGAACGGCAATTGTTCGTAAAACTTAACTTGTTTTATTAAACTAGTATTCCGGACTTTTTTATTAACCAGGAGAAAATTGATGACCATCAAAACAACCGGCAAAAACTTGGCGTTATTAATCTCGAGCAGTCTATTTATGTTTGGGTGCTCTTCGCATCACCCGACATTTCAGAAACTATTGGATAAGGAGGTTGCACTCGCTAGCGGCATTGATTTCAAAACGGAAAAAGTCGTGGCGGTTGACCCGGAAACCGAAGAGGAAATTATGCCATGTAACCATTCGGGTGCGGACAAACCGGACGGTCGAGCTAGTGTGGCGCCAAGTACCAACAGCAATACCGCAGACGGCAAGACGGATTGCAAAGTCGAGTTATTGCTTGACAATAACCCAGCGTTGAAAGCTGCGATCGCACTCAGCCAAAAAACAATCGAAGGCAAAATCAAAAAAGACGGAGAACAAAAACCTGCGCGTTTTGTTGTCACGGTCACGACGCTTTACCATGGCTCGCATTGCAATGTGGTCTATTCCGGTGGAGATCAATACGAAAACTGCAGCAAACACACGCGCCCTACCCGTTAGTATTGATCGAAGCAACTAGACGATCGGCCGCTGTTTTCTGGAATTTGAAAGTTTTCATGTTGCAGCGGCAATTTGCTGGCTTATCCGAATCGGAGAAACACCTAAGTCCTCTCAGCTCAAAGTCTCTCGGCATATCGATTTGCCTGTTAAAGACTACGAGCATCCAATAAGCAATGAACCGTCATTTTCTGCGTACGGTTGTTCTCGCCGCAATCTCACTGATACTGACCTGTGCAGTAGACTCGTCAACCGATCTCGAACTCTCCAGCCAAGACACCCTCTTCCGCTGGCGGGGGCCGTTGCCGTCACCGGGGCAAGTCGTCGTCGTGGCGATGGACGAGGCTTCCGAAACGCAGTTGGGTGTCGGCCAGGATCTGACGCGTTGGCGGCCCTACCATGCCCGCTTGATTCGGCAATTGCAGCAGCAAGGCGCCAGACTGGTGATTTTCGATTTGCAGTTCATCACCCCCAACCCGGCGGTGGATCCGGACTTGGCAGCCGCAATGCGCGAAGCCGGCAACGTGCTGATCGGCGAATGTATCCAGAAATTCCGCCACGGTACTGCCGACTTTTTCGGCCGCGAAGAATGCGCGGAGGCCAACCGGCAAACGGTCATTGCCCTGGAAGGCGAGGCGGCCGGGGAATTGCCGGAACAATTGGTGGCAATGCGTAAAATCAGCGCGACGCCGGCGATCGCGCAAGCGGCGCTGGATAGCGCACCGTTTTTCCTGGTCAACGATGCCGAGGAGGCCAAAGTCCGGGAAGTCTGGACCTTTTTCGACGCCCTGGCCGATTCGCCGAGCCTGCCCGTACTGGCCTGGGCTTACACGCGACAACCTTTCGCCGACTGGACCGGAACCGGTCAAACCCTCTCCGCTTGGCTGACCGACCGCCGCCGGGATTGTCTGGCCGATGCCGGTTATGCCGCGCGTAGCGGCCTGGGGGCGGATTTCGATAAGGTGCTTTGCGAGGGCGACAGCCGCTACCTGAACTATTACGGCCCGCCCAAGACGCTCCGGATGGAGTCTTACGTCGATGTCTATTCCGGCCAAGTCAGCGACCTGCGCGACAAAGTGGTGTTCGTCGGCCGTGCCAACCGCCAATTCTCGCCCGGCAAAACCGATTTTTTTCCGACGCCGTTTTCCGATTCGCACACCGGCAAAATGGCCGGCGTCGAGATCATGGCGACCCAATTCGCCAACTTGAGCCAGGGTGCCTTCGTCGAAATGCCGTTACCGTTTTGGTCGGTATCCGCCGTCTTCGGCCTGGCTATCGCCGGCTTGCTGAACAGCCGCAGCAAACGCCGCGGCTTGTTTGCCAGCCTGCTGTTGGCCGCAGCTTATGCCGGCTTTGCCGTTTATGCCTTTGCCGCGCGGCATTGGTGGCTACCGCTGGCGGGACCGGTATTGGTGCAACTGCCGGTGTCGTGGTTGCTTGCCTTGGTCTGGTCCCGAATCGATTTGCTGTGCGAGCGCAAACGGCTGCTGGCGTTCGTCCGCCAGGTGTTTCCGCAATGGGCCACCTTCGTCCCGGCTGCGCCCGGCGACTGGAACCCGGATCGGCATTTGCCGCCGACCCGCCCGGAACGGGATGTCAGCGGCTTGTGTCTGGCGACCGATATCGCCGGTTACACCGGCATTGCCGCCCAGCATTCGCCGCATGAAATGTGGCAATTGTTAAATGCCTACTATCAGGTACTCGGCCACCCGGTCATTTCCCATGATGGCGCGATTGCCGACGTCACCGGCGATGCCATGATGGCGGTCTGGTTCGAATTGGCGCCGGCCAAACAGCGGCTGTTGGCCTGTCTGGCGGCGCTGGAAATGGCAGAGGCGGTCGCAGCCTTCAACAAAACCTCGCCGCTGGCGGCATTGACCACCCGCATCGGTCTGCATGAAGGCCCGCTGACTCTGGGCCGGCTGGAAACCGGGCAGACCAGCCATTACCGGGCCATCGGCGACACGGTCAATACTGCGTCCCGGATCCAGGGCGTCAACACCCCGCTGGGTACCCGTATCCTGGCAACGTCGACCATCACCGCCGGGATCGACGGCGTTCTCAGCCGCCCGGTGGGCGCGTTTCGACTGGTGGGCCGCGCCGAACCGGTGGAATTAACTGAAATCGTCGGCCATGGCGAGTCGATTCCGAACATCGTGCACAGCATCTTCGCCGATGGCCTGGCCGCGTTTCGGGCCGGCCATTGGCCGGAAGCGGTGCGGGTGTTACAAGCCGTTTTGGAGCTGGACGCTAACGACGGCCCCAGCCGTTTTTATCTGAAAAAGGCGCTGGCCTACCGGCAACAGCCGCCCGAGGTTTGGGACGGGGTCATCGACTTGGACAGCAAATAAACCAGCCCGCCGCCGACACGCCGGCCGGCCAAACGGTCTATTTCCCGCTCAGCAGCAGCAAAGCCAGCACAAAGCTACAGACAAAAAAGCACAGCGCCGCGCTTTTCCAGAACAATAACGGATTGCGCTCGACCAACGGGATTTTGTCTTCGGCCTTCAAGAATTGGGGATTCGGCGTCGCCAGATCGTGCAGAAACTCCGAAAGCTCGTCGTAACGCGATCGCGGCGAGAGACTGGTAGCCTTACGTAACGCACCGTCGATCCAGACCGGCACCAGCGGATTGCGCCGTATGCTCGGAACGTACTGCAAGCGCTCCAGATTGGTCCGGTTGGGTTTTTCCGGCAAACTACCGTACGGCAACTCACCGTTGAGCATTTCGTAGCAAATCACACCCAGCGAAAACAGATCGGATTTGACCGTGCCGCGCTGACCAAGGTGGTATTCCGGCGCCGTGTAATTTAACGTGCCGAGGATATTTTCGTCGCCGGCATGATCCAGCGGCGTGATTTCGGCAATCCCGGCGATTTTAACCGAACCGAAATCGATGATTTTGACGCTGCCGTCGGCGGCAATCATGATGTTTTCCGGCTTCAAATCCTGGTGCAGCATTTCCATGCGGTGAAACGCGCGCAAGCCTTTGGCGATTTGCTCGACTAAAGCCCTGACCTGGCGCACCTCCGGTTTCGGATTGTCCGCCATCCAGTCGCGTAAGGTGCAGCCGTCGATATATTCGGTCACATAATACAGACAGGACTTGCTGCGGTCGGTTTCCAACACCTGCAGCACATTGGCGTGCTGAATCCGCTTTCCGGCCCATTCCTCGTGCAGAAAATGCTCGATGTAATGGGTATCGTCGTCGTACAGCACCGACGGCGTTTTCAGAATCACCCGCCGGTTGTGCAAAGTGTCGTAAGCCCGGTAGATTTGGGTGCGCTTGCTGGCGTGCAATTCGGCTTCGATCCGGTAGCCGTCCAGCAGCATGCCCGGCTCCAGCGGCGGCGGGAAAGGCAAATGGCCGTTATGGCGCAGTACTTCGTCTTCCCGCAACAACGGCAGGCTGTCGACTTCGACGATCTGGCAGGTGACGTTATCGTCGCTGCCGTTGGCCAAAGCCGCAGCCACCAGATTGCGCGACATTTGTGCCAAATCGACCGCTTCCGCCAGTTCTGCGCGGATCACCGCCTCTCCGACAAAATCGTGCAAGCCGTCGGTGCTGAGCAGGAAACGGTCGCCCTTCTCCAGCGTCAGCGATTTGTAATCGATCTCCAGATGCGGCTCGATGCCCATCGCCCGGTTCAGATAGCTCTTGTCGTCGCTAACCCACAGCCGGTGGTCGCGAGTGAGTTGCTCGAGCTGGCCCTGGCGAAACAGATAGATGCGCGAATCGCCGACGTGGAAAAGATGCGCGGTATTGGATTTCAGCACCAATACGCTCAAGGTGCTGACCATGCCTTTGACCGAGGCATAACGCATCCGGCCCTGGCTGTGCAGCCAGGAATTGGTGGCCGACAGGATTTTTTGGCCGGCCTTGGTCACCGACCAGGAATCCGGCGTGCTGTAATAATCCTCCAGAAACGCGGTGATGCAGCAATGGCTGGCTTCCTTGCCGGCCTCGCTACCGCTCATGCCGTCGGCAATCGCGACGGCAACGCCTTTTAAGGTCAACTGCGGTTCGGCCGGCACCAAGGCGCCCCAGAAATCCTCGTTGTCGGCTTTAACCCCTTTGTCGCTGGCGGCACCGATGCGTACCGTTAAAGTTTTGACCATTCTGCGGGTTTAACCTGGTGCGGAGACAAGCCCGTCAGCAAGCCGGACTGCGGCCGAGTTCGGCCAGAGCCTGTTGCAGTTTGGCGCTGACCAGCGCCTGATGGTGGCGGCGCAATACCGAATCTGACGGGCACGGCGCCAGGCCGGCCTGGATTTCGCTATTGATTTGCGCCAGAAAATGGCGCCTCAACACAGCATCTTCCGGCAGACGGCGGCTGTGCACCGCACAAACCGCTGCCCGCTCCGGCCCCGCTTCCAGCATTGCGGCCGACTGGCGGCAAGCGGTGCGCCAACAAAATACCATCCCCAGTGTCACGGTCGCCAATACGGTTTCAATCACGTCGAATACTCCTAAATCACAAGTCACAAAATGGCCGGGAGCCTCCGGCCGCTCAGTTCAGTTCGATCATCGCCACGCTACCGTCTTCCATGACTTCCGCCATATGCCCGGCCGGCTCCTCGATGAATTGAACGCTTACCGCCACCAATACCGCCGTGGCGGCGATGGTCAGGAAGAAGATTTCCGGCGTCACGAATGACAGCACGGTCAAAAAAGTCACGCCGCCAACGTTGCCGTAAGCGCCGACCATGCCGGCGATCTGGCCGGTCATACGCCGTTTGATCAGCGGCACCATGGCGTAAACCGCGCCGCAACCGGCCTGAACGAAAAACGAGCATAAAAAGGTGGCGGCGAAGGCCAATGCGATCGGCCAACTCGAGTCGATTTGCGACATTGCGGCGTAGCCGACCGCACAGCCGATCACGCAGATACTCAAGGACAATTTGCGGCCGTATTTATCGCTGAGCCAGCCGCCGCCGGGCCGCGCCACCAGATTCATGAAGGCGAAGCTGGAGGCCAGCAGGCCGGCCTGCACCGTGGTAATCCCGGTATGTTTAAAGGTGTCGTGGAAGAACATCGGCAGCATCGAAACCACCGCCAATTCGGAGCCGAAGGTTACCAAGTAGGCTAAATCCAAAATCGCGACCTGCTTGAATTGATAGCGGTGTATCGGTTCTATAGGCTGCGCCAAGTACTCGGCGTTGATATGCACGATTTTGTAGACGTTGAAGGCAAACAGCGTCCAAATCACGACATAGGCGGCGATGGTTGCCGGCTCCGACAGCAACTTCATGCCGGTCGGCGACAGCTTCCAGGCCAGCAGGGTCAGAGCTGCATACAGCGGTACGCTCATCAGGATGTACAGCGCCAAGTCGGCGTAGCTGGTGACTTCCATCGCCCCGGCCTTCTTCGGTTTGAAATAGGTCGAGCCTTTGGGCGTATCGCTGACGCTGAAAAAATACACGACCGAATACAACAAGGCCAGCACGCCGGTCGCCGCAATCGCGTAACGCCAGCCGTCATCGCCGCCGAAGGCCAGCGCCAGAGACGGCAATACGATCGCCGCCGCCGCCGAACCGAAATTGCCCCAGCCGCCGTAGATGCCTTCGGCGATGCCGAGCTGCTTGGCCGGGAACCATTCCCCCACCATCCTGATGCCGATCACAAAACCGGCGCCGACGAAGCCCATCAGAAACCGGGCCAGCGCCAATTGCTCGAAATTGTCGGCGGCGGCGAACATGAAACAGGGCACGCTGCCGACGGCAAGCAAGGTCGAATAAGTCCGCTTCGGCCCGAATTTGTCCACCAAAATGCCGATCGCAATCCGCGCCGGGATCGTCAGCGCCACGTTCAGGATCAAAATGGTTTTAGCCTCGGCCGGGCTGAGCTGCAAAGTTTCGGAAATCGCCAGCATCAGCGGCGCGTGGTTGAACCAGACCACGAAACTGATAAAAAACGCCAGCCAGCTCATGTGCAAAATTTTCATTTTGCCGGCAAAACTGAACAAATCGAGGTTGCTTGATGACATATAAAACCAAAGAACAGAGTGAATGAAACTATCGTGCGGCCGTTGCCGGCGATACCGGGCCGGTCAATGCTGCCTGTGGGTGGGTGGCTTTGTGCAGCGCCAAGCTTAAGCCGAAAACCAGCAGCGCCAACAGCAACGCCAATCCTTTCCAGAATGCCAGCGGGTTGCGTTCGATCAAGGGCGGCCGCGCCCGGCGTAAGAACGCCTGATTGGGTTGGCGCAAATCGTGAACGAATTCGGCGATGTCGGCGTAACGCTGGGCGGGGTCGGGATGCAAAGCCTTGCGCAGCGCATCGTCGACCCACACCGGAATCTGCGGTTGGGCGTAATGCAGGTCATCGTAACGCAATTTGGATTGCGCCTGCCGGCTACGGCATTTGGCGACTTCGGCACCGTAGGGCAAGCGGCCGCTCAACATCTGGTAGGTAATCGCGGCCAGGGAAAACAAGTCCGAACGCGGCGTGCCCTGCTCGCCCAGAAAATATTCCGGCGCCGTATATTGGGCCGTACCGAGAATGTTAAGCCCGGCCAGCTCCGGCAAGAGTTCGGCGACGCCGGCCACCCGCACCGAACCGAAATCGATGATTTTCACACCGCCGACATGGTCAATCATGACGTTCTGCGGCCGCAGGTCCTGGTGCAGCATTTCCAGACGGTGAAACGCGCGCAAGCCCTTGCCGATCTGTTCGACGATGGCCCGCACCGCTTCCAGCGCCGGTTGCGGGTGGTCCAGCATCCACTGCGCCAGGGTGCGGCCGTCGACGAATTCGGTCGCGACGTAAAGAAAATTGCGTTTCCGGGTCGGCGGACACGGTTTTAGCACGTAAGGGCTGTCAATCCGGCGCGCAATCCAATCTTCCATCAGAAACCGTTCCAGATAGGCAGGATCTTGGCGCAAGTCGATCGACGGCGTCTTCAGCACCACCTGGGCGCAGCTATCGTTATCGAACGCCAGATGGACGTGGCTGCGGCTGCTGACGTGCAACTCCCGGACCACGGTGTAGCCGTCGAAGTCCATCCGCTCGCGCAACTGCGGCGGCAGCGGCAACTCGGCCAAGGCCGGCAATACTTCGTCGGCTGCCGGCTGCGGCAATTGCTCGACGCGGACGATTTGCACGGTCAGGTTGTCGCCGCTGCCGGCGGCAAGCGCAGCCTCGGCCAGCGCTTTGGCGGCGACATCGAGATCGCTGCCGGCAGCGGCGATATGCTGATCGAACAACTTGACACCGGTGAATTCGTAGACGCCGTCGGTAGCCAACAGGAATAGATCGCCGTTTTCCACCGTTTCCGCCCGGTAATCGAGTTCCAGATGGCTGTCGATTCCGAGCGCCCGGCTCAAATAGCTGGTTTCCGGCGACACCCACAAGCGGTGGTCGTTGGTCAATTGCTCCCATTCGCCGCCGCGGCAGCGATAGATCCGGGCGTCGCCGACATGAAAAATATGGGCCGTGGCCGATTTGATGACCACAGCGCTGAAAGTGCAGACGTAACCGCGATCCTTGTCATAGCAATAGCGGCTGTGGCGGGTTTGCGCGTACAGCCAGGAATTGGTCGCAAACAAGACTTTTTGCGCCGATTTTTTAACCGACCAAGCCTCGGAAGTGCAGTAATAGTCCAACAAAAACCCGGTTACCGCGGCCTGACTGGCAATATGGCTGACGTCGCTGCTGCTGATACCGTCAGCCACGGCGAATGCGATGCCTTTTGCGCTCAATTGCGGCTCTTTCGCAACGTAAACGCCGTGGCAATCCTGATTCAGCGGCTTGCGGCCGCGGTCGGAATATTGGCCGACGCTGACGGCCAGTCGTCCGGACATCTAGGCTCCGGCTGCGAATCAATAGCTCTTGTACGGCAAAAACTTACCGCTCATGACAATCCTGACCCGGTCGCCTTTCGGGTCCGGCTCGCGTTGCAAATCCATGCTGAAGTCGATCGCGCTCATAATGCCGTCGCCGAATTCCTCGTGGATCAGCGCCTTGAACGTGGTGCCGTAAACGTTGACCAACTCGTAGAAGCGGTAAATCAGCGGATCGGTCGGTACCGCACTCGGCAACGAGCCTTTGTAAGGCACCACTTGCAGCTGCTCGACCGCTTCCGCCGGTAATTCCAATAATGCCCCTATCGTCGCGGCTTGTTCGGCGTTCAGAGTCATTTGTCCCAACAGCGCCGCGGTGGTCCATTCTTTGCTCATGCCGATGGCTTCGGCCAGTTGCGGCCAGCTCAGTTGTTTGCGCAGTTTTTGGGCGATAACCAGTTCGGTGACTTCGTTGCGGTTCATATTGCGTTCTCCTTGTCCAATAAATACGAAATGAATGGCCCGCCGCAAGCGGGCCGGATACGGCTTAGTTAGCAGCGCGTTTCGGCGCGGTTCTGACGTGGGTGGAATACAAGGTCAGGCCGGTGAATGCCAGACCGCCGACCAGGTTACCCAGCACAGTCGGAATTTCGTTCCAGACGAAATAGTCCATAATCGAGAAATTGCCGCCCATGATCAACCCGGACGGAAACAGAAACATGTTGACCACTGAATGTTCGAAAGTCATGCCGAAGAACAGCATGATCGGCATCCACATCGCAATGACTTTGCCGCTGACCGAGGTGGAAATCATCGCCCCGACCACGCCGGTCGACACCATCCAGTTGCAAAGCATGCCGCGGATGAAAATGGTAAACCAGCCGGCCATGCCGTATTTGGCATAGCCCAAGGTTCTGGCTTCGCCGATGCCGGCCAGCTTTTGGCCGACCGCATCCGGCGGCACCGAAAAGCCGTAGGTGAAAACAATCGACATCATCACCGCGACGGTCAGCGCACCCAAAAAGTTGCCGACAAAGACCAAACCCCAGTTGCGCAATATGCCGCCGGTGGTGACGCCGGGGCGTTTGTCCAGCCAGGCCAACGGCGCCAGCACGAACACGCCGGTCAACAGATCGAAGCCCAGCAGATACAGCATGCAGAATCCCACCGGGAACAAAATCGCACCGAAGATCGGCGAACCGGTCTGCACGGTAATCGATACCGCAAACACGGCAGCCAAGGCCAAAATTGCACCGGCCATGTAAGCCCGGATCAAAGTATCCCGGGTCGACATGAAGACTTTGGATTCGCCGGCATCGACCATTTTCGTGACAAATTCCGCTGGAATCAGATAAGACATAATTCACCTTTGAATTGGATTAGGTACGCAAAACCCGGACGTAACAAGGCAAATGCCCGGATGGATGTTATGGAGCCTGATCGCGCAAGCCTCCGTCCCCGACAACTGACGCCGTTATGCGCCGATTGCAGGACCTGAGACTTCAAGGTGGGAACAATGGCGAAAGCGGTTGCCGCCCGCAAATCGCGAGCCGCTGTTCAACGCCATTGTTGAAGGGGAAACGGTGCTGCTGTGCACCGGCCAGATGTAAAGCAGAATTAATGCCAATCCTCGCAATACCGCCAATTGCCTGACGGCCTCCCGAGCCGACCCAGCATTGACCCAGCAAGCTCGCACCAACTTGGACCAAGAGCGCACCAAAACCGACACAAAGCGGGGTCGACCAGGATTTGGCCAGCCGGCCCGATTTACAAGGCTGCCGGCAGCGATGTCGCGGCGGCTAAAGCTCATCATTCCACACAAGTGCCGTCATGCCCGCAGGACGCCGGCATCCAGTGCCATCGACGGCAACTTCGAGCCCTTGCAGCCTGTATACGCTTCGCGGTCGGCTCCGGCACAAATCGGTCTGGAACAGATTTACATTACCCTGTCAGGCAGGACAGCCTGACATGAATTCCTGCCGGAACGACGGTTACAAACAACGATGTCTATAACGGCTAACGCGCCGCCGCCACGGCGCGCACGGCAGCGGCCAATTCGCCGGCAAAGCGGCTCAAACAGATGCTCTGTGCGGCGACAATGGCTTCGGCGCCGCCTGCGGCCGTTTCGCTGCATTCGAAGCGCTTGCCGGCCAGATTCCGCTCGCCCTGCTTCAATTGCCACTGTGCGGACAGTACGCTGCGTCCGGCGGCGGTCTGGTGCAATTCCAGAATGTCGAAGCCAAGTTGATAATCCAGCCGCTGCCGCGCCGACCATGGGTAGCGCACCACTTGCTCGACGCCGAGCCGGATGGCCAAAGTCTGGCTCAAGGTCCGGGCGATATTTTCGTCCAGCCGTTCGGCCCAGCGGTTGTGTTCGTCCAGCCGGTACTGGTGATCGCTCAAGGCCGTGACCAATTGCGGCCGGTCCAGATAGGCCGGCAAGCGGATCGGCCCCAGGCCGATCACCGTTCCCGGCGCCAGCGCCGGGCCGGATTCGTTCGACGCGCCGCTGTCGGCCGTCAGCATGTAAAACTGTAACGGCGCACTGCCGCAAGCGGCCAGTCCCGCAATCGCCGCGGCCGCCAGCGCCGGGTAAATCCATCGCCTGCCGATCATCGCTTCTGCCTCCGTCTATTTGCCGTAAATGATTGCATTCGGCTGCCGCTCCAACGATTCGCCCAGGTCTTTCAAGGCGCGGGCGGCGTTGCGCATTTCCTGCATCGCCTGACTTAACGGCGCGTCCGGCGCTGCCATCGCCTCGACCGCAGCCAGCGTACCCTGCGAGGATTGCATCAGCTGGGTGGCCGTATTCAAACTGGTTTCGACGGCCTTCAGCACCGGCAACAACTGCTTGTTCAATTCCTGCAAGGTGGTGCGGGTATCGCTCAACGCGCCGTTGGCGTTGGTCAGCAACGGTCCGGTCTGGCTATTTAAGGTTGCCATCAATTTCTGGGTTTCCTGCAGCGATTTGGCCAGGGCCGCCATCGATTTACGGGTATCGTCCGACTGCAACAGCGCCCGTATCTCGACCAGGGTTTCCGACAGGTTTTTCAGGGTGTCTTCCAGCGGCAACTGCTTGGCGCGGTTGATGATTTGGTCGGCGGTATTGCGGATTTCGTCGACCGTGGTCGGCACGCTGGGCAATTCCGGCAGATTTTTGTAATCCAGCTTGACCAGATTCATCGGTTTGTCGGCATGGAAATTCAGATCCACATAGAGCAAGCCGGTCAGCAGGCTCTGGGTTTCCAGGCGCGCTTTCAGGCCCAGATCGATCAGTTTCTGTGCGGCTTGCCGGTGCTGTTTCTCGGTATGGGCGCCACTCTGCTGCCCGGACACGTCGCGCAACAAGGCCGGATCGATTTCGATCACCACCGGCTTGAACACCCGGCCGGTGGCTTCGTCCATCACCAGCGAAATTTCGCTGACGTTGCCGATCTGCACGCCCTGCAACTTGACCGGCGCACCGACGTTGAGGCCGTTCAGGGCCGAATCGAAATAAATCACGAAGCGGTTCTTTTCCTTGAAAAACTGGCCGCCGCCGAACACCATCAACGCGACCACCAGCAGCGTCAGAGCGCCGACCAGAAATATCCCGATTGCCAAAGGATTGGCTTGTTTACTCACCTATCGCTCCCTATCAAGTGTTTGGCGCCGTGGCGGCCGTCCTGCTCGCCGCGGGTCAGGAAGCGGACGATACTCGGGTCGGCGGATTGTTCCAAGAGCTGGCGCGGCGGGCCGCCGGCAATCATGGTGTGGGTCTCGGCATCCAGAAACACCGAATTATTGCCGATGGCGAAAATGCTATCCAGATCGTGGGTGACGACGACGATGGTCGCCGACAGCGCGTTGCTCAAACTCAAAATCAAATCGTCCAGCAGCTTGGCCGTGATCGGGTCCAGCCCGGCCGACGGCTCGTCGAAAAACAGAATTTCCGGGTCCATCGCCATGGCCCGCGCCAGGCCGGCGCGCTTTTGCATGCCGCCGCTCAACTCGGACGGGTAATAATCCTCGAAGCCGGCCAAGCCGACCAAGGCCAGTTTGTAGGATACGATTTCCCGGACTTTCTTCGGCGGTAGCGCGGTGGCTTCGGTAATCGGCAAGGCGACATTCTCGGCCAAGGTCATCGAACTCAACAGCGCCCCGCTTTGAAACAGCACACCGGTGCGGGACAGAATCCGCTCGCGGGTATTCGGATCGGCTTGCCACAAGCCCTGCTCGCCGTAATAGACGTCGCCCTGGGCCGGCGCCTTCAAGCCGATCATGTGCCGCAACAACGTGGTCTTGCCGCAGCCGTTGCCGCCCATTACCACGAATACGTCGCCGCGGTTGATCGTGAAATTCAGGTCGCGCTGAATCACGAAATCGCCGTAGGTCATGGTCAGGTCTTTGACCGTGATGCAAGCTTCGGCCATGGCTAAATCCCGAGCCGGTTGCAAATGATCGTCATCACCGAATCGGCAACGACGATGAAAACGATGGCGGTGACTACAGCCGAAGTCCCGGCCTCGCCGACCGCCGAGGCGCTGCGGCCGCACTGCATGCCGCGCATGCAGCCGGACAACGCGATCAGGATGCCGAACACCCCGCATTTGACAAAGCCGATGGTGAAATCTTTCATTTTTACGGCGCTGGCGGTGCGATCCACATACTCGGTCAACGAGACATCGAAGAAATTGACGGTGACCAGGCCGCCGCCGATGATGCCCATCAAATCGGCGTACAAGCACAGCAGCGGCATGATCAGAATCAGCGCCAACATCCGCGGCAGCACCAGAAACGCCATCGGGTCCAGATTCATCGTGCGCAAAGCGTCGATTTCGCTGTTGACGTGCATCGTTCCAAGCTGAGCGGCATAGGCGGCGCCGGTGCGGCCGGACATGATGATCGCCGTCATCAGGCCGCCCATTTCCCGGGTCATGCCCAGGCTGACCAGATTGGCGATGTAGATTTGGGCGCCGAACAACGAAAGCTGCACGGCGCCGACGAAGGCTAGAATCAGCCCGACCAACAGGCTAATTAAGGTGACAATCGGTAAAGCCGACGGCCCGCATTCCTGCACGTACAACCACAAGTCCTCGCGGCGGAAGTGGGCCTGGCCGCGCACGGTCGCCAGCGTGCTCAACGCCATTTCGCCGACGAACAGCAACATGGCTCGGCTTTCCCGCACGGCTCCGACCCAGGCCGAGTGCACGGCCTCATGCCAGGATACCGATTGTTGCTGCCGATGGGCATCGATCCGCTCCGGCACCGCGGCCGCCAGTGCCAGCAGGTTTTGGATCGGTAGGGGCAATGTGGTTTTGTCGACCGCAACGCCGCTGCGATTAGCGCAATCGAGCAGTTTGACCACTTCGGTGACCAGCATGCTGTCCCAGCGCCCCAAGTCGGTCGTGGAGAAAATCAGGCTTTTCAGTGCGGTATCGGATTCAATTTGCGTCAACACCGGCTCCACCGGCGGCACCGGCGCGTCCAGCACCCAGTCGCCGCCAATCGCCACTTCCAGCGTCTGCTGGCGGCGAACGGTACTGATTGAGGCGCCGGCAACGGCGTTAACGATTAGGGGAGAATTATCGCTTTGTATCATTCCTTGGCTTACCGAATGGAACGGGCGACCAGTATGCGCACAAGCCCGGCACAAGGCAAGGGCCGCGCAGCAACTCGTCGGCATGCATCCGCTTCAGCAATGCAGCGGAAGAACCGGCAGCCGGCTAGCCGATGTCCTTAAGTTAAAGATGATTCAAGCCCTGTAGCAGCAGGCCATGCCTACGACCCTAGGCGTTTGCTCGCGGGCATGGCCCGCTCCTACAAACCGCAAGCGGCGGTTGTTACCGCGAACCAGACGCTCTTCTGGGTCCGACGCATCTGCGCGCAGAGTCCGTTAACCGGCCTGCCGATCTCAGCCAGGCATGCTGCGAAGGATGACTGCACAAACAAACTTGGGTAAAGGAGAATCCGAAGTCGAGCTGAGATTTTCAACCTGTTGCGGTCTATCGCCTAACGTGATTCAATCACGACGATTGAGTTGTTTCCAGCCATAACGTGCCATCATCGACGATATACAGAGGTTAAAATTATATGAGTA
The DNA here is from genome assembly GCF_029643245.1 of Methylomonas sp. EFPC3. Taxonomy (NCBI): domain Bacteria; kingdom Pseudomonadati; phylum Pseudomonadota; class Gammaproteobacteria; order Methylococcales; family Methylococcaceae; genus Methylomonas; species Methylomonas sp. EFPC3. Next base: position 1,750,988 of record NZ_CP116398.1, read on the forward strand.
TCAATATCTTATATTTTATAAGGCCGTTTTTTTGTAGTTATACGGAAACTATCTAATTCCTTGTTATATTTATATCAGTATCGGAGGTGTTTTTGGAGTGAGCGGGACGTGAGCCAAATCTACTGTGAAAGCCAAACAGCAATCGTTTTAGAAAGTAGTGATCGTTCAGGGGGTTCAACTCCCCCTGGTAAATTCAAGTTTAGTTTTAACCATACTCAATCTTGCCTGGAGGTGCAACATGACTAAAATCATCGTTAACATCAAGTTGAAAGCTCGTAGGGTAGTATTGGTTTCATTGTCTTTGCCACTGGGTTTGTACGGCGTATACCTCGCTCAGCCCAAAACCACTTCCGTAAAATATAACCAGGCAAATTAACTCGGACCGCAAAAACCGCTACGCGCTTTTTGCGCCCGGTTATTTGCAGCGTTAGGCAACACCAACATGCGCGTCAAACTACCTGCCTTGGAGAAGAACATCTTGAAGTACAGAGCGCTTCAGATGGTCTTGATACTTCATCAAGTTGAATCGCTTCGAGCCTTTGTCATCGGCTCAATTCGCACCAGCGACAAGTTTGCAACGCATGCTGCTAAGGAGCCCCTGCTCCCTGATGGAATCAACCGACCTATGGAGAAAGCTTTTCAAATACTTGTAGAAAAGGAGGTCATCACCGCGAAGGAAAGCGAAGAGCTCCAAGCCATCATCAACCTACGCAACCAAGTCGGCCACAAGATCCATGAATTGGTGTCTGACATCTCTGCACCCAAGACACTACGCGGGAATGATCACGTCTATGACTACTTTGCACTGGATAGGTTTGAGCGCTATCGAGAAAAAATTTCCAAAGGAATGATGAAGCACTTTGTCCTTCAACTAAGCTTTCGCGACCTTGCCTTTGAGCAGGCCGAGGCCACTTACAAGGAAGAGTTGCGTCGTCTGCATAAACGAATTGAGCGGCAGTACGAAGAGCGAAAGAAATCTGTCGCCTAACTTGGCGTTCAACAGCTCGCGTAGGTTGGGGTGAGGTACGAACCCCAACATTTTTAACCGGTTCGGCCTTTATTGGTTATTGATGGTTTTATTGGTCGCAATGTCTCGCTGTCATGTTCGGTTGGTGGCGGAACGGCTGTCGTGTTGGGGTTCCTGTCGTCACCCCAACCTACGCTCCCCAAATCGTTTGTCGTTTTCGAGGGAGGCGATTCCCCAATCGGCTGGCAAGGCCCTAAGGCAGATTCGCAGCGCTAGCGACAATCCGCCAGAACCTCGAAACCACCCGGCGTTTTGCTATCACGAAAACGCCCTACAGTCCTGGCGAAGGATTATGTGTTTTGCTAGCGTTAAAGCCGCTGCCTTCTTGTTGGGTAGTTGATCGGCGACGGAGGCCGCAAAAAATGTTTGGCATAGAGATTCGAACCGTTTTCAAGCGAGCAAGCACAGCCGGCCAAGGCCGCACAGACTCGCCCGCGCATGGTGAAGCCGTCGTGATCGCTAACCCGGCGCCCAACATCGCTCCTTTCGGTCGCTGGACGCTGCACCATCAAGTCGCTCCGCGCCGGTTAGCGCTGGGTTGGACATCATGAAACGTATTTATTCAGCTTGGGCGAAACACGGCTCGTCGCTGCCAAACTGTCTGGCAGAAGGCCTTGACCCGCCGCGATTCAACAACGGGGAGATTGATCCTGATTGCCAGGTGCGCCTCTGGACTATAGAAGTTGGGTCTCTTGAAGAGGCATTGGCGATTAGAAATCTTAGATGCGGTTGGGAGCCGTATGCACCCGAAGGCGAGGCGGAACCATGCCCAAGGTGTGGCGCCATGCACTATCCAATGGGTAGCGGTCAGTGTTGGCAATGCGATCATCAGTGCTAGGTGTGTGTCGCGCTTGACCGGAGCGCGGTCTTATTTTTCAGCTTTACGTTAGGCGATATGGCAGCGCCTTCTTTTAACCTGCCATAACAATACCTTGAGGAGGGAGCATGCCCACTTTAGTCGAGACTGAAAAAGATAAATCCAATAAAACAGTCACTACTGTTATCTACGCTCTGTACGCCGCATCGCTGTTGCTTGGCATTACGAGCATCGTCGCCATCGTCATGAATTACGTCAAAAAAGATGATGTTGCGGGCACATATCTGGAAAGCCATTTTCGTTGGCAAATACGTACCTTCTGGTTCAGCTTGTTGTGGGGCATCGTTGGCTTCGTTACATTCTTTATTGTCGTTGGCTGGTTTGTGCTGATTGCCGATCTTGTCTGGTTTATCTACCGCATCGTTAAAGGATGGCTACGCCTCAATGAAGGAAAACCAATGTATAGCGTCTGACCCCGTCCTCTACTCGGACAGTAAAAAGCCGCGCGACTTCGTTGCCCCGCTGTTTTACTGCCGGTTGTGGCAGACATTAAACTAGCCGTCATGTCTTTCGATTTTTGGTGGCTGGCGCGTTTCGTAGACGAAGAAGAGGTCGGCTCGGTCTCAATCTCGTTTGCAAGGGCAATGGCGGCCGGAGGGCCATCGGCGGCCGGTCTGCTGGCAATTCGGCGGTGGATTCAGAACGAACCATGCACCGCAGCACGCGGCTACATGAGTTTGCCGCCAAGTGTTAAACAGGCTTTTGGTGGTTGGTATAAGGATTTCATTTGGGCTTTCAATCTGCCGGGATTTCAAGTTTTTGGTGAACAGGTAGCAAGTCAGCTAACCGAAGACAACTGCTGTCGCTTCATTTCAATTCGCCGCTGTAGCCCCGCCGCAGTCTTGTGGCAGGCCTTGGGATACGAAAGAGCTAGTCGTCTTCCCGGCATTTACGGGAACCTGTTCATACCGGCAAGTGAAGTGGCAACCGCCCTGAGGGTGGTTAAAGAAAGCTATGCCGGACTTGACTTGAATCAGGCGACGGCACGTGCCCATGCTTGGATAGCGGATAGCAACAGCCTCGAGCAGACCAGAGAGGTAATAGAGTTATTGCCGGTCGCGCTGACCGAGGCAACGCAGCGGGGCAAGGGTTTGCTCGTCGTAGGGAGGCCGCAGATTTAGGCATCTGCGGGCAGTTCAAAACCACCCGGCGTTTTGCTATCGCGAAAACGCCTTACGGTCCTGTCGATGACATTACAGATTCACGAGAAATCTGAAATGTGAGCTCGCGTAGGTTGGGGTGAGGTACGAACCCCAACATTTTTAACCGGTTCGGCCTTTATTGGTTATTGATGGTTTTATTGGTCGTGATGTCTCGCTATCACGCTCGGTTGGTGGCGGAACGGCAGTCTGTTGGGGTTCCTGTCGTCACCCCAACCTACGCTCTGACTACCGGTAATAAATAGGGCCGGGTTAATAATCGTCCGGGGAAAGCGGTGATGACCAACCCGCTCGCGCCTATAAAACCTTGGGCGGCTAAAACTCGTGCAATACTTTTGCCCGACAGCACAGAGAACGGGATTGAGGAGGTCCTTGTGAAATATTACGGCCAATGCTTATGCGGTGCGATCCGCTATCAGCTTGCAGGCGATCCCAAGCTAGTCGCCTTGTGTCATTGCAAGGACTGCCGGAGAAGCGCCGGGGCGCCTATGGTGGCATGGGCGATGTTTCCTGAGTCAGCCCTGACTGTAACAGAAGGGCAACCAAAGACGATCAATTCGTCAGGTACCGCGATGCGCAGTTTTTGCGCCGAGTGTGGGAGCGGCCTGTTTTACCGCAACGCCGCGATCCTTCCGGGGCTAGTCGATGTACAGACATCGACTCTCGACGACCCTGACGCCCTTGCACCTACAATGCAAATACAGGTGGCGGAGCGGCTCGTATGGATGAAACATATTCATGAGCTGCCAGAGTTCGAACGCTATCCGGTCTAAATCGAAGTGTCTGTGCTGACCTCCAATTCGGATGCACGAGGCAGCGTTTCCGCCTGGCAGTTCAGCACCGAATCGGGATCCGCTCAGAAAATCGGCAAACTGATCTCCAGACTGCGCTCGGCCAGCCAGACGCAGGCCAGCGCCGCTATCGCCGCCGAACCCCAGCGCAGCGCCGACTGCGAATAGACCGCAAACCGGCCGGCATAAACCACCAGCGGCAAAACCGCCGCCACCGCCGCCAACTGCCCGGCTTCGACGCCGAGGTTGAAACCCAACAGCGCGACCAGTTGCGAGCCGCGTGCGCTACCCATATCCAATAGCACGCTGGCGATACCCATGCCGTGAATCAAACCGAAGCCGAATGCCAGCCAGGCCCGGCGCCGAGACAGCAGCGGATAGATATTGTTCAGCGCCGCCAACGCCACCGATGCGGCAATTGCGGATTCCACCCAACGCGCCGGCAAGGCGATGACGTGCAATGCGGTCAGGCTCAAGGTCAAAGAATGCGCCAGCGTAAACGCGGTCACCACGGCGGCGGCGTCCCAGGCCGCCGTGCGCCAACTGCCGACGGCGCGCCAGCCGGTGCGATCCCAGGCCAGTCCGGCCGGCAGCAACAAGCTCAACAGAAACAACAGATGGTCGTAGCCGATCAGGATATGCCGCATCCCCTCGCCGGCAAAACTGGCCAACACCGGCCAAATACCGGTTTGGCTAGCCCTGTCGAAATCGATGCGGTGCGCGTCCGGCCCGAACACGGCCGGCCGGTCGCTGCCCGCCCAACTGAACAGGCCGCGGTGCTGGGCGTCCAGATCGAAAAACAAGCGGTAATCCACCGACCACGGCCCGGCCGGGTCCGGGCAGGCCAGCGCAAAATTCAGCACGGCATAGTTGCCGTCGCTATGGCTATCGACCTGCAATGCCCCCGGCTGCAGCGCGCAGGGCTGACCGGCGCTGGCGACGGTCAGACGCTGCAAGGCATAAGCGAACACGGCATCGCCCAGGTCGCGCAATTCGCCCCAGGTGATGGCGCCGTCGCCGTTCGCATCCAGGCCCAAGGCATAATCCAGGTCGCGCAAGGCAATATCCCAGCGGCCTTGCCGGTGCGCACTGTCCAGACTCAAATAACTGTCGCTGGCTTTATGCGCCATGGCCGGGGCGCAGCAACACAAGCATAAGCAGAATACGGCCCAGTTTTTCATACTCCCTCCTCGCCGAAACGGGCGATCAACGGTTGCAAGCGGCTGTCCTGCATACCGTTGGCAGCCAGGAAATCCAGCACCGGCTGCAACTCGGTCCGGGGTTTGCCGGCGGCCAGCGCCGCTTCCAGCAAGATCCTGGCGTCGCGCGGCTCGCGTTGAATCATCCAATTGGCTTGGGCCAATGCGAACGCCGCCTCGGCCTCATTGCACAGCTGCAATCGGAAGCGGGCTTCGTCGGCTTGGTGGCGGTTGTCGCCGCGCAGCCGCAACGCGGCAAACCGGGCCTGCAATGCTTCGGTATGGGCATTGCTATCCCGCTGCGGCAAATGGCGTTCGGCCAGCGCCAGCCGTAACAGAAACGGGTCGGCGCGGCTGCGGTCGGCCAATAAATCGACCACCTCGGCGTAACGCTGCCGGTCCAACAGAAAATCGGCATAAGCGGCCAGCAGATAGCCGTCAGCCTCGGCTGCAGACAGCGCTTGCCGGTAATGGCGCTCGGCGGCGGCGACATCGCCGCGGCGTTCGGCGATTTCGGCCAACGTTACCAAAGCCCATTGCCGGTCGGTTGCGGCAGCCCCGGAAGCATGCTCGAGCGCCTGCTGCAACTGCCGGTAGGCCGTCTCGCTCTGCCCGGCCAAACTCAATACCGAATTAATGCAGACGGCGCCGACCAGCGCTGCGGCGGTTTTCGCCAACGGCAGACAACTGCCGGCGGCTGCGGCATAGTCGCCCTGCACTTCCAGAATCGCCGCCCGGGTCAACCAGGCCTGCGCCAGACGCGGCCGGACCGCTAAGGCCCGCTCCAACAACGCCAGCGCCGGCGCGAAGTCGTGCCGGTTTTGCAGTAAGGTGGCTTGCAGCGTCAACACTTCGGGATCGGCAGCTGGCCGCAGCAGCCAAGGCTGCAGCGCCGCTTCGGCGTAACCGAAATAGCGCGGATCGGCCTCGGCCCGACCCAATTCGATATAACGCCTGACCAGTTGCAGCACCGGCGGCAAGGCCTGCGGCGCGGCGGCAACTTGCTGGCGCAAGGTGCGCAGTTCCAGCCAGTGACTGCCGCGCGCCGGCAAAGTCTCGATCACCTGGCCGGCGTCGGCCGGCAGGTAGGCTTCAGCCCAAGCGGCCGGCAGCGCCGACGCCAAACCAATAAACAAAATTAGCCATCTCCAACTATTCGCCATGATTGATCTCCGGATCGATGCGGCGGCGGCCAAGCCGCCACCGCTGTTGCAGCTAAGGCTCAGTTGCCCGGGCAATTGCCGGGTAAGTCAGTCAAGGCATTGAAGCAGCCGGCCTCGCCCGGATCGACGTGCCGGCTTTGGCGGCCGCTGTTGGCGAAGGCGACGTAAGGAAAGGTTTCCTGGTAGATGCGGTCGTTGCCGTTGACGCCGTCGGCGATGCGGTTGTTGGGAAAGCTGTTGAAGGACGGATTCAATACTCCGGCGACGGCCTGGGCGGCGATGTCGGTGACGTCGTCCGAGACCCGGCGGCCGTTGGGGAAACCGGCATTGTCGCCGGCCAGAAAGCCCATGCGTTGCCGTGCCGCGGCGACGGTCGGGCCGATGCCGGTGTTCAGTCGCAACAGGTCGGCCAAAGGTCCGCTCTGCCCGGCCGCACAGCCGGGGCAAATCGGCGCGGCATAGAACACCAGCGGCGCCAGATCCAGCCGCGGCGGCGCCGGAATCGGTACCGCGCCGGCATAGGCGGCGTTCAGCACCCGCGCCAACAGCGGATCGAGCAGGTAGTTGGCGAATGCCGCGTCGTTTTTCGGATCGCTCATGCTGAATTTGTCTTTGTCGCCGGTGCCGATCAACAATTCGTTGATCAGCGGGTTACCCATGCGCTGGATCTGGGTAAAGGCGTTCGCCAACTTGGGTTTGCCGCCCGGCCTGTCGGCATAAGCCTTGGTGCGCGGCCGCGACGTGGTGGCATAGGTACCGATCACGGCCAGCGCATCGCCGGCGGCATGCAGCTTGCCGTCCTGAGTCAGTAGTGCGATCGGCAGTTCGATCGCAATCGAGTTGACATTGAAGCCGGCTACGTCGTCCGGGGCGTAGTTTCGGCCGTTATCGGCCGCCTGAGCGTCGGAAAACACGCCGGGAATGCCGGAGCCGAAGGCGTCGCCGCGAAAATTGAAAGTATCGAACGCCGCGCCCAGATCGATGTAAAAGGGATCGTCCACCGTGCCGGCAAACACCCGGACGCCACCGCCCAAATCGTAGATGCCCTGCCGGGCCAGGTCGGTGTAATTCGGCATGGTGCGCGGCCCAACGTTGGACGGCACCGCAAACAGTTTCTGCTGCCGGCTCAGATCGATGACCTGGCGGTTGGCGCCCTTGCCTTTGATCAAGGTTACGCTGTAGCTTTGGCGCAAGCCCAGGCCCTCGGAACCGGGACCGTCCAATGCGGTGATCGCCGGCGGCACCACTGGACTGCCCGGCGCCACCGGTGCCGGCGAATTGGCCGGCGCGAAAATGCCGCTGCCGGCACCGACGAAGCCGGTGAACACGCCGGGCAAACGGTTTTCGGTTTTAAAACGAAATTGCAGCGTGACGTCTTCTTCGGCATCGAAGTTGTTGTCGACTTTCATCTCGTAGAGTATTTCCGGATCGAACGGAAAATAATTCGGGCCATTGCCGGGCTCCAGCAACGGATCGACGTTGAGTATCATCGTCACTTTGCTCGGATCGTCGTAGCTGACGAAAGCGTACCAGTCGGTAATGTCGGCCTTGCTGTCCAGGGCCGTTAACGGCGCCTCGCGGTGGTTGGCGCTTTCGGCAGCCGGCAATCCGGCCAGAGTGAGAATGGCACCGGCGAGCAAGGCCAGCGGCCAGCGCTTGCTGGGGGTTGTCGGTTGGATAGGCTGTTTCATAATCGGTCTCCTGTCGGATAAGTAAGCGGCTACAAACTTCGCATCAGGCAATACGCGTCGGCACGCCATTCGGATGCAACGCGGCGGAAATTTTTTCGGCGCCGGTGTCCGGCTGGCCGCACAGGTAGCCCGGCCCGCGTTTCGGTTTGGCGTAGCGGCCGCCCAGCAAAAACAGGCCGGACAACCCGAGCAGCATCAGGGTCGGCGGTTCCGGGACCGTGGCCGCCTGCGCGGTATCGACGTTCAGAATATGGAATTCCCAGGCAGCAGTGCGGTTGGCTTCGACCGGATCGTTGTTGCTGTCGAGCAGGCTGCCGGCGCAGAACCGGCCGTTGGAGCAGCCGAAAGCGGCGGTAAAGTTCGGGTCGGCGTCGCGCAAGAAGCCGTCGGCCAACGCCGTGCTGGCCGAGAAATTGTCGTATTGGGTCAAGGTCGCAAGATAATCGCCGGCCGCCAGATTCAAGGCCAGGTAACTGTCGAACTCGCTGTAGTTGAAAACCGTCCCGTTGGAAACCTGGCTGCCGCCGGGGAAGCCGTCGTCCTGTTCCGCCAATTGGTTGCCGGCACTGTCCCACAGGCTCAGAATCGGATCGAAGCCGCCGCCGAGCCAGGACGAGGTAAATAAAGTGACGACGCCCGGTGCGCCGACCGTGAAATTGAAGCGCAACACGTCGTTGTCGTTGACGAAACTGCCGCTGAAGTCGAAGTCGGCGGCAGCGACAGGCCCGGCGCTCAGACTCGCGGCGATCGCCGCCGCGCGAAGAATGGTTTTCATGATTTGGCACTCCAAAATTAGTGGTTGGCAAGCGCAAGCCCCAACAGCGGCACGGCGTGTGCCGGCCGTTCGCATGGCTTGCAATCACCAATACGCGCCAAATCCGGTCGCGGATGCAGCTAGGCGAAAAAAACTTCGGCCCAAATCCGGCAGCGGCCGGTTCCGCGCGGCGACTATTTTTGGAAGCTGTTGCCTTTCAATGACTTGAGCCGGCGGCACTCTGCAGCGGGTTTGCCAGGCGAACGGAACCTGCTTTATAGTGACCGGCAAAATCCGACCGCTCCCCATAGCCTTGTGCCGTATCACGCCCGGTTGCCGACCGCATCGGTTGAATATGCTCACCAGCTCGCACATTTCAGCGCCAATCCACTCCCGCCCTGCATCCAAGCCGGCGTTGGCCGCGTATTTACCGTAACGGAGCAACGGCAATGACGGACAGCGATTGGAACCATGATGACGAAGTGCAGGCGCCGGGCCGAACGACTGCGGCCGACGAAGCGCAATTGCAAAGCTGGATTGCCGCCATCGTCGATCAAGACCAAGCGGCGTTGGAACGACTCTACGATTGCCTGGTCGACCAGGTCTACGGCTTGGCGTTGCGGATAACCGGCCGGGTGCAATGCGCGGAGGAAGTGGCGCAGGATACGTTCTGGCAGGTCTGGCGGCAGGCGCCGCGTTTCGACCCGGCGCGCGGTTCGGTCAAGGCCTGGGTCATGACCATGGCCCGCAGCCGGGCGCTGGATGCGTTACGACAACGCGATACCCAGCAGACCGAATTGGCAGACGATGCCCTGGCCGCCGTCGCCGCGCCGGCAGGACAGATGCCGACCGATCTGCTCGGTGCGGTGCAACAAGGACACCAGTTGCACGCGGCCTTGGCGCAGTTGGAACCGGTGACGCGACAGTTGCTGGCGCTGGCCTTTTTCAGAGGACTGAGCCACGACGAAATTGCCGAGAGCTGCGGTTTGCCGTTGGGCACGGTCAAATCGCATATCCGGCGCGGATTGCAGAGTATGCAGCATTTACTGACAGCCGATTTCGGCGAGGTTAATCGAACCGATGATTGAACAGCAACCGCCTCTACCCGGCTCGGAAGACGACGAGCTGGCACCGCTAACAAACCTGTTGGCGGAACAAATCGCGCCGATTGCGCTGGCCGACGAGCGCCGCAGCGCGATGCGGCGCGGGCTGCTGGCGCAAGTGGCGACGGCCGTCGCCAAACAGGCCGGTCTGACCACGGTGCGGGCCAAGGACGGCGTCTGGCAAACTTTGAAAACCGGCATCCGGGTCAAACCGTTATGGGACGGCGGCAGCCTGGGCCGCTCGGTGTTGATCGAGTTCGCCGCCGGCGCCAGTCTGATCCCGCACCGACATAACAGTCTGGAGGAAGGCATCGTGCTGCGCGGCGATTTGGCGATGGGCGATTTGCGGCTGGGGCCGCTGGATTACCATGCCGCAGCGGCCGGCAGCCGCCACGGCGCGATCCGCTCCGAGCGCGGCGCGCTGGCCTATCTGCGCGGCACTTCGCTGGGCGATAGCCGCGAGGTGTTGAAAGAAGTGTTGAGCGGTTTGCTGCCGTTCGGAGCCGGTCCGTCGCTGACGGCCCATGCCTCTGATATGAACGATTGGCCGGAAATCCTGCCCGGCGTCCGCAAGAAAACCTTGTGGATCGAAGGCGGGCGCGAGTCGTGTTTTTACCGGCTGGAGGCCGGCGCCCGCTGTCCGGAGCACGGCCACGATACCGAAGAGGAATGCATGATGCTGGCCGGCGATTTGTTCATCGACGACCTGCTGCTGCGCGCCGGCGACTACCAACTGGCACCGGCCGGCAGCGTCCACCGCGAGGTCTACACCGATGTCGGCGCCACCTTGTTCGTGCGCGGCGGCCGCAGCGATTGATCCGGGCTTAGCCGATATTCTGGCTGTTCAGATAATCTTCGTAACTGCCGCTGAAATCGACGATGCCGTTCGGGGTTAACTCGATGATCCGGGTGGCCAGCGACGAGACGAATTCGCGGTCGTGGCTGACGAAAATCAAGGTGCCGGGATAGTTTTCCAAGGCTGCGTTCAAGGATTCGATCGATTCCATATCCAAATGGTTGGTCGGCTCGTCCAACACCATCACATTGTTTTTTTGCAGGATCAATTTGCCGAACAGCATCCGGCCCTGCTCGCCGCCGGAAATCACTTTCACGGATTTGTTGATCTCATCATTGGAAAACAACAAGCGTCCCAGCGTGCCGCGAATCGTTTGGTCGTCGTCGGATTCCTTACGCCACTGGCCCATCCATTCGATCAGCGACATATCCTCGGCAAAATCCTCGGCGTGATCCTGGGCGAAATAACCGACGTCAGCGTTCTCCGCCCACTTCACTTCGCCGCTATCCGGCGTCAAATCGCCGACCAAGGTCTTCAATAAAGTAGATTTACCGATACCGTTAGGCCCGATCACCGCCACCCGTTCGCCGACCGCGATCATCATGTTCAGATTTTTGAACAATGGCTCTTCGCCATAACCCTTGGCCAAATCCTTGGCTTCCAATGCCAATCGGTACAATTTTTTGGCCTGATCGAAGCGAATAAACGGATTGACCCGGCTGGACGGCTTGACTTCGTCGAGTTTGATTTTCTCCAATTGCCGAGCCCTTGAGGTGGCCTGCTTGGCTTTGGAGGCATTGGCCGAAAAGCGGGCGACGAAGGTTTGCAACTCGGCAATCTGCGCCTTTTTCTTGGCATTGCTGGCCAGCAATTGCTCGCGTACCTGAGTGACCGCGGTCATGTAATCGTCGTAATTACCCGGATAAACCCGCAGTTCGCCGTAATCCATATCGGCCATGTGGGTGCAGACGCTGTTCAAAAAGTGGCGGTCGTGGGAAATGATTACCATGGTGCAGTCGCGCTGGTTCAGGATGTTCTCCAGCCAGCGGATGGTGTTGATGTCCAGGTTGTTGGTCGGCTCGTCCAGCAGCATGATGTCCGGCTCGGCAAACAACACTTGCGCCAGCAACACCCGCAATTTCCAGCCCGGCGCCACCGCGCTCATCGGCCCGTTGTGCTGCTCCAGCGGAATGTCCAAGCCCAACAGCAACTCGCCGGCTCTGGCTTCCGCGGTGTAGCCGTTGTATTCGGCAAACACCGCTTCCAGCTCGGCGGCGCGCATGTAGTCGTCCTCGCTGGCTTCCAGGTTGGCGTAGATCGCATCGCGCTCGGACATGGCCGCCCACATTTCGGCGTGGCCCATCATCACCACGTCCAGCACGCGCTGGTCTTCGTAGGCGAACTGGTTCTGGCGCAGGATGCCGAGGCGCTCGTTGGCATCGAGGCTGACATTGCCGGACGACGGTTCCAGATCGCCGCTCAGGATTTTCATGAATGTCGACTTGCCGCAGCCGTTGGCGCCGATCAGGCCGTAACGGTTGCCGTTGCCGAACTTAACGGAAACGTTTTCGAACAGGGGCTTGGCCCCGAATTGCATGGTGATATTGGCTGTAGAAATCAAGGGAATGTCCGTAAATGGTCAACAGAATGGCGACTGAGCGCCAGAGATGCGCTTGCGCGCCGGCAGCGGCAAAACAAAGTGGCGATTTTACCAGAGTTTAACCGGAGCCGATTTGCAATGGCCGTAAAACGACAGCCCGGCGCCTGTTACAATCGGCGCCCAACATTCGCTTCAACAACCTGCAACTGCCCAATCCGGCGAGGCCATGACCGCATCCAGCCACCCTATTCTGTACAGTTTTCGCCGTTGCCCGTATGCGATGCGCGCCCGCTTGGCGATCGCCGCAGCGGGCCTTTGCGTTGTGATCCGCGAAATCGAACTGCGGGCCAAGCCGGCGGAAATGCTGGCAATCTCGGCCAAGGGCACGGTACCGGTGTTGCTGCTGCCGGACGGCCGGGTCATCGACGAAAGCCTGGACATCATGCAGTGGGCCTTGGCGCAGCACGATCCGCTAGACTGGCTGCCCGCTTCGGATAAAGCCGACGCCGAGCGGCTGATCGCAAGCAACGACGGCGATTTCAAATACTGGCTGGACCGCTACAAATACGCCGACCGTTATCCAGAACATCCGGCCGAGCACTATCGGCAACAGGGCGAACGTTTCCTGGCCGAACTGGAGCAGCGCCTGCAACGTAACGCCGGTTTCTGCGGCGAGGGTTTCGGCTTGGCCGACGCCGCGATTCTGCCGTTTATCAGACAGTTCACCGCGGTGGACGCCGCCTGGTTCGCCGCGTCGCCCTACCCGGCTTTGCGCGCAGCGTTAAAACAATTGGTCGAATCCGAGCTATTCGGCAAGGCCATGGAAAAATACCCGGTCTGGCAAGCAACGGATGCCGCCAACTTTTTCGGAGCCCATCCCGACAGGAGCAGCTTATGCTGAAAATCTATAGAAAAGTCGTCGTCATCGATTCGAATCCGGCCGATCCGCGGCTACCGCCGCCGCCCAAGTCCTTGTCGCAGCGCCTGTCCGGCTTATTGGCGATTCCGGCCATGGTCGCCGGCGCCATCGTCGGCACCTTGGTGTTTTCGGCGCTGTTTGCCATTCTGCTGATTCCGTTGTCGATCGTCGGTTTCAAACTCTGGCGCGCCTGGCGCAATGCCCAACGCCAGCAGGCCGAGCAAACCCTGGACGCCGAGTACACCGTCATCTCCAGCGAGCGCGACGACAACCGCCCCGGCCGCTAACCGCCCCGCAAAAAAAAGCCTCTAACCTTGCGGGAAGAGGCCACGTAAGATGCAGAGCATTTACAACGAGGAGGTACTACGAAAATCGGGAAACGCTTAAATCCGGATCGGTTTGACAACGCTCAGGTTGCTGGCCAACGAGGCCGCGCCGAACAGCAATGTCGACAGCACGAACTCGCCCGACATGAAGCTGAAAATACCGGTGGTGAAAAACAGGCCGGTAACGATGTCTTTGAATTTTGACTGGTTCATTTTTCCGCCTTGACTGAATTAAGTCGAATCGTTGAAGTTGGGTTAACTATAAACCTTTAATTTTTATTTACAATAAGCCTGTTTATAGATGATTTGTTTCTTCATGAGAAACAAAAATCGACACCGACCCGCCCGCCACGACATCGGACGGAAAATGACTGAGCATTTTTCAGGCAATCCTTTAGCCACACTATTCAGGAGTACGCCGCCATGAGCCACCATCTAAACCTGCTCCGCGCGATATTTCAGGACCCGGTCAGCGGCAACTTGCACTGGCGCGATATCGAATCTTTGTTGCGCCACTTGGGCGCCAGCGTCCAACCCAGCCACGGCGCGCGCTTTCATGTGGTGTTGAACAACGTCGAAGGTTTTCTGCACCACCCGCACCACAGCGGGGTTTGCAGCAAACAAGAAATCAAACACATCCGCGAATACCTCAGCCACGCCGGCATCAGTGTGGCGCAATACGAAGCGGACCGGCACAAATCCGGTTAAGCGACGGTTGCCGCGTTCATTTCAAGGATGACTCCACTACCGGCGCGTAAGCGATGAGACTATTCGGAAAGTTGTGCCGGCTGGCGTTCATGCTGACGCCGGTGTTAATCGCGCTGGCGATTTACGCTGCGCTGGACGCCAAACCTTTGTTGCAAACCCAGGCCGAATTGACGCCGGAGCAAATCGGCCGCGCCCGGCAATTGTTCCACCAAAACGACCCGCGCCGGCTGCGCTCCGGCACGACCGCCCGCCTCATCCTGGAGCAAGCCGATCTGGACCTGGCTTTGAACTATTGGGCCAACCAATTCGCCGACGCCAGCGCCAGCTTGCAGTTGGAACAAAATCGGGCCCGGATCGACGCCACCTGGCCATTGCCGGCCAATCCGTTCGGCGGCTACTTGAATCTGCGGCTGCAACTGCGGCAGAAAATCGGCTTGCCGCAGATCGAATCGGCCCGCCTCGGCTCGCTACGGATACCGGGGCCGCTCGCCGAACTGACCGTCAAAGCCGCTGTCGCGGCACTACCGTTGCCGATCGACCTGAAACTCGTCGCCGGCCTCGTCCAGCATGTGCAGTTCCTGCCGCAACGCGCCAGCGTGTATTACCGCTGGCAAGCCGATTTGCCGGGCAAATTGCGCCGCGCCCTGCTGGCCGACGCCGAAGCCCAAATCCTGGAGCCGTACCAGCGCCGACTGGCCGAACTCAGCCGCAACACGCCGGACCGCGCCAGCCTGACAGCATTGACCCAGCCGCTGTTTCAACTGGCGCAACTTCAAAGCCGGACCGGCGACCCTATCGCCGAAAACCGCGCGGCGATTTTGGTGCTGACGCTTTATGTCAACGGCATTCCGCTAGCCAAAGCAGTACCTCAGGCAGCACTTTGGCCGCGCCCGGTCCGACACACGCTACTGCTGAACGGCCGCGACGATTTGACCAAGCATTATTTGGTGTCGGCGATGCTGGCGGCCTACTCCGGCACGCCGTTGGCCGATGCGGTGGGTCTATATAAAGAAATCCAGGACTCGCGCGGCGGCAGCGGTTTTTCGTTTCCCGACCTGGCCGCCGACCGCGCCGGCACCCGAATGGGCGAAACCGCCGTGGCCGATCGCAGCCAAGCCCTGCGCCTGCAGCAACGTCTAACCCAATCCGGCGAAGCGGAGCTGATGCCGGCCACCGCCGACTTGGTCGAATCGATGACCGAAGCCGAGTTCATCCAGCGCTTCGGCGGCTTCGACGGCGCTGCCTACCGGCAAACCCTGGCAACCATCGAACGCCGCATCGCCGAACTGGCGCTGTTCCGGGATTGAATCGGCGGAATTCGGCCAACAAAAAAGGCGGGCCCTTACGGCACCCGCCTTTAACTGGGTTTTAAGCCGATTCGGCTTTGCCGCCGGGATTTAAACCTTAGGCATCGCCCGCAGTTTTTCGACCACTTTGTCGCCAAACTCCTGGGTGCTGATCATCGTTACGCCACTGCCCGGCTTGGACAGGTCGGCTGTCGAGTAACCGTCGCCGAACACGCCCTGCATCGCCGCCCAGACGTTTTTGGCTTCGTCTTCCATATCGAAGCTGTTTTCCAGCATCATCGCCACCGAGCCGATCATCGAATACGGGTTGGCGATGTTCTTGCCGGCGATATCCGGCGCCGAGCCGTGCGACGGCTCATAGTAAGCTTTGTCCGGGCCAATGCACGCAGATGGCATCAAGCCCAATGAGCCTAAAATACCGCCGCCTTGGTCGCTCAAAATGTCGCCGAACATGTTTTCCATCACCATCACGTCGAACTGGGTCGGTTTCAGGCACAGCGCGGTGGCGGCGGCGTCGACCAGGTAGTTGACGACCTGCACGTCCGGATAGTCCTTCGCCACTTCTTCCATCACCTCGTTCCACAACACGCTGGACATCAGCACGTTGCTTTTATGGATGTTGTGCAGCAATTTGCGGCGTTTTTGCGCCAGTTTGAAGGCCTCGTGCATGATGCGGCGAATTTGCTCTTCGTCGTATTCCAGGGTTTCGCGGACATAGCGCTGGCCTTGCTCGTTGACGCCGCGCTCCTTGTTACCGAAATACAAGCCGCCGACCAGTTCGCGCACCATGATCAAATCGATGCCTTCGCCGATCACTTCCGGTTTCAACGGCGAGAAATGCGCCAGCGATTTGGGCAAGGACACCGGGCGGAAGTTGGCGTAGGTGTTGTAACGGCGGCGCATCGGCAGCAGCGCACCGCGTTCCGGTTGTTTTTCGACAGGAATTTTTTTGGATTCCTCATGGCTCAAGCCGATCGGGCCTTTCAGGATCGCATCGGCCTGGTCGCAAATGTCGATGGTGGCTTGCGGGAAGGCGTCGCCGGTTGCGAAGTAAGCGCAGGCACCGAACAAGGCCGGCAGCAATTCGAATTGAACGTCGTTGCGCTCTTCGATGACTTTTAAAACCTTGATGGCTTCCGCGGTGATTTCAGGGCCGATACCGTCGCCGGCCAGGACTGCGATTTTGTAGTTTTTCATGGGATGGTGCTGGTTGAATGGATAAATCGATAAATACGGACTGCGATCCGAGCAATAAACCCGTCGATTTTACCAGATAGCGCAGGTCGTAACGCCCGGAAATAACGTTTGCACACACTGCCGCGGTATTGCCCTGCTTCCGCATTTGATAGGTCAAGCCGCTCACCGCCACCGGGCTGCGGCGACAGGTCAATCCAGCTGCCAACCAAACGAATTGCATCCTGTCCGAACGCGACAGGGTCAAAAGCGGCAGGCCTGGCTAATGCCAATGTCTGGGCGATGAGGAGGAAATAAGCGCAGGTCAAATCAGCGAATGAAGCCTCTCCACCGCGCGGCGAATGCGGGTGGAGAGAGCCGAAGTAGCGGTTTATTTCAAACCGTTTTCAAAGGTGGGCAGGGGCGTTGATTTGCCATTACGGCCAACGGCCGGCAACTGGCGAATCTCATCCACACCCAAAGCGGGGTCGAGGGCATTACCATTGGTGACCACAAAAGCGTCGCCGGCATGGCCGTTGGGAACAGAGAGCGACGGATGGTCGAAAGGTGCTCTTTCGTAACTGACACGGGCGTCGGTGAAGGTCTTCATGAACGCCACCAAATCCGCTTGCTCTTGTGGCGTCAAGCCCAACGGCTTGATGTCGGGATGCAATTCCGGATTGGCAAAGTTGCCGCCCTGGTTATAAAAGCTGACCACTTGCTCGAGGGTCGATAAACTGCCGTTGTGCATGTAAGGCCCGGTAAACTCGACGTTACGCAAGGTGGGCACCTTGAAACTGCCGTCAACCAGAGCGATGTTTTGCGCCCGCCGTGCCGGCGAGTTGTCCAGGCACAAGCCGTTATCCTGCTCGAATTTGCAAGGTTCGACGCCGAATTCGTCGACAAACCGACTTTGCACAAACTGACGAGTCAGTGAGAGCGTGTTGCCGAACGGGTCGAGTCCGCCTCCACCAATGTCGTAACGGGTTGGTACTACACCGATGTTGTAGAAGCCGGTATCGTAGATGGCGATCTGATTATTTTGCATCAGCATGCCTTCGATAACATTGTTGCTGGTTTGCAATCGCGTGGCATTCGACATGGTGGGGCCTTTATGGCAGGCGTTGCATGCGCCCTTACCGTTGAATACGGCTTCGCCGTTGCGCTCGGCAGTCGTAGGCGTAATCAGGCCGCGTTTCCAGCGGTCGAAACGGCTGTCGTCGGACACCAAAGTCTCTTGATACAGTTGTAAGGCAATCCCGAAGTACATCGAGAAATTGGCTTCCATCTGGTTGTAAGGGCCGCTAGGCGTGACGCCAGGGTTAGGCGTACCGCACTGGTTGCCGCAGTCGCCGTTCCAATAGGCCGGTGCAAAAGCCTTTTGGATCAGGGTGCTGTAAGTACCGTTGGTGCCAAGCAAGGTAGGCAACGCCGACAATACGCTGTCGTCAGCAGCCACGGCTTGGAACTGTAACGGTTTTCTGTTCAACAACTTGCGTCCTACATCGGCAAACTTTCTGGCGCGGCAGGCCATTTCAAAGTCGCTACCGACCGGGCCAACCGCTTGTGACGCCATTGAGGCGTTTGTCAGTTTCAGCGGTCTCTTGACCAATTTCGCTGGCGGTGTGTAAGTCACTACCAGTTTCGGCCTTTGTGTTGTGTTCGCCGCCTGAGCGCTGGCGATGGTCCAGTTGTCGGCGTCGGAAGCCCCGGTGACAATCACCCAGCCGTAGTTAGGCGAGCCGTTCGACCACGCTTGCAACGAAGAGGTCAAATTATCGAAGCTCTGTGTTCCGGAACCGCCGGCGGATAGCCTGAATAACGACGTGCTGCTGGCCTCCACATTGTTGGTCGACACGCCACTTACCAGCGAATTCCAGGTCGAGTTGTCATTCCAGGGAACCAACATCTGGTTAATGCTTACGTAGTCGAGAGCGTCGGTTTGCGTCACAAAGACCTTGAGCGAAGCACTTTCGATTTTCGAACCAGGCGGAATTTGACCTTCGCCGTTGCCAAACAAATTGTCGAAACGAATCAAGATGTTTTTTTGGTTGGGCGAACCGTCGTCAACCTGCAGTGAGGTGGCCGCCGCGTAGGAGGTCGATCGACTGAAGGCGTTGAGATAGGTGTCTACGGTACCGTTGAAATTATTTTGACCTTGTTGAAAATCAGCGTTGCGGCGTTGGTTGTCGTTGATATACACCCCGGCTGCAACATCCCGTGGACCGAATGGCGATACACCGTTGAATTGGTTGTTGGCTCGGCCGTCCCAAAAATTGCGGTAGTTATAGGCGGCATTGATGACGGTTGGCGAGTTTCGCGGCTCGACATTGCGGGTACCGACGCCATTGACGTGAAAGATCGGCGACACATCGCGGTCGCAATCCTCGTTATTGCTGTCGGCAATTGGTGCTCGAAACTGGCCGGAGAAAGTGCCCGACGACGTGACAGTGTCGTCATTAGCCGGATCGAACGGGAAATCGGCTTTGGTCAGGGTGTAGTTAGGCCCGCCCAGTGCGCCGGAACGGGTCGGTTCGAATGTCGTGCCGCTCGCCGCAGCATGGTTCAGGCCGGGCGAAAGTTGGTTTTTCACCCGGTTGTCGCCGCCGGCATGGAAATGGCAACTGGCGCAGGCCATTTGATCGCTGCCGATCCCCTGTTCCCAAAACAAGGCTTTGCCCAGGGCAATTGCCGCTTGTTTGTCGACTACGACTGGCGTAACGATATCGGTTCGGATGCTGTCGCTGCTTACCAAGCCCGGTATGGCTGGCGGCAAAATGCCAGTCAAGGCTTCAGGGGCATTAGGATCGCCGACTATTGTCGTCTCCAGCGAAACATCATCTAACAGCGTACCAATGGCATTCGAAACACCGGTAGCCTCGAAACTTAAGGTGACATCACCCGTGGGGCCGCTGTAATTGAACGGGAATTCCCATGCCGTCCAGTCCAAGGTGTCGCCCACCGAAAAATAACCGCTGGTGTAGTTCGTGGATGTAATCGAGGCCCTTAAACCGCCACCAAATTGAAAGAGGTTTCTGGCTCGCGTATGAAAACGCAGTTTGTAGTTCTGGCCGTTGACCAACTTAACCTTGGTCGACATACTGGAATTGGTCCAGGTATCCAGCTCGACGAAATGCTTGCCACTGCGCGCGCTTACGCCATCAAAACCATTGGTCAAGACTTCCAGCTTATTCTCACCCGCAGTCCAAACCCGCGTTTTAGCGAAATATTGATAGGCATTGTTGGGCATTTGGTCCTGAATCAGGCCGCTGGGTGCACCGGCGCTGGGCTCCAGCGTCGTCCGCTCGAAATCATCGGAAAAGAACACCACGGCATGCGCTGCAGACATGCAGATCGTGCTCAAAGCCAAGGCGAATAGCAGCGAGGGCGCGTCTAGGGTGGCAGTTGATTTTGCCGGCCGCGGCTTGTCGGGCGGCAACTGTCGTAAGGGGTTTTTGATCATCTCGTTCTCAAGTCAATTTAAACAATACAAGATGAGCAGCTCGTCGATTGTCTGCTCGACGAAAGTATGAGCAATCTATATGCCGGCTATAGATATTCGGTTATCAATTAATGACTTGGCAAGTCATTGGTAGGCTTTATTTTTTTAGGGTTGTAAACGAAACCGACATGTCCTGTCGGCAGGATAACTTTCTAAGAATTGCCTATGGAGCCAGTTAGCAATCAATGAATACCCTGTGCCGCTTTGGACGGTTTCCGGACGGGCAAACACCGCCAACCAGGCCAAGACGGTGAAGGTTATGAAATGGGGTTTGTCGGCTTAGCTGGTAAGGTAGCGACTTCTTCCCATGATTTACTTGTTGCATTGAATAAAGTCCGCCTAGTCATCAAACCAATTTATCTGGTATGGTTGTCGGCGAAAGCCTACAAGCGCCCCAGTCAAATCGGTTAGCCGCAGCGCTTTCACATAACCATAACGTGGCGGCGACCATTGCACGCCACGAATCCAGAATCATCCGTCAAAAACCGAGGCTTATCGTGAAAACATTAGAAGAATTCAAAAAATTTATCTTGAAAGGCAACGTGGTTGATTTATCGACCGGTGTGATTATCGGCGCCGCATTTACCGGCATCGTAACGGCGTTTACCAAAGGTATCGTCGAACCTATCCTGGCATTGGCCGGCGGCGGCCCGCAACCGAAATTGACGATTCCGATTATGGAAAAAATGGTGGAAGTGACCGAAAAAAATGCCGCCGGAGAAAGTGTAACCCATATGGTCAACAAATTGATCGAGTTGGACCTGGGCGGGATTATCGGCGCTGTGGTCAGTTTCCTGATCACCGCGGCAGTGGTGTTTTTCGTGATCGTTAAACCGATGAACAAGTTGGTGGAAATGTCCAACCGCAACGCGCCAGCAGAACCAACTCCGGAACCGGTCATTCCCGAAGACGTTAAATTGCTGACCGAAATCCGCGATTTGCTGAAAAAATAAACCCGGCCATACGGAAGGGGTTAACGACGCAACCCCTTCCCCTCTAAACCTTGTAGGTCGGGTAGCCTAGCGTAATCCGACGACGCTCCGCACCCAGTCTGGTCACACCCGCCGACCATCAACTCAAGGCATACGGTTGCCTCGCCCCTCTGAACCGTTTCCGGGTTCAAACCGATCTTACCGACGATTTAACCGAACGAACCTTGGCGGAAAAGGATTGCGCAGTTCACATCGCGGCCGGGAGGAGTAGAATTAGGCCGACCAGCAACGGAGGATAGAACTATGGCAGTTGCCGAAAAGTTGAAGTTGAGCTGCACAGAGTATCTGCAAGGCGAAGAGGCCGCGGCGGTAAAACACGAATATTTGGACGGCGAGGTCTGGGCCATGGTCGGCGCCAGCGATGCGCATGTTTCCATTGCTATGAACCTGGCCTTTCTACTGAAACAAGCGCTGAAACAGTCGCCTTGCCGGGCCTATATTTCCGACATGAAAGTCAACGTCGCTGCGGCCAACGCCTTCTTTTACCCGGACGTACTGGTGAGTTGCAATCCCAAAGACCGGGACAACCGTTTGTTCAAACAACACCCGGTATTCATCGCCGAGGTATTGTCGCCCTCCACCGAAGCTTTCGACCGCGGCGCCAAGTTTGCCGCTTACCGCCAACTCGACAGCCTGCAGAGCTATTGGTTGATCGACAGCCGGACTCAGGCCATCGATTGCTTCAGGCGCACCGCAGACAACGCCTGGCTGTTGCACAGCCATACCGGACCTGGCGATAAACTGGCAATTCCGGAGCTGAATTTGGAACTGGATTTTGCCGAAATATACGCCGACGTCGCGCTGGATTCCGAGCAGCCGCTGACGGCAACCCTCGGTTAAGCCGCTTAAGGCAAGCCCGCCCTAACCTACCCCGCAAACACCGACAACACCTGCAAAAACTGCCGGCTAACTCGGTCCGAAAATACCGAGAAAAATCATGTGCTTCGCCGTGCGCGAGAGCGACGAAGCCTTGTCTATAGACCGTCGCCGGCCCATAATTCGTCTTCATTTCTGTGTCACCCGAAGGAGTTTGCCAGTGTCTACCGCCACAATTACCCTATCCAGCAAAGGACAGGTTGTTATACCCAAGCAAATTCGCGACGAATTACATTGGGAAGCCGGCACGGAACTTACTCTGATTGCCAATGCATCCGGCGTTACGCTAAAAGCGGTGGAGAAAAAATCCGGCCGCAATTTGGCGGATTTGATCGGCATGCTCAAGCATGACGGACCACCGCTATCCACAGATGCCTTGTGTCAGCCGGTGGAGCTCAATGCAGAAGACGGTGCGGATGCTCCATGATTGCTTTTGACACCAATCTGTTGGTGCGGGCGGTGGTGGACGACCATCCGGAACAAGTTGCCTTGGTTCGGGAATTGATTGCCAGCGACCTGATCTTTGTTTCGCGCACCGTGCTGCTGGAAACCGAATGGGTGTTACGCGCCCGATATAAAAAATCCCGCGACCAACTGATCGCTTTTTTCTCGGCATTATTGGACGTGGACAACGCCGTGATCGAGGATGCGGAAGCCGTCGAAAATGCGCTGGAATGGTACGCGCAAGGCGCCGATTTCGCGGATGCCTTGCATCTGGCGGCATGCGGTAAAGCCGTCATGTATACCTTTGACCGCAATTTTTGCAAAGCGGCCAGGGATGCAGGATTGGCACCGGAAGTGCGGGTTTTAGGAAATTAAACGATTGCCCTACCCCGCAAACACCGACAACACCTGCAAAAAACTGTCCTCCAATTCCGCCTGCAAATGTAACCTCTCACCGGTCGCCGGATGCGCAAAAACCATCTCGGTCGCGGCCAGCATCAAACGGCTCTGGCCGAAACGCTCGGCAAAATAACGGTTGTGGCGGCCGCGGCCGTGATTGGCGTCGCCGATGATCGGGTGGTTGATGTGCTTCATGTGCCGGCGCAATTGGTGTTTGCGGCCGGTTTCCGGGTAGAGCTCGACCAGGCTGTAGCGGCTGGTGGCGTGGCCTTCGATAGCGACCGGGATTTCCGTTGTCGCCAGCCGCCGGTAGCGGGTGCGGGCCTCGCGTTCCGCTTGCGGCTCGCTTTTCCGGCGGCGGTCTTCCGGTTCGTCGCGTAACGGATGGTCGATCAGGCCGTGTTCCGGCGTCCAGCCGCGGACCATGGCCTGGTAGGTTTTGCACACGTCGCCGGCCATCAGCGCCTTGCCCAGGCTACTGGCGGTTTGCGGGTCGCGGGCGAACACCAGCAAGCCGGAAGTGGGTCGGTCCAGCCGGTGCACCGGGTAGACGTGTTCGCCGCCGTTCAAGGCCCGCGCGTATTGCAGGGCAAATTCGGTTTCGTGCTTGTCGATCGGGCTGCGGTGCACCAGCAAGCCGGCCGGCTTGTGCACCGCCAGCAACCACGCGTCGCGGTAAATTTCGATGAGAGGATTGTTTAACCGCACGGAACGAGCCGGCCGGATACGCGAAGCGAACCCTAGGCCTTTGGGCTGGCAGCCATCTCGTGCAATTGAATGTTGATCAATTTGATCGTCGCCAAAATGCCGGCAAAAACTTGGTTGACGTGGACGCCGCGGGTCTTGCGCAACTCGCTGCCGCAGTCCCAGGTAATTACGCACTCGGTCAGCGCGCTGGTATGGCCGCCTTTCGGGATGCGGATTTCGTAATCGGCCAGTGTCGGCAGCCGGTAATCGTACTTTTCCAGCACTTTGCCGATGGCATCGATAAAGGCGTCGAAGCCGCCGCTACCGGCGCCGGTAGCCTGGTGCTTTTCGCCTTTGACGTCCACCCGCAAGCTGACGGTAGACGGCAAGTCCAAGCCGCTATTGATCGCGCAAGCCAGTAATTTGATGTGTTGGTAACTCTTGCTTTCCAGCACGTCAGCGATGATGAACGGCAGATCGTCGGTGGTGATGGTCTGCTTGGAATCGCCGATGCTGACGATGCGCGCCAGCACTTTTTTCTGGTCTTCTTCGGATAAATCCAGTTCCAACTGTTCCAGATTTTTCTTCAACGAAGCCTTGCCGCTCATCTTGCCCAGCGCGTAACTGCGGATGCGGGAAAAGCGTTCCGGACCGAGTTTGGTTTTGTACAAACCGCCCTTCTGGTCGCCGTCGGCGTGGATGCCGGCGGTCTGGGTAAACACGTCGGCGCCGACGATGGGTGCGTTGGCCGCGACCCGCTTGCCGGAAAAGTTTTCCACCATGTCGCTGATCCGCACCAGATGGCTTTCGTCGATCGCCAATTCCAGCCCCATCTTGTCGCGCAACACCACGGCCACTTCCGCCAGCGAGGCATTACCGGCCCGCTCGCCCAGGCAATTGACGGTGCAGTGCACCGCGCTGATCCCGGCCCGCACCGCCGCCATCACGTTGGCGGTCGCCAAACCGTAATCGTTGTGCGGATGGAAATCGAATTGCACTTCCGGATAACGCTGGCACATGTCGCTGAAGCTGGCGAACACCTCGTCCGGCGCCATCACGCCCAAGGTATCCGGCAGCATGAAATGGCTGACCGGGCTTTGCCGCAGCCGATCCATCAAACCGTAGACGTAATCCGGGCTGTTCTTGTAACCGTTGGACCAATCCTCCAAATACACGTTGACCTTCAAACCTTGCTCATGGGCATAGCCGATGGTTTGCAACACGTCGGCACTGTGCTGGTCCAGGGTCTTGCCGAGTTGCTCGCGGCAATGTTTCTCGCTGCCCTTCGCCAATAGATTGATGACCCGGCCGCCGGTTGATTTGATCCAATCCACGCTGCGGGTGTGGTCGACAAAACCCAGCACTTCGACGCGCTCGGCAAAACCTTCCTGCCGCGCCCATTGGTTGATCAGCGTCACCGCTTCCTTCTCGCCTTCCGACACCCTGGCCGACGCCACCTCGATCCGGTCGACGCGCAGGTTTTGCAACAAGGCTTTGGCAATGCTGACTTTCTCCATCGGCGTGAAGGCCACGCCCTGGGTTTGCTCGCCGTCGCGCAGCGTCGTATCCATCAATTGAATGTGTCTGGCCGATGTAGACATGGTTTTCGTCGGTGTTGGTCGAGGTATTGCGCCCGGCGGCGAAACGCAATTGCGCGCCTATCGCCGCCGGGCTTGACCGGTTATTGTCCCTCAACCGGCACCCGCTTTGCAATTTGCGGCCTGCACCCGGCCGTCAACGCCGGGTATAACGATGCTTGACGCCGACCGGAAAATACTCGGCATCGCCGAAGCCGTGCAGCGTGATCTGCGGCAACTGGCGCTCGGCCGGCGTGTAATGGGCGAATTCGCTGTTCAAGCGCAGCAATTGAGTTTTGACCGATTCGGCGATGGCCGGCACCATCTCCGCCGCCGGCGCGACGCCGGGCAACAGTTCCACCGCAATCTGCAGTTCCTTGTCGCCGTCGGCGGTTTCTCGGGTCTGCAACACGAACTTGCCGCTGGCCCAGGCCGCGATCTGCGGCTGCTCCAAACCGACCGTGACATTCTCCGGATAAATATTGGCACCGTAATACGACACCGTGAAATCGGCCCGGCCGAACACGAACACGAACGGCAACTCCCGCGGCCGAAAGTCGGCCGGCAAGCCCAGATCGACATGCGATGTTACGCCGTATCGGCTTAAAAAATCCCGCATCTCGGCGAACGCAACCAAGCCGCCCTTGTCGGCGATGTGGTAGCGCAGCAGCGGTACGCTGGATGCGCCGGATACCACCAGGGTACCGTCGTGCAATTCGAAAAAGCGGCTGGCCGGATCGTATTGCACCAGGGTCGGTAGGCGCGACTCGCCGAACAAGGCCCGGGCCGCATCCGGCCGGTCGGCCAGCCAACGCCGGATCGCGACGCTGTAAGGAGTTTCGTTACCCAGCACGCCGCCGTCGGCGGTGCCGTACAACGACGCACTGTCGCAGCAAATATCTGCAGAGCCGATGCGCCGGGCCAGCAAGCTGCGCCATTCCTCGCTGAACACTTCGCCGGCGAATACCAGCTTGGGCCGGTACTTTGCCCACTCCATACCTTCGGCGATGCCGGCGTCGATCACGTCCTTGACGAACGGCGGATAGCCCAGCAACACGGTTTGTGCGAAGTGCGGCGCCAATTCGCGCACCACCCGCAGAATCTCAGCCTTGTTGTTGCCCGGCGTCGCCACCATCAGCGGATAGCCCTTGCGCGCCAGCTGCCAGCAGCAGGAGGTGGTAAAGATGCCGCCGACCCAATTGCCCAAGGCAAAACACACCACCGCCAAAGTGCTACGCCGATCAGCTTGAAAACTGTCGGCAAACACTTGCTCGAAACGCAGCGCTACCTCCAATTCGTCGGCGGCGGCGCGCGGCCAGAAGGTCGGCTTGCCGGTGGAACCGGACGACACCGCCACCCGGTCCGCGCCGTGCAAGCTGCCACCGAAGCAGCGTTCCGGCAGCGGATAGGCCTGCATGTAATCGGCCTTGCCCATCAACGGCAGATTGTTGAACGCCGCATAATCGTTGACCTGCGCCGGATCGACCTGCCTCGCGGCCAGAAAATCGCGGTAGGCCGGCACCTCGGCGGCGCAGCGTTTGAACAGCTGCAAATATTTGTGCCGGACATCCAACTCGGCATTCTCGGCTAACAATCGATCCAGCGGCGTATTGACGAACCGATCGAACGCTTCGGCGGCCGGCGGCAACGGAAAATCGGACATGGCAATCCCCACGAAAAAAGTCGAAGTCAGATTGTAGCGCCATCCCGGCTCACCCCCAATCTCGTTAAGTTAAGGCCTTTTCACATCCTGTAGGAGCGGGAACAGCCTGCAACCGAAGGCTTATGATCGCGGGCATGGCCCGCTCCTACCATCCTTAACTCAACGACATTGAGCTCTCCCCAACCGGCATTTGCGCGATAATCGGCTTTTCCTCGTCCGGCGTACCGATCATGCAAGCACTGGTTTTATCCGACACCTTGGCCTACCGCACCGACTTTGCCGAGCCGGTGCCGGCAGCGGACGCAGCCTTGATCGAACTGCGCCTGGCCGGCATCTGCGCCACCGATCTGGAATTGGCGCAAGGTTATGCCGGCTTTAGCGGCATTCCCGGCCACGAATTCGTCGGCCGCGTGGTGGCGGTCGGCGACCCGCAACACGACGCTTGGCTGCAACAAAGGGTGGTCGGCAGCATCAACATCGGTTGCCAAACCTGCCCGGAATGCCTGCAACACGGCCCGGAACATTGCCCGAACCGGCGCGTGCTGGGCATCCGCGGCCAACACGGTGCCTTCGCCGACTATCTGACCCTGCCGATTCGCAACCTGCACCGCATCCCCGACGCGGTGCCGGATCGGGCGGCGGTATTTGTCGAACCGCTGGCGGCGGCCTTGCGCGTGGCTGAGCAACTGGCGCAGCGGCCGGCCGGCGAAATCGCCGTGGTCGGTCCGGGCCGGCTCGGCCTGTTGATCGGCAAAGTGCTGGCCCTGGCCGGCCACGACGTCGTGATGCTGGGCCGGACGCCGGCTTCGCTGGCTTTACCGTCAAGTTGGGGCTTGCAGACCGGTCTAGCCGCCGATTGCCCGGACAACCGTTTCGATTGCGTGGTCGATGCCAGCGGCAACGCCGCCGGCTTTACGGCAGCACTACGCCTGACCCGAGCGCGCGGCACGCTGGTATTGAAAAGCACTTTTGCCGCCGGCGCGGCGCTGGATTTAAGCAAAATCGTCGTCGCCGAAATTACGCTGCTCGGCTCGCGCTGCGGACCGTTCGCTGAGGCGGTGGAATTATTAGTGAAAGGCGCCGTGCCGTTGGAGACCATGATAGACGGCGAATACCCGTTGCGCGACGGCGTCGCCGCGTTCGCCCATGCCGCCCAGCCCGGCGTGCGCAAAATCCTGCTGCGGTGCTAAACCGACTCTTGTCGATATAAACCGACGATGGTCCGGATATTGACCAGCATGGCCACACTCTCGGCCAGCAACGCCGGCCAAGCCTGCCAATACAGGTCGTTGCCGATCCAGGCCAGGCTGGAGGCCAGCAAGGCGATGCGCATCCGCCGGTTATCCAGATAAAACAACGCGACGGTGGTATTGATGGTCGCAAAGCCCGGCGCCAGCGATATCGGCCCCTGCCAGGAGAATGCAGTGAACGCGGCGAAAGCCAAGGTAAATCCGGCCGCCGTCCAATGTTTGCCGGCCCCGTGGGTGAGGTAAGCGGACAACAAGGTGCGCAACGCGGTGCCGGCCATGTTCAAGCCGGCGGTCCAGGCGTTCAATAAAAAATACTGGCCGGCCCAAAACAAGGCCCCAGTCGCCGACCAGCGCCGAAACGCCCGGCCGCCCGGCAACCAGTAAGCGCGCCACTCCAGCACGATGCCGATACTGCCCACCGCATAGGCCAGGCTGTGCAAATCCAGGGTGTCGATCAGTGCGGCCAAAGGTGGCGGATTCCTAAGTTGCAGATTAAATGCGACCGCTAGCGTGTCAACGGCCGGCGCGCCCGTTGTTCGGACGGGTCTGTTAATGTCAAATACGGCTACAGTCCGACCAGGATGATATACGCTAATCCGGATCGGGCATACCGTCGGCCCAAGCCAATCGTCGCAACCCGACCCAGCAAACCCGCGATGTTTCATTATCAAATCGATACGAAATCGAAATCGCCGCGTCAGCCGCCGAAGTCTGGGCCATTTTGTCGGACTTTGCCGCCTATCCGATCTGAAACTCGTTCGTCCGCGCCATTTCCGGCGAAGCCAAAGTCGGCGGCCGCTTGCACGTGCAAATCCAGGCCGACAAGACCATGAAATTTCAGCCGACTGTCGTTACCGTGGAGTCGGAGCGAGAATTGAAATGGCTGGGCCGGGTTCTGCTTCCCGGCCTGTTCGACGGCGAACACCGATTTACTATCGAACCGCTGGCCGCGGACAAAACCCGCTTCCGCCACAGCGAGCGTTTCAGCGGACTGCTAATCCCGCTATTTGCCGCCAGCTTGCAACGCGAGGTGCTGCCCGGTTTTGCAGCGATGAATCAGGGATTGAAAGCCCGCGCGGAACAGCCATAAAGTGGACGAGTATGATTCGGCAGATCCGAAATGCCATATTCATTTTTTGTGGGTTGAGGAGGAGTCCATGTCATCAGCCTAGGGACTGACAGAATTACTGGAATCGACCCAAAAAAGACTATTGGACTTTACCTCCAGATGGCAAAAAATTGACATAAATTTGTCATTCATTCGAAAAGAATCTAATTCCAGGGTTCAGTTGTAATGAGCCGTCGAACCAGTACGTTCGTACTAGTACTTATGCGTCATAGACTTGTCTATGACATCTATAGCATTATATCAAATAATCTAAATTTTAACTATTACCCATAAATGTGGCTTGAATATTAATAAGTTAATATTCAGAGCTATATTAGTGGATTGCTATGCTAGGAATATGGGCTTCAATTTATGGTATTCGAGACTTATTTTATTATTTTTGGCTGATCGCTGTATTTATATAAAAATAAAAGAGGAAAAGATGAAAATTTTAAACGCAATAACCATTTTTTGCTGTGTAACTCAAATGGGCTGCACTGTAGTGCCAACAGTCGAGTACAGCAAAATTTTTAGTGCGAAGGATTTGAAGGGAGATGAAATAGATACTTTCTTTTTAAGTAAGTCTATTATAAAAATTGATCAACAAGGCACTATTAAAAATGCAGAAGGCAAAGATGTTAGCAATTTAACAGTAGTATCAATACCCACTGAATCGATCGATTTTAAAGTCGGCATACGTAAATCTGACCCTATTGGTGTCGAAACTAATCTAAACATTGCAAAGATTGAAAATACTGAACTAATAAAAGAATCGGGTACAGAAGTAACCGATAGAAGAGTTGAAATGATTGAGAAAGTTGGAACCATTATAACCGGTGTTGCGGCCATGGCCTTTGATGCATCTAAGGGACTGGAACCAGGAATGCTTCCCAAAGAAATAAAAACTTCGTTGGTGATGTCATCCAATCAAGTTGGTCGAGAAGGGAAACAAGATGTTGATGCGAGCGAAGGAGTTACAATTGACTTCTCCCCCATACCGCCTGACGCTAAAGCAATTGAAGATTTTTCTGGCCCCATGGAAATGAGTGGTCTAATTTATTCGGCATGTCGTAATGCTACGATAAAATTTACATATTTAGGCCATAAGTACAAGAAAAATCTAAAAATAAGCGATCCTAGATTTTTTCAGCAAGTGGCATTCCCAGTTAAAGGAAAAATTTCATTCCATAGTGAATGTGGTGTATCAGTTACATCGGAAAAAGATACAGGTATTAAAACAGATGCAGAAATAATTAATGCTTTGGTCGCACAAGGTAAATCAATAAAGGACGCAATTGATGCATCCAAAAAGTCGGCTACCGATACCGTAAAAAAATAACTAAAATTAACTTTTAAAAAATTCCTTTTTTAGTCATGCAGCCTCCAATGTTTCAATGCGTTACAATCAATGATGAAAGAGGTTTTTGGACGTTTTCTAAAACAGATCGCCACCTTTCTAATATTTATAGAATTTCAGTATTCCTTTAACAAATTTACAAGAATTAGACGGCGCGTCGATATATTTTTCCTGTATATGCAAATTAGTTATTAGGTGATTTTATGAGATATTTTATTTTTTTATCTCTTTTTATTGGCATACCAACAAGCTGTTTTGCAGATAAGGCATTCCAGATTTTTGTAGATCCTATTAATTCCATATCTGTTCAGGCTAATGGTGTTTCTCCTATACATAAAAGAGATTTGAGTGAGTTGGCCGCAAAAATTGAAGGTACGGAAACAAGCGATTGTCATGCATATGGAAGACATAGTTCAGCCGAGGCAATTGCAAATGTCAAGATTTTGCGTCAAGACGACTCATCTATCTCTTTTTCTTTATCAAATGCAGCAACAGCTTTAGGTGGTCATTTTCGTAACTGCGCTACTTGTGCATTAAGTAATTGTGTGGGAATTTTCGGAAACGATACTACTGGACAAGCTACCGCAA
This sequence comes from Methylomonas sp. EFPC3, assembly GCF_029643245.1. Classification (NCBI taxonomy): domain Bacteria; kingdom Pseudomonadati; phylum Pseudomonadota; class Gammaproteobacteria; order Methylococcales; family Methylococcaceae; genus Methylomonas; species Methylomonas sp. EFPC3. The sequence continues at coordinate 1,782,025 of NZ_CP116398.1, forward strand.
ACTCTAGAGCGTTGGTCACAATAAAGTTTGACAAAGAATTTCCAGCCGCAGACTACCTTTTAAATTTTAATAGTTCTTCAAAAGGTATCAGTCCAAAGTTTAAATTAACGGACCGGTTTGGCAATGAAATTAATTTGCAATCAACGAGTGACCAACAAATTATTCATGGATTTCCTGGTAATTTATACTATTTTTCAGTCGATCTAGATATTTCAGTGAGCAATAAAGGCGGATGCTGCAAAGATGAAAAAAGCAATTATTCCGTAATTGACATTAGCGTATTAAAGGCACCAATACTCAGCTCAATGGGGATTGTTGAACCGTATATTAGAGGTGGCGACGAAACGGAACCGGGTTCTTATATGAATGTTGGCGCTATTTTAATTGGAGGAAGATTACACTGTACAGGAACAGTTGTTGGAAAACAAACAATCCTTACGGCAGCACATTGTTTAGAAGGATATGAAAATCAGCTAGACAATATGAGCTTTATCTTAGGTACAAATATACAGCAACCTGAAATTCAAGCAATTGGCATAAGTAATTTCGAATATCCTAAGGAAAATATAATAGGATTCAAGTTTAATCGAAATACTTTAGAAGATGATATAGGATTGGTTTATCTCAAACACGAATTAACCGTTGAGCCAGTAATGTTACATACCGGTTTACCATCATGGAATGAAATATTGGATAAGAGAAAAAATTTGACTTTTGTAGGCTTTGGTTATGATGTCATTGAAGATCAAAAGGTTGGGGTTGGAATAAAAAGAGAGGCGTCTTGGTATATCAATAAGGTAGAGAATCGCAGAGTGGCTTTCCAAGTAATTGGAAAAAATACATGTAAAGGTGATTCCGGCGGGCCTGCTTTCATTTTTTCATCTAGATCAATAATTCAAGTAGGAATAACATCAGGAGGAAATAGTACTTGTACTGAAGGATTTGAAACTAGAATCGACGCTTTTAGCATATGGTTGGCTGGAAAAATAAGATGAATAACAAAAAAAATAGCTTTTAATTTAGCAAGTTACGAATATTTTCTGATCTCATTATAACTAATTATTATTCAATATTTTAAGGTTATTATCGCTAACTAAGCTAAACGCCTTTACAACGGGCGATAGCATTTAGTTTGGGAATTGTTGTCATCGTTCGGTCGAGTTAATTGTAGAAAAGTTTTCATTTATTTTTCTTTTGAAATCTACACCATGGCAACACCCCCTGGTGACGTCAAATTCCTAAGAACACCTTGAAAATCCCTATTTTTTGCAATACACTAAAGTTAAAGTATTCTTTTTATTGTGGCGGTATTTTTGATAATGAGGTTTATTGAGGCGCAACTAACAATGCCAAAATCTAAAAACAACGCTTTATGACAAGCGTTAAACTAGCAATTTACGGCATTAACCTGCCATTCAGAAATCCAGCTTGATAGACTGCTTTTGGCCGAACTCACCCAAAATATACTGACACGCGCTTCTGCAAGCATAAGTATCCTTCAGTGAACTACTCGGCAAGTAGCCAACAATTGCCACCTCCCCCCCAACCGCCCGATTCTCCGCACGCAACCACGCCAACTCCGGATTGGCTTCTAAACGCGGCCGCCAAATTGCTGCGGAATCGGACGGCGAGATGGGTAGCGGCGGTTCCAGCATGATCAGATTGGCCGGTAGAGCCGATCGGCTGCGGCGCGGGAAGCGACCGTCAATACCAGGTCGATGCCGTCTAACAAGGCGGCGGCCAGCTCTCGCTCCCGGCTTTGTGCGGCCACCTCGGCCGGGTCCGGCGGGCGCGGATTTGATCCTGGCAAAGCATTTGCCGCTCCGCCAAACACCCCCAAATCCGAGCGGTCTTAAACCCGCGCCTACCGAAAGTCGGGGCTGAATTTGCAATGACGAGCAAAGCCAAATAAGCTGCAGTCGGACGAAGCCGAAACCCGCTTGGCACCGGCGTGCGGGCTCGTCGCGATTCGGCCAGTTTAGCGGGCTCCGGCGATAACGCCGCAGAAAGCCCCGATCGCACCTTTGTCGTGGCAGACCACGGCGAAGGTTTCGTAACGTTTTTCGCCCTAACCTTAACGAAAGCAGGCTACGGAATTGCGGTTTGGGTTTAACGGCATAGTGCAGGGGGTAGGTATGAACGGTCACCAACACGGTCGGCGCGGGCCGACGTTCCCGATGCGGTTTAACGTGGTTACTTTTTTCCTGGTGGCGTGGCTTGGCTCGGGCTGGGCGGCGGCGGACGAGCCGAACCTGAGGCAACGGGCGTTAACCTACCCGGTATTGATTCCGCGAGTACAGCCCGCATCAAGCGAGGCCGAACAACCGGCCAGCACCCAGCCGGCCCAGCGGGTTGACGACAAGGTGTCCGCGCCCGCGGTTCAGCGCTTGCCGGACCGAATGACGGTCAAACCGCCACTGCTGTCGCAAGATCAGATCCGGCTGAAAAAGGAATTGCACGCGCTAAACCGGCAGAAAAAACAGTTGGAACAAGAGGCGGTGAATGCCAGGAGTCAGCTCGATCAGAAACAGGCGCAGTTGAAGCAAACCAGCCAACCCTTGTTAAAACAAAGACTGCAGTTGGAGATCAATCAGATCAATTCGCAACTGGGTAGTCTGCAACAGAATCTGCAAAACGTTGACCAACAGCGGCAAACCTTGATGATGCACATCACCGATAGCAGCGATTATCAAGACGATACCGAGGAGTTGACGCCTGCCGGTCAGACCGGTTCCGAAGGCCCCGGCCGCTGGAATCCCGATGGCCGTCAGAATTATTGTTTTATCGCCACGGCTGCTTACGGCAGTCCGCTGGCGCAGGAAGTGGTGGCATTGAAACGCTTCAGGGACCGGCATTTGCTGCCATACTCGCTGGGCCGCGCCTTCGTCGATGTGTACTACCGGTATTCGCCGCCGGTCGCCGACTATGTCGCCCGGCACCAAGCTGCCCGGATTGCGACGCGGATGCTGCTCTGGCCGGTGGTGGCGGCACTGAAACACCCTGCCCTGTTTTGGTTAAGCCTGTTGTTCGGGCTGGGTATAGCCGTTAAGCGCCAGCGTAAACCGGTTACCGGCGTCAAATTGTAAAGGCCGAGATGACGGCCATGAGCGGATTGCCCCCTTTGCGCCACGCCCTGTTGGCCGGCGTGCTGAGCTGGGTCGCTGCCGGCTGTAATTTGCTGCACAGCGCGGAGAACCTGGATTTTCCGGACGATGCCGAGTCTGGCGCCATCATGACCGGTAACCGGCCCAGCCAAGCGCAGCGCTTGCGGGAACTGGGTTTGCGCGAGTTTAAACAACAACGCTACGATCTGGCGTTAAGCCATTATCGGCAAGCCCTGGCATTGGCGCACAACACCGAGCCGCCTGAATTCCGCGGCGATTTATTTTACAAAATCGGCCGCAGCCATCTAAAACTCCAGCAATACGCTCAGGCCACGACCGCCTTCGAAAACGGCTTGCAGCAATTCGACGCCGAGCACGAGAATGAGCTGGCGATATTGCACAACATGTTGGGCACCACCTATCGAAAATTGGGCGCGATCGACAAAGCCGGGGCGCATTTGGAGCAGGCTCTAAGCTTGCGGCGTAAACTGGCCGACGGCTTGGGCGAAGCGAGGACGCTGGGCAATCTGGGATTGACTTATCTGGCGCAGGGCCGCTACGCCAAAGCACTGGAGATCTACCATCAAGCCCAACAACGGTTCTCCGCATTGCCGGAGGCGTCAGTTCACGACAAAGGCACCATCCTCAGCAATATCAGCGCGGTTTATGCCGAAATGGGCCGATACGACACGGCCCTGGCCCAGCAACGCCAGGCGTTGGCCATTTTCGAGGCTGCCGAGGATATCGACGTCCAGGCCGATATCGCTTCGGCTTACCACAATCTCGGTTATATCTACGCCGAACAAAAAGATCACCAGGCCGCAACCAAAGCCTTCGAAAACGCCATTGCGATTCGCGAGCAGCTCAACGACCGTTTCGGCGTCGCGGAAACCCAAAACAATCTCGGGCTGACGCTAAGCGAGCAACAGCAGCACACGCCAGCACTCGCCGTGTTATCGAGCGCACTCGACGTGTTGCAACAGCTCGGCACCCGTAAGCCGACCGCGGCCACTTACGATAGCATCGGCAGCGTTTACGCCCGCCTCGGCCAACTCGAACCGGCATTTACCGCCTATTTGCAAGCGCTGGCGATCTGGCGCGACATTGGAGACCGCGACAATGCCAGAATCACCCTGGGAAACATCGGCGCCCTGTTCGAGCGGCAAGGTCAACAGACCTTGGCTATCGCCTTCTACAAGCAGTCCGTCAACCTCAGCGAACGGATACGCAACGACTTGAAATCCCTGCCGGAGCAGGATCAAAAAGCCTATCTGGCCAGAGTGCAGGGTTTTTACCGCAGTCTTGCCGATCTATTGCTGCGCCAGGACCGGGTGATCGAGGCCCAACAAGTGCTGGATCTGTTAAAAGTGCAGGAAGCCGCCGACTTCCTCGGCCCGGTGCGCGGCAACGAAACGACCGGCCAGGGTGTGGCCGAATTGCCGGCAGAGCAAGACATTTTAAAAAACTACGCCGCGTTGGAGCGACAAGCCATCAGCACCGGCCAGGCACTGGCGGCCTTGGACAAACTGGACCGCTCCCAACGGAGCCCGGAGCAGCAAAAACAGTGGCAGGAATTGGACCGGCAGCAACGCAGCCTGCAACGTGCCTTCGCAACCTTCATCGAAAGCCGCGAGATTCAGGCTCTGATCGGCAATCTGAGCCGGGAAGCCCGAACCGCATTGCCGGCTCTGGAACAACTGCGCTCGCTCAAGGACAATCTGGCCCGCTTGGGAACACAGACGGTGTTGCTCTATCCATTGGTGTTGGACGACCGCTTGGAGATCGTCCTGGTCGGGACGCTGAGTCCGCCATTACATATTCCGGTGCCGGTGGACCGCGCAACATTGAATCAGGCGATTGTGGAACTGAGAACCGCCCTCACTCGGCGGCAAAACGACGTCGAACAAAGGGCGCAGACACTGTACCGCTGGCTGGTACAGCCGATAGAACCCCATCTGCACCAGCTCGGTGCCAAAACCATTCTCTACGCCCCCGACGGCGTCCTGCGCTACATCCCGCTGGCGGCCTTGCACGACGGCCGGCAATGGCTGGCGCAACGCTTTAACACCGTCAACATAACCGCTTTATCTCTGACCGAACTCGAGACCCGGCCGCTGCGCGAGCCTAAATTGCTGGCGGCGGCCTTCGCCAGCGGCGATTACGATTTCACCTTGGGCGACCGGCATTTCGACTTCAAAGGACTGCCGTTTGCCGGCCTGGAAGTGAATGATCTGGCCGCTTTGTATCCGGGGGCGCTAAAGCTGGTCGACCGCAACTTCACTCCCGCTGCGGTACTTCCGGAACTGAACCGGTTCAATATCATTCACTTCGCCACCCATGCGGCGCTGGTGTCAGGCAAGCCGGACGAATCGTTCATCCTGTTCGGCAACGGCGAACGGGTTACGGTCGATCAGGTCAAGTACGAGTGGTCGCTGGAAAACGTCGACTTGATTGCGCTCAGCGCCTGCGAAACCGCTTTGGGGGCGTCGCTGGGCAAGGGTGAGGAGATTTTGGGGCTGGGCTTTCTGATGGAAAACGCGGGAGCCCGCGCTACGCTGGCATCGCTATGGTCGGTGGACGACGGCGGCACCCAGGCCTTGATGAACGCTTTTTATCGCGCCCTGCAACAATCCGGCACCACCAAGGGAGATGCCCTCCGCCAAGCCCAGCTATCCATGATAACCGGCGCTTCCGGCCCCGGTTCCGACGACGGCCGCGGCGTGCAGGCCAGCGACGGCGACGGCGGCGTTTCTTTTAGCCACCCCTACTACTGGGCTCCCTTCATATTGATCGGTAACGGCCTTTGAGCCAATCGGCGGCGGCACCAGACCGACCGCTGCGCTTTAACCGACGGGTACACCAAAAAAGCCCCTGAGCAGGGGCTTTTTATAGATACGGTCGCGGCCTACTTTAGAACGGAATGTCGTCGTCGAAATCGTCGTACGCGGCCGGGCCGGAGGGCGCCGGGCTGCCGCCAGCGCCTGCCGGGCGGTTGTCGTAGGCACTCGGCGGCGGCGTATTGCTGTCGGCGTAGCTGGCGGTACCGCCGCTGCGGCTGTCCAACATATGCATATTTTCGGCGACGATTTCGGTGGTGTAGCGGTCCTGGCCGTCCTGGCCCTGCCATTTCTGAGTGCGGATGCGGCCATCGACATAGACCTGGCTGCCCTTCTTAAGGTACTCGCCGGCGATTTTGGCCAAGCCGCTGAAAAACACCACCCGGTGCCATTCGGTTTCTTCCTTGCGCTCGTTGGTATTGCGGTCTTTCCAACGCCGGCTGGTCGCCAGGCGGATCGTGGTGATGGCGTCGCCGCTCGGCATGTAACGTACTTCCGGATCGGCGCCGAGGCGGCCGATCAGCATGACTTTGTTCAGCATGGTTGTCTCCGTGTGTTGTTCAGCAGCAGCCTAACGCCATTGCTGTAAAAATTGGTTGAGTTGGTCTTTGTCCAGGCGCTGGCTGTCGACCTTCAGATAAGCAGCGCGTTCTTCGAAATGCAGCCGGACTTCCTCGACGCCGGCAATCGCCAGCAATTGTTTGGAAAAGTCGCTACCCCGTTCGGCGGCAACGCCTTGTAACGGCAGCAGCAGATTGGCCCAATAGCGCGGCGGCGACATGAACAGCGCGATCACCACCCAGCTGGCGGCCACCCCGGCCGAAAACAGGAACACGGCGACGGCGCCGAATTCGCCGTACAGCCAACCGCCGGCCGCCCCGCCCAGAAACGCGCCGAGGAACTGGCCGCTGGAGTAAATCCCCATCGCAGTGCCTTTTAAATCGCCCGGCGCGGTCTTCGAGATCAACGACGGCAAGGTCGCTTCCAACAAATTAAAACCGCAGAAGAAAATCCACAGACAGGCGATCAGGCCGATCAGCTGGCCGTGCAATACCACGAAGCCGAGATTGGCGACGACCAGGGTCGCGATTGCGCCAAGAAACACCGGCTTCATCTTGCGTTTCTTCTCGGCAATGATGACGAACGGAATGATGCCGGCCATCGAGGTCACCAACACCGGCAAGTACACCATCCAGTGGCTGCCACCGTCCAGACCGGCATCGCGCATCAGCAAGGGCACCACGACGAAGCTGGCCATCAGGATCAAATGCAAGGCAAAAATGCCGTAATTCAGGCGCAGCAGGTCGGGGTTGGTAATCACGCTGCTCAATTCCGACGGGATGTATTCGGCGTCGCGGTGAGTGCTGATTTTTTCCGGATTGGGTACGACGAACAGAATCACCAGAATCGCCAGCGCGGCCAGCACGGCAATCATCCAGAAAATACCGGCAATGCCGAACTGGTGGGCGATGATCGGCCCCAGCGTGATGGCAACCCCGAACGACACGCCGATGCTGGCGCCTATCGTCGCCATGGCTTTGGTGCGGTGTACTTCCTGAGTCAAATCGGCCAGCAGCGCCATGACCGCCGCCGAAATCGCCCCGCAACCCTGCAAGGCCCGGCCGATCAGGACGCCGTAAATATCGGTGGCCAGTGCCGCCCAAATGCTGCCGGCCACGAACAAGACTAAGCCGATCACGATCACAGTCTTGCGGCTGAAGCGGTCGGACAGCAGGCCGAACGGAATTTGCAAAATGGCTTGGGTCAAGCCGTATATACCCATGGTCAAACCGACCAGTTTCGGCGTGGAACCGGGCATTTGCTCGGTAAACAGCGACAACACCGGCAGCAGCATGAACAAACCCAGCATTCTGAGCGCATAGATACTGGCCAGCGACACGGTCGCCCGCTTCTCCATGGCCGTCATCGGACTGGTAATATCCTGAACCTGTGTCAAACCTGTAACTCCTCTTTGCCTCGGTACGATTTAAGCCGCTTATAGTACCAGTTTCTCGCCGGCTTCCTCCAGCGCGAACCGGCGAAATCGGCCGGACGCCGGGCGCGGATTGCCGGCCTGCGCCGGTTGCGCGTCACCCCAAGCCACGACCGGCTTACCGGCGACGCTGGCTCGGGATATACTCTGACTTTGCTTCGGACCCGGCCGGGTCCGTTAACCCCGAATTTCAAACTCGCCTCCCGGAGGGACGCCATGAACCGTTTCACCCTGCTGCATTTGACCGCCTTGCTGATCGGCGGCAGCCTGCTCGGCGCCTGCTCGTTTTCGACCAGTTCGGAAAGCGCGTTCGACAGCTCGAAAGCCTTGTTCAACAGTGCTTCCAGCCCGTTCAAGTCCAGTTCCGATTCCTCGGGCGACGCCAAGGAAAAATACGAGGCAGACGTCGCCGATTACACGGCCGATTTCGTGGTCAGCTCCAGCGGCACGCTGGACAGCTTTCGCACCCGCTTGAGCGAACTCGCGGAAAACCACGGCATCACCGATTGGGAGAACGACCGCTACACCTACCTCGGCATCGGCCGCGGCCTGCGCAAAGCCAAGCTCGGCAAGCCGCAAATCTCGGCGTTCACGGAAAGCCTGAGCCGTAACGATCCGATGAAAAAACAAGCCATCGAAGACGGCCTGAAAAAATAACCGGACCCCGCCATGCGGCAGCGTGCGCGCTTGCTTTTCGGCCGCTGGCTGGTTAGCGCGCTACTGGCGGTCGCGGCCGGATCGGTCGCCGGCGCCAGTTTCGACTTTTTGTACATCGAAGCCAACGAGGGCAACGCCAGCGGCGGCCACGCCGCACTCCGCTTCGGCGACCGGGTCTACCATTTCCAGCACGTCGAACCGGGCTTGTTACGGCTGTACCGCGACGACTTCGCCGCGTTCCGCTTCGCTTATGCCGACCAGCAGAACCGCACCCTGCACGGCCACCGCATCGAAGTCGCCGACGCCTACTACCAAGCCTTGCAGGAGACTTTCGATCGCCGGCTGGCGCAACAAAATCGCGAACTCAGCCTGTTGCGCGCGTTACAGGAAGACGCCGATCTGAGCCGCGATTTGTACGATTCGGAGCAGGTTCCGCAACTGCGTCTGCGGGCGCTGGGCTATTTTCTGGAAGAGTATCGGGCTGCACCGATTCCGGCTGCGGCCGCAGGCGGCGAAAGTCCCGAGCTGGCGGCATTGCGCTCGATGGCGCTGCAAAGCTACGGCCCGGATTTTCTAGCGCAAAAACGCCGGGACCTATGGCAGGAGTTGTCGACGCTGGCACCGGACGATTTGGCGCAAGCGAGCGCTTCGGTCCCGCCGGCCGATCGTTTGACTTTCGCCCAGCAATACAAAAACCGCTTGCTGAACCTGACCGCGCTCGACCTGCTGCTGGCCGGCAAGTCGCCGCGGGCCGATGCGTTATTGACCCTGAGTGGCGCGCATTACCGGCTGAGCCAAGCGCAGCAAAACGCACTCATCCAATATCGGGACCAAACCCGCACCGATCTGCTCCGGCTGCTGCACAGCGAACGGCCGGACTGGGGTTATCCGTTGTTGGTGGGCATGGCCCGGCTGCACGCCCTGCAGCAATCCTTGGCCGGCGGCTATCTGACGGTGCTGGATCGGCGCGCCGCCGACGCCGACCCGTATGCACCGGCCGTGGACCTGCCGACCGCGCTGCAGTATTCCCGGCAATTATTGAGCGCCGCCAACGCCCCATTGGCTGCGGCGCAAGCGCTCGACGAACGTAGCTATGCCACGATCGAACACGGCGCGAATGCGGTATTCGCCTTGGAACGCGCCGAACGGGAACAACAAGCCGTCGCCCTACCCCGCTTCAGCAATACGCCCGACAAATCCGCGCCGGCGGACTGGCCCCGGCCACCGCTGCCGGCAGCGACAGCCGAGGCTTACCGCGCCGGAGCCGGCGCCCGCTTGGCAGATTACCGCCGGCAATTGTTCGAGCGCTACGCTTATCATCTAGTGCAGCGCAATTGCGTGACCGAAATCTTTCAGTTGCTGAATGCGACCGCCGCCGCGCAAGCGTCGGCCACAGTCGATGCATCCGACCTGGCGACGCTATCCGAGCAGGCGCTGGGCGCTTATCTGGACGGCGAATTTCCGCATCCGATTCCGTTCGTGGCCTTCGACCGGGTCGGCGAACGCTACCGCACCGTTGCCAGTTACCAACTGCCCGCCTACCGCGACCGGCAGATTCGGGAGCGTTACCGGACCGCGCCGGATTGGTGGGTGGATCTACAGGAATCGAACAGCTTGACCTCGACGCTGTACCGCTGGCAAGGCAGCGACGCCGCCTTCGTGTTTTTCACCCAGGACGCGGTCTGGCCGCGGCCGTTGCAAGGCGGCATCAATCTGGCGGCAGCGGCGCTGGAAACCGGATTCGGCCTGCTGAGCTGGCCGTGGGACGCCGGGCAACACCTGGCAAAAGGCATGAAAGGCTGGGCTGTGAGTCTGCCTGAGTTGGTGTTTTTTAACATTCGCAAGGGCTCGTTTCCGCATTTGTTGCCGGACGTAACCGCACCCAACAACTGAACAGACGAACGAAGCCATCGGCCTGCGTTGATTGATGTTAGTGTCGGCAGAATTGAGACAAGACGCCAAACCGGGTGGACTAAAAGTGAATGGATTCGCTGGATAGTCATCGCAGCCTGATGGCGGACTATGGTCGATGATTTTTGTCCAGCAAATCCAGTAAGGCGCGATCCTCGATTAAGCGCCTGATTTTATTAACCCGGCCCTTAAATAACGTTCGCCCTGAACCTGTCGAAGGGCCGGCCCAGGCTGGTACTCGCCACTGAGCATTTCCCGCTGCAAGCCTAGCAACTCGGATTCCAGGCGTAATTCAAACGCCGCCACCGGCGGGCGTTGTCGTTTACCGCGCCGTGCCTTACGAAACGCCAGCAACAAATTATCGAAGCTGACAACGCGCTGCCATAGTCCGCCCAGGCGTTTCATGTCAGGCGCTGCTCTACAGATCGCAACCAACCGCCCAATTGTCGACCCAAATCATCCAACAAGCGGGCGCCATGCTCGTACTGGCGCAAGGCCACCGTACGCAATTCGAAGGCCAGCCGCCATAAATGCTTGACCACTTCCAGGCGCAGATTGGCTTTGTGCAAGGCGGCGCGTTTGTTGTGGGTGAAGGCGGCTTCCACGGTCAATTCCAACACTTCCAGCAATACCAACTCCAGACGCTCGCCCAGGGTAAAGCGGCGCACCCGCGGAAATTTGTCGATCTGCGGAATCAGCCAACCCAGTAAATCATGGGCGGCCTGCACCGCCTGCGGCGTATTGTCTTTCATGGGCCTACCCCCAGGAAAATTTTGTTGCGGGCCTATCGGCCCGCAACCAAGGGAAAAAGTACAAAGCTCAAAGGGCTAAGGGTCCTGGGCGAGACGAAAGCCAAGGATGTCGTCCCGGCCGCCCGGGTAGAAACCGCCGCGGAAGGCCGCGCGGAGGTACGCCGGTCCGTCGAACCAGGAACCGCCGCGGATCACGCGCTGACTACAATCGTCGCTATTGGCTTCAGACCAAACCGAACCATCAACCGGTGCGTCTTCATAGTCGCCATGCCAGCAGTCCTGGGTCCATTCCAACACATTGCCGAGCATGTCGTTTAGAGCAAACGCGTTCGCAAGAAAACTACCCACCGGCGCTGTAAAAGGAAAGTCATCATCACAAGTAAAGGGTTTCCAACTCTCAATTAACTCTCTGACACTGGCAAGCTGCTTTTCATCCATGCCAGGCGATTTGAGTTGGGCCAGTAAAAAATCCTTTATTTCCCGTTCATGGCGGCGATCAAAGACATTAGCGTTGAGACATGAGGCATCGTCACGGCCCGGCCATGGCCGGGCCGTTTGGCTACCCGCGCGGGCCGCATATTCCCACTCAGCTTCCGACGGCAAGCGGTAGTGTTTGCCGGTGTTTTTTGACAGCCATTCGGCGAAGCATTGCGCATTCCGCCAACTGACGTTGATCACCGGCCGTTTGCCGCGCCCCCAGCCTTCATCTTTTGCCCGTTCGACTTGGTGGCCATCGCGGCAACCGCCGTCAAAGTCGATCAGAAAGGCAAATACATCGTACTCATCGAAAGTCACTTCAAATTTACCCAACGCAAAACGACGGATATTGACTTCATGCCGCGGCCCTTCGTTCGATGAACGATCTGGCTCGTCTTCCGGCGAACCGATCAGAAAGTGCCCCGCCGGAATTTCCCGCATCTCGGGTTCTGGATAGGCAATACCCAAAAATGCCAGCACAATTGCAGTGCCCACCCGGGCAGACAGTTGCTGCGAACCTATCCACCATCCGAACACAATGGCCGCAATCAGGGCAGAGGCAAGAGTACCGCGCTGTATCCAGCGCGGCGGTTGCAAGCTTTTAATCCAACGGGCATCAAAGACTTTTTGATAAATCCGGTTTCGAATCGCCAGCCTACCACTGTCATCGGTTTTAACCAGGCCGGATAGTTTCAGCGCGGCATGAATGGGCGACTGTGGCTGGTCTTGAATTGGCTTGCCTTTGAGTACCTTGGCATAGACCTTGAGGATGGCGGCGCGTCGCGAGGCCTGGGCGATGCGTTCGTTAATGACCTTAAGGTGTTCTTGCTTGGTGCGGCGGGCAATACCAAAAAATTCCGCCGCGACCAGTTGGTCAATGAAGTCGTTTACAGACATATGCGGGCTGGTTGTTTTTCCGGCCAATAAGCATAAATGCTGAGTCAGAAAAGGATGGCCTCCGGTCCAACACAGAATCCTTTGCAAGGTTGCCTGCTTCTGACTCGCCTCCCCAGGCAATCCTTCCAGGAATAGGCTGGCTTCGTCGTCGCGAAAATCCGTCAAATCAATACGTTTACCGATATTGAATGGCGTACGGCTTTGGTCGCGAATCAAATCGGCCGGGCTGGCGACCCCCAACAACACAAACGTCAAATTATTGAAGCGGCCGTCGTTGGCTCTGGCGTTAAAACAGGCGCGAATCGCGGCAAAGAAATCATCGCTGAACAATAGGTTGATGGTGGTATCGATTTCATCGAAGAATAAAAATACTCGGCCTGCCAGACTCGACAAAATGCCTTCCTCGAAGAAATTCATCAGCCGTTGCAACGGTGACAATAAGGTTTGCTGTTGCCACCAATCGGACAAACTGAAATTCAGTTTAAGTTCTTTATTCAAGCGATGGCAAAGGCTGTAGTACCACTGATCAGCGGTAATCGAATTGGCATCACCGCCAACGCCGCTGAGATCAACCACCGCCACGTGATGGCCCTCTTTGCGCAAGCGGGCGGCAGTATGGGTCATCAGGCTGGATTTGCCCATTTGCCGTGGAGTCAATACGTAACAGAATTCACTGGCTAAAAGACTGTCGTAGAGTTCCTGATCCGCGCGACGTTCGATGTAGCTGGGAACATCGGCTTTTAAGGTCCCCCCAGCTTGGTAGAAACCGTTTTTGGTTAATGTATCGTTTTCGCTCATAAGTGTTGGCGGAAATACGCTTCGTAAAGATGGCAACGCAAACGTGCGTCATGACGGGTTTCACCTTTCACCACACCGGCAGCAACCAGGCGTTGGAATGCAGCTTCGTCATCACAGGGTTTGTCTTGTAGAATTTGCAATACCGCCGTGCGCAATGCCTCCCGTTGACTAATCACACTGACCAAGCGGCGCAGATGGTCGCCAAACGGACCATTGGAACGGGGAGCATTTTCTCTAAACGAATCCCACCCCTTGGTGACGATTTCGTAAAGCGCCTGCCTGCTCAGGTAGGGTTGGCCGCCTATCAGCGCATGCAATTCATTTATTTCATTCCCGGCTAGATTTAGGCCGTAACGCTGGCTGAGTTCGAGGAGTTGCGCGCGACTAAAATCCTCCAAATTTACGGCATCGCCAACGTTGAAGGGGGATTGCGTGATATCGTCGATCCACAGCACCGGATCGGTGGAATGGGCAATGACCAAGCTGAAACGTTCCCAGTCCGGTTTATAAGCCCGCCGTGTGGTCCAGGAACGCAACAACCCAAAAAAATCGTTGCGGTAGCCATATTGAAAGACTCGGTCCGCTTCGTCCAGAAACAGAATCACCTCGGAGTCCTGATCGGCGAGCACGGCGTCTTCGATAAAATCGGTCGCGCAGTCCTTTGAACCCAGATTATCGTCCCAATAATCCGATGGTTTGCGAGGTGTTTTTAAATCACGCGCCATTCGGATGGTCAGATAAAGCAACAAGTTATCCAATGTAGCCAAACGTGCTTCGTCGATGGCTTGAAAGTCGATGGAGCACACCCGTTTTCCCTGATTTTTGGCTTGAACCGCGGCTCTGACCAATAAGGAGCTTTTGCCCATCTGCCTGGCACCTTTAACAATAACGGTAGTGCCGGTTCGGCTGAGAAAACGTTCTATGTTCTGATCTGCTTGACGTCGTAAGTAAAACTGGGAATCAAGCCGCATGGCACCTTTTTCCAATGCCAATTCAAGTAGTCTCGGATCAACCTGGGGTAAGGGGGCGCCGCATTCCTCTGTAATGGCATGTAATTTTCTTATTTGATCAGCACCATCCGGCTCGTCGGCAATGTGTCCAGCTTGGGGTAGATTTGTGTTTTGGCGAATAGCTTGTTTAATCGATGCTACAACATCTGAAGTCGCGTGTTCGCCGGTCCAGACTGCATATTGCAAAGGATTTAAATAACCGCCCAGATCGTAAGGCAACGCGCCGGTAAAGCGAATACGCACCGGCAATATGCGTAGTTTACCCAACTGTCGGAGTTGATGAGCCAGCATGATTTCCTGCCTCACCATGTCGCTACGAATCGAATCCGCCGACAACAGGACGATGAAGATGTCTGCGGCACGCAGGCGCCGGTCGATTTCTGTCGCCCAGTCCGTACCGAGCAACATCCGGCGATCAACAAAAACCTGTTGCCCGTCCGCTACTAAGGCCTTTTCCAACTCAAGCGCCAAATCTTCATCGGGCTTGGTATGCCTGTAGCTGATAAATATCTGTTTGCTAGTGTTTGATGCATCAGTTGGTTGATCCTGAGTGTCGGTTGATGACAAAGGTCGTGGCGCGAATTTTTCCAGAAAAGCCAATAGTAAGCGATGCTGAACGGCTTGCGCGTCGGCAGGTTTGGCGATGGAAAAATGATCGGAGCCGGGTACTTTGTAAGGCTCACCGAAATTACGGGCACCGGCAAACGGCTCAACCACTTGTTTGCGCAACAAGCCTGGAAGTAATACAAATTTGTCTTCGATCAGTTCCTTACCGACTAGCTGCAGCCGACCGGATTCCTTGAGATTGCGGAACTCCTTATCAAGACCGTTGAGCCAACTGTTTTGCTGGGTAAAGCGCAAGGCGTCGGCTTGGGTATGCCCGAGCAACTTAGCTAATGGCGCCAGCCAATTGGCGTAATCTGAGCCCATTGAAGGTGAGGCGACCAGAAAGAATCCAACTTCGATATTCCGATCGAGAAGGTCGTTGACGCGCTCAACCAGAAATTTGCGAGCCACGATACCGCCCATGCTGTGGCAAACGAACACGATCCGCCGATGTTTGGCTAAATGGTCAAGATTTAAGAAGCGTTCTTTCAGGTCATCAACCACGTCGTTCAGACTATAGGTTCCGCTGAAAAACCCGGTTTGGTAGCTGTAAACGTAAATGCCCCAGCCGTTGGCGGCATCGGTCTGCTTCAGCAATTCGGGCCAATAACTGCCGTTTTGATGTTTCCAACAGGTTTCGCCGCTGGATAATATGCCGTGCACAAACACCACTGCAGCATCGCTGTCTGGCTTTCGAACCCAATCCCCTTGCACAATCACCTCCGCTAAATCCATCTGTTTTGGCTTATGTTATTCGAAAACGCCCAAGAACATTAAGTTGGTATCTGCTGGTTAAAACGGTACTTGTCGCATCATCGATACCGGGTTCCGGTTCGCCTTTGGGGGTGACGAAAATCTTTACCTCGTCATCAATCCCCCTTTGCCCAAGCCCCGGCATTCCCCGTATAGTATCCGGCTGTTAAAAATCCCAGGACTTTACCGCAGTGGACACCATCAGCATACGCGGCGCCCGCACCCATAATCTGAAAAACATCGACCTCGACCTGCCGCGCGACAAATTGATCGTCATCACCGGCCTGTCCGGTTCCGGCAAGTCGTCGCTGGCCTTCGATACCATTTATGCCGAGGGCCAGCGCCGCTACGTCGAGTCGTTGTCGGCCTATGCCCGCCAATTTTTGTCGATGATGGAAAAGCCGGACGTCGACCATATCGAAGGCCTGTCACCGGCGATTTCGATCGAGCAAAAATCCACCTCGCACAATCCGCGTTCGACAGTCGGCACCATCACCGAGATTTACGATTATCTGCGGCTGCTGTATGCCCGGGTCGGCATTCCACGCTGCCCGGAGCATGGCGTGTCGCTGCAGGCGCAGACCGTCAGCCAGATGGTCGATCAGGTGCTGGCGCAGCCGGAAGGCGAGCGCTGGATGCTGCTGGCGCCGGTGATTAACGATCGCAAGGGCGAGCACGTCTTATTGCTGGAAGACTTGAAGGCGCAAGGCTTTTTGCGCGCCCGCATCGACGGCGAAGTCTACGAACTGGACGAACCGCCAGCCCTGGATTTAAAGAAAAAGCACACCATCGAAGTCATCGTCGACCGCTTTAAAATCAGGGACGACATTCAGTTGCGTTTGGCCGAATCGTTCGAGACCGCGCTAAGGCTGTCGGAAGGCCTGGCGATTGCCGCGTCGATGGAAACCGATCAGCAATTGCTGTTTTCCGAGCGTTACGCCTGCCCGCACTGCGGCTACAGCCTCAGCGAGCTGGAGCCGCGCATCTTCTCGTTCAACAACCCGAAAGGCGCCTGCCCGAGTTGCGACGGCCTCGGCGTACGCCAGCATTTCGATCCGCAATTGGTGGTACACAACCCGGACATCAGTCTGGCCGGCGGCGCTGTGCGCGGCTGGGACCGGCGTAACGCCTATTACTACCAGATCATTTGCGCGCTGGCCGCCCATTACAACTTCGATCCGGAAGCGCCATTCGCCAAGATTCCGCGCGACGTGCAAGCCATCATACTTTACGGCAGCGGCAACGAAAACATCGAGTTTCAGTTCCAGATGGGTAACGCCAAACCCAAAGTGTCGCGCCATCCGTTCGAAGGCATCATTCCCAACATGGAGCGCCGCTACCGGGAGAGCGACTCGCAAATGGTCCGCGACGAACTGGCGAAATATCTGGCGCAACAGACCTGCTCGGTCTGCGACGGCGCCCGGCTGAACATCGGCGCCCGCAATGTGTTCGTCGAGGACCAGCCCTTGCACCATTTGACCCGGCTGCCGATCCGCGACGCCTTGCATTTTTTCCAGGCCTTGACCATCGCCGGCCACCGCGGCGAGATTGCCGCCAAAATTAACAAAGAGATTCAGGAGCGACTGGAATTTCTGGTCAACGTCGGTCTGGATTACCTGACCCTGGACCGCAGCGCCGATACGCTGTCCGGCGGCGAAGCCCAGCGCATCCGCCTCGCCTCGCAGATCGGCGCCGGCCTGGTCGGCGTGATGTATGTGCTCGACGAACCGTCGATCGGTTTACATCAACGCGACAACGAACGCCTGTTGAATACGCTGTTCAGACTGCGCGACCTCGGCAATACCGTGATCGTGGTCGAACACGACGAAGATGCGATCCGCGCCGCCGACCACATCGTCGACATCGGCCCCGGCGCCGGCGTACACGGCGGGCAGATCGTTGCGCAAGGCACGCCGGCGCAAATTCTGGCCGACGCCAACTCGCTGACCGGCCAATACCTGTCCGGCGCGGAAACCATTGCGGTACCGAACAAAACCACGCCCAACGATCCGGCCCGGCAATTAACGATCAAAGGCGCCAGCGGCAACAACCTGAAAAACGTCACGGCCAGTTTTCCGGTGGGGCTGTTGACCTGCGTCACCGGCGTGTCCGGCTCTGGCAAGTCGACCTTGATCAACGATACGCTATACAGCCATGCCGCCCGCGTCATCAACGGCGCCAGTTGCATCCCGGCGCCATGCGAGGCCATCGCAGGCCTGGAGCAGTTCGACAAGGTAGTCGACATCGACCAAAGCCCGATCGGCCGCACGCCAAGATCGAATCCGGCCACCTACACCGGCATTTTCACGCCGATCCGCGAATTGTTTGCCGCGGTGCCGGAAGCCCGCTCGCGCGGCTACAACCCCGGCCGCTTCAGCTTCAACGTCAAGGGCGGCCGCTGCGAAGCCTGCGCCGGCGACGGTGTGATCAAAGTGGAAATGCACTTTTTGCCCGACATCTTCGTACCTTGCGACATCTGCCACGGCAAGCGCTACAACCGGGAAACCCTGGAAATCCGCTACAAAGGCAAGACCATCCACGAAGTGCTGGAAATGACGGTCGAAGACGCCGCGGCGTTTTTCTCGGCCATCCCCAGCCTGGCGCGCAAGCTGCAAACCTTGATCGACGTGGGCCTAAGCTACATCACCCTCGGCCAGAACGCAGTGACCCTGTCCGGCGGCGAAGCGCAGCGGGTCAAACTGGCGAAAGAACTATCGAAACGCGACACCGGCACCACGCTGTACATCCTCGACGAACCGACCACCGGCCTGCACTTTCATGACATCAAGCAATTGCTGAGCGTGCTGCACACGTTGCGCGACCACGGCAACACCCTGATCGTGATCGAACACAATCTGGACGTGATCAAGACCGCCGACTGGATCGTCGACATGGGCCCGGAAGGCGGCAGCGGCGGCGGCACGCTAGTCGCGGAAGGCACGCCCAAGCAGATTGCCAAGCATAAGACTTCGCATACTGGGGCTTATTTAAAGCGGTTTTTCAGTTGATGCGACTTGCCGCCGCACGATGGACTGCTGATTGGGATCAGTCCCATAAAGGGTAGACGAAGGAGACGAGCCATGGCTCTAGCGCTAAAAGACCGGCAACAACACACCTACGGCGAATATCGACAATGGCTGGACGACGTGCGCTACGAACTGATCGACGGCGCCGCCTATCTGATGTCGCCGACACCCGATTTGGCCCATCAAGACGTTGCCGGGGAAATTTATTGTCAAACCGCCAACGCATTGCAAGGCAGTTCCAGCGGCGCCTTCATCGCGCCGCTGGACGTACGCCTACCGAGCCACGACGAAGCAGACGAACTGATAACCAGCGTCGTACAACCCGATGTGTTAGTCGTCTGCGACGCCAACAAACTGGACAGACGCGGCGTGCGCGGTGCGCCGGACTGGGTCGTGGAAGTGTTGTCGCCGTCCACTGCCAGTCACGACCAGATCAAAAAACGCGATCTCTACCAACGCCATGGTGTGCGCGAATACTGGCTGGTGCATCCCATCGACCGCCTGCTGTTCGTCTACAAGCTGCAAAACGGCGAATACGGCAAACCCGAGCTGTACCCGCTGGAAGGCGAAACTCAGGTCGGCATTCTGCCGGAGATCGTGATCCGTTGGGACGAGTTGGTCGCGCGCTTGCCCAAGGATTATTGAAGGATACAGCGGCGTCATCTAGGCCTGCACAGCCAAACCTGCCGTTTAGCCGAGGACGTTCGTGCTGATGCCGACCGCGTGGCAATTTTGCGCCTCGGCGACGAAATCGTGGTGCGCCAAACGCCCGTCAATGCCTCAGCTTCGAAGCCCCAATGCCTTGGCGGTTGATTTCATCGCCGAAAGCAATCACAAAAGCCGCAGCAAAAGCCACTGTTCTATCGGGCAGATTGCCAAAAAATGTGAAATGCCTCATACCAAAACGGCCATTTTGTAAAAAAAACCGACAGAGGCACAGTCACCCTGATGGATGTGAAAATCGGTTTTAATTGATTGAAATCAAACAAAACTATGATTTTTAACTTGACACTCCACTATTTAAAATCGGCCACTGCCGTCGATTGATGTGCATAAAAAGCTGACACCCACGGATTCGACGATGTCGACACCGCAAAAACCCGCTAACGCCAGAGCTTTACCCCTCACGCCTGCGCACTTACAGCAGGCGGTCTGCCGGCAACGCCGGCAGTTTCCTGCGGATGCCGATATCCGGCACTGGCGACGGCATTGGCCGGCGCGCAAAAGCGGGCTATTGGCGAAGATTCAGAGCGGTGACTATCGATTTTCCCCGCAGCATCGGCTGTGCAAAACCGATGGTCAGGTCGTGCATCTATGGTCGGCTGAAGACGCGGTGGTCATCAAGCTGTTGAGCGCTTTGCTGCAGGACAGGCTGACCGTGTCGCCGACCTGCGTGCATGTCAAAGGCCATGGCGGCCCCAAGCGCGCCGTGACCCAGATCCAGGCCAAGCTGGGCGACTACCGCTTTGTCTGCAAAACCGATGTCAAGGGCTACTACCCAGCCATCAGCCCATACACGCAGCTCAATCAAAACTGCTACGCGACCCTAAAGCCGATGTAGGGTGTGGTGAGTTTACGAACCGCACCGTCCGCGAACGATGCGCTTCACGGTGTTCAGCACATCCTACAGACCTAAACAGACTGTCGTGCCCCCCCCTCTCCTCGCGGGAGAGGGCTGGGGTGAGGGGAATAGCCTTAAACCAAACCTGCAACCGCTTGCCCTGACAGGGCAGTAGGTCCGATTAGTGAAACGTAATCGGACGAATTTGAGGCCTTCATTCCTCCGAATACGCTGCGCTATTCGGAGCTACGCGAGCTGCCGAATTGAGCGACATTGTTAAACAGGAACCCTTTTGCCCCGAGTACGCAACCATCGTTGACTTAAAAGACCGATCCCGAGCAGCATCAGGGTGCTAGGCTCGGGGACGTTGTTGGTTGGACGTTGTACCCATATCGCCCATGTCTCAATATCGGATAGCTTGCTGTCGCTTGACCTATCGATAAATCTATTCAATGTCGCGGGCCGTATACGATCGTCTAGTTGCACAACTGACGTAGCCAACTGTGTCGTGCTTATGATTACCATTTGTGGGGTTAGAATAGCGCATGTAGCGCTTGAGCAACCGTTAATCAACGAAGGGCTATTTAAAAAGCGCCCGTCCGTGATTATTAAGTCAAGCAACGCCGTGCGAGCCTGTATGGATTCAGTAGGCATAAATGGAAAATCACTCTGCTCATCACAGCCGCTAAACAATCCCACGCACGAGCCGTCTCCGATGAGTACATCGTATTTGTTTACCCCGACTAATATGCCGCGTGCGCCAGTCAATATACCGTTAGCGTCGGTGACGAGCGAAGCAGCGCTGCTACTGTGCAGGGGCAGCATCAACAGAAATAAAACCGCGGTTAGGGTGCGTAGCATGTGTCCTCCAAGGGGGATGTAGTAAAGGCAAATCGCCTGGCTATCTTTGCAAGCATGAACTGGGCCAGTCGAAACTTTTATGTCACCGATTATTAGTCGAATGAATGACCGAGCAGGCGACGTGGAAAATTTGTACGCAAAGCCGATGGGGGCTTAATGAGGCCATCGCCTACCTAAATCTGCCGTCAGGTGCCCTTGGAAGCACTGGTGGCACACCCGAGTCTACCGCTTTGGGTATTGGCTTCCGGATGGTCGTAAAAAGGGCAGCGAAACGCCGCTTAATCCTTAGTTTTGCAGGGCCGTAGGTCCGATTAGTGAAACGTAATCGGACGAATTTGAGGCCTTCATTCCTCCGAATACGCTGCGCTATTCGGAGCTACGCGAGCTTGTTCAGCACATCCTTCAGACCTAGTGACGGTCGTGAAAGCCCCCTCTCCTCGCGGGAGAGGGCTGGGGTGAGGGGAATAGCCTTAAACCAAACCTGCAACCGCTTGCCCTGACAGGGCAGTAGGTCCGATTAGTGAAACGTAATCGGACGAATTTGAGGCCTTCATTCCTCCGAATACGCTGCGCTATTCGGAGCTACGCGAGCTGCCGGATTGGGCGATATTGTTAAACAGGAACCCTTTTGCCCCGTGTACGCAACCATCGTTGACTTAACAGACCGATCCCGAGCAGCATCAGGGTGCTAGGTTCGGGGACGGTCGCCGGTTGGCTTTTTGTCCAGATCGCATACGTGCGGCCGGACGCACGGGATGTGTCACTATTGCTTATGTTTTCTGTATACCCAATGAAAGGTTGTCTATCAGTTGGGAGTACTAGTCCATATATGTCGACGACGTTTCGTTGGAAAATGGATGGGGTGTATGGGGTTAGTAATATACAGTTGCCGAATGTAGACGCCACACAACCGGAAATCCTCGACGGGTCTTGGACGAAACGAGCATCGGATATTAAAAGCGCTAACAATGCGTCAACCGCAAGATAAGCGTCAGTAGCTATAAACGGGAAATCACTCTGCTCATCACAGCCGCTAAACAATCCCACGCACGAGCCGTCACCGAAGAATACATCGTATTTGTTTACCCCGACTAATATGCCGCGTGCGCCAGTCAAGATACCGTTAGCATCGGTGACGAGCGAAGCAGCGCTGCTACTGTGCAGAGGCAGGAGTATCATAAATAGAACTGCGGTTAGGGAGCGTAGCATGTGTCCTCCAAGGGGATGTAGTAAAGGCAAAACGCCATAGCTATTTATGCATGCATGAACTGGGCCAGTCGAAACTTTTATGTCACCGATCATTAGTCGAATGAATGACCGGGCAGGCGACCTGGAAAGTTTGTCCGCAAAGCCGCTGGGGGGCTTAAGAGGCCACCGCCTACCTAAATCTGCCGTCAGGTGTCCTTGGAAGCACTGGTAGCACACCCGAGTCTACCGCTTTGGGTATTGGCTTCCGGATAGTCTTAAAAATGGCAGCAACACGCCCTGTAATCCAAACTTTTGCAGCAACCCGATGACTACCGGCATAAGGCTAGTTCTGCTAAATACACTTAACCGGACGATCAAAAATTTAAAGGGCCGCCCGCAATCGGCCGAAAACTGTCGAAAAAACATTGAACATATATTTCAGCCGATAGACTTTGCATGCCGATTCGATTGCCCTTCCATTGCATAAAACTCCAAAAAACGGATTATCTGTTCCCACTGTGAACCACCGCCTCGGCATCATCTCGGACACCCACGGCCTGCTGCGCCCCGAAGCGCTGGCGGCGCTTGGCGGCTGCGAGCGGATTTTGCATGCCGGCGACGTCGGCAAGCCGGAGGTGTTGCAAGGGCTAAGGGAGTTGGCGCCGGTGACGGCGGTGCGCGGCAATAACGATAAAGGCGCATGGGCCGAGGAATTACCTGAATCCGCCCGTTTGACGCTGGCGCAAACCGGCATTTACCTGATCCACGATCTGGCCGAACTCGCCCTTGATCCGGCGGCAGCCGGGATTCGGGTTGTGATTTCCGGCCATTCCCACCGGCCGGCGATTACGGAACGGGACGGCGTGTTGTATGTAAACCCCGGCAGCGCCGGTCCGCGCCGCTTTAAATTGCCGATCACCGTCGCCGAACTGATCATATCCGACCGAGTGCAGGCTAGAATAATCCCGCTACAGGTTTGAGAGACTTTGTTTTAACGACCGGCGGATAAGATCGCCGCGGCCGCAACTTAAATACGTAAGCGCAAACTGCGCCTAATCAACCCGCTTAACCGCGACAAAACCAACGACCATGAGTTTCGACTTCAACGCTTACCTTAACCGCATCGGCATAGCCCGCCCCGAACCCACCCTGGCCGGCCTGAGCGCTTTGCAACAGGCGCAACTCGGCGCGATTCCGTTCGAGAACATCAACCCGCTGTTGGGCTTGCTGCCCGATTTGGCACCGGCGGCGTTGATGACCAAGATCGTCGCCAGCCGGCGCGGCGGGTATTGCTTCGAGCTGAACGGCTTATTCGAGCAGGCGCTAATCGAACTGGGATTTAGCTACCAGCCGATCATGGCGCGGGTGCGGATGGGCCGCAGCGAAGGCGGGCCGAGGCTGCATTTGGCCTTTATCGTCGAGGCCGACGGCGAATCCTGGCTGGTCGATGTCGGTTTCGGCGGCCCCAGCCACTACCGGCCGTTGCGGCTGGGCACCGAGCAGGAACAAACGCTGGACCATAACCGGTTTCGCTTGCGTTTGGAGGCGGCATCGGGGGAAACCGTGCTGGAACGGCAGCAAGACGGCGAATGGTTTGCGCTGTACAGTTTCGACCGCTCCAGAGTGCAGCGCTGCGACCTGGAAGCGGCCAATCTGGTCTGCACGACCTGGGATCAGTCGCTGCTGTCGCAAAATCTGTTGATTTGCCGCAATACCGCCTCGGGCTGGGTACAGTTGTTCAATACCAACTTTTCCCGATTCCATGCCGGAGAACAGATCAGCACGCCGGTTAACAGTCGGGCGCATTTGGGCGATTTGCTGGGCGGCCATTTCGACATCGAGCTGGCGGACGAGCAAATGGCTATGCTGGCCGAGCGGCTGGCGTTATCAGAAGCTTGAATAGGAACAAGACAAGGTTGAGTCGTGATTAAATGCCGAGGCAGGCAACCCAAATCGAGAGCTGACTCTGCGAGTCGAATGATCGAGAGTAGAATCAGGTGCAGGCCGGAACCGGCTGCAACGATATTGAAACTTCGAGTCTGGTGGGTGCTGAGGGGTTCGAACCCCCGACCCTCGCCTTGTAAGGGCGATGCTCTCCCAGCTGAGCTAAGCACCCGACTCGAGGCCGCGCATTTTATCGAAATCGCCGCGGCGCGCAAACTGTTTTTGTCGTTGGGTCCGCTCGACCCGGCTGATTTGCCGCCAAATTCTGCCGATGCCGGCAGTGCGCCGTCCCGATCGGCGCCGGTTTCCAAAGCCTCCCGGAGCAGACCGGCCGCGGCCGCGTCGCAGAGCTTGATAAATCCGTATTTTAGCCTAGGCTGATGTAAGCAATGGACTACAAAACCTGCGGTCTGATAAGCTTCACCCCGACCCTACGTTTACCGACAAAATCGCATGAGTAAAAGCTCCCCTTTCCTGCCTATTTACGATTTTTCTCCCAACGTAAACGCCAACTATCTGAAACAGATTCTGCCGCTGCTGGTTCGGCACAATATCGCGGCCAATCCGATCAATTACGCGATCTGGTACGACTATGTCGCCGAAAACAATGCCAGCCTGAGCCGGGCGGTCAATGCGTTGATTTCCGAGCAGAAAAAGTTCGACTACGAAACCAGCGTCGAGCTGTATAAAACCCATATTTGCAACGCCTCGCTGGAATCGTTCGAGCAGATCAACCGCCAGTTGCACAAGGTCATCGAACAAGCCACCAGCGCGATCAACGACACTTACAACAAGGCCGAGGAAACCAACGACAGCTTCCAGAAAAAGTCGGTGATTCTGGAAAACTTTTCCGCATCCGACGGCTTGAAAACGGTACTGCAGGAAATCATCCAGGAAACCAAATCGCTGGCACTGACCAGCCAGGCCATGCAGACCAAGTTAACCGAAGCCAACCGGGAAATGGAACAACTGCGGGAAGAGCTGGCCCAGGTGAAACAGATCGCCACCACCGACGGCTTGACCGGTTTATTGAACCGGCGCGCTTTCGATATGACCCTGGCGGAGATCGTCGAACGCTCGGCGCCGGAAACCGCCTGCCTGTCGATGCTGGATATCGACCATTTCAAACGCATCAACGATACCTACGGCCATACCATCGGCGATAACGTAATCAAATACGTCGCCACGCTGATGAAAAAACACGCCGAAGACCATCACCACGTCGCCCGCTACGGCGGCGAAGAGCTTGCCATCATCATGCCGAATACCAGCCCGGATCGGGCGATACAAATCTCGGAGAACATCCGTAGCGCCATGGAAGCCAGCAAGCTGCAGCGCAAGAACGACAACCAGCCGCTGGGCAAAATCACACTGTCGATCGGCGTCGCCCGTTTGCAGCAGGGCGACGATTCAGAAAGTTTTCTGGTCAGGGCCGATAAAGCGCTCTATCAAGCCAAACAAAGCGGCCGCAATAAGGTGGTGCCGTCGTGAGCCCGGATGCCGCTTGGGGTTCAGGCCTCGGCAAAGCGCTGGACGATCAAGCACCCCACCATATCGCCCTCGACATTGACCATAGTGCGGACCGTATCCAGCACCCGGTCCACCGGCAATAAAATCGCGACCGCTTCGGCCGGCAAACCGACGGCTTGCAAGACCATCACCATGGTCACCATCCCGGCGCTGGGTATGCCCGGCGCGCCGATGGCAGCCACCATCGTCGTAAAACAGACGATCAGTTGCTGCGCCAAATCCAACTCGATCCCGGCCAGATTGGCGACAAACAACGCCGCGGCCGCCTCGTACAGTGCAGTGCCGTCCATATTGACGGTGGCACCAAGCGGGATTACAAAACCGGCAATACTAGGCTTGACGTGTAGATGCTGCTCGGCGCAACGCAAGGTTACCGGCAGCGTCGCCGAGCTGGAACTGGTGGCAAAGGCGGTGAGCAGCGCGGCACGTGCGCCGCGGAAAAACTTCAGCGGCGAGACGCCGGTCGCCAGGAATAACAAGCCCGGCAACACCACGAAACCATGCAGCAAGGTGGTACCGATCACGACCGCGACGAATTGGGCCAAACTGCTCAACAAAGCCATGTTCTGTGTCGCCAGCAACTGCGCCAGCAAGGCGCAAATCCCGAACGGCGCCAGCCGCATGATCCAGCCGACCAGGCGCAACATCAATTCCAGCCCTTCCTGCAGCAATAACAGGATGTTGCGGTAACGGTCGCCGCCGACCACCAGCGCAATTCCCAACAGCAGCGCAAACACCACTATCGCCAGCACGTTGGCCTGCGCCAACGCGGCAAACGGGTTGAGGAACAGGCCGTGCAGGAAACTGGCGATAAATTCGGGGAAACTCATCTGTTTGGCGCTAAAACCTTGGCTGGCGTGCTGGAACAGCTCCAAATTCAGACCTTTGCCGGGTTCGAACCAAATCGCCGCTCCCAGCCCGAGCAGGATCGCCAACGCCATCGACAACACGAAAAAGCCCAGCGTTGCGATCCACACCCGGTGTAGCTGACTGTGCAAGCGCAAATTGGCAACGCCGACTGCGATCGAGGTAAACACCAGCGGCACCAGCACCATTTTCAACAGATCGACAAACAAAGTGCCGACCAAACCCAGCAGATAAAGCCCCTGCCGGCTAAGCGGCGCCTCCGGCCCCAATCCGGCGAAACCGATGCCCAGCGCGATACCCAGCGCCGCCCCGAGAAAAATTTGGCCGTTCAATCCGATTTTCACCGCGTTCTCCTGATGCAAACATGTAATGCCGATTGTAACCCCGGCGTCGGCAAAGCGATCGAACGTCGCCTTCGGCCCGTTGCCGAAACAAAATTCATTGACCGGCGACCGATGCCGGCAGTACTTTGCGGAAAAATGGGGACTGGTTGCGGCTGATTGGCTGGCTGCAGCCGGCAACGACAACACTAAAACGAAAGGAACAAGCATGAAGATCGGACCCAAACCCGCAGCAAGCAAAGCCGGCACGCGCCTGAAACCCAAAACCGGCTTTAGCGCAGACGCGCGCCGCTTGCGGCAAGCGTTGGAGCGGATCGCCGAGCTGGAACAACGCTTGGCGGCGCTGGAGCAAGTCATTCAAATCGCGCCCGACGGATCGCTTCGGATCAGCGCTGCCGCGAACGTCGAAGTCAACGCGAGTCTGGTAACTATCAATGCCAACAACGTGAAGGCCGCCAACATCATCCAATGCGAAACGCTGATTGCGAATAATGTCGTGGCAGCGACTTATACCCCAGGCGCCGGGAATATTTGGTAGGCGCGGCGAGCGGACAAAGCAGAGCGCCAAGCCGGGCGGCTCGGCGCGCTGACATTTGCCGGCGGCTTGTCTTAGCCGCGGCGTTTAGCCCAACCGATGCCGCCGGCCAAAACCGTACCGAACAACCAAACCGCCGACGGCAGCGGCACCGCCGCCACGGTAGCCGCAGCGATGAACGGCTCGCCGGCCAAGCCTTGTTGGTTGGAATGGAAGCGGATACTGAGCAAAGTTTGGTTGGCGAACGCCGCCGGTAAATTGAAAATCTGCTGGTCCAACCGGGCCCGACCGCTGCCGGCGGAAAATGCCGGGATTGCGTCGACGCCGTTGATGGCGTTAGTGAATGCGCCGTCGTAATGGTCGCGGACGTTTTGGCCTTCGATCAGGTCCACGGTGTAGACGTCACCCAAACTACCGCTGAAGCTGACGTAGCCGACGTTGGCGCCATCGGCGCCGAATGCGGTATTGATCAAGGTAAACGCCTGGGTGACGCC
This sequence comes from Methylomonas sp. EFPC3, assembly GCF_029643245.1. Classification (NCBI taxonomy): domain Bacteria; kingdom Pseudomonadati; phylum Pseudomonadota; class Gammaproteobacteria; order Methylococcales; family Methylococcaceae; genus Methylomonas; species Methylomonas sp. EFPC3. The sequence goes on from NZ_CP116398.1 coordinate 1,810,167, forward strand.
GAAGATATTGACCGGAATATCGATCTGGCTGTTATGGAAGGCGGTGTTGCCGTCGCCATCGACCGCCAGTTGAAACGGCACGCCGTTGAAGGTCTGCGTACCGGGGAACAGGCCGTTGTAACTGCTCCCGTCGGTCCAGGTTCTGATATCCGCGTTGAGGCTGGGCAAGGTCAGCGTGGTGTAGGAAGCGTTGGCAGCCGCCATGTCCGCCGTCAATAACAGCGCAGCAATAATTTGAAGTTTCATATCGATTCCCCCTCGAATTTGGCTAACAATACCCTAAAAAATACCGGAGTATTCTCGCCCATTTTATTTGAACCGCATCACAAAGTCATGCTGCAATGCCGAGCGGCAAACGGATTTTCATCGCCCGGTAAAATCGACGCGTCAAGCTTTGGCCAACGGCTCGGGCTTGGCCAAGGCGGCTGCGGCGTATCCCGCCTTTGCTGTTCCGCGGAAGTCGCAGTGCCGATCGAATGGGCACGCTGCAGCGTGGCGGCCGACGTTTTTCCAGCCGGCGCCGCCTGACCTTAATGCACTATGCGAGGAGATTGTTTTGAAAAACAGGAATTCGATTTTGTTGCCGGCAATGCTGGCCGGTTTACTGGCCGGCCCGGCGGCGGCTGTCACCATCCATTTCGACTACAGCTACGACGGCGGCTTCTTTTCCGGCAGCAATCTGTCCAGACGCACCACGCTGGATGCGGCGGGCCAATATTTCTCGGCAATGCTGCAAGACACTCTGGCGGCTATCGATTCCAACGGCAGCAACCAGTTCACTGCGGTCTTCAGCCGGCCGGACAGCGGCGCGACCGCAAATTTGGCATCGTTCGACGTTGCCGCCGACACGCTGACCGTATTCGTCGGCGGCCGCGACTTGGGCGGCAACTCGCTGGGCTTGGGCGGACCGGGCGGCTACAGCATCTCCGGCACCCAGAGCTTCTTGAATCAGGCCGCCTATCGCGGCGAGAGCGGCGCCCAAACCAATCCGCCAACGGATTTTGCCACCTGGGGCGGGTCTATCAGTTTCGACGCCGATTCGGCCTGGTATTTCGATAGCGATCCCGCCAGCACCGAGTCGTTTAGCGGCTTCGATTTTTACTCGGTGGCCTTGCACGAATTGGGGCACGTGCTCGGCATCGGCGCCGCCAATTCCTGGAGCCGCTGGCTGCAAGGCGGCAAATTCACCGGCCTGGAATCGAAATTGGTCAACGGCGGTCAGGACGTGCTGCTGTCGGCCGACGCCGCGCATTGGCAATCCGGGCAAACCAGTACCATCAACGGCCTGGGCAGCTACCAAGCGGCAATGACGCCGAATATCGCCGCCGGCACCCGCAAGAATTTTACCGACCTGGATCTGGCGGCGCTCTCCGACATCGGTTGGGAAGTGGCGGCCACCACACCCGCCCGCCAAGTACCGTTACCCGAGCCGGCTTATTGGTTATTCGCCGTGGGGCTGGCCGCCATCGGCCAGCGCTTGCTCGGCCGCGACGCCGCCCCTCTGCCGGGTTGAGTACAAGCCCGCTTCCAGCCGGGCCGTTCAGCCGGTTGCTTGCCACCGGCCGGCCAGAAGTTGACCGGCACGGACGCTCAGCAGCCCGGCCAGCACGGCCAACAGCCAACGCCCGCCGCCCTCCAGAAAAAGCATGACATCCAAGCTGAACGGCACAGGTCTGACGCGGCCGGCCTGTTCGGCCATGTTTTGAAACATCATCTCCAGGTTGCCCAGCAACAGTAACGGCACCGTAACGGTTACCAGCAGTAACGACTGCACAATACCGCCGATGGCGGCGATGCCGCGTTGCGCCCAGGTCGTTCCCGGCCAAGCCAGTACCAGGGACAAGGTGATCACCGGCGGTACCAGGGTATGGGTCAGATGGGTGCCGGCCGTCATCTGGGCGCCGGGATTGACGGTATAGCCGGCTACTACCGGAATCGGCCGCAACACCCAAGCCGATACCGAAATCAAATAGTCGCCGTCGTTGGCGGCCAAAGCCAACCCCGGCGCAAAATCCCGGCTCCACTCGCGCATGCCGAAGTCGACGAATGGCAGTAAAAACTCGCCCAAGGGCTGGCGAAATATGAAAGCCGATACCGACAGCGCCAACCAGACCAGCAGCAGCCTGGTGCTGAATTTAACTAACGCTGCGGTTTCCATCGGCATCCGCACCTCCCCACGCCGCCCACCAGGCAAAAAACAAGCAGCCCAACACGACGATCAAGGTCGGCGCAAAATAGGTATGGGCCGGCAGAAACCAAGCCGGATAATAGGCAACGACAACATAAATCGCGGCGATGCGCAGCAGGTTGAGCAGATACATGAAAACCGCCGCAGCCAATACGCCGGCCAGTTTGCGACCAAGCTCAGCCGGATACGCCAGCATGGCCGACACCACCAGAAACAGTGCACCGGAACCGTCGCATCCACGCACGACCTCCAAGTTTGCCCGCGCCGAAACCAAATGGTTACCGACGGCCGCCACCCGTTCGCCCGGCGCCAATAGATCGATCAAGGCCGCATCGGGCCGCACCAGGCCCCAATGGTAAAGCGTGTCCCGCAAGACCTCGTCCGGAATTTGGAAATAAGCCCGATGCATCAAACCGTAGATGCCGGCAAACAACAACGGAAACCGCCACCGCCGAAGCTTGGCCGCCATCGATGCGGAAGGAGTGGTCAATTCGATTGGATTTGCCATGGTCTCGATACCCAGTCGGGCAAGCGGATTGAGAATTGCGGTCGATTCGATGCCGGCGCAACGCCGCTGCCAGCCGGGCAGCCGCTTTGCTTTGCCCCGGCCGCTGAGCTTCCGCTTCGGCCGCACCGTTCCGGCTCTACGCTTGATCGCCATTATCCGCCAAACGGCAAGGGCCAGCTAACCCACGTCTTGCGACACACTTTCGCCAGTCATTTTATGATGAAAGGCGGCAATATCCTGACCTTGCAAAAAATCCTAGGCAACGGCTCACTCAAGTTGAATCCGCTTAGCAAAATGGGCCGATAAAACCAACAAAAAAAGGCCCAATCAATGGCTGGGCCTTTGTCTTGGTCTGGTTATACCCCGGCTCGTATTCTGAAAGAGTACCTCTCTCTTTTAAACATAACCATAACAATCGCCCCAAACATCCAGGCGAGGGAAGGTAAAGGAACTTGAGAGATTTGGTCCAGGGTCACTACGCCGCGAAAACCCGAAAAGCGGCCGTCAAGAACATTTGCACCACTGAAAACGTTTACTTGATCGCCAACCTTCCAAAATTGAGGATGGTTTTCTCCAAACACTGACATAGTGTAGTAACCGCCATCGTGAAAGAAAGAGCCGGATGAAAATAATGGATTTGTTGAGTAAATACCGCCATCGTTCTTTGAGGCGCCGTTTGGCCATTGCATGGTTGAAGCAACCGGGTCCTTTATGAAAACACCTTCTAAGAAATTTGCATAAAACAAATCCGCGTAGATGTTACCTTGCTCTCCCGGACGAGGAAGATCTTCTAGTTCTTCAATGCTTCCGTCATAGTGCGTAATCACGGCCTGACGGTTAAAGTCGACTGAAAAAGCGTAGTGAATGTCGCTGCCAACGCTTAATCCAGCTGCGGCAATTAATCCCGCACTATCGGACTCGATCAGCGTTATATGCCCTGAGAATTTATAAACGAGCTCCGCTTGGGATACTGGAGCCACACCCATCCAACCAAACGCTACTAAGATCGACAAAACGAATTTAGTCTTCATCACCAACTGACCATGTAAGTTAAAAGGATCGCAACTCTAACAGGTGAAGTAATGCACAACAAATGCAATAATTCATATCCGGTTCAGGAATTATCCGTAAGTGTCCCGCCAGCGTCCCATGGGACAACGTCCAACAATGGGCTTATGCTGCCCGTATCTCGTCCAACAACTCCGGATGGCGGTCTAGGACTTTTAGCAATTTCACCAGGGCCAGCGGTGGCTTGGTCTTGCCGTTCTCGTAGCGGGAAAAGGCATTGATACCGCCGCCGAAAATCTCCGACGCTTCTCGCTGGTCGAGTGCCAGTTTCTTGCGAACGCTGGCGATAAAGCCGGGGTCTACAATCGAGGCATTGACCTGCTTGTTGAATTCCAGCATCAAAGCCATGGTGCGTTTGGATTCTTCCGCATCGGTAATCACTTCATCGCAGGCCGGGCAAAAATCGCCAGTCACCAACGGAATTACGGTAGTTCCGCCTTTATAGGTGTAAGGCACGTCACGGGTATCGTGTACCAGCTCGCCAACCGCACAGGATGGACATTTCATAATCACAGCTCCTTAAACGAAACAATCAGCTAGCGCTCTGGCTAACGATAGATTTCTCGACGGTGGCCGATGGCAACCACAAGGATTTTTAATTGACAATCTTCGATGGTATAGACCATCCGGTAATCTCCTACGCGGATGCGGTAAAGATCATCAACGCCGTGCAGTTTCTTGAAGCCTGGCGGCCGTGGATTTTCGGCTAAATCGCAAGCCGCCGCATAGAGGCGCTTTTGAATCTCGTTTGGAAGTTTTGAAAAGGCTTTTTCGGCGCTTGGTTTGAATACAACGCTATAGGTCATATTTCAAACGCATCTCGTCCAGGCTGATTTCGCCGGGTTCGGTCAATGACTGGGCGGCGGCCTGGATGTCGGCTTGATCATCGAGGTATTCTCGTAATAGGTTATCGAGAAACGTTAACGGCGATTGACCAGCAACAGTTGCGGCGTTGATTAACAGCGTTTCAGTAGGTTGTGGTAACTGGATCATTTTAGAGCCTCCTTTTTCGTTACATTTAACGCTGAGGATGTCGCTTGTTTTCAGCATCGAATTTTATAGCGTTTATCGGCAACAGGATCAAACGCCCAGCAAAAGCCTGGACGCGCGCTACCTGATGGGTAAGCAACCAAGTCGACAGTGATTTAAAGTGCCATTATAAAATGGACACTTTATGAACAAGGCAATAAAAAAGGCCTAGGTCTTTCGACATAAGCCTTTAATATATATGGAGCTGGCGATGGGACTCGAACCCGCGACCGGCTGATTACAAATCAGCTGCTCTACCAACTGAGCTACGCCAGCAAATTGGCTGGCCATTATACAAAAAAAATCGGATTAATCCATTTCTTTTTACCGCTGCGGCTTACTTGTTGCGAATGCTGTCTATCATGCCGGACAAGTAATCCATGATTTGCGCCAGGAACAGAATCAACCGGTCGAGTTCAGCCTGCAAGAAGAACAGGAAATGGCTGTGGTCGAAATCCTGGTCCAGATAAAAACTCAAGCCGTTGTTAATGGTATTTAACCCCATGGCCAGCATGATCAGGGCTGCCGCTTTGAACATGTAGCCGCGCAGCTTGGCGCTCATTTTGCCGAAGGCGACACTGATGAACAGCATCATCGGCAGCGTTCCGGCACCGAAAGCCAGCATCAACGCGCCGCCTTCCAGCACGCTGGTTGCCGTCGTCGCCTTCACCGCCATCGCAAACGTCAACATGCAAGGCATCAGGCCATTCAGAAAGCCGGCGATCACCGACCCGATCAACGGCCCTTTTTGATTGGCGGAAGCATACCCCTTACGCAGAACCGTCAATGGAATCAGACGCAAAGAACCCTGCCAGGGAATCCAGCCCAGCACCCCCATCGCCAGCGCGATAACCACCAAACCCATCGCGATCTGCAAAATACTTTGGATCTTGCCGAACAAGCCGCTCGATACCAACACCACGCCCAATGCCGCAGCCAGCATGCCGATCGTCGCGTAAACCGAAATCCGCGTCAGTTGGTAGGCCAGATAAGGCAGGTAGCTTTTGCTTTTTCCGGCTTTCATGAAATAGCCGGATACCAATGCCCCGCACATACCAAGGCAATGGCCGCTGCCCAAAAACCCGGCGGCAAACGCCAAGGTGTAATCGAATCCGCTGGCCGCAGCCATTTCGGTCATGCCGTGCATGGCATGATCCATCCCTTCCATATTGTGGTGGTTCATTTACTTGTTCAATCTCAGAGAATTGACGATGACGGACACGGAGGATAATGCCATTGCGGCCGAGGCGATCATCGGATTCAGTTTGCCGAGCGCCGCGACCGGAATCGCTACAGTGTTGTAACCGAAGGCCCAGAACAGGTTTTGTTTGATGACGCGGATGGTAAAAGCGCTGAGCTCGATGGTATCGGTCACCTTGCCGATATCGCCTTGCACCAGAGTCAAATCGGCCGATTCGATGGCAATGTCGGCGCCGCCGCCGACCGCGAAGCCGACGTTGGCCGCCGCCAGTGCCGGCGCATCGTTGATGCCGTCGCCGATCATGCCGACGTTGCGGCCGTCCTGTTGCAATTGGCGGATGATTTGCAATTTTTGCTCCGGCCTGGCGTTGGCGACGACGTCGGCTATGCCAACTTTATCGGCGATGAAATGCGCGGTTTTTTCGGTGTCGCCGGTCACCATCATGGTTTTGATACCGAGACGATGCAGGCGGGCGATGGCTTCTGCAGCCTCGTCGCGCGGATTGTCGGACACGGCAAATACCGCAACCTCTTTGCCGTCCACCGCCATGTACACCGGAGTCTGGCCCTGCCGGGCGAACAAATCGGCGTGTTCAGTCAGACGTTCGACCGCCACTTGCTGGCTTTCCAGCCAAGCCTGGTTGCCCAGCAGAATTTTGTGTCCGGCCACTTCGGCCCGGATGCCGCGGCCGGTTTCGCTGTAAAAATAGCCGCACTCTCCCGGCTCGACGCCCTGCTCGCGGGCGTGGGCAACCACGGCTTTGCCCAGGTAGTGCTCCGAGTTGTTCTCAGCCGATGCCGCCAACAACAGCAGTTTGGCCTCAGCCATCCGCGAGATTTTGACCAGCTTGCTAACCCTGGGCCGGCCCTCGGTAATGGTACCGGTTTTGTCGAACACGATCGCGTTAAGTTTGCTGGCGATTTCCAGACTTTCGCCGTTGCGGATGTAGACGCCCTGCTTGGCAGCCTGGCCGGCGCCGACCATGATCGCCGCCGGCGTCGCCAATCCCAGCGCACACGGACAGGCAATCAGCAGCACCGTAATCGCATTGCCGAAGGCGAAGCCGAACGGCGCTCCGGCCAGCAGCCAACCGGCCAGAGTCGCCGCAGAAAGCCCCATGACCACCGGCACGAATACCGCCGAAATTTTGTCGACCTGTTTCTGGATCGGCAATTTGGTCGCCTGCGCCTGATCGACCATGTGCACGATGCCGGCCAGCACGGTGTCCATGCCAATCGCAGTCGCTTTGACATGCAACACGCCATTGCCGTTGACGCAACCGCCGATCACGGCGTGGCCCGGATTCTTCACCACCGGCATGCTTTCGCCGGTAATCATGGCTTCGTCGACGGTGGAAATGCCGTAGACGACCAAGCCGTCGGTCGGAATCTTCTCGCCGGGCCGCACCAACAGCAAATCGCCGATCCGGATATCGTCTATATCGATGCGGCGCTCGTTACCGCCCTCCAGCAGCAAGGTGGCGGTTTGCGGTTGTAAATCGACTAATTTGCGAATCGCTTCGCCGGCCTTGCCGCGGGCGCGCTCTTCCAGGTAACGGCCGAGCAAGACGAAGGTGACAATCGCCGCGGCGGCTTCGAAATAGATGTGGCCGCGGCCGCGGAACAAGGCCGGCACGCTGTAACCGTAAGCCGAACCGACGCCCAATGCGATCAGGCTGTCCATGTTAGCCGCCCGTTGTTTGGCCAAGCGATAAGCCTTGCTGAAAAACTGGCGGCCGGAGCCGAACACCACTTGGGTGGTTAATGCAAATTGCAACCAGTGCAGCCAGCTGCGACTACCCATCGCCATCGCCGAGACCACTACTGGTATGCTCAACAGCCCTGCGGTTACGAATCGGCGCCGGGCCACGTCAATTCGTTGCAACTCCTTTTCGATCAGTTTCTTTCGTTGCGACAGCGTATCGACCGGCATTGCGCTATAGCCCAACCGTTCGACGATTTCCACCACATCAGCCGAACTCAAACAGCCCTGCACGTTTACGGTTTCGGTAGCGAAATTGACACCGGCTTTCTTCACCCGCTCGTCGCGGTTAAGCACCATTTCGATCAACAGCGCGCAGGATGCGCAACTCATGCCCTGCACCGCCAAATCGATATCGTGCAACGGCCCGTCGATGATTTTCCGTTTATCCTGTTTGATATCGGTCTGCTTCTGGGCGATGTTACCCAACACGGCGTCCAGCATAATCAACAGATTCTTCTTCGGCAGCCGGCTGGAATCGAATTCGATCACGACCGAACCGATCGCAAACACCGAGCGCACCCGTTTAATTTCCGGGCGCTTTTTCAGCAAAATTTCCAGGATATATCCGCGTTCCGGGTCGTCGGCCAACACACGCGAAACGATGCGTACCCGGTTGCGCAATTGGTGGCGCAACTCGAAGTTTTTGGGGATTGGGATCTCGGTTTCCATGGGCGGGATAATCCTGTACTGGAAAGGCGAACCGGTGCGCCGCCGGCCAAGCGGCGACTCCGGGCTGAACGCTATTTAGGCCTGCGGGAGCGGACCAGTAAGAAAAACATATAGAACAAGGCCATCCATTCGTAACGGTGTACAAACGGCCGCACCAGCCATTCTTGGGTAATCCGCGTCCAATGGGTCTTGATCAAGTAGAGCACCAACACGTCATTTAAAAAATCGATCGTGGCTTTTTCCGGATCCTTGATCAGCGCTTTCGGGCCTTTGACACCCAGTTTGCCGACGATCTTCGCCGCCTGCAACGTTTCCCGGCCGGCCTGATATTTTTCGCGAAACCAACCGCCGACCCGGGTTTGCTTGAAGCGCTGACTGATATCGAGCATCGATTTTTTAGCCTTGTCGGCTAAAGGCGTCTCGAACAGCCCCTGTTGTTCCAACTCGGCCACGACACGATATAGGCAAACTGCCAATTGATTGAAGCCGCAAACCGACTCGTTATAACGGATCGACAATTTGCGCTGGTTTCGATAGAGGCGCACCGAACGGACGCCGCCAGTTTCCGAGAGTTTTAGCGTAAGCTGTCTGGCGGCCTCGGCTTGGCAGGCCGATACCGGCAGTTGAAACCTGACGTGGCCGTCTCCGCGGTAACGCAATAGAAATTGTTTCTGGATTGCCATGGGTCGTAATACACACTAAAACGGGCGGTTCGGGATTGCCGAAACCGCCCGTTGTCAACTCAGCAAAGTTCGGGTTGGAGGTGTAAACCAAGCCTGCTCATTCGCTTTCTTTGGCCTCGGCAACGATATCTTCCAGGTTTTCCTTTTGGTGCAGCACGAAGTCTTTGCCTGCCTCCAGGGTCTTGCTGGCACTGGCAATGATATCTTTCCGGTATTTGTAGACAAAATAACCGGCTACCATCCCGGCACCAAACACCAGCAGTGGATGTTTCGCTAGTTTACTCATTAATTTTCCTCCAGTATTAACCGTTGCGGTCGCCAAAGTACCCGCCACCACCTGCTTAGTCATCGATTGACCGTTTGCATCGGATTTGGGTTCGTGCTTGTGCGCCATAGTGTCCTCTATGCTGTTTATGAATTGGGCTGACGGGCGTCGTCTTGATCCGCTAATACTTGCGCTTCATGCAACATTTGGTAAATACCTTTACACCCTTCGCAACAAAATCTTTTGTCTCCGTCGACGGTTTTAAGTTCAAAACCCGTCACTTCAACCGGCAATCCGCAAAGGTCGCAATCTTTTTTGATTTCATCCGCCATGACACAAACCCGTTTTTGTTCGGCAAATACCGCCATTCCGTAGTGGAATTATACCTGAACCTGACAACCGGCTTGACGAAAACCAACGGCGTGATGCGAGTGACGGCAACTTGGACATAGGTTCCCGAAAGGAAAATTTTGAAGTTTGAGGCGCTGACCCGCCGGTTTAAGGCAGGGGCGCAGGAACCACTATCGGCGACCCCGTGCCGCTTGGCTGGAAGCCTTCATCAACGCAATTCTCAGGGCTCCGGTCAGGCTCGCACTCAAGCCAAGCCGCATCGCCAAAGCCGGCACTAAAATCATCGAAGCCACCGCCAAACCGGCACCCAAAACCAATCCGGCGGTATTCAGTTGCTGAGCAACCACTTCTTGATTCACAACTACCAATTCTTGAGCCATCTGTTTACCTCGCGCAGAAAAAATTAATGCAACGCCGATAAACAGCACAAAAAATGCCACAAATATAACTCATTGATAATGCCGGAAAAAATCCGCTTGAAGCGCGATTTATCGGCAAAAACAAGGCATATGCCTTATTTCTAATGCGTTTTATAACACAGTTTTTTAACTATTGAACTCCCACCCAGCCTTCTCTTATGCCATCCGCAACGGCCCGCCTTGCCTAACAGACTACTGTTGATCCAGACCGAATGCGGTATGCAATGCGCGAACAGCCAACTCCAGGTATTTTTCATCGACCACTACCGAAATTTTAATTTCGGATGTCGAAATCATTTGAATATTGATGCCTTCGTCGGCCAACACCCTGAACATCGAGCTGGCAATACCGGCGTGCGAGCGCATGCCGACGCCGACGATAGACACCTTGACGATGGTATTGTCGCCAATCACCGTCGTACTGCCGCCCAAGTCAGCTTTTAAACCTTCCAACACATTCTTGGCACGGGCAAAGTCATTACGATTCACGGTGAAGGTGAAATCAGTGGTGCCATGAGCGGAAATGTTCTGCACGATCATGTCCACTTCGATGTTTTCGGCAGCGATCGGCCCCAAAATCTTCGACGCCACCCCCGGCAAATCAGGCACACCGGTCAAGGTCAGTTTGGCCTCGTCCCGATTGAACGCGATGCCCGAAATTAACGCTTTTTCCATTTCTGATTCCTCGTAGGTAATTAGGGTGCCGTTACCTTCCATAAACGAAGATAACACGCGCAATTTGACGTTGTATTTGCCGGCGAACTCGACCGAGCGGATCTGCAGGACTTTCGAACCCAAGCTGGCCATTTCCAGCATTTCCTCGAAGGTAATCTGCTCCAAGCGCCGCGCTTTGGGTACTACGCGCGGATCGGTGGTGTAGACGCCATCGACATCGGTGTAGATATGGCATTCGTCGGCTTTAAGCGCCGCCGCCAGCGCCACGCCGGTGGTATCCGAACCGCCGCGACCTAAAGTGGTGATGTTGCCGTGCTCGTCGACCCCCTGAAAACCGGCCACAACCACGACTCGACCAGCCTCCAGGTCGGCGCGGATGTTGGCTTCGTCGATTTCGCGGATGCGGGCTTTGGTAAAGGCGCTATCGGTCAGAATCCGCACCTGCGGACCGGTATAGGACTTGGCTTCCACGCCGATGTGGTGCAACGCCATCGACAGCAGCGCGATGGTCACCTGTTCGCCGGTCGACAGCAGCACGTCCAACTCGCGGTCGGTCGGTTGCTGCTGCATTTGTTTGGCCAATGCCACCAAGCGGTTGGTTTCGCCGCTCATCGCCGAGACGACGACCACGATTTGATCGCCCTTGTCGTGGGCTATTTTCACTTTTTCGGCCACCGCCTTGATCCGCTCCACCGAGCCGACCGAAGTGCCGCCGAATTTATAAACGTACAATGCCATTCTTTATTGACCTTATTGGCTTTCTTACACTGAAATTGGTGGCGGACGCTCTGGCCCGCCGTCGCGATTAACCCAGCTTGGCTTTAACCCACTCCGGCACCGCCGCCAAAGCCGCCGCCAAAGCCGCCGGATCGTTACCGCCCGCTTGCGCCATATCCGGCCGGCCGCCGCCTTTGCCGCCGACCTGAGTCGCGACGAAATTGACCAAATCGCCAGCCTTGACCTTGTCCATCGCGTCTTTCGAGACGCTGGCGATCAGGCTGACCTTGTCGCCGCTGACCGTCGCCAACACCAGCGCGGCGCTACCGAGCTTGTTTTTGAGTTGGTCGGCCAAGTCGCGCAAGGCTTTGGGATCGACGTCGTCGAGCTGGACGGCCAATACTTTTACGCCGTTGACCTCGACCGCCTGGCTGGTCATCTCATCGCCGGCCGAGCTGGCCAGTTTGCCCTTGAGTTTTTCCAGTTCCTTTTCCAGATGGCGGGTTTTCTCCAGCAATTGCTGTACCTTGTCGGCGGTTTTGTCCGGCGCGGCTTTCAACAAGCCGGCGATACTCAACAAGGCCTGTTCGCGCTGGGCAATCCATTCCAACGCACCCTCGCCGGTAACCGCTTCGACGCGGCGCACACCAGCGGCGACGCCGGTTTCAGTGACGATTTTCAGCAAGCCGATATCGCCGGTGCGCTGCACGTGGGTGCCGCCGCACAGCTCGGTGGAAAAATCGCCCATCGTCAGAACCCGCACTTCGTCGCCGTATTTTTCGCCGAATAAGGCCATCGCACCGGCTTTGACCGCGTCATCCTTGGCCATGATTTGGGCGCAGACCGCGTTATTCGCGCGAATTTGTTCGTTGACCAGACGCTCGACCGCAGCAATTTGCTCGGCGGTCATCGGCTCGAAATGCGAGAAGTCGAAACGTAAACGCTCATTGTTGACCTGCGAACCTTTTTGCTGCACGTGCTCGCCCAACACGTTGCGCAATGCAGCGTGCAACAAGTGGGTCGCCGAGTGGTTGCGCTCGGTGGCTTTACGGACCTCGGCATTGACGCTGACTTCGCAAGCCATGCCTTCGGCAATCACGCCTTTGACGACTTTGCCCTTGTGCAAAAACAACTGACCGCCCTGCTTTTGGGTGTCGGTGACTTCGAACGTGCCACCGGTGCATTCGATCAAGCCGCTGTCGCCAACCTGACCGCCGGATTCGGCATAGAACGGGGTTTGGTCCAGAATCACCACGCCTTCGTCGCCGGCTTCCAAGCTCTCGACCGGTTGGCCTTTTTTGAACAGGCCGATTACTTGCACCGAGCCGTGCAGGTGCGAGTAACCGGTGAATTCGGTGACGCTGTCGTGGCGAATGTCCTGATCGTAATCGGCCGCGAACTGGCCGCCGGCTCTGGCGCGGTCGCGTTGGGCGCTCATTTCGACTTCGAAACCGGCGTGATCGACGCTGAGGTTGTGTTCGCGTGCGAAATCGGCGGTCAAATCGACCGGGAAACCGTAGGTGTCGTACAACAGAAACACCACGTCGCCGGGGATGACGTGGCCATCCAGTTTGGCAACGCAGTTTTCCAGAATTTTCATGCCCTGGCCCAAGGTTTCGGCGAAGCGCTCTTCTTCTTTTTTCAGCACCCGTTCGACTTGTTCCTGTGCCTTGACCAATTCGGGGTAGGCTTCACCCATTTCGGCAGCCAGCGGCGCAACCAATTTGTAGAAAAAGGTGTCTTGAATGCCCAGGCGGTAGCCGTGACGAATCGCTCGACGCACAATGCGGCGCAACACATAGCCGCGGCCTTCGTTGGACGGCAGCACGCCGTCGGCGACCAGGAATGCGCAGGAGCGAATGTGGTCGGCAATGACGCGCAAAGAGCTGTTGCTCAAATCGCTGGTGCCGGCCAGTGCGGCGGCGGTCTTGACCAGGTTTTGAAAAATGTCGATCTCGTAGTTGCTGTGCACGCCCTGCATGACGGCGGCGATTCGCTCCAGACCCATACCGGTATCGACCGACGGCGCAGGTAGCGGCGTCAGGTTGCCGTCCTTGTCGCGCTCGTATTGCATGAACACCAAGTTCCAGATCTCGATATAACGATCGCCATCGTCGTCAGGACTGCCCGGCGGGCCACCGGCCACATGCTCACCGTGGTCGTAGAAAATCTCGGTGCAAGGGCCGCACGGACCGACATCGCCCATCGACCAGAAATTGTCCTTGGCGCCGATGCGCGAGAAGCGGGTCGGATCGATTTTGACCTCTTCCAGCCAGATCGCCTCGGCTTCCGAATCCTCGTCGAACACCGTCACCCAGAGTTTGGACGGCGGAATGCCCATTTCTTTGGTCAGAAAGTCCCAGGCGAAATTGATCGCGTCGCGCTTGAAATAATCGCCGAAGCTGAAGTTGCCCAGCATCTCGAAGAAGGTATGGTGGCGGGCAGTGTAACCGACGTTCTCCAAATCGTTATGCTTGCCGCCGGCCCGCACGCAACGCTGGCTGGTCGCGGCGCGGTTAAAATCGACTTTCTCCCGGCCCAAAAATACGTCCTTGAACTGCACCATGCCGGCATTGGTGAACAACAAGGTCGGATCGTTGCCCGGTACCAAACTGCTGGACGGACGCACGGCGTGGCCGCGCTGGCGGAAAAACTCCAAAAAGGCGGCGCGAATTTCGGCGCTGGTCATATGTTTCATGGGTTTACTTCAGTTGTTTTCTAATCCATAACAAACTCGGCCTTGGCCACGCCAGAGCCACCAAACCGGATACAGCGCTGAACCGAAAGGATCAGCCCGACCGAGATAACTTGATTTTTAATGCGGCAAACACCTGCTTGATCGTCTCGCCGCTAAAGCCGCGCTGCTGCAAAAACCGGTTGCGCTTGGCCCATTCGTTTGGCGGCAAGGCCTTTTCGTCGCCGTATTTACCCGCATAGACGTCTAGGGCCAAATTCAGCCAGCCGCCCTGCTCTTCGGCTTGCGCGTCCAAATCGACGCCGCTGATGCCGCGCTGCTGCAATTCGTAGGCGATGCGGACCGGGCCGTAGCCTTTGCCGATGCGGTCGCGGACGTAACATTCGGCGTAGCGGTCGTCGTTTTGCCAATTCTGCTCGGTCAGCGCATCGATAACCGGATTAACTTCGTCGCGCTCGAAGCCGCGCAAGGCCAACTTATCCAGCAACTCGCGGCGGCTGTGTTCGCGCCGCGCCAACAATCTCAGACAAATCTCTTCGATTTGCCGGCCACGCTCATTCGCCGTCGTTGAACTCGGGGTCTTCGTCTTCATGAGCCGGAGCGGTCGTCACTCTGCTGGCAAAGGCTTTCTCGCGAATGGCTTTTTCCAGCTCAGCGGCGATTTCCGGGTGCTCGCGCAAATACTGCTTGGCGTTATCCTTGCCTTGGCCGATTTTGTCGTTGTTGTAGCTGTACCAGGAACCTGACTTTTGCACGAAACCGAATTCGACGCCCAAGTCGACCAATTCGCCGAGGAATGACACGCCCTCGCCGTACAGAATTTCGAAGTCGGCCTGCTTGAACGGCGGTGCGACTTTGTTCTTGACGATCTTGACCCGGGTTTCGTTGCCGATCACCTCGTCGCCTTTCTTGATCGCGCCGATGCGGCGAATGTCCATCCTGACCGAGGCATAGAATTTCAACGCGTTACCGCCGGTGGTGGTTTCCGGATTGCCGAACATCACGCCGATTTTCATCCGCAACTGGTTGATGAAAATCACCAGCGTGTTGGAGCGTTTGATGTTGGCGGTCAATTTACGCAAGGCTTGCGACATCAAGCGCGCCTGCAAGCCCATGTGCGAGTCGCCCATGTCGCCTTCGATTTCGGCTTTCGGTGTCAGCGCCGCCACCGAGTCGATGACGACAATGTCGACCGCGCCGGAACGGACCAGCATGTCAGTGATTTCCAGGGCCTGTTCGCCGGTATCCGGTTGCGACACCAGCAGGTCGTCGATATTGACGCCGATCTTTTGCGCATACACCGGGTCCAGCGCGTGCTCGGCGTCAACGAAGGCCGCGGTGCCGCCCAATTTCTGCATCTGGGCGATGGTTTGCAGCGTCAACGTGGTTTTACCGGACGATTCGGGACCGTATATCTCGATGATTCGGCCGCGCGGCAAACCGCCGCAACCCAGCGCGATGTCGACGGACAAGGAGCCGGTGGACACCACTTCGATGTCGCGGGTCGCGGCGACGTCGCCCATGCGCATGACCGAGCCCTTGCCGAATTGTTTTTCGATTTGCATCAACGCGGCGCCGAGAGCCTTTTTCTTGTTTTCGTCCATATCCTACCTACTGTTGTCTGCCCGGTGAAAACGCGGCATTATCCCATAGAGGCCGGCCGTGAAACAGTTTTTATCGGCCGGATTGCCGGAAAAAACCGGCCGCCGCGCGCGGGTTGAACGGGAAATACAGGTGCAGATAAGACGCCTGCAAAGCACCGTCGCGAAAAAACCCTTCGCCATGGCCGAAACTGCGTAGCGGCTGCGAAATCTGCAGCGGCTGCAGTTCGGTTTCCAGGGTCGAAAAATGAAAACTGTGACCACGGATCTCGCCTTCCGCCAAGGTCAGACTGTGCATGCCCAGGTTTGCCAGCCGACTCTGCATCGTCGCCCGGCCGGGCAACAAACCGGCCATCTCGGCGGCTTGGCCTTGCTTGTCGGCCAGACTTTCCAGCAAATACAGAAAGCCGCCGCATTCGGCGTAAATCGGTTTGCCCAGACCATGGTGCTCGCGCAAAGCCTGCTTCATCGGCAGATTCCCGGCCAGCGCCGACAAGTGCAGCTCCGGATAGCCGCCCGGCAAATACAGACTATCGACCTCCGGCAGCGCCGAGTCGGCCAACGGCGAGAAGAACGCCAACTCGGCGCCCATCGCCAACAGACAATCCAGATTGGCTTGATAAATAAACGAAAACGCCGCATCCCGCGCCACGCCAATCCGCAACCCGGCCAGCAGTTGCGGCAGCGGCTCGCAGCGGACCGGCTCGAATCTTACCGGTTGCGGCAACCGGCACGGACCGAAGCCGTTCAGCAATTCGGCGGCTCGCGCCAAGCGGGCGGAAAGATCGCCGATTTCGTCGGCTTGCAGCAAGCCCAGATGGCGCGAAGGCAGTCCGATGGCATCGTCGCGGGCGACCGCGGCCAGCATCGGCATGTCCGGAGGCAAGGCTTCCTGCAACAGCTTGGCATGGCCGGCACTGCCGACTTTGTTGGCGATGACGCCGGCAAACGGCAATTCCGGCCGGTAGCTGGCCAACCCATGGGCGACCGCGGCGAAGGTTTGCGCCATGCCTTGCGCGTCGATCACCGCCGCCACCGGCACGCTCAGCGCCTGGGCCAAATCGGCGCTGCTGCTGTCGCCATCGAACAAGCCCATCACGCCCTCGATCAAGATCAAATCGGCTGCCCCGGCGGCACGGTAGAGCAACTCGCGGCAATGGCTCTCGCCCATCATCCACAAATCCAGTTGGTAAACCGGATGACCGGAGGCGAACGCCAATATCTGCGGATCGATGAAATCGGGGCCGGTTTTGCACACCCGCACCCGCAGACCCTGGCTGCGGAAATGGTAAGCCAGTGCGGCGGCGATGGTGGTTTTGCCTTGGCCCGAAGCCGGCGCAGCGATCAGCATTGCCGGGCAGGCCAAGGAGTTTTGCAAGGATGTCATGATGAAAACGAGAGTAGCCGACCGGCGGATTGCCGCCGGCCGGGAGCTTAAAAGCGCGGGATCAGGAAGCCGCCAGCATATTGTCCAGTGCCTGCTTGGCCAGTGCGGCCTGCTCGGCAGCTACCGCGACTTGGTTGACGACATGGCCGGCGGCCAGATTTTCCAAGACCCAGCATAAATGCTGCGGATCGGTGCGGAACATGGTCGAGCACATGCTCAAGGTCGGCGCCATGAAATGCACGCTTTTGCCTTGGGCCTTGCACTCCTGGGCCAGACGGTTGACCAGATTCAGCTCGGTGGCCACCAGCCAGCGGGTATTCGCTTCGGCTTCGCGGACAATCTTCAGGATCATCTCGGTGGAACCAATGTGATCCGATTTTTCGCAGACTTCGAAACAAGCCTCCGGATGGGAAATGACGATGGTTTCCGGATGTTTAGCCTTGAAATTGTCGATCTGTTCCGGCTGAAATGCCTGATGCACCGAGCAATGGCCTTTCCAGAGGATAATCTTGGCGTCGCGGATTTGCTGCTCGGTCAAACCGCCTTGCGCTTTGTTGAAATCCCAGGTCACCATCTGTGCCAACGGGATACCCATCCGAAAACCGGTATTGCGGCCCAAATGCTGGTCCGGGAAGAACAACACTTTCTCGCGGCGGGCAAAACTCCAGTTCAGGATTTTCTGAGCGTTGGACGAGGTACAGACGATACCGCCGTGTTGGCCGCAAAACGCTTTCAAATCGGCGGCGGAGTTAATATAGGTCACCGGCGTGACCGTGTTTTCGACGTCGATGATGTTGGCCAATTCGTCCCAGCATTGCTGGACTTTGACTTTGTTGGCCATATCGGCCATCGAGCAACCGGCAGCCATGTCCGGCAGAATTGCGATTTGTTCCGGCCGCGACAGAATGTCGGCGACCTCGGCCATGAAATGCACGCCGCAAAATACGATGTATTCGGCCTCGGATTGGGCGGCTTCGCGCGACAGTTTCAAAGAATCGCCGTAAATATCGGCGTGCTTGAACACCTCGTCGCGCTGGTAATGGTGGCCCAGAATAATGCAGCGTTTGCCGAGCTTGGCTTTGGCGGCGGCTATCCGCGCATCACACTCGGCGTCGTCCAGTAAGGCATAATCGTGGATGGGTAAAGCAGCGGCTGTCATGTAATCGTTACCTGGCAATGAAAGACGCGCCATTGTAGCGCCAAGCCGCTGTTTTCGATACCGCTTAGCCGGTCTGCAAAGCGAAGCGCAATAAAGTCCAGGCGATCCAGCCGAATCCCAGGGTCGTTGCGATAAAACTAAGCAGCGAATAAATCCGCCACACCGGCTTTGCCCAGAAATCGGGATCGAAGGCCGCAACCACAAATACGCCGGGATTTGTCATGCCGCCGATCACGACCAGCCAACATGCCGCCACCGGTAACTGCACTTTGGTTGCGTAAAAACCGAGACAGAACAGCGCCATCAACGCAAAATCGACGTGAGCGCGAATCATGGTTTTGTAATCCTTCAGGAACACGCCGTCGATGCCGGGAACCGGGAACCATTTGGCAAAAGTCATCAGCCAAGCCGACATTAAAATTGCGGCAATCATTAGTACCGCACCGACCAGTAATATTTCCATATTGTTATTTTTTGTCTGAATCAAAGGCCGCCCAGCGGGGTCTCAATGCAAAGCCTGTTGCAACAGGTTCATGGCGCCGGCTCCGCCCTGGTTTTGCACATACTGTAATACGACGGGCAAAAACTGGCTGACCATGGAAGGGTTCATGCCCAAGGACTGAAACGAGCCGGCCAAAGCCGCCAAACTGCCCAAGGCATTGTTTTGACCACCCAACAGACTACCGGCAGCACCCAATAAACTGCTATTGCTGCCGGCTGGCGGCAGTTGCGGCGCCGACGACAGGTAGCCGTCCATGCCGGGAACGCTACCGCTCAACTGAGAAAAATCACCGGGATTCATGCGTTGTTGCGCTACCGAAAAGATCGAGCCGACACCACCCAAAGCCTGCTGCGGACTGATGCCCAATTTTCCGACCAGCAAATTGATCAAACTCGCTTCGTTGCCTGTACCGGTAACGGCAGAGCCCAGTGCGCCGACCGCAGCCGGCGCTTGTTGCGCAACCGCATTTTGCGCCCCATCCAAGCCGAAAATCTGACCGGCCTCCTGTGCCGGCACACTCGCGCTTAAGCAGCACAGCGCGATCGTCGTGACATACCCGTGTAAGTTTTTCATAGTAGAGATACCCTGTTTTGCCTCAGTTTGCGAATAGACGTCCCGATCCGGCGTACTCAGCCGCTACCCAACGTGCCGGTTGGAACTTTAAATCGAAACCTTAGCCCCTGGCAACAGACAGCGTTCTGGGGTACTAAACTTGTCCGGCGATAGGCGCCACCGTATCGGCCAGGCAGTACCTGTCCAAACCGCATGCGCGATGGCCTCCGAACGGATTCCCGGCAACCGGTACTTAAGCTTACACTTAATAAGTATAATCGCCGGCTTAGCCTAACCATCGATCGGGTAACGATATGCAGAATATTCAAAAAACACTGGAAGACTACTACCTCCGCTTGCAAGCCCACCCCAAATACCTGCAGGTCATGACTTTGCCGACCTTGCAACGTTGGGGGGTATTGGTCGGCCTGTTCCTGGCATCGCAAATTCTGGTATTCGGCAGCCTCTACCTCATTTTCGGCAAAATCGTCGTGATCGGCTTTCTCGCCAGCGTACTGGCCGGCTGCGCCACCGGCGTCGGCGCCCTGCCGGCCCTGTTTTTTAAAGACATTTCCGACCGCTTATTCAATGGTCTGCTCGGTGCCGCCGCCGGCGTCATGTTGGCCGCGACCGCATTTTCGCTGCTGGTGCCCGGCATGGAATACGGCGAACAAGTCTGGCCCGGCAAAGGTTTGTGGGTCGTCTCGGCCGGTATGCTGATTGGCGCCCTGTTCTTGCATTTCGCCGACAGCCGCCTGCCGCATCTGCATTTCGATTCGGTCAGCGACCATTCCTTGGATTCGCTTCAAAAAATCTCGCTATTCATCATCGCCATCACCATCCATAACTTCCCGGAAGGCATGTCGGTCGGGGTCAGCTTTGGTTCCGGCGATTTGAACAACGGCTTGGTGCTGTCCATCGCGATCGCCTTGCAAAACCTGCCGGAAGGTTTGGCGGTGGCTCTGCCGCTGGTGGGCCTGGGCTACGATAAATGGAAAGCGGTCGGAATTGCCACCTTGACCGGCCTGGTCGAGCCGGTCGGCGGTTTGCTGGGAATCACGATGGTCACACTGTTTTCGTCGATCCTGCCGATCGCCATGGGTTTCGCTGCCGGCGCCATGCTGTTCGTGATCAGCGAAGAAATCATCCCGGAAACCCACGCCAAAGGCCGCTCGCGCATCGCCACCTTCTCGCTGATGTTCGGTTTCATCGTAATGATGGTATTGGACAGGCTGCTGGTCTAGCCGACACTTTCGACCCAATCGCCCGCCTTACAGATCAAAACCGGCGGGCCTACTTTTATCTTTCTCGAAAACACCGGATCCATGGACTATATCTCCCAGCTACTTGGTCAACTTCAAGCCATCAGCCCAGCCGAACTTCTGACCACCGGCGGCACCAGCTTTGCACTGATCGCCGCCGCCGAAATCGGCGATAAAAGCCAACTGGTTTGCATGACGCTGGCGTCGCGCCACCGGCCGGCACCGGTACTGTGGGGCGCGATCGCGGCATTCATGCTGTTGAATACGTTGGCCGTGGTATTCGGCACAGCGATCGCGAACTGGCTGCCGGACTATGCCGTCGCGGCCAGTGTCGCATTGTTATTCGCGGTGTTCGGCATTCACGCCCTGTTCAATAGCGACGATGACGCAGACGGACAGGATGTTGCCGAAAAAAGCGGTCACGGCATTTTCTTCACCACCTTCTTGCTGATCACGGTCGCCGAATTCGGCGACAAGACGCAATTGGCCGTGGTCGCCTTCAGCAGTACCGCACAACCCGCTGCTGTTTGGTTAGGCTCCACCCTCGCGCTGGGTTTTACATCCGCGCTCGGCGTTTTGGCCGGCCGTACCGTGCTGCAACGTATCCCGCTTAGCCTGTTGCATAAAGTCAGCGGCCTGCTTTTTCTGGGCTTGGCCGCCGCCGCCGGCTACAAAACCTATCTTAGCCTGGCTGCAGCCGGACTGATTCCAACCCTCTGAAACGGTTTGTCGAGTATGTCCGCCTCAACGGCTTTGGTATTACGCAGCGCTGATTACCACGCCTTCGGGTTTTAAGCTCAACGAATAATCGCCATTCAGCAGGCCCTGCAATTCGCGGCCGGCCATGTTGTAGCGCCAGCCTTGCAGCAGCAGGCAATCCTCATCGCCGAACAGCAATTGCTCCAAATCCTTGCGGCTTGCCAGTATCACCGGATTCAGCGAATTTTCCTCGGCCCGAATCCTGACCACCGCGCTCAACACATCCAGAATCGCCTCGTGTTGCTGATTCTTTTTAAAGGCGTGGTCTTTATCGGCAATCGGCTTCGGCGGCCGTTGCCTGGCCTCCTCGATCAGGCTGCACAGGGTCTTGCCGTAACGGTTTACCGTGCGTTCGTTGATGTTGCGGATCTTCCCGAGCTCGGCGAGCGTTACCGGCTGCAATTTGGCCAGCTCCAGCAGCAAATCGTCCTGCATCAACCAGTTGCGCGGTTTGTTTTCCTGTTGCGCGCTGCGTTCGCGCCATTCGCTCAGGCTTTGCATGATCGACAACTGCTTGCCGGTCAATTTGTTCTTACCGCGGATTTTGAGCCAGGCGTTCTCCGGCGACAGTTGGTAGAGCTCGGGATTGTTCAACAAGGCAAAATCGCTCTCCAGCCAATTCAATCGTCCCAATTTGGCCAATTGTTCGCACATCATCGTGTAAATCTTGCACAGATAAATCACGTCGTCGGCAGCGTATTGAATCTGATCGGCGCTCAACGGCCGCTCCGACCAATCGGTGCGGGTATGTGCCTTGCTCAAATTGACGTTCAAAAAACTGGATACCAGCATCGCATAGCCCGGATTTTCCTGAAAACCCAACAAAGGCGCGGCAATCTGGGTATCGAAGATCGGCCCAGGGATTTTGCCGGTGATCTGATAAAAAATTTCCAGATCCTGGCGGCACGAATGCAGCACCTTGACGATATTCGGCGCGTAGATGGCGTCGAACAACTCGCTCAAATCGCCGACGGCCAGCGGATCGACACAGGCAACCCAGCCCGGCGCCGCGATTTGCAACAGACAGAACTTGGGGTAATAGGTTTTTTCGCGGAGAAACTCGGTATCCAGTGCAATCCAAGGTTCGTTGGCTATTTGCCGGCAAAGGTCTGCAATTTGGTCGGGTTTATCGATGTATTGGATGGACATGATCTCATTCTGTTTGACAAGGGGGCCGATAAAGGGCTCGGCTGGCTATTTTACTCCGCCGGCCGCGGCCCGGCTGAATAATTCGCCAATGACGGCGACCGGGAAAATTTCCTTTTTTTGGCCAGAACCATAGCACTTTGCAACGCGCGAGTTACCATGCGGCACTTTTTTGGTTAGTCAGTTTAGGTAAAAGTCATGAATAAATTTGCCGTGGGTATGTTGCCCTGGTTTAGCCTGCTGCCATTGGCCGAAGCCATCTCGGCCGAAACCTCCGATAAACTGGATGCGGTGGAGGTGGTTGCGGTAACGCCATTACAGTTCAGCGGCATTGACATCAGGAAAATCCCGGCCAACGTACAAACCGTTTCCGCCGACCAGTTGCAGGAGGCACAGGCGCTTTCGCTGGCCGAGTACATGAACCGTTATTTGGGCAGCGTCAACATTAACGACGCCCAAAACAACCCGCTACAGCCGGACTTGCAATACCGCGGGTTCAGCGCGTCGCCGTTGATGGGATTGCCCCAGGGCTTGGCGGTTTACGTCAACGGCATCCGCTTCAATGAACCGTTCGGCGACATGGTGAACTGGGATTTGATACCGAACGGCGCGATCGAAAGCATGGCGCTGCAGCCGGCGTCGAATCCGGCCTTTGGTCTGAATGCATTGGGCGGTTCGATCAGCGTCAATACCAAGACCGGCTTTTCCGCGCCCGGCCACAGCTTCGAGGCCCAAGGCGGCTCTTGGGATCGTCATTCCGAAGAAGTCAGCAGCGGCTGGAACAACGGCACCTGGGGTTATTTCCTGGATTTCAAATACTTCAACGAGAAAGGTTGGCGCGCCCATTCGCCCAGCGAGGCCAAACAAGGTTTCGGCACGTTAAGCTGGCGCGGCGTCAAATCCAGTCTGGACCTAAGCATTGCCGGGACCGAGAACACCTTGCGCGGCAACGGGGCGCTACCGCAACAAATGCTGGCTTTCGGTCGCGATCAAGTGTTCACCCACCCCGACATTACCCGCAACCGAATGATGCTGGTCTCACTGGACGGCGACACTTGGTTGAACGACCATAACCAGTTATCCGGCACCATGTACTACCGACGCAATAAAATCGGCACTTATAACGGCGACGGTAGCGAATTTGGCGACTGCGGCGGCTTTATGTGCGAAGAAGACGGCGTTACACAATTGGAAGATCTGAACGAAAATCCGATCCCTGCCAGCGACACACTGGAAGGCGGCACGATCAATACCTCCAGCACGCTGCAACAATCCTTCGGTTTTGCACTGCAGGATGCCTTCGACCACAAGATTTTCGGTCGCAACAACCGTCTGGTCGGCGGCGCCAGCTTTGACTACGGTAACGCGCGTTACCACGCCGACACCCAACTGGGTTCATTGACCGCCGACCGCGGTGTGGCCGGCGGCGGCGTATTGATTCAAGACGCTCACGTCCGTTTGACCACCGAGACCGACAACTACGGCGTTTTCCTGACCGATACTTTTTCTGTGACCGACCAATTGGACGTCACGGTTTCCGGACGCTACAACCAATCCCACATCAAACTGCGCGATCACGTCGGCGAAGATTTGAATGGCTCGCATTCTTTCGACCGCTTCAATCCGGCCGCCGGCTTTACCTACACCGTGATGCCGGAATTGACCTTCTTCGGCAACTACAGCGAATCGTCGCGAGTGCCGACACCGATGGAGTTGAGCTGTGCCAATCCCGACGATCCGTGCCGACTGCCGAACGCATTCGTCTCCGATCCGCCGTTGAAGCAAGTGGTCGCAAACACCTTCGAAACCGGTCTGCGCGGCCGCTTGAAAAACCTGTTGCCAGGCTATCTGGACTGGAATCTGGCTCTGTTCCGCACCATCAACAACGACGACATCATCTTCAAAAGTACCGGCGGCGTCGGCAGCAACCTGGGTTACTTCGACAATGTCGGCTCTACCCTGCGCCAAGGCGTCGAACTCGGCCTGAACGGAAACTTTTACGAACGTTGGCGCTGGTCGACCCATTACACCTATATCGACGCCAGCTTCGAAACCGGCTTTCTGTCCAGCAGCCCCAACAACCCGATGGCGGACGGTAACGGCGACATCGTCGTGCGACCCGGCGATAAATTACCCGGCATCCCGGCCCACCAATTCAAATTCAGTACCGACTTCGACATCGTCTCGGCCTGGACCTTGGGCATGGACATGAACTACAACAGCTCGCAATACCTACGTGGCGACGAGGCCAATCTGACGGCCAAACTGCCGGCTTTCGTCGTGTTCAACCTGCGTAGCGAGTACCGCTTTAATCCAAACGTCACCTTGTTCGGTAGAGTGACCAACTTGTTCGACCGCGAATACGCCAACTTCG
Source organism: Methylomonas sp. EFPC3 (assembly GCF_029643245.1). Classification (NCBI taxonomy): domain Bacteria; kingdom Pseudomonadati; phylum Pseudomonadota; class Gammaproteobacteria; order Methylococcales; family Methylococcaceae; genus Methylomonas; species Methylomonas sp. EFPC3. Next base: position 1,835,141 of record NZ_CP116398.1, read on the forward strand.
GCACCTGGGGTAATACCGGGGATGTATTGGACGGCCTGGGTTTGCCGGGCGATCAACAAAGCCGCTTCGTCGGCGTCGGCGCGCCCCGAGCGGCCTGGATCGGCATTCGCCTGACGATGTAATCTTCACCAATGAAAACGGCGGTTCAACCGCCGTTTTCGTCTCCGCCAACATTGCGCTGTTGTCTGAATTTATTGGGCTTGATGCGTTTGATGTTCAGCTTTTGCGAGCCGATTTCGGTTTCTGCCAATAACTGAAAGACATCTGCCGGCATGCCGTCGGGCAACTCCACCAGCGTATAGGTGTCTCGAATGTCAATCCGGCCGATGCGTTTTCTGTCGACGCCGGACTCCGATACCAATACCGCCTGAATCTGGTCGCGACTGACTTGGTGTTGATTGCCGACCGCGAGGCGGTAACGAACCATTTTATAGTTGGGCTGAATCGAGCGGCTCGGTTCCGCCGGCTGGCGTTTCAGGGGCGGATACAGATTCGGCTGGTTCATGAATACCAACGCCGCCGCGCAAGTCAGCAGGTCGATATTCAAATCGGCCGCTATCCGTTGTACCAAGTCGCGCTGCCGAGTCAAATCCTCTTCTCTGGCAACCCGTTGCAGGCGGCGTTTGAATTTATCTTCTTTTCTCGGCTCAACCGGAATCGCGCTCATAACTTATTACAGTCGGTCCAAATCGATTTCCACGTAAGCTTCGTCGCGTAAGCGCCGCAACCATAACTCGGTTTCTTCCTCGATTTTGCGCTTCCGAATCTCGTCGCGGATTTTATCTTTTCTAAACTGCTCGCTATTATCCTGGCTTTCCCGACCTAACACCTGAATCATGTGCCAGCCGAACTGAGTCTGTACCGGGGCACTAATTTCGTTGATACCCAATTTGTTCATCGCTTCCTCGAAAGGCGGCACCAAGGCACCCGGCCCAACCCAATCCAGCGAACCGCCATTGATGGCCGAACCTTTGTCATCGGAATGGGCCCGAGCCAAGGCGGCAAAATCGTCGCCATCGTTGATCCTGTCGCGCAGCGCCAATAAGCGTTTCTGTGCCTCGGCATCGTCGACCAGTTCATTGGTTTTGATCAGGATATGTCTGACCTTGGTCTTGGTAACGATATGTTGGCTACCGCCTTCGGTTTCCAGCATCTTGATGATATGAAAGCCACTGGGGCTCCGAATGGCCTCGGATACGTCGCCCTGGTTCATCGTACCGACAATATCGGTAAACAGGGAAGGAATCTGGCCTATGCTGCGCCAGCCCAGATCGCCGCCCTTCAACGCGTTGTCGTCGTCGGAAACGCCAACCGCGACTTGTTTGAAATCTTTGCCGCCGCGCAAATCGGCAATGACTTGGTCGGCTTTGTCTTTGGCTTTTTGAATCGCCGAAGCTGAGGCGCCTTCCGGGACCGCGATCAGAATATGGCCCAGATGATATTGCCCGCCACTCTGCCCCGCCTTACTCTGGGTTTCCATGTAGTGCTGGACTTCGGCATCGGTCACTTTAACCCGCGCCCCGATTTCGCGGCCACGCAACTGGTTGATGATGATTTCGTTGCGCAAGTTGTCTTCGAAACCCTTGTAATCCATCCCTTGCCGGGCCAATTCGCTGCGGAAAGCATCGACGGACATGCCGTTGCGGGCGGCGATGTCCGCCACCGAGGCGTTCAGCATTTCGTCGCTGACCTGAATCCCGGACTTTGCCGCCATTTGCCGCTGTAATTTATCGACCACCATCCGTTCCAGCACCTGTTTGCGTAGCACGAATTCCGGCGGCACCATCACGTTGCTACTACTCAGCTTATTGCTGATCGCCGCAACTTCGGTGTTCAGCTCCCGTTCCAGGATAACGTCTTCTTCGACCACCGCGACGATCCGATCCAATAGCTGGGCCTGGGCCAAGCCGACGTAAAAACTAAGCGAAAACAGCAAAGTGGCTAGCGATTGTTTCAACATGTATTGCTTATTCAAAGAAATTATCCTTGCGGTAACCGTCCAGGTTGGTTTGCAGGAAGGTATCGACATGGTCGCCGAAACTACTCAGGCCTTTGAGTTCCAACTGTACGAAGAAAGCGGTTTCCGGCTTGGTGCTCGGATCGATGAAGGCGATGGTGTTGGCACCGTTGATGAAACGCCGGCCGAGGACGCGGAACCGCCAGCAGCAGTTTTCCTTCTCGATCCCGATGAAGCTCTCGGTGGTTTTGTCGAAATTCAACGAATATTGCCAACGGCCTAAGCCGAACCACTCGCCGAACAACGGCCAGCGGAACGAGACGTCGGTTTGCGAGATGGTTTGCGAGAACACTTGAGTCGTGTTGTTTTGGTTTACGGTCTGCACCACGTCCTGCGGATTGGCGCGACGGTAACGGTAACCGATATTCAAGATTTGGTTTGGCTGCATCCGGTATTTCAACGCAAACTGGCCGCGAGACAAGCTGTTCAACTCCGGATCCCATTGGGCGCCGGTGATGTAGCGCAGATTCCGACTCAACTGGCCGCTCAACTCGCCGATGAAGTTGGAAGTGCTACTGGTTTGAGGTTGGGCGAACGGCCGCAAGGTCGGATTATTTCGATCGAACAGATCGACCGTGCGATCCTCGAAATACAAAATCTGGCCGAGCGTCAGTTTGAGCGGTTCAAGCCCGGTAGTTGAATCAATAAAGCGCGAGGAGGCCGCCAGCGTGATTTGGTTAGCATCTTGAATCCGGTCGTAACCGGAGAAACGGTTTTCCCGGAATAAACTGTAGAAATTGGTATCGAACAGCGCGGTATCGAAGATCGGAATATTGCTCTGGTCTTTGCGCGGGATGTACAGATAAAACAGGCGCGGCTCCAAAGTATTGACATACGGAGTCCCCGAAATCTGCATATCCTTTTCGAACACAATACCGCTGTCCACCGAAAACACCGGCAAGGTCCGGGAAATGCTGCTCGGCAGCCCGGCGACGGTCTGGTTGCTGAGCTGGTATTGGGAATACAATGCCGAAATCTTCGGGATGAAGAAGCCCTCACTGCTTTCCAACGGGAAGCTGACCGACGGCGCCACATTAAAGCGCTGGCCGTTGACCAGGGTCTTGTGGGTGAAATAGCTGTATTGGTTGTCCAACGCCAAAGTCAGCGGAAAATCGTCGAAGGCGTGGGAAAAATTCATGCCTATGCGCGGCAGTACGTCGTAAGGCAACAAATCGTCGGTGATGGTCTTGTCCACCGACTGGTAGTGGTAGCCGGCGGCCGACAGATACACGCCGGCGCGAGCGTAGGTCAGCATGCCGGTGCTGGGCAGGTAACTGGTATTTTGAAATCCCAGAGCGTTGTTCAAGTCGTTGAAATAAGTCTTGTCGGAGACGTAGTTCAAATCCAGCAAGGAACTTAGGCCCGGAAGCCATAAGGTCTGGTCTTTCAAACTCGCCGAGTAGCGGGCTTTATCCGCCAACTGGTCGTGCGGCATGTATTCTGCGGCAAACGTACCGCGGGACATCTCCGTCAAATAGCGGAATTTATTGCGTAATTGTTCGCCGCGTCGGCTCATGTACCGGGGAGTGACGATGTCGTCGAAGTTAGGCGCGATATTCCAGTAAAACGGTAAAGTAGCGTCGAAACCGTTACGCTGGGTACTACCCCAGGTCGGCGCCAGGAAACCGGATAAGCGCCGGTTGTCGGTAGGAAACGAGATGTACGGCGTATACAACACCGGAACGCCTTTGAACTCCAGCCAGGCGTTCTTCGCCGAGCCTTGCCCGCTGTCCCGGTTAATCTTCAAACGCGAAGCATGCACGACCCAATCCTGGTTACCGGGGGCGCAACTGGTAAAGGCTGCATCGTTGTAGCGCGACAAACTTTTACTGTCCCGGTAAACCACGTCGGCGCTACCGCGGAAAGGCGCCTGCGGCACGATGAATTGAGCATTGCGCAGACGGGCTTCGTCTTTACCCAGATTCAGCGACAACGTGTCGCTGGACATCGCGAGTTGATCTTCGCTGTATAACACGCCGCCTTGCGCGTCCAAGGTTTCGGCCACTGTGTCGTAACTGGCTTTATCGGCCACCAAATGCTGATCGGCACGATTCATATCGACATTGCCGGCAAAATTCAACACTTCGCCGTCGAAGACTTCGGAAAAATCGGCATTGATTTCGGTGGTTGCCGCATCCCTGGCTTCTTTGGAAGTCGCCTTAATTTTAGGCCTCCTCTTTCCCCACACCTCGCAGCTTTGCCACGGATCGCGATCGAATTCGGCCCGCAAAGTCTGAAAGTCGCGTTCCTGCTGATGACTGAACGCCGGGGCAAACCAGAGCGAACCGGCCGCATCGGCGACGCCGTTATCGTCGACTATATGGGCCTCGCCTTTGGGATCGGCACCGACCAGATTGCAGTTCCAACCGTTTTTGGCATCCCCAGCCTTACAGGTCCAGCCTTGGGTTCGGCTGCCACCCGCCGCAACCTGAGTTTTGGCTTCTGCTTTTTCGACTTCCGGTTTCTGGTTCTCGCCAACTTTCACCCGCAACTTCTGCGGCTCGGCGACCGATTTTTCCACGACTTTAACCGTTTCTTTCGGCGCATCCTTCGGAGACACCGCCGGTTGTTGCGCCTGCTGCGTCGGCACAGGCGCTACGGCGGCGGGCGGTTGGGCCACCGTTTCCGCTTTGACCGGCGCCACCGGCTCGGCCGGAACAGATTTTACGGTTTGCGGTTGTTGCTGGGGCTCAGGCGTGTTACTTGGGCCTTGGTTAAGACAGGTCCATTCGCCATTTTTGGTTTGTTCACAATTCCATGCCGAGTTGTTGGCGGCGGACGCAAGCCCGGTTACGAACATCAAAGCAGAAGAAATTGTATAGAACCGATAATTCATGTTTTGGCGAATGCGGCTAAATTGGCTTAGCAGGATGGAAATCGAATAAAATGCATCGAATCATTTTACCTTAGGTTGCTCGGCAAATATCAAAAATGTACGACTCCCGCTTGGAAGACCGTCGCCTGGCGGCACTCGTCGATTGGTTGCAGCGCGATCTTTCGCTGGACATCCATCGTTTCTCCCCCGCTTCCAGTGACGCCAGTTTCCGGCGGTACTTTCGGATCGAACACGCCTCAGGCGTGCACATCGCGATGGACGCCCCGCCCGAGAAAGAGAACTGCGCCGCCTTTATCCGGGTCGCGGGTTTAATGCGAGAGGCCGGCATTCACGTCCCTGAGATTCATAGCAGCAACACTGAGCTGGGATTTTTGCTGTTGGAAGATTTAGGCTGCGAAAACCTGTTGGACCGGCTAAACCCGGAAACTGCGGAGAGCCTCTATGCCAAGGCCTTGGATAGCCTGTTCGCATTGCAACGCAACGTCGACCCCGCCAGCTGCGGATTGCCCGAATACGACGCGGGATTCATCGAACGCGAACTCGGCATCTTCTACGAGTGGTTCCTGCAAAAATTGGTCGGACTGGAATTGCCGCAATCATTGGCAGAGCGACTGAATCGAATGCTAATCGAATCGGCATTGGCGCAGCCGCGGGTCTGCGTCCACCGCGACTACCATTCCCGTAATCTGATGTTGCCGCGCAGTGGTACTCTAGGTGTAATCGACTTTCAAGACGCCGTGGTTGGCCCGATCAGCTACGACCTGGTATCGCTGTTGCGTGACTGCTACATCGCTTGGCCGGACCGGCAAGTCGACGCATGGACTCGAGCCTACCATACCCGTCTGGAAGCCGCAGACTTGATCGCGGTGGACTACCGGCAATTTCAACGCTGGTTCGATCTGATGGGCATGCAACGTCACCTGAAAGCAATCGGTATTTTTGCCAGGCTCCACCTGCGCGACGCCAAATCCAGTTATCTGGCGGATATTCCGCGCACGTTTGCCTACGTGGAACACGTTTGTACTCGCTATCCGGAGCTGGACCAGTTTCACCAATTTTTACAGCAGCAGCTTAAACCCGCTTACCCGCCCATCCAATGAAAGCCATGATCCTCGCCGCCGGACGCGGCGAACGAATGCGTCCGCTGACCGATCACACCCCGAAACCGCTACTGCGAGCCGCCGGCAAACCGCTAATCGAGTACACCCTGGAAAATCTGGCCGCCGCCGGTTTCACCGATATCGTGATCAATATCGCCCACCTCGGCGCGCTCATTAAAAACCATTGCGGCAACGGCGAACGCTGGGGCCTATCGATCGCTTACTCCGACGAAGGCGAAACGGCACTGGAAACGGCCGGCGGCATCGCCAAAGCCTTGCCGCTACTTGGTGATACTCCGTTTCTGGCTATCAACGCCGACATTGTCTGCGATTGTTCATTGCGGCCGTTGCGCGACGTCAAGTTAGACTTGGCACATCTGGTCATGATCGACAATCCGCCGCACCACCCCGAAGGCGACTTCGCCCTGACTGACTCCGGCTTGCTGGCAGAGCAAGGGGAAACCAAACTGACTTTCAGCGGAATTGGCCTCTATCGCCCCGAATTATTCGAGGGCGTTCCGGCAGCACCGCTAAAATTGCGCCCGGTGCTCAATCGGGCAATACAACAGCAACGGATAAGCGGACAAAAACATTCCGGTATCTGGCTCGATATCGGCACCCCAGACAGACTGGAACATTTCAGTAACATGGTCGGCAGCGAACGCGGCCCGATAAAGGCTTAGACCGCCCAGCGGCTCCCGGACAATCGATCGGCAGGCCGTCAAAAAGGCTTAACCACTGCCAAGATGACGATCGCAAACAGGAACAGAACCGGTATCTCGTTGACCCACCGAAAATAAACGTGGGAATGGCGATTACGGTCGTGCTTGAAATCCAGCAGCCATTTGCCGCAAACGCCGTGGTACACCACCAACAAGCCCAACAGTGCCAATTTCAAGTGCAACCAGCCGCTAGCCGAATACAACATCCAGGCATAGTCGGCCAACATCCAGATGCCGAACGCAAGGGTACACACCATTCCCGGAGTCATGATGCCGTAGTACAACTTGCGTTCCATGACTTTAAAGCGCTCGTTGCTGATACTGTCCTCGCTCATCGCATGGTAGACGAATAGGCGCGGCAAATAAAACAGCCCGGCAAACCAGGTAACCATGAATATCAGGTGTAAGGCTTTTAACCACAACATCGGTGCACCCGCCGGTTAGCGCAGCGTTTGGTCTTTGGTGACCGTCGAGCCTGGAGACACAGGCACCGCCGGTGTCGGCAATACCATCGGCGGCGCAACGATCATGACCGGATTGGCATTGTGCTGGGCCTGCCGCTCCAGCGCTGCGGCCTGTCTTTGCGCAGCCTCGACTTGTTGCTGCTGGGCGATAGCACTTTGCTTCAATGCATTGGTCGATTCGGTTTGATTTCTCAACACGGCATCGCGCCGCTCCGCTTCTCGTTTCGCGGCTTTCTTACTGTCATATTCGCTTTCCAAAGCTTCGCGCTTGGCTTTTGCTGCCGCCTCCAGCTCCGGATCGGCCTGAATATCCAACTGCTCGACTTTCGCCGCGGTTTGGCAGGATTTCGATTGATAGACGGTCTTACCATCCTTGCCGACGCATTTGAAAACCTCGGCATCCGCTTGCTGCCAGGCAATAATCATCGCGATCAGAACAAAATACCTCATCAGGAACCTCACCGACATGTCGTTATACGAATTGATTAAGTTTAGGGCAAAGCGGCTGTCTTTTCCGGACCATGGCGAAAATCTCTCGCCGAGTAAATAGCCGGCACTAGCTACCTATCTCGTCATCGGTCAATTCGGCCAGCGCGTCTCGGAGCTCGCGCCTGATCAACATCAGATTCCTGGCATAAACAAAAGTGCCCGGCAATTGCCCCAGAATAATCACCGGATCGACCCGGTGAATACCGTACATCAAGACGATCACCCCGCCCGACAGACTGAAATACCAAAAACTGACCGGAATAATGCTTTTTTGGTGGCGTTCGCTATGAATCCACTGCACGATGAAGCGCATCATGAACAGCGACTGCCCCACCAACCCGATGGTGAGCCAGATGATATCGTTCGAGTCCATGCTGGACAGATGGTGCTGCCATTTGTCCATCAAATGACTGAAAAAACCGAAAACACCCTGTTCCATCAAGTCCTCGCTTCCAACTGAGCCGATGCGGGATATGCAGAATTAACCACGCGCCACCTCGCTGACTTGCGCCAAACTGTGCCGCCGTTTCAGCCAGACCACACCCAAGATATCGACGATACCCACCAAAGCCCGATCCAACGTCCCGTATTTGGACTGCCCGAAATTGCGCGGCCGATGGTTCACTTTCACGGACATCACCCGGCCGCCGGCCATTTGGATCAAGGCCGGCAAGAAGCGGTGGATATGATCGAAATACGGTAATCCCAAGAATTTGTCGCGCAAAAACAATTTCAAGCCGCAGCCGGTATCTGGGGTTGCATCGTGCAAAATCGCCTGGCGCACCGCATTGGCGAATTTGGACGAGAATTTGCGCCAACCCGTGTCGTTTCGTTGATGACGAAACCCGGCCAGCATCCATAATTGTGGATCGTTCTGGGCTTGCCAGGCGGCGACCAGATTTGGAATGTCGGCCGGATCGTTCTGGCCGTCGCCGTCCAGCGTCGCGATCCACGGGTAACGCGCAGCAAGCACTCCACTGTGCACCGCCCGGCTTTGGCCGCAACTGCGCCGATGCTGCAATACGCGCAATGCCGAATATTTTTGCATGGCCCGCTGCAACTTGGCCGCGGTATCGTCGGTGCTGCCGTCGTCGACGAATATCATTTCGTAAGCATCCTGACCGCTCAAAGCTTGGTCAATTTCGGCGATCAACGCGTCTACGTTGTCGGTTTCGTTATGAACGGGAACTACGACGGAAATTTGCATAAACTCGGAAAAAGTAAAAAGTTGCTAATTGTATCAAACGCTTAATGCGAAGCCGGATTATTGTCGGCCGGTCATAGGGGTTTTAACCGACCAAACTGGTCGGCGCGCCGGAAAATCAGCCAATATTCGCGATGCCCCTGCAGATAAAAGGCATCCTCCGGTTTGTCTTTTTCCAGCGAAACCAGATAACCGGCCGGATGGCTGGCCGCCCAGCGCTCGGCGTCCGCAACCGTCGCCAATACCGGCAGCGGCGTGGTCAGTCTGCCCAGAAAATTCAGCTGCCCCTGGTAATTGCCGACGTAAACGTAAGGCACGCCCTGTTCGTTGAACGCGCGGATCTGCATCGCAGCCGGACGCAAGTCATAGGCCAGACCGACATACTGAAAGAAGAAGATAAAACCGGCGAAAACCGCCACCACCACAGCGGCGGACAAGGATGCCACCGACAGAGTTCGCGAGCGCCAGACTGCGACGACCAAGCCTACCGCAACTGCCAACACCCAGAGCCCCCAGTCGATTTCGACAGTTTGCACCCAATGCAACTTGGCCAAACCCGGCACCTGCGGCAGTATCATCAGAAAAATGCCGATCAACGCAAACAAAACCGGGAGCACCGATTCCGCGGCAATAGAACAGGCCAAACGCTTCCGCGACAACACCCTGGCCGTAACCAAAGCAAAAGCCGGCAGCATCGGAATCAGATAATGCAGTTGCTTGCTGGGCAATGCCGAAAACAACACAAAAACCGAAACCAACCAAATCGCACTGAACTTTAAACCGTTGTCGCCATTAAGCCCCTGACGCAAGCCGGCCCATAAGCGCGGCCAGAACAACCAGGGAAACAATAACAACGGCAGAAACTGTAAATACCAGAAAAAAGGCCGGGTATGGATTTTGGTACCCACGGTACGGTCCGCGGTTTGATGCCACAAAATCGCGTCGGCGTAATCCTGCCCGCCCGCCTGTGCTGCGGGCAAGGCCCAAGCCACAGCCAGCGACGCACCCAACAACACTGCCGCCAGCAATCCCAGCCACCAGGCGGCTCCCAGCGCTTTGGCGTCGGTGTGCCAGAATCGGACAAACAAGGCCGTGGGCAACAGATGCAGAAAAATCACCGGCCCCTTGGTCAGCAGACCCAATCCGATCGCCAGGCCGAAATAGAGCCAGCCCTTGCGCCCCCGACCGTTCGCTACGACTAACAGGCCCAGCATGCCCAGCATCACGCAATCGGTCAGCAAGATATCGAACATGGTCGACGTGGCAAACAAAGTCCAGAGCAATGTACCCGCCAGCGCCCAGGGCGCCAGTGCCGCTGCCTCGCGTTGCTCAGGCCAAAGAGTTGCAGCCAAGCGCCTGACCAATAGCAAATTACCGAGTGCCGCCAGCGGCCCCACTAAACGCGGCCACCAGTCGTTGACGCCAAACAGCCCCCAACCGAGCTGAATCAGCCAGAACAACAGGGGCGGCTTGTGGCTATAGGTATGCCCGTTCAGATAAGGCACTAAAAAATCGCCGCGTAGCCACATTTCCCAAGCCACACTCAGATAGCGGGTTTCGTCGATCGGAATCGGCGCGCGAAAAAACACGCTGATGCTCAGCAGAAGCCAGAGCAAAAATATTCCCCAACGGTAAATCGGATCGCTAGATAAATTCATTTCGAAAATTTGCGGCCGCCGCAACTAACGGCCATGGGAGCCGAAGACCGGACTAAATCCGATGGACAAAGCCAGATTCATGCCAATACTTCGTTAGAGGGATTTCGACGCCAGGCGCCCCAATCGAAAACGTACACGGCCGCCACTGCGGGTTGATATAAACCACAATGACGGTTCAATTGCACCGTTACTGACTCAGCAATCGCCAAGAAACCGATTCTCCGGCCCGCAACGGGGTGATCGCCGTTCCTAAATCAGGATCGGCATATACATCCGGCACCTGCCAGGCCTGCTTGACCAACGTAACCTCACCGCTATTGCGCGGCAATCCGTAGAAATCCGCACCGAAATCGCTGGCAAAGCCCTCCAACTTTTCCAGAGCGCCGGCCGATTCGAAGGCTTCCGCATACAATTCCAACGCCGCGTGCGCACTGAAACAGCCGGCGCAACCGCAGTGGCTTTCTTTCAATGCGGTAAGATGAGGCGCGCTGTCGGTACCGAGAAAAAACTTGGGGTTGCCGCTGGTTGCCGCCTGCAATAAAGCCTGCCGATGATGCTCGCGTTTCAGAATTGGCAAACAGTAAAAATGCGGCCGAATTCCGCCCGCCAACAAGGCATTTCGGTTGTAAAGCAAATGCTGCGGCGTGATGGTTGCACCGACATTGGCCGGCGCCGATTGGACAAATTCCACCGCCTCCTGCGTAGTCACGTGTTCGACAACAATCCGTAGCCGCGGAAAACGACGGATAATTGGACTGAGCTTGGTTTCGAGAAAGATTTTTTCGCGATCGAAAATGTCGTATTCGGCGTCGGTAACCTCGCCGTGAACCAGCAATGGCACCCCATATTTTTCCATCGCTTCAAACAAGGGGTAAGCCGCAACGATATCGGCGACGCCGGCGTCGGAATTGGTCGTCGCACCGGCCGGATACAGCTTGAAGGCATAAACGTGTTCGCAGTCGGCGACGTTTTTTATTTGTTCCGGCGTTGTGTTCCCGGTCAGATACAGCGTCATCAATGGCTGAAACTCAGAGCCTTCAGGCAGCGCATTCAAAATCTCCTGCCGATAAGCCAACGCCTGCTCCACCGTAGTAACCGGCGGCTTCAGATTGGGCATGATGATCGCCCTGGCAAATTGCCTGGCGCTATGACCAATGACCGAGCGCAACATACTTCCGTTTCTGACGTGCAAATGCCAGTCGTCGGGCTGGCGGATGGTCAATTTGTCCATATTCTCCGGGCGTTTTCATTTAAAATGGCGCGATATTCTAGCATTAAGGGCCTTGAAAATTTAAAACCTGGCCTTAGTAAGCGGTTTTTAGAGACTTTTAACTGGAGAAGCAGATGCCTATTTACGAATACCAATGTAACGCTTGCGGGTACGAACACGAGGCCCTGCAAAAACTGGGCGCCGAACCGCTGGTGATTTGCCCCGCCTGTAATGAACCCGAATTGAAAAAGAAAATCTCCGCGGCCGGCTTCAGACTGAAAGGCGGCGGCTGGTACGAAACCGATTTCAAAAGCGGCAACAAGAAAAACGTCGCCGGCGAAAGCAAGACTCCGGAAAAATCCGGCGGTAACAGCGGCGGTTGCGGCGGCAGTTGCGCTTGCCATTAAACTTGCCTGAAACCCTATAAATTCGTACCATCGCCAGCTTTTTGAAATATTCCGAGAGACATTATGCGTAGCCACAAGTGTGGAGAACTGAACACCCAGCATCTGGGACAAACCGTGGCCCTGTGCGGCTGGGTGCACCGCCGCCGCGACCATGGTGGCGTGATTTTTATCGACTTGCGCGACCGCGCCGGCCTGGTGCAAGTAGTGTTCGATCCCGACGCGGCCGAGAGTTTCGCCATTGCCGAGCATGTGCGCAGCGAATACGTGCTGCGCATCGAGGGCATCGTCCGCGACCGGCCTGAAGGCACGCATAATCCGAACATGTCCACCGGCCAGATCGAAGTGCTGGGCAAACACATTGAAGTCTTAAACGAAGCCGAGACCCCGCCGTTCCCGCTGGAAAGCGAGATCGAAGTCAACGAAGAAACCCGCTTGCGCTTCCGTTACATCGACTTACGCCGCACCGCGATGCAGCAAAAAATGAAGGTGCGCCGTGACGTCACCCGAAACCTGCGCCAGTATCTGGACGACCACGAGTTTTTCGAAATCGAAACCCCGTATTTAACTAAAGCCACGCCGGAAGGCGCCCGCGACTACATCGTCCCCAGCCGCACCCACCAAAATTCGTTCTTTGCCTTGCCGCAATCGCCGCAGCTCTACAAACAGTTGCTGATGATCGCCGGCATGGACCGTTACTACCAAGTAGTGCGTTGCTTCCGCGACGAAGACTTGCGCGCCGACCGCCAGCCGGAATTTACCCAGCTCGATATCGAAACCTCGTTCATGAACGAGCAGGAAATCATGGCGGTGATGGAAGAAATGATCCGCCGCCTGTTCAAGGACATCATCGACGTCGATTTGGGCGACCAATTCCCGGTCATGAGCTATGCAGAAGCGATGCGCCGTTTCGGTTCCGACCGCCCCGACCTGCGGATTCCGCTGGAGCTGGTGGACATCGCCGAAGAAATGAAAAACGTCGATTTCAAAGTCTTCTCCGGTCCGGCCAACGATCCCAACGGCCGCGTGGTAGCGATGAAACTGCCGGAAGGCGGCGACTTGAGCCGCAGCGTGATCGACGAGTTGACCAAATTCGTCGGCATCTACGGCGCCAAAGGCCTGGCGTACATCAAGGTCAACGATTTGGCCGCCGGCGTAGACGGCTTGCAATCGCCGATCGTCAAATTTGCGCCAGCCGAAGTTTGGGCCAAGGTCATGGCAAAAGTCGGCGCCCAAAACGGCGATTTGATTTTCTTCGGTGCCGACAAAGCCGGTATCGTTAACGAAGCCATGGGTGCCCTGCGGGTCAAACTGGGCCTGGACCGCAACCTGCTGACCGGCCCGTGGAAACCATTGTGGGTCGTCGATTTCCCGATGTTCGCCTGGGACGACAAAGCCCAACGCTACACCGCGATTCACCATCCGTTTACCGCGCCGAGCTGTTCTGTGGAAGATCTGGTTGCTAATCCGGGCACAGCATTGTCACGGGCTTACGATTTGGTATTGAACGGCACCGAAGTTGGCGGCGGCTCGATCCGGATCAACCGCACCGCGATGCAGCAAACCGTGTTCGATATTCTTGGTATTGGTCACGAAGAGGCCCGCGAGAAATTCGGCTTCCTCTTAGATGCTCTGAAATACGGGGCGCCGCCGCACGGCGGTATTGCTTTCGGCTTGGACCGTCTGGTGATGCTGATGACCGGCGCCGGATCTATCCGCGATGTAATTGCCTTCCCGAAAACCCAAACCGCGGCTTGCCCGCTGTTCAATGCCCCTGCAGTGGTCAGCGAAGAACAACTCAAGGAATTGGGCATCCGGCTACGCAAACCGGCCGGCAAAGAAGAGAAACCAGATTAAGCTCCCGCCAAACAGCAGCAGGCGAACCGTTAGGACGGTCCGCCTGCTCTCCGCATCGCAGCAAACCCACAAGCAGTCAAAAATTGCCTTGACATAAATCAAAAAATACGGCAACACAATCGTTGACTTTTTCCACAGGATTGATAAGTTAATCACGTTATTTTTGTTAAATAACAGATCCGAGTCGCGGATCTTTAACTGACACAGGGATTAGCGTCCCCGGCTCCCGATTGCGGAGGAGGTTGGTATGAACAAAATAACCCCCCATCTGATTCGCGATTTAAACGCCACACTTCCGGAAGGCACCGAATGCTATTTGTGTTCGGCCGTTAGACAAGCGCTCAGCAAATACCGTAGAGGGCGCGAACCGGCGACTTATCTGGCTAAAGAACAGGCGGTTCCGATGCTCTCGACCCGACTGGGCCGTGGCTTGAAACGCTTTTTTGTTAAGGACGTACAAGCGGCGCTCGATAGCATGGATAACCAAAAAAACCATTTGAGCTGGCCTTTCTAAACCGCCGTGCAACTATGCCTGTCTTATACTGATCCGGAACCCATGCCGAATTCCCCCTTCAGCAGAAGGGGGCGTTTTTTCCGGCAACGACAGCTCAACCTCAGGCATTCGCCAACGGAAAAGCCAACACCTCGGCAATCGATTCGCTACCGGTGGCTAACATCAACAACCGATCCAAACCGATCGCCACCCCGCTACAGTCCGGCAAGCCGGAGACTAACGCGTCCAGCAGATAACGGTCTTTGGTAACCGCAGGCAGGCCGTTTTGCTCGCGGTAAGCGATTTCGCGGTTGAACCGCCCTTCCTGCTCGTCCGGATCGGCCAACTCGAAAAATCCGTTACCCAATTCGACACCATTGACAAAAATCTCGAAACGCTCGCAAACCCGCGGATCGTCGACACTGTGCCTGGCCAGCGAAGACTGTATCGCCGGATAGCCGTAAACCAGATACAAAGTGCTGACTGCCATCGCCGGCTGCACCCGGTGGCTGAAAATAAAATCCAACCACAATGCGTGGTCGTTGCCGCACAAGCTAATGGCGTCTTGTAACCCGTGCTCCGCAGCATAGGCAGCGTAAGTCTCGCGCTGGAACACCAACGGGTCCAGGCCCACGCTGCCGAGGAAAAGTTGCCGGTAGGAGATTTGCACCACAGGCATCGGCAAGCCGTCCACTAAGACTAAAGACCGCACCAACTCGGCCGCCTCGGCCATGAGTCGTTGCAGATCGAAACCGACTCTGTACCACTCCAGAATCGTGAACTCCGGATTGTGAAAGCGTCCGGCCTCACCGTTGCGGAAGGCCTTGCAAATCTGGTAGATGCTGCCGCTGCCGGCCGCCAACAGCCGCTTCATCGCAAATTCCGGCGAGGTTTGCAAAAACAGGGTTTGCCGCGTCGGCGGCGCGAGGTAGTCGCTGCTGAAAAAATCCAACTGCGGATCGGTACCGGTGGTCCGGCATAACAGCGGGGTCTCGACTTCCAGAACCTGGCGCTGATCGAAAAAGCGCCTGATTGCGGCGAGCATTTGCGCTCGGCTGCGCAAATGCCCGATAGTGCAAACAGGCCGCCAGGCAGCAGCCACTATTCTTTGACGCGGGAGACGTACTCGCCGGTACGGGTATCGACTTTGATCACTTCTCCGGTTTGCACGAACAGCGGCACCCGCACCACAGCGCCGGTTTCCAATGTCGCCGGCTTGCCGCCGCCGCCGGAGGTATCACCCTTCAAACCGGGATCGGTTTCGGTGATCGCCAATTCGACGAAATTGGGCGGCGTCACCGATAGCGGCGAATCGTTCCACAAAGTCATCGTGCAGATATCCTGTTCTTTCAGCCATTTAATGGCTTCAGACACGGCGTTTTTATCGGCTTGGTATTGCTCGAAGGTGTCCGGCACCATGAAATGCCAGAATTCGCCATCGCTATACAGATATTGCATTTCCTTATCGACGACATCGGCACCTTCCACGGTATCGCCGGATTTGAAAGTGCGCTCGATTACCCGGCCGGTTTTCAGATTGCGGATCCTGACCCGGTTAAAGGCTTGGCCTTTGCCGGGCTTAACGAACTCGTTCTCGATAATCGCGCAAGGGTCGTTATCCAGCATGATCTTCAAACCGCCCTTGAACTCGTTGGTGCTAAAAGTCGCCATTTTTTCCTCGTGAAACAAACAATAAGCGGACGATTATAATGGATAAGATTTTTATTCGGAAACCGGAGCAACTTTGAACACCCCATCCGCCACGTGGCAACAGGCGCTTGCCGATGCATTCGGCAGCGTTGCCGACTTGTGCGCCTATCTGCAACTTTCACCCGCCGATTTAAATTTACCCGAGCAAGCCAGCGCATTTCCGTTACGGGTGCCGCGTGATTTTGCGGCACGCATGCAAGCCGGCAATCCGGATGACCCACTGCTACGCCAAGTGTTGCCGGATCTGGCCGAATTAACCGATTACCCCGGCTACACTGACGACCCGGTCGGCGACTTAAAGGCCGTGGCGGAGACCGGTGTGATTCACAAATACCGGGGTCGAGTGCTATTCATCATGACCGGCGCCTGTGCGGTGCACTGCCGCTACTGTTTTCGCAGAAATTTTCCATACGGAGAATTGCAATTGTCCGGCCGACAATTCGAAAGCGCCCTGACCTATGTCGAGCAACGTCCGGAAATTAGCGAAGTGATTCTGAGCGGTGGCGATCCTTTGCTGCTCAGTGACGCTAAACTCGAACAGCTCATGTGTCGTTTCGCTGAAATCGGCCACATCAAGCGCATCCGCATCCACACCCGCACCCCGGTCGTGCTGCCGGAACGTGTAACCAGCGCATTGCTGCGGACTTTCGCCGCATTGCCGAAACCGGTCGCGATGGTGTTGCACGTCAACCATGCTCAAGAACTCAGCAATTCGGTCAACCAAATCTGTACCGAACTCAAACTTAGCGGCGTGACCCTATTAAATCAAAGTGTGTTATTGAAAGGAATCAACGATGACGGCGAACAACTCCGTGAGCTGAGCGAAAAATTATTCAGCTTTAACATCCTGCCCTACTACTTACATTTGCTGGACCGAGCTCGCGGCGTCGGCCATTTCGAAGTGAGCGAAGCCGAAGCCAAAATACTGCACCAGTACTTGCAAAGGCATTTACCCGGCTATTTGGTACCGCGACTGGTCAAAGAACAGGCAGGAGCAGCCTTTAAAATCCCGATTTGCTAAACACACCAGCAAATTCGGCTTCAGCTAAATTCACATTTACATGGCCGCAGGCTAAGATTTTCGCTTCGAGAACGGTTTTACCCGGGCCAATCCGCCATGACCGACACTTCCACCGAATCATCCGAGCAGATACCGCGGCTGGTGTTGATCGCCGCATGTTTGCTTTTGCTCTGCGATGTAGCGGTAACACTCTACCAGCAGACCAGCGGCCGCGGCTCTTTATCCGATCTAATCAGTTTGCTATTGCCGGGAACTGCCGCGCTATTGCTATTCGGCAACCTACTGCTACACCCGACCCGCGACACATCGCTGGCGGCCCAGGTGCGGCGCAACTACGATGCGCTGAACCATCCGGTCGTGTTGGTCGACAGTGCCGGCCTGATACGCGCTATCAACCGCGCCGCCACATTGGCGACAGGCAAAAACGCCGGGGATTTGCTGAATCAGCCGGTACACGTTTGGTTTCACCCGTGCCAGCTTGCGGAAAGCGAATGCCCTCTGTGCCAACACATCAAAGCCGGTAAAGCCATGCTCGCCGCCGATTTCGCTTTCCCCGGCGACACTTGGCGGGAAATCTCGCTGCAGCGTTTGAGTTCTCGCAACAATAGCGAATTGATCGAATTTCACATCGATATCACACCGCGTAAGCGCGTCGAAGAACAATTGACGCTGGCCATCGACGGCGCCCAACTGGGCTATTGGGATTGGGAGTATCCCACCGGCAAGCATTTGGTCAATCAACGTTGGCTCGACATGCTCGGCCTGAAGCAGGACGAACTCGACAACTACGTCAGCGATTGGGCGAGGCGTTTGCACCCTGACGATAGGGAGCGGGTAAGGACTGTCGTCGCAAAACACATCGAGTCCCGCCGCCCTTATGTCGTCGAATTTCGCATGCGCCACAAACTGGGCCACTGGGTTTGGATTCAAGGGTCCGGAGCCGTAGTCGCACACGATCCGGTAAGCGGCGGCCCCACCCGTTTATGCGGCACCCATCAGGATATCAGCCAACGCAAACAATCCGAGACCAATTTACAGGCCGCTTACCACATTATTAGTCGTAGCGGTGCAGTGGTATTGAAATGGAACAATTCCGAGGGCTTGCCAGTCGAGTTCACCACTGAGAACGCTCGCCAGCTATTCGGCTACAGCGCAGAGCAAATGGTTAACGGCGGCGTGTTTTACACAAACCTGTTACATCCGGACGACTTGGCCGCATTCCAAAGGGAGATTGAAATCGGCGGTGAATCCTTAGAATGCCAGGAAATCGTCCATCAACCTTATCGTATCGTTACCCACGGCGGCGGCATTAAATGGGTGCAAGACCGAAAGATGATCGTCCGCAACGAGCAGGGCCGGATTACCGATTACCAGGGACTGGTCAGCGACGTCACCCAGCAACGTCAGCAAAACAGCGCCATCAGAAACATCATTTCCAGCACGGCGCCGCAGAATGCCGAGTCACTATTGGATAACTTGACCATACTGACCCTGGAAACTCTGGGAGCCGATTACGCATTGGTAGCAGAAGTATTGGATAGCGGCCGCGCCCATAGCCTTTCGCTATGCGCTCACGGCAAAATCGTGCCCAACCGGGAAATTAGCTTATTGGATTCGCCCTGCCGCGAGGTTGCTGCCGGCCGCATCTGCTGCTTCGGCAGCGGCGTCGGCCAAACCTTTCCTAACGCGGGATGGTTGCAAGCGCGACATATCGAGGGCTATCTCGGCATTCCGCTACAGGACAAACAGCAGAACAGTTTCGGCTTCATCGCCGTGTCGTATTGCAAACCGATCCCCGACGCCACATTCGCCACAGACATACTGAAGCTGCTCGCGCTGCAAATCAGCGCAGAATTGGCACGGAGCCGGGCAATCGATGCGTTGCAGGATCAGAAACAACGCTTACTGGATGCGCAAAGTATTTCCCATATCGGCGATTGGCGCTGGCGTTTGTCCGACAATCATTTCAGTTGGTCGGACGAAATGTACCGCATCACCGGGACCGGAAAACCGGATTTTTCCCCGGATTTTTCGGCGATTTTGACCCGACTGGTGCACCCGGAAGACCAAGCTTTTTTCAAATCGGCGATGCAAAATGCCGTCCACGGCCACGTTATCGACTTTCGCCACCGGATCGTATTGAGTAATAAGGAAATCCGTCACGTGCACCAGCGCGGCAAAGCCTTGCGCGATGCCGATAACAAAATCGTCGGCGTGCAAGGCACCATGCAAGACATTACCGACCGCCTGCAGGCCGAACAACGTTTGTTGGAGGCGAAACAGCAGGCGGAACAAGCCACCCGGGTCAAATCGGAATTTTTGGCCAATATGAGCCACGAAATCCGCACGCCGATGAATGCCATCATCGGCCTGGTGGAGCTATGCCTGAACACCGGTATCACCGACAAACAACGCGATTATCTGGAACGGGTCGAAACCGCGTCCCGCTCGCTGATGACCATCATCGACGATATTCTGGATTTCTCGAAAATGGAAGCCGGGAAGATGCACTTGGAATCCACACCCTTCGTACTCGAGGAAATGCTGGATAACGTCTTTTCCACAATGTCAGAACTTAGCGCCCGCAAAGGCTTGGCGCTAATTCGGCCGCCGGCGGACCAAACGCATCTGGCAGTCGTCGGCGATCCACAACGTTTACGGCAAATACTTATCAACTTGATCGGTAACGCTATCAAGTTCACCGAACACGGCGAGATCCGAGTCACGCTAAACGAATTAAGCCGCTCGGCCCAACAGACCTGCATGCAATTCAGCATCAGCGATACCGGCATCGGTATGAACGCCGAAATGCAAGCCAAATTGTTTCAAGCGTTCAGCCAGGGCGATAGCAGCATCACCCGCAACTATGGCGGCACCGGGCTTGGCCTGATCATATCGAAGCAGTTGGTCGAGCAAATGGGCGGAACGATCAGCGTTTCGAGTCGGGAAAACGTCGGCTCCACCTTTACGTTCAGCGTCAAATTGGGTATCAGCAATATGGCTTCGATTCGTCAGGCACAATACCTGCGGAAAAATACCCTGGGCACCGACAAGCTGCATACCATCGCCGGAGCCCGGGTATTGTTAGTCGAGGACAACGAAGTGAATCGAATCGTCGCGATCGAATTGCTCAAGCAAGCCGGTATCGAGGCGGAGGTCGCCGAAAACGGCGAAATAGCCTTGCAGAAATTGCAACAGATGCCGTTCGACTGCGTATTGATGGACGTACAGATGCCGGTCATGGACGGCTATCAGACCACGAAACACTTGCGATCCCTGCCAAGTTGCCAGACATTGCCGGTCATCGCGATGAGCAATGACCGCAATAAGTGCCTGCAAGCGGATATGGACGATTTCGTCAGCAAACCGATATTGCCGGAAACCCTCTACGCGGCCCTGGTGAAATGGATTGCCCCGCGCACCAACACCACGCTCCACATCGCGCCGAAAGACACAATCAACAGCCATATCCCTTACCTTTACGGCATCGATAGCGTCGTCGGTTTACAGCATACGGCCGGAAACCGGGTGGTCTACCGCAAAATCCTACAAAAATTCGCCGAAAACCACGCCGACACGATGGCCGAAATCAATCAGGCGGTTGCCGACAACAATCACGATAAAGTTTACCAATTGGTCCATACTTTAAAAGGCTTGGTCGGCTCACTTGGCGCGCTACAGTTACAAAGCCATTTGGTGCGACTGGAAGAATGCTTGTCGGCCACTCAGTCCAACCCCGGAACCTGGTCGACGATAGAAAACAACATCGCCGCCACTGCGTTGGAAATGACCAAAGTGATCCGCGGCATCAACAGCGCGCTACCGGCCGCCGCCGAACCCGAGGCGAAAAATCAGCCTGTCGCCGCTGGAACTCCGTCAACAATTGGCGTTACTGATCAACAAATTACAAGTCTTCGACTCGGATGCAGATCGGCAAATGGAACAGATCGCCGCCGCGGTCGAAGACGCAAAGCTGGCGGAAGCGTTGGCACCGGTGAAAAAGCAAATCGCCAATTACCAGTTTGTGGAAGCCGCTCAGGCACTGAACCGTTTATTGGATTCTGGAATGTAACATCATGGAAAACCCAAAGGCCCACACCATCCTAGCGGTGGACGACAGTCCGGAAAACCTGGATTTGATCAAAAACATCCTGGAGCCTTACTATCACGTCAAGGTGGCGGTGAACAGCGAACTGGCGATAAAAATCGCGTCCAGCCAACTTCCTGACTTGATTCTGCTGGATATCGTGATGGACGGTACCGATGGCTACCAGACCTGCCTGCAACTCAAATCGCAAGATAAGACCCGCAACATTCCCATCATTTTTTTGACCGCCAAACATACCGAAGAAGACGAGGTCCACGGCTTCCGCATCGGTGGTAACGATTACATCACCAAGCCCTTTTCCCCTTCCATCGTCCTGGCCAGAGTCAAAACCCAAATCCAACTAAAAACCAAATCCGATCTGTTGGAAAAATTGGCGTCGCTGGACGGATTGACGGAACTTCCCAACCGCCGCGCGTTCGATGCAGCGCTGGAACGGCAGTGGAACCAATCCAAGCGTACCGGCATGCCGCTTTCCCTGATGATCGTCGACATTGATTCGTTCAAACAATATAACGACTTTTACGGCCACCCGATGGGGGACGAATGTTTGAAACGGGTAGCCGAAGCATTGCAAGCGATGACCCACCGCCCGGAAGACTTGGTCGCTCGACTCGGCGGCGAGGAATTCGCAATCCTGCTACCCAACACCGACAGTATCGGCGCAATGCTGAGGGCAGAACAGTATCGGGAAACCGTAGAAACCCTGAAAATCCGTCACGTCAAGAACAATCCCTTGGCTTTTGTCACCATCTCCGTCGGCGTTGCCAGCTTACAGGCCCATGCTCACGACCACTCGGCAATTCTACTAAAAGCCGCCGACGACGCGCTTTATCAAGCCAAAAACCAGGGGCGCAACCGGGTTTGCGCCAACAACATTACCGACATTGGTTAAAGGCCCCAGCGCAATCTCGCATCGAGAACAGCGGAAACCCGCTATAATCCGCGCCTATCGCCACCACCGATCGCCGCCAACTCGTTCCGAATATGCACGTTTATCTCGATTTCAACGCTTCGTATTTTGCAGCGTTCCTAATGGGTCTGTTCAGTAGCCTGCATTGTATCGGCATGTGCGGCTCGATCATCGGCACGCTGACATATAGCCTTAAACCCGAGCTGCGTAACGACAAACGGCGTTTGTTCGCAATCGTACTGAATTACAACCTGGGGCGGATTTTCAGCTACGCCCTGGCCGGCGCGTTGGCCGGGGCGATACAGGTGTTTCTAAGCTTGCCGTTCAGCCATGGCCAAGCACATCGGTTGCTGCAACTTTTTTCAGCCGCCGTGATGGCCGGCGCCGGTCTGTACTTGGCCGGCTGGTTTCCACGCTTTGCTTATATCGAAAAAGTGGGCGCTCGCTTTTGGAAATGCATCGAACCTTTGGGCCGACGCCTGATTCCGGTACAGAACCGCACCCAGGCCTTATTGTTCGGTATGGTTTGGGGATGGCTGCCGTGCGGCCTGATCTACACCGCGCTGGCGTTAGCGGCAACTGCCGAAGGGATAGTACACAGTGCAATGACCATGCTAGCTTTCGGGTTAGGTACTTTACCAGCCGTCATGGGAATCGGTATAATGACCTCGTTTCTGACTCGGCTTTCCAGACTGCGCCAATTCAAGCATGCGGTCGGAGCCTTGTTTATCATTTTCGCATTATTGGCAGCCTTTCCTTGGCTAAACCCGATGCGCGTTGAACACATTATGACGTATTGAGAGGTTTTACAGGTGGATAACTTCAATTCGATTATTGGACAGTCTCCAGCCATAGAAGCGCTAATCCGTAGCGCCCGAATTGTCGCCGCGACCGACGTTACCGTCTTGATCAAAGGCGAAACCGGTACCGGCAAAGAGGTACTCGCCACGGCAATACAGAAAGACAGCCCGCGCGCCAACAAACCTTTTATCACGTTGAACTGTGCCGCCCTACCCGAGGGCTTGGTCGAATCGGAGATTTTCGGCCATAAAAAAGGCGCGTTTACCGGCGCAATTTCCGACAAACAGGGATTGTTCCAGGCCGCTGACGGCGGCACGCTGTTCCTGGACGAAATCAACTCATTACCGATCAGCATTCAATCGAAACTGTTACGTTTTCTGGAATCCGGCGAATGCCTGCCGGTCGGCGGTACCAAACCCTATACTGTCAACGTGCGCGTCATTGCGGCCTCCAACGCAGACTTGACCAGATTGATCGAAAACGGCGAGTTTCGCCAAGACTTGTATTTCCGCCTGAATGTCGTCCCTCTGGAAATCCCGTCCTTACATCAGCGTAGCGAAGACATCGAAGAGTTAGCGAAACACTTCTTCGCCCATTTTTCGGCGACGCATTCGCTAGAACCACCAACCTTCAGCAGGCAAGCGTTAAAAACCCTGCGCAACTACAAATGGCCGGGCAACGTGCGCGAACTGCGCAACCTCTGCGAACGACTCAGCATCCTGCTATCCGGCAAAGTCATCGAACCGGAAAACCTGCCGCACGAATTCAGCCGTGGAACGGTAGCCTCCGGCCCAGAATTCACGCTGCCGGAACTGGGTCTGCAATTGGATGCATTGGAAGCGGACATGATTTTACAGGCGCTGACCAGAACCAAAGGCAACCGCAGCAAATCCGCCAGACTGCTGGGCATATCGCGCGATACGCTACTGTATCGGATTCAGAAACACGGTTTAGCCACCCACTGACAAACCGAGGCCGCACATTCAGCGGCCTTTTTTATGCCCCGCAAAAAAGGACTACGGCTAACAATTTCCAATCCGCCGTATTATCGTTTGCGCACCCATTGCACCGTTACATTGTCGCTTTTGCCCTGAGCCCGCAGCACGGCCATTTTCGCCATCTTCTGCAACTCGGGTTTAGCGCTGGCCGGTTGCGACAATTGCAACAATTCGGGCTCTTTGACAAATTCCCAAAAGCCGTCGCTGCATAAAATGAAAGTCTCGCCACTTTTTACCGGCGGACAACTGACAATATCGACAACCGGAGGATATAAGGCGTTAATACTCCGCGTCAATTTATGCTGATCTGGATGCACACCCATTTCCCATTCGCTGATCTTACCTTCGTCGAACAATTGCTGCGGCAGCGAATGATCCTTGGTCCGCCACAACACCCGCTCGGCATTGAGCCGGTAAATGCGCGAATCTCCGCAGTGTGCGGTGATGACCTGCTCAGCGTCCAGATACAATATCGCACAAGTCGTATGCGCATTTAGCGCGACCGGGTCGCCGGCAAACAGCTCGCGCATACCAACCACAGCCTCGGCAATCCAATCCTGCACCGCCGGCGCGCCGCGACTTTGAATAGGTGAGCGATACTTATCCACCAACGCAATCAAACAACGGCAAAAATATTGCGACGCTTTTTCTCCGCCATGGTGCCCGCCCAAACCGTCAGCCACCACAAACAACGCATATTCGTTACATACCCGATGCGCCATACAATCTTGATTGACCTCGCGGTTACCGATCGAGGTCAATTGGTAAAACTCGATTTCTGCCAACATAGCTCTAACCGTGCAAACGCGCCTCTCGCATCACCCGCTTCATATCCCTTACCGCTTGTTCCAACCCGCAAAACAAAGCCTGGGCGATCAAGGCGTGGCCGATATTCAATTCGACGATAGAATCGATCCGGCAAATCGCTTCGACGTTGTGCAGATTTAAACCATGTCCGGCATTGACCTGCAGGCCGGCGGCATGGGCGTATGCCGCTGCGTCGCGAATCCGCTGTAATTCCCTTTCACGCTCCTCGCGGGTTTCGGCATCGGCATAGCGGCCGGTATGTAATTCGACTACCGGAGCCCCGGCAGCCAACGCCGCGTCGATTTGGCGAAAGTCAGGATCGATGAACAACGAGACTTCGATGCCGGCCACGGCCAACTGCAGACAGGCTTGTTTCATTCTGTCGGCAGCGCCGGCCACGTCCAAGCCACCCTCGGTCGTCAATTCCTCGCGACGCTCTGGCACCAAACAGCAAGCCTGCGGCCGCAGTTCACAGGCGATCGCCAGCATCGGCTCGGTCACCGCCATTTCCAGATTCAAGCGGGTATGTAACATCTCCTGCAACAGCCGGATATCCCGGTCCTGAATATGCCGTCTATCCTCCCGCAAATGTGCGGTGATGCCGTCGGCACCGGCTTGCTCCGCCAACAACGCCGCCTGCACCGGTTCAGGGTAACGGGTGCCTCTGGCTTGCCGCAGTGTCGCGACATGATCGATATTGACGCCCAGCAATATAGTTTGTTTTGTCATGTACTCTTAAATCCGAGGAAAAAATCCGCGAAAACCATTCGGTTATAAATGTTTGATTATTTTGGCCAGCACTGCGCGACTACTCAGCTGCCGCCCTTGCAAGTGGACGTCCAACATTTTCCTGAGCAGGACTTTGGCTTCGACCAACGCCTCAGCCGGCAATGCCGCCCTGCCGGCTAACATCGCCAGCGTGTCGCCGCCGACCGCGCCGCCGCCGGCCTGTTCCATGCCGTAATCGGCAATAAAATCGTAGCGCCGGCCGGCGACAATCGGCTCGCCGCTGACATCGTAAGCCAAATCGGCGGCATAGCCGGCCTCTCGCAACAAATCCAGCTCGAAATAGCGCAAAGTTTGCTCGATATTCCGAGCATCAGACAATTCGCGCAGACATCGCCGGTAAAGCGCGAAAATTCCCGGTTGGGGATCGGCTTTCTGCACGAAGATACCGACCAATTCGTTGACATAAAATCCGCAGTACAAAGCCAAGCTCTGTAACGGATAACTGTCGACATATTCAGCGTCGGCCAGGACTTTCAGTTCGTGTTTGCCGACATAAGACAGCTTCAATGCCGAAAACGGCAGCAGCAGGCCGGCCGTCTTAGACTTCGGTTTTCTGACCCCTTTGGCCAATATCGGGACCAAGCCGAAATCGCGGGTGAATACGTCTAACAACAGGCTGGTTTCCCGATACGGCCGATGTTGCAACACGAACGCCGGCTGCAAATGAACCGCACCACCATCCATCACTCACCGAAGTCGGTAAAACCCAAACTCTGCAAGGCCCGCTCGTTATCCGACCAGCCTTTTTTCACCTTGACCCATAACTGCAGATAGACTTTTTGGCCGATCAATTTTTCGATATCGACTCGAGCCTCGCTACCGACCTTTTTCAGCATCTCGCCCTGTTTACCGATGACGATACTTTTCTGGCTGTCGCGCTCAACTAAAATCGCCGCGTAAATTTTGCATAATTCCGGGTATTCTTCGTAGCGCTCGATTTCGACAGTCAATGCGTAAGGCAGCTCGTCACCCAGACGCCGGGTCAATTTCTCGCGAATGATTTCCGCGGCAAAAAACCGCTCCGGCCGGTCGGTGATTTGGTCCTCCGGGTAAATCGGCTCGGCCTCGGGCAATAAGGCCATGATTTGCTGCTCCAGCACATCCAGATTGGTATTCCGTAAGGCCGACACCGGCAGAATGTGTTGGAACGGATACTTAGCCTGGGCCTCGGCGAAAAACCGCAGCACGGCATCCTTGTCCTTGAGCTTATCGACTTTGTTGACCACCAGAATCACCGGCAAACCGGCCCGCTCCAGCTTCTTGAAAATTTTCTCGTCGTATTCGTGCCAATACAAGCCGTCCAATAACCAGACCACGACATCGACGCCCAGCAGGGTGCTGTCGGCGGTTTTGTTCAGGTAACGGTTCAAGACTTTTTTTCGTCCTGATGCATGCCCGGCGTATCCATGAAAATCGCCTGACCGGCCTCGGTGGTTTTGATGCCGAGAATCCGATGCCGGGTGGTTTGCGGCTTGCGGGACGTGATGCTGAGCTTTTGCCCCAGCAAGTGGTTCATCAACGTCGACTTGCCGACGTTGGGCCTACCGATCAGAGCGACATATCCGCAGTTCATTTAGCCTTGGTTTGCAAAAGGTTCAACATATTTTCCGCCGCGGCCTGCTCGGCCTTTTTGCGGGAGATTCCGACACCGTTGCAGGTCTCGGAAGTGACCACGACGCTACATTTGACTTCGAAAGTCTGGGCATGGTCGGCGCCGGACATGCCGATCAATTCGTAAACCGGCAAGGGCTTGCGGCCGGCCTGCATCAACTCTTGCAGCCGGGTTTTCGGATCCTTGTTCCAATCGTCGACTTTCAAATCTGCGAACTTATCGGCAAACAGGCGCAGTATCCATTGCCGGCAAGTGTCGATGCCCTGATCTCGAAGCAACGCGCCCATGATAGCTTCCAGCGCATCCGACAAAATCGAATCGCGACGAAATCCGCCGCTCTTCAACTCGCCTGACCCCAGGATCAGATAGTCGCCGAGATTATGCTGTCTGGCCAATTCGGCCAGCGAACTTTGATTGACCAGACTAGCCCGCAAACGGCTCAGCACGCCTTCGCCGGCGTCGGGAAACAACTCGTACAATTGCTCGGCAATGACGAAGCCGAGTACCGAATCACCCAGATATTCCAACCGTTCGTTATTGCGGGCACCGACGCTACGGTGGGTCAGCGCCATGCTGAACAACTGCGGATCGTTGAAGGTCAATCCGAGTTTTGCCGAGAGAAGTTCGGGTTTCTTAATCACTTGTTGCCGGCTTCGAATCCTTCATGGAATTCGACCAGTACACTCAGATTACCCATGATGTGCTCCACCCGCTCGTAGTCGATTTCGACCCGGACGTAACCCGGTTGCGCCACGATCGTCACGTCTTCGGGCTTGACATGTTCGACATAGTTCATATCGAACCGTTTATCCAGACTGGTCTTGATCTCGGATTTAGACTTGGTGACGATATCGGTCGTGTTTTCGATCGCCTTGATCGCATTGACCACACGGCTGTGATTGATATAAATCGGCGCAATCTTCAGTATCAACAGCGTAAAGAAACCGATCAATGCCAAAATGAAGGCTATCGACAAAAAGGTCAGGCCTTGCTGTTTTCGGGGTAAAGAGCGCATCGCGTCCTCCTAAAAGCTTAAACAACGGGCGCATATCTGGCATCAATGCACACCGCTAAACCGTCCGGTAAGCCCGGATTACTGCAATACTGTCCCCAGACGGCCGAAATCGATGCCGTTATTTTGCCAATCCCAATTCATCCAGATAAAGAACGCTTTACCGACCAGATTGGCTTCGGGTACATAGCCCCAGTAACGGCTGTCGTTACTATTGTCGCGGTTGTCGCCCATCATGAAGTACTGTCCGGGTGGTACCACAAAGACGTCTTCAACCGTGGAAGCTCCAGGCGCCACCAGGATGGAATGTTGCACGCCGGTCAAATCTTCTTCCAAGCGCTCGGCACCGGTCATATTGGCGCCTTGACCGACACCCTGGTAGCGTCCTAACGAAACTTGTTTAATCGGAGTACCGTTTACGTAAAGTTTCTTGTCGAAATAGGCGATTCTATCGCCGGGCAAACCGATCACCCGTTTGATGTAATCGACTTCCGGTTGCTTCGGGTAACGGAATACGACGATGTCGCCGCGTTTCGGCTCACCCATTTCAACGACTTTGGTATTCAATACCGGCAAGCGGATACCGTAACTGAATTTGTTGACCAGGATGAAATCGCCGACCAGCAGCGTCGGCATCATCGACCCGGACGGAATCCGGAACGGCTCGACCAAAAACGAACGCAGCAATAGCACGATCAAGACCACTGGAAAAAACGAACGGGCGTATTCGACCAACACCGGTTCCTTTTCGGTTGGGTACGGCAAACCGGCGCGCTTCAAATACAGGCTGTAGCCACCCCAGACGATACCGGTGACAAACGTGGCGGCGACCAAAAAAAATGAAAAATCGTAATCCATAAACTATTGCCGTTACTCTTTATTGACTTGCAACACCGCCAGAAACGCCTCCTGCGGAATCTCGATACTACCGACCTGCTTCATCCGTTTCTTACCGGCTTTCTGCTTTTCCAGCAGTTTTTTCTTCCGCGTGATATCGCCGCCGTAACATTTGGCCGTCACGTTCTTACGCATGGCCTTGACCGTGGAGCGGGCGATGATTTTGGAACCGATCGCGGCTTGGATCGCGACTTCGTACATTTGGCGCGGAATCAAATCCTTCATTTTTTCGACCAAATCGCGGCCGCGGTTTTGCGCCTGGTCGCGGTGGACGATAATCGACAACGCGTCGACCTTGTCGCTGTTGATCAAAACATCCAGTTTCACCAACGGCGCCGGCTCGAAACGGAGAAATTCGTAATCGAACGAAGCGTAACCGCGGCTGACCGACTTCAAGCGATCGAAGAAATCCAATACCACTTCGCTCATCGGCAACTCGTAATTCAACGAAACCTGACCGCCGACATACTGCATGTTCTTTTGGTTGCCGCGCTTTTCGACGCATAGATTGATCACGCTGCCCAAGTAGGTCTGCGGCACCAGAATGTTGGCCAAAATGATGGGCTCGCGAACCTCTTCGATGGTGCCGGGATCCGGCAACTTCGCCGGGTTATCGACCATCATCACTTCGCCGTTGTGGGTCTCGACTTCATAGACCACGGTCGGCGCGGTCGTAATCAGATCGATGTTGTATTCGCGCTCCAGCCTTTCCTGCACGATTTCCATGTGCAACATGCCGAGAAAGCCGCAACGAAAGCCGAATCCCAGCGCCTGCGACGTTTCGGCTTCGTAATTCAATGCCGAATCGTTCAGCCGTAATTTGTCCAAAGCCTCGCGCATGGCGCCGAAATCGTCGGAACTGACCGGATACAGGCCGGCAAATACCCGCGGCTGCACCTTTTCGAAACCGGGCAAGACTTCGCCGGCCGGATTATCGGTCGCGGTAATGGTATCCCCGACCGGGGCACCGAAAATGTCCTTGATACCGGCGACGATAAAACCCACCTCACCCGTTGCCAGCTCTGGCTTTTCCAACTGCTTGGGTGTGAACACGCCCAGTTTGTCGACGGGATAAGACTTGCCGGTCGACATCACGGTGATCTTTTGTTTACGCCTCAACGAACCGTTGACGATGCGTACCAACGACACCACACCAAGGTAGTTGTCGAACCAGGAATCGATGATTAAGGCCTGCAGCGGCCCGGCTTCGTTACCGCTTGGCGGCGGAATTTTTTGGATCAGTTGTTCCAGCACCGACTCTACATTCAGGCCGGTCTTGGCGCTGATCTGACAGGCGTCGTCGGCCGGAATGCCGATGACGTCTTCGATCTCGGCCATCACCCGCTCCGGCTCGGCCGAGGGCAGATCGATCTTGTTCAATACCGGTACCACTTCGAGTCCCTGCTCGATCGCGGTGTAGCAGTTGGCGACACTCTGCGCCTCTACACCTTGAGCGGCATCGACGACCAGCAAGGCACCTTCGCAGGCAGCCAAGGAACGCGATACTTCGTAGGAAAAATCGACATGGCCCGGAGTATCGATGAAATTCAGTTGGTAGGTTTCGCCGTCGCCGGCCTTGTAATCCAGCGTAACGCTCTGCGCTTTGATGGTAATGCCGCGTTCCCGCTCCAGATCCATAGAATCCAGTACTTGAGCCTCCATCTCCCGGTCGCTGAGTCCGCCGCAAATTTGAATGAACCGGTCCGCCAATGTCGATTTCCCGTGGTCGATATGGGCGATGATGGAGAAATTTCTGATATGTTTTTGATCCACTTAGCTTCTTGATAATACGTTGGGTTGCAATAACTTACGGCGGCTGCCCTGCCGCCGGATGGCGGGTTCAGGCAGTAGCCAATATTTCCCGGAATTGGGCAACGGTTTCGGCGGTCAGCGGTTGCCGTTGATTATCCCAAACCACGCCGTCGAGGGCGTCGGCCAGGGTATCGATGGTTTCCATGAAATCGTCGAATACGGCCAACGGATTGTCGACTTCGCGCGGCTGCATAAAAAAGACAATGCCGGGGCAATAGAAATCGTCCAATCCGGTGTCGGGAAAGGTACCGGGATCGACCATGCTGGCCACCGCAAAATCCACCATCCGATTCGCGTCCACTCGCTCGAACACTCTGACGCTACCGTAACGCAAACCGACTCGTTCGAAGGCGTCGAACAAGTCTTCGCCGTTGAACCCCTGATCGGCGCGAGCGACGATGCTGAATTCGATCAGAATCGGCAAATGGGAGCGGCTGGCAGCGGGCGCGGGAACAGCAACCGCTTTTTCCGGTTCCCGCCGCGCGGCAACCGCGGCTTTTGGCGACGGCTTGATAGCTTTGTCATCTAACAACGCATCTCCATCAACCAAGTCGTCTCCCAAAGCAAACACGCCGAGGCCGTCTTCCTCGTCCTCAACGGCAAATTCGTCCACAGTTCTGTCGTCGTAAGAGTCTTCGTCGTAGTAATCGTCGGCGGCGCGTTTATAACGCAACGATTTGACGAAATGCCACAACACCATGCCGATCATCACCAGCACGCCGATCAAAATAATCACGACTCTTAATAATTCTTTATCCATCAGTTTTCCGCCATGCTTACCGCTTCATCAATATCCACCGCCACCATTCGGGATACCCCGGGCTCCTTCATGGTAACACCTGCCAGATGTTTTGCAATTTCCATTGTGACTTTGTTGTGTGAAATGTACAAAAATTGGACGGTTGCCGACATGTCTTCCACCATCTTCGAAAACCGCACGACATTGGCATCGTCGAGCGGCGCGTCGACTTCGTCCAGCAAGCAGAACGGCGCCGGATTCAGCTCGAAAATGGAGAAAACCAAAGCCACCGCGGTCAGCGCTTTTTCGCCGCCGGACAACAAATGGATGGAACTGTTCCGCTTTCCGGGCGGCCGGGCAATAATATTGACGCCGGCTTCCAGCAAATCGTCTTCGGTCAATTCCAGATAGGCCTGACCGCCGCCGAACAAGCGCGGGAATTTTTCTTTGAGACCGTTGTTGATCTTGTCGAAGGTTTCCTTGAAACGCTGCCGGCTCTCCCGGTCGATCTTGCTGATCGCCTGGTCCAAGGTATTCAGGGCGTCGACCAGATCGTCATGCTGCTCGTTCAGGAACTTCATCCGCTCCGACTGGGTTTTGTATTCCTCGATCGCCGTCAAGTTGATCGAACCCAAACGTTCGATTTGTTCGGCCAGATCGTCGACCTCGCGCTTCCATTGACTCTCGCTGGCGCCCTCGCGCAAGTTGGCCAGTATCACCTCCGGATCGGCATCCACTTCAGCTAATTGTTCAGCCACGGTTTGCTGCCTGACCTTACTGTCCTGCTGCTCGAAACGAATTTGATCCAGCGCTTCCTTTTGCTTCTCCAACGCACGCTGGGTTTGCGAATATTGTTCGGCCAACTGGCTGACGGATTGTTCGCTAGCCTGTTGCGCTTGGCGCTCGGCGCGCAGGCCATCCTCGAATTGTTGTTTTTTTTCCAACAACTCTTCCAACTGCATACGCTCCTCGTCCAACGGCGCCAGCGCATAGTGCAATTTGTTTTCCAACTCGACGATCCGGTCGGCCGCTTGCTGATGCTGCACTTGCAGGCGCTCGATCTGCTTGGCAGTCAGGATTTCCGAGGATTTCAAGGATTCGATCTGGGCATGCAAGCGGTGCAAATGTCGACGGGCCTCATCCACCGAAGCGTCGGTGTTCTGCTGCCGGGCTTGCAACTCCTGGCTGAGCCGCTCCAAGTCGGCCTTACGGTCGCCCAAATCGCCCAAAGCCAGCTCGGCATCCTGCTTGGCCAATTCCGCTTCCGAGATACTCTCGACCACCTCAGCGAGGTGCTGGCCGATCTCGTCGATTTCATGGTCCAACTGTTCCAGACGACGCTTTTGTTGTTCGAAACGCGCGGCCTGGGCGCTATATTCGGCGCTTTTTGCCGAGAACTCGGCACTCAGTAATTTCTCTTTCTGCTGGTATTGCTCGCGATGGCTTTCCGCAGCCTTCAAGTCGTGTTCACAATGTTCCAATTGCTGTTCTTGTTCGGCAATCGCCATTTGCAATTCGGCTTGCCGCAATTTCAACTCGCGGAGCTCTTTCTCCCGATGCAAGACACCCGCCTTACTATCGCTGCCGCGGCTGACCTTGATCCAGTCGCGGCCCAGCCAGGTGCCGTCCGGCAGCACCACCGACTCGTGCGCCTGTAGCGGCAGTTGCCGCGCCTGCCGCATCGAGTCCGCGCAATAGATTCCGCTCAACAAACTGTCCAGCCGCCAACGGCTGCGGACCTTGCCGGCCAAGGTGTCAGCCACCGCCGATGCGGGCGCGGCAGCCGGGTGAGTTTCGAACACGATCAGCGACTGCTTGTTCAGCTCTTGCAGCTCGGCCAAAATTGCATCGGCGCTGTCGATACAGATTGCTTCCAGATAACTGCCTAACACGGTTTCGGCCGCCGTTTCCCAGCCTTCGTCGGCTTCGACGAATTCCGCCAGCCGCGGCTGCTGTTCCAAGCCCATTTGCTCCAGCCAGACGCCGAGTTCTTTCTTATCCTTACCCATCGCATGTTGCTGCAACAATTCCAGCGAACTGATCTTGCCATTGACCTTTTGCAATTCGGCGCGGTCGGCGTGCAACTGTTCCTGAATCTGTTTGATTTCCGGCCGCAACTCGCCGATACGTTGCAGCACAGCATCCAAATCCTGCTGTAGCTGCTGGCGCTCAGTCTCGATCAGCTCGATGCTGCTATCCAGCGTTTCCAATTCCAACTGCAACCGGGTATCGGTCAAACCGTGGCGTTCGCTGTGCAATTTATCGAGCCTTGCCTGCAATTGCCGACTCTGGTTTTCCAACTGAACCAGCTTGGTCCGCTGCACTTCGACTTGCTCCCGGTAACCGGCGTTTTCGGCCAGAAAAGCCTCCCACTGCTGTTGCCATTGCTGTTTTTGTAGATGTGCGTCCTGTTGGATACCCAGCAAATCCTCTTCACGTTCCTTGGCAACTACCATGGTTTCTTCGGCTTCCAATAGTGTCTGCCGGATCTCCTCGAGTTGTTGCCTATCTTGCTCGCATTCGACCTGCGCTTGCTCCGCTTGCTGCTTCAAGCGCTCGATCTCGACCAAGGTTTCTTCGTGGCTCTTCTGATTATGTTTGATGGTTTGCTCGAGACGGCTGACTTCGGCCACCAGCGTGGTGTATTCAGCTTGGGTCGAGTCCAGATGCTGCTGCTGAGCTTTTTGTTCGCTACGCTTCAGCTCCATCGACTTCTCGGTATCGCGCAACAACACAAACAAACGATTGTGTTCTTCAGCGACGCTTTGCAACTTGGCTTCGAGTTGTTGCGCGGAACGTTGAAAATTGCGCCAGCGCATCGCCAGCAATTCCTGTTTGAACTGGCGTTCCTGTTTTTTCAATTCGGTGTATTTCTCGGCCTTTTCCGCTTGCCGAGCCAGGTTTTTGATCTGCTTTTCCACCTCGTCGCGCAGATCGTTCAAACGCTCCAGATTTTCCCGGGTGTGACGCATGCGGGTTTCGGTTTCCGAACGGCGTTCCTTATATTTGGAGACACCGGCAGCCTCTTCGATGTGCACGCGCAAATCTTCCGGCTTGGCTTCCACCATCCGCGAGATCGTGCCCTGCTCGATGATCGCGTAACTGCGCGAGCCCAGACCGGTGCCCAAAAACAAATCGGTGATGTCTTTGCGCCGGCATTTGGAGCCGTTGAGCATGAACAGCGACTGGCCGTCGCGGCTGACTTGGCGCTTGATCGAAATCGTCGCATATTTGGCATATTCGCCGCCGGCCTTGCCTTCGCTATTGTCGAATACCAGTTCCACCGAAGCCACGCTGACCGGCTTGCGGCCGGATGAACCGTTGAAAATAACGTCGGCCATATTGCCGCCGCGCAAGTGCTTGGCCGAACTCTCGCCCATGACCCAGCGCACCGCGTCGATGATATTGGACTTGCCGCAACCGTTAGGCCCGACGATCGCGGTCAGATTGCCGTTGATCGGAATCGTGGTGGGATCGACGAAGGATTTGAATCCAGAAAGTTTGATTTTCTCCAGTTTCATGACTGGTTGGCGCGTGCAAGACCGGCTACAAAACCCCGCATTATCCCCGAAATGGGGCGACGATTGGAATGGATTTTACCCCTCGAAGCGTTGCATCAGCATTGCAATCGAATCGCGCTATGGGTTTTATCGCTTCACGTGCGAAAATTTTAGCAGTCCTCCGGCCGCCCAGTTTCAGGGCCGAAGCATTGTTAACCCGCCACTAACGGATTGCTTTGATGAACCTCGACCTGCGCACGATGATGGTGATGATTGCCGTGCTCAGCTTTTTACTCTCCATCTTGCTATTGGTCGCCAGTCTGCATGCTCGCGGCATACGGGGCTTGAGGCACTGGTCAATGGCCAGCCTGTTCATCAGTTTCGGCGCCGGCCTTGCTTATCCGGCACTGACTCCGCAACCGGGCTGGAACATCGTTGCCGGCGCATCGTTTCTGGTCATCGGCTCGGCCTTGCAATTTCTCGGAATTCAAGCCTTCAAAAACCGGTCCTGCCGATGCGGTTTGCTATTCGCGGCAGTAGCATCGGTGATCGGCGTCAGCGCTTGGTTTACCTTGTTCGAACCCAATACCCAATTGCGCGCCAGCGCCAATTCCCTGATTTTCGCCGGAATCAATTTCGCCTGTGCTCGCTCGTTGCTGATTCCGCTCGCTTCCTATCAGAGAACCGCGCATTGGTTGACGGGTGCCTCTTTCGCGGCGCTGGGTTTGGTTTATGTCGCCAGGGCGGTGTCGATATTTTCCTCCCCGGCAGCAGATTACGGCCTGTTCAATCCAATGCCGCTTAATCCGGTCATGTTTTTTGCCGGCAGCGTCATCCAGTTGTTTCTCAGCTTCGGCTTTGTCCTGATGGTGAACTACCGGATGGCGGCCGAACTGGAAAACCTGGCCGCGATTGACGCCCTGACCGGCGCCTGGAACCGGCGCAGCCTGGATCTGGAATGCCAACGCCTGCTAGCGCGAAGCGCGCGGCGCAAAGAAGCCTTGGCCGTTTTGATGCTGGATGTCGACTATTTTAAAAACATTAACGATGCTCACGGCCACCAAGCCGGCGATCAAGTCTTGATACAATTGATAGAAAACGCCAAGCGCCAGATTCGTGGCGAGGATTATCTGGCGCGCTACGGCGGCGAGGAGTTCTGCCTGATCCTGCCCTGCACCAACGAAAAGGAAGCCCACTGTCTAGCGGAAAGACTGCGGCAAAGCCACGCCACCCAACCGACGCAGTGGCAAGGACAAACCATAACCAGCACCATCAGCATCGGGATTGCCGGTTCGGACAACATCGGCTTGAATTTTTCCGCGTTGTTGCAGGCTGCCGACACAGCCTTGTATCGCGCCAAGCAAGCCGGACGCAACAGGGTGGCCAATTTCTCGGATATTTCGTTGTTGGACTTGGGCGAGTAGCTCGGCAAATATCGGCCCGGACCGGCGATTGATGCCAGCGCGGCAAAGACGAAGCAACCGGCTTTTCGCTAGCCGGTTGCTTCCGGATAAGAAGATCAATTCAACAATGTGCGCACGCGGTCGGCGGAGGTATTACCGTGGGCGGCCACGACTTGCCCAGGTTGGCGGCTGATCCCCGAAATCAAGTCTCCTAGCGCTTGCTGGGCCTGATCTCGACTGGCGATTTGCGGACGTTCAATCTCAGGAATCTGGGCAAATGAGGCCTGCGACCGTTTTAAAGACTCCTCCGACAGCACCAGCGTATCGCCGGATACCGCTTGATTTTTTTGCGGCGGCACGTTCTGTTCGCTTGTTTTGCGCCGCTCGGCGAGTTCATCGGCTGCCGTTCTGCGCGAAGCCGCCACCTGGTTCAATGCAACGTTTTGCTGGGAATGACTGGGATTAATTTCCATAATCGCCTCCAAGTAACTGAATAAAATCGACCAAAACAGAGCTTCTGGCTGCCAGACTTTAGATTCTAACTCAAGCCCGGGACTTTGCTGACTATTTTGTTTCGGAGTTTTCAAGAAACAGCAGCGATTACCGCGGCATACATAAAACGGTGTTCAGCGCCCCTGAGTTACGTACTGACGAAAAGGTTATTAGTCCGCCTCCTTAACTGGTAAAATTTCGCCTTTGCGGCAGATTGTTCGCGGCAAATTTTCATTACCCGAGTAAAAGACACGATGACCACCCGACCCAGCTCAGATTTGACCACTTTCGAAAACCCGCGTCCGACCCGAGATTTCACGATCCGGATCGACATTCCGGAATTCACCTGCCTGTGCCCGATGACCGGCCAGCCGGATTTCGCCAAACTGACGATAGAATACGTGCCGGACCGACTCTGTGTGGAGTTGAAATCCCTGAAACTTTACATGTGGACCTTTCGCGAACTCGGTGCGTTTCATGAGGCCGTCACCAACGAAATTCTCGACCACATCGTCGCAGCGATTTCGCCCAACTTCATGCGCCTGCGCGCCGAGTTCAACGTGCGCGGCGGCATTTACACCACGGTAGTCGCCGAACATCGCAACCCGAATTGGCAAGCACCGGCGCCGGTAGCATTGCCTTAGCCTGAGGCCTCGTGAGCGGCAGAACCTTTTACAACGCCGACATTGCCGTCGCCCTCAAGTACGACGGCAAAAACGCGCCCAGAGTCACCGCCAGAGGCGAAGGCATTACCGCTCAGCAAATCTTGGCCATCGCCGAAAAGCACGGCGTCCCGTTGCAAAACCAACCGGAATTGGCGCGGATATTGGCGCAGATTCCGCTGGGCGAAGAAATCCCCCAACAACTTTACGTCGCCGTTGCCGAAGTCATTGCTTTCGCTTACTTTCTCAGCGGCAAATTACCCGATCCCGAACCATGAGCTTAAAACAGATTTGCACCGTCCTGCCTCAATACGCCCTCCCCCATCACTTGCTTTCAGGCTGGATGGCCAAATTGACCCACTGCCGCAACAAAACCTGGAAAAATCTGTTCATTCAAGCCATCAGCCGGGCATACGGCGTCAATCTGGAAGAGGCCAAAGATCCCAATCTTGACCACTACGCCAACTTCAACGAATTTTTCACCCGCGAATTGAAAGACGGCATCCGGCCGATCGCGGCCGCGGCAGATGCAATCGCCTGCCCGGCCGACGGCGTAATCAGCCAAGTCGGCACAATTCAGGATGGCCGTATTTTCCAGGCCAAAGGTCACGAATATTCTGCCTTGGAATTGCTCGGCGGCGACGCGGAGCGCTCAGCCGCTTTCGAACACGGCAGCTTCGCGACGATTTATTTGTCGCCCAAGGACTACCATCGACTACACATGCCCTTGAGCGGAACGCTAACGGAAATGGTACACATACCGGGCCGCCTGTTCAGCGTCAACAACGCCACGGTTGAGACCGTACCCAATTTGTTCGCTCGCAACGAACGCGTAGCCTGCTTGTTCGAAACCGAGGCCGGTCCGATGGCGTTGGTACTGGTCGGAGCCATTTTCGTATCCAGCGTCGAGACGGTCTGGCATGGCGTGGTAACGCCGCCGTCGATCAGCGCGCCGCGGACTTGGCAATATCCGGACAAGCCGCCGATGATCGACAAAGGCGCCGAAATGGGCCGCTTCAATATGGGATCGACCATCATCGTCTTATTCGGCAAAGACGTTACCGCTTGGAACGGCGAGTTACAGGCCGGCCGCGCCGTTAAGCTCGGTGAAGCTATCGGCCGCGTTTTGAAATAAGCCGCAAGGTTCGCAATTGCCCGCCGGCATGGGTTTAGCCGGCCTAATGTGGCATAATGGCCGCTTGTCCGCCGAGCCGGACCATTAAAACAACGACAACAACACGAGGATTAATATGAGTTTTTTGATTTCCGACGCAATGGCTCAGACTGCGCCTGCCATGCAACAACCGGGTTTCGAGGGCATGCTGTTTCCGCTGGGCATTTTGATATTTTTCTATTTTCTGTTCATACGCCCCCAAGCCAAACGCAATAAAGAGCAGAAACAAATGCTGGCGGCACTGACCAAAGGCGCCGAGGTGGTCACCAGCGGCGGTATTCTTGGCAAAGTTGCGGAATTGGACGATAACTTCGTCAAACTGGAAGTCTCCGACAATAGTTTCATCCAAGTGCAACGCCACGCCATTGCCAGCATGATGCCCAAAGGCACTTACAAAACCTTGAACAACAAAAAATCCTAAACCCAACCGCCGCAACCCGTTTACTTCCCGCTCTTACCCGCAACAGTCCGGCTGTTACTGCTTTAACGGAATAACCATGCAAAATCATTTCCCTGTCTGGAAAAACACTCTGGTGCTGATCATCCTGCTGATCGGTACGATTTACGCGTTACCCAATATCTACGGTAACGACCCGGCAGTACAACTGGCGTCCTCCACTTCGGCGCCGTTGCAGCAGAACCAGGCCGACGATGTTGCCGCGACGATTAAAAACGCAGGTTTCACGCTGAAAGCGTTCGAATTCGAGAACGGCAAAATCCTGGCCCGGTTTAACAACACCGACGAGCAAATGAAAGCCGCCGATCTGTTGCGCGAGCAATTGGCGGACAAAGCCACCGTGGCGTTGAATCTGGCCCCCGCTACGCCGGACTGGCTGCGCGCACTGGGTGCGAATCCGATGCATCTGGGCCTGGACTTGCGCGGCGGCGTGCATTTCCTGCTGGAAGTGGACATGGACAGCGCCTTGAAGCAGGCGGAAGAACGTTACACCAACGACATCCGTACCGCGTTCCGCGACGCCAAAGTTCGTTACCAGTCGGTGACCAAAGAAGACCAAGGCATCAAAGTCGTGCTGCCGAACGAAGAATCGCGGGTTGCCGCGGCTGCAGTGTTGAACAAGGATTTCCGCAATCTGGCATTGGTGGAAAGCGGGCCGAACGAATTCACTCTGTCCATCCCGGAACGCGACCTGCGCGAGATCAAAAAATCCGCCCTGGGCCAAAACATCACCACGCTGCGTAACCGGGTTAA
Source organism: Methylomonas sp. EFPC3 (assembly GCF_029643245.1). Lineage (NCBI taxonomy): Bacteria > Pseudomonadati > Pseudomonadota > Gammaproteobacteria > Methylococcales > Methylococcaceae > Methylomonas > Methylomonas sp. EFPC3. Next base: position 1,875,252 of record NZ_CP116398.1, read on the forward strand.
CGAATTGGGCGTAGCCGAACCGATCATTCAGCAACAGGGCGACAGCCGTATCGTCGTTCAATTGCCGGGCGTACAAGACACCACCCGTGCCAAAGAGTTGCTGGGCACTACGGCGACCCTGGAATACCGTTTAGTCGACGTCGAACACGACGTGCAATCGGCTTTGAGCGGACACGAACCGGCCGGCAGCCGCTTATATAAAGATAAAAACGGCAATCCGGTGTTGTTGAAACGAGCCGTCATCGTCACCGGCGACCAGATCACCGACGCTTCGTCGGGTCTGGATCAGGACGGCCAGGCCGCAGTGTTCATTACCTTGGACGGCGCCGGCGCCAAGAAAATGGGCAAGATGACCCAGGAAAATATCGGCAAGCCGATGGCCGTGGTGTTTATCGAGTACAAATCCGAAACCCGAGTGGTTAACGGCGAAAAAGTCCAGCACAAGGAAAAAGTCGAGAAAGTCATCAGCGTTGCCACCATCCGCGACAGCTTCAGCAAGCGTTTCCAGACCACCGGCCTGGACAGCCCGGAAGAAGCCCGCACGCTGGCACTGTTGCTTAGAGCCGGCGCGCTGGCGGCTCCGGTCGAAATCGTCGAAGAACGCACGGTCGGTCCGAGTCTGGGTCAGGAAAACATCGACCAGGGCATGATGTCGATCACCGCCGGCTTCCTCCTGGTGGTATTTTTCATGATCGGTTACTACCGCGCATTCGGTTTGATCGCCAATTTCGCACTGCTTTTCAACGTGGTGTTGCTGATCGCGATCATGTCGGTGCTGCAAGCGACGCTGACCTTGCCCGGCATGGCCGGCATCGTGTTGACAGTCGGTATGGCGGTCGACGCCAACGTCTTGATCAACGAACGGATTCGGGAAGAACTGCGTAACGGTTTGAGCCTGCAAGCCAGTATCTTTACCGGTTACGAAAAAGCTTTCGCCACAATTCTCGACTCCAACGTTACCCATTTTATTGTTGCAGTGCTGCTGTTCGGTTTCGGCACCGGTCCGGTGAAAGGTTTTGCGCTGGTGCTGATGATAGGCATCGCCACTTCGGTATTCACCGCCGTGACCGGCACCCGCATGTTGGTCAACTGGTTTTATGGCGGCGACCGCCGCGACGGCAGAGTATCCATCTAAGCGATCCACAGATATAGAGCTCGGACTGCCGAGAGCAGTCCTGGCCGCATTATTCGGCAGGGCGTTATTCAACCCCTGCCGGACGCGATATAATACGAAAATCTTTTCTTAACATTAGCCTACGGGAGTTAAACAATGGCAATCGAACGTACTTTCTCAATCATCAAGCCTGATGCGGTCGCTAAAAACGTGATTGGGGAAATTGTCAGCCGTTTCGAAAAAAACGGTCTGCGCATCGTTGCATCCAAAATGCTGCAACTGAGCCAAGAACAAGCCGAAGGCTTCTACGCCGAACATAAGGAACGCGGTTTCTTCAAAGACCTGGTCAGCTTTATGACCTCCGGTCCGGTAATCGTGCAAGTGCTGGAAGGCGAAAACGCCGTGTTGAAAAACCGCGAGCTGATGGGTGCAACCAACCCGAAAGAAGCCGCGCCAGGCACCATCCGCGCCGACTTCGCGGTCAGCATCGACGAAAACGCAGTACACGGCTCCGATGCGCCGGAATCAGCAGCAAGAGAAATCGCTTACTTCTTCTCCGCCAATGAACTCTGCGACCGTATCCGCTAAACCGGATCCGATCAATTTGCTCGATTTCGACAGAAAGGGCCTGCAGGCCTTTTTTGTCGGACTCGGCGAAAAGCCGTTTCGCGCCACCCAGGTGTTGAAATGGATTTATCAGGAAGGCATCTCCAATTTCGATGAAATGACCAACCTGAGCAAGCCCTTGCGCGCTTACCTCAGCGAGCACTGCCAAATAAAAGCGCCGCAGATCGTCGCCGAACAATTAGCTAGCGACGGCACCTGCAAATGGGCGATGCAAATGCAGTGCGGTAACCGGGTCGAAACCGTGTACATTCCGGAAGAACGCCGAGCCACGCTGTGCATCTCGTCGCAAGTCGGTTGCGCACTGGCGTGCACCTTCTGCTCCACCGCCAAACAAGGTTTCAATCGCAATCTGTCGACCGCCGAAATCATCGGTCAGCTTTATTTGGCACAACAACGCCTCGGGCCGGACCGCCGTATCACCAACGTGGTGATGATGGGCATGGGTGAGCCACTATTGAATTTCGACAACGTCGTGGCAGCGATGAATCTGATGATGGACGATTTCTGCTACGGACTGTCCAAACGCCGGGTAACGATCAGCACCTCCGGTATCGTGCCGGCAATGCAACGTTTGAATGCGGTGTGCGACGTCAGCATGGCGGTTTCCCTGCACGCGCCGAATGACGCATTGCGCGACCAGTTGGTGCCGATCAACGTCAAATACCCGCTGAAAGAACTGATGGAAGCCTGCCGAGCCTACGCCAAGACCGGGCCGCGCAAACACATCACGTTCGAATACGTCATGCTGGACGGCATCAACGACAGCGAAGCCGATGCGCATACACTGGTCAAATTGCTGAAAGACGTACCGTCCAAATTAAACCTGATTCCGTTCAATCCGTTTCCGCAATCCCATTATCGCTGCTCGGCGCAAAGCACAATTTTGAAGTTTCGCGATATTCTGCACAACGCCGGCATCGTCACCACGATCCGCAAAACCCGGGGCGAGGATATCGATGCAGCCTGCGGCCAGCTGGTGGGACAGGTGCAAGACAAGAGCCGCCGCCACCTGAAACTGCAAGCCCAGGAAGCCGCGCATGTCAGTTAAGTCTCTGGCGGGTGCAGTCCTCTGGCTGATGGTAGCCGGCGGTTGCGGCCTGCTGCCGACCAGCCGCGAAACCATGAGCTCCGCCGACAAGGCCAAGCTAAATTTACAGATGGGTGCCCGTTATCTCGACATGGGCATGCTCGATGTAGCCAGAGAAAAGCTGGAAACCGCAGTCCGCCTCGACTCCAGCAATGCTGAAATCCATAACACGCTGGCAGTATTTTACGAACGCATCAAGGACTACGACGCAGCCGACGACAGTTACCGTAACGCAATGCGCAAGGATCCGGAAAGTTTCAGCATCAAAAGCAATTACGGACGCTTTTTGTGCGACCGGGGCAAATACGACCAGGCATTCGAGTTACTGAACAACTCTTTGGAATCGCCGATGAACAATCGGCCCTGGTTTGCATTGACCAATTTGGGTTTATGTCATGTCAAACAGAACGACTTTCGCCAAGCCGAAACCTGTTTCCGTCAAGCGTTACAAACCCAGCCGGACTATGCGCCGGCATTGTTGGAAATGCAGCGTATCAGCTACCAGAACCAGCAGTTCATGTCGGCTAGAGCCTTCATGGAACGCTATTTGGGTGTCGCCAAGCACACACCGGAAAGCCTCTGGCTAGCATTCCAAACCGAACGCGCGCTGGGCAACGGCAAGCTGGCCGAAGAATACCGCGAGCAACTACTCGGCTCGTTCCCCGCTTCCAAAGAAGCACAACAAGTTAAAACCGCGATCAGCAAATAGTCCCGCAGTAAACCCATGGCAAAACAACAACAGGCCATTCAGGCCATCCGCGGCATGCACGACATTCTTCCCGAGCAATCGCCTTACTGGCAATGGCTCGAAGGCCAGGCTCGCCAGGTATTGGCCGGATACGGCTACCAGGAAATTCGTCTGCCCATCGTCGAAAAAACCGAATTATTCAAACGCTCGATCGGCGAAGTCACCGACATCGTCGAAAAGGAAATGTATACCTTCGAAGACCGTAACGGCGATTCGTTGACATTGCGCCCGGAAGGCACCGCTGGCTGTCTGCGCGCCTGCCTCGAACACGGCCTGTTGCACAACCAAAGCCACCGCTTGTGGTATTACGGCCCGATGTTCCGCCACGAGCGCCCGCAAAAAGGCCGCTACCGCCAGTTTTACCAATTGGGTGTCGAGACTTACGGCATGCCGGGCCCGGATATCGATGCCGAAATGGTATTGTTGACCGACCGTTTGTGGAAACGCCTGGGTATTCGCGACATGGTGGAATTGCAAATCAACTCGTTGGGCACCAGCGAGGAGCGATTGGCTTACCGCGGCACACTAGTCGAATATTTCAAACAACATTTAAGCCTGCTGGACGAAGACAGCCTGCGCCGGCTGGAGACCAACCCACTGCGCATCCTGGATAGCAAGAATCCCGAAATGCAGGCGATGCTGCAACAAGCGCCGGTATTACTGGAACATTTGGGTGCGGAAAGCCTGGCCCATTTCGACAGCCTGAAAGCAACGCTGGACGACTTGGGTATCGTCTACACCATCAATACCCGACTGGTGCGCGGCCTGGATTATTATGGCAAAACCGTTTTCGAATGGGTCACCGAACGACTCGGCTCGCAAGGCACCATCTGCGCCGGCGGCCGCTACGACGGATTGATCGAGCAATTGGGCGGCAAAGCCAACCACGCGATCGGTTTTGCGATGGGTATGGAACGCATACTGGCCCTATTGGAGTTGCTGGAAACGGTTCCGGTGGAAGCCAACGTCGACGTATACATGATCCGGGTCGGCGGTGAGGCCGAAGCCGCCGGCATGCGCTTGGCGGAATCCATCCGCGATCAGTTGCCACATTTGAAGTTACAAGTCAATTGCGGCGGCGGCAGCTTTAAAAGTCAATTCAAAAAAGCCGACAAATCCGGAGCCGAGTACGCCATCGTCATTGGCGACGACGAGGCCGCCCGCGGCGAAGTGGCGTTGAAGCCCTTGCGCGCCGACCAGGAACAACGCACGCTCGACCATAACCAACTCCTGCAAGCTCTGCGGGACTGGCATCAACCCAAATCCCTGTAACCTGGAAAGATAAGAGAAAGCACCGTGGCAATTTACGATACTGAAGAAGAACAACTGGAACAGTTGAAAAAATGGTGGGAGGCCAACCAAACATCGCTGATCGCCGGCGTGGCCACGGCGCTGGTATTGGTCGCCGGCTGGAATATGTGGCAAAACCATCAGACCAGCCAGCGCAGTCAGGCGTCGCAAATGTACCAGCAGATGCTGGAAAGCGCCGCCAAGGACAATAGCGAATCAACTGAAAAGCTGGCAGAACGCCTGCCGACCGAGTTTGCTTCCACTGCCTACGCCAATTACGCCCACCTGCAACTGGCCAAAGTCAAAGTGCAGAAAGGCGATCTCGAAGGCGCTAAAGCCGTTCTGAAACAGGCAATCCAGACCGCGCACAGCGAACCGCTGAAACACGTAGCCCGCCTGCGTTTGATCCAGCTGATGCTGGCCACCAGCCAATACGAGCAAGGACTGCAACTGATCGCCGAAGTCGACCCGGCCAAAGCCGAAGGCTTCTCGGCCAGCTACGACGAATTGCAGGGCGATCTGTACGTCGCATTGGACCGTATCGACGAAGCGCGTAGCGCTTACCAAAGTGCGATCAGAACCGGCCAAGCCACGCCGCTGACTCAATTCAAATTGGACGACGTCGCCGCGCCTGCGGTTGCGCCGACTGCCGCCAATTAACGCTGTTGAACACGGTTTCGTTTAGGCCATGCAAATAAGGAAAGCCAGATACCTGACCCTCGCCACCCTGCTCGCCGGCCCGCTGGTATTGGGCGGATGCGCCGGCCTGGATGCCGGTCGGGATTTCATCTCCGGGATAACGGACTATGTAATGGGCGACGACGATAACGCCGATCCGCCGGCCGCACTGCAGGAATACACCCCGGAACTGCAACTGGAAACGGTCTGGAAGGAATCGGTGGGTACCGGCGCCGACGAAAAGTATCTGAAGTTGATCCCTGCTGTGGCCGACGGTACGGTTTACGCCGCCGATTATAAAGGCCATCTGCAGGCGCGCAACGCCGCCAGCGGCAATCTGGCCTGGGAAACCGATACCGAATACAGTTTCTCCGCCGGGCCCGGCTTGGGCGTGAATACTGTGGTGATGGGCACCAACACCGGCGAAGTCATCGGCTTCGACCGAGCCAGCGGCGAACAGCGCTGGAAAACCGACGTGCCCAGCGAAGTCCAGGCCACTCCGGTAGTCAGTCGCGGCACGGTGATTATCCGTACCACCGACGGTAAAATCATGGCTTTGCGCGAAAGCGACGGCGGATTGCTTTGGACTTCCGAACACAGCGTTCCCGCTTTGAGCATTCGCGGAGCCGGTACGCCGCTTATCATTGACGGCAACGTGATTGCCGGCGCCGCTAACGGCAAACTACAAGCCTTACAACTCACAGACGGCAAAGCGGTTTGGGAAGCCACCATTGCGATTCCCAGCGGCCGCTCCGAAGTCGAACGATTGGTCGATCTCGACGCCGATCCGGCCGCCAGCCGCGGTGCAATCTATGTCGCCAGTTTTACCGGCGGCGCTTCCTCGGTTTCCGAAATCGACGGCGACGTGTTGTGGCGCAATGAAGCCGTGTCGTCCTATACCGGACTCAGCCTGGATTACCGATACATTTATGTCAGCGATACCCAAGGCGACGTTTGGCAGCTAGACCAACGCAGCGGCGCTTCGTTGTGGAAACAAAAGGATCTGCATAACCGTCACCTTACCGCACCGGCGGCTTACCAAAGTTATGTCGTGGTCGGCGATTTCGAAGGCTACGTCCATTGGCTGTCGGTGACAGACGGCCGCCAATTGGCGCGAACCCAAGTCAGCAAAGCGGCGATTGAGGCCAAACCGGTAGTCGTGGACGACACTGTTTACATATATGCCAAAGACGGCACCCTCGCTGCGTTAAAGGCCCGATAATTCGATGTTACCCGTTATTGCTCTAGTAGGCCGACCCAACGTCGGCAAATCCACCCTGTTCAATTACCTGACCCGTAGCCGCGAGGCGCTGGTAGCCGATTATCCGGGCTTGACCCGGGACCGCCAATACGGCCGGGTCAAACGCGGCGAGCGCGATTGCCTGGTGGTCGACACCGGCGGTATCACCGACGACCAGGAAGGTATCGACGCCTTCGCCAAGAAGCAGGTCGAAATTGCATTGCAGGAAGCCGACGTCGTGTTCTTCATGGTCGACGCCCGCGACGGCATCAATGCCTCCGACGAAGCGATCGCCGATATGCTGCGCAAGCTCGGCAAACCGGTGGTATTGGTCGTCAACAAAATCGACGGTATCGACAGCAATACGGTCACCCACGATTTTTACAGCCTGGCGCTCGGCGAACCGGTACCGATTGCCGCCAGCCACGGCCGCAACGTGCACGAATTGTTGGGCCGGATCGACGAGTTGTTGCCGCCCCAAGCTGACGAGATTCAGGAAGAAGATCCCGGCATCGCCATCGCCATCGTCGGCCGGCCCAACGTCGGCAAATCGACGCTGGTCAACCGTTTACTCGGGGAAGAACGCGTCGTGGTGTTCGACGAAGCCGGCACCACTCGCGATAGCATTTACATCCCATTCGAACGCGACGGCAAGAAATTCACGCTGATCGACACCGCCGGCATGCGCCGCCGCTCCCGAGTGGCGTTGACCGTGGAAAAGTTCAGCATCATTAAATCACTGCAAGCGATCGAAAAAGCCCATGTCGTGATCTATTTGATCGACGCCCGCGAAGGCGTTACCGACCAGGATGCGCATATTCTGGGGTTGGTATTGGAAGCTGGCCGCGCATTGATTATCGGACTGAATAAATGGGATGGCCTTAACGCCGAGCACCGCGAGTTCGTCAAAAAGCAAATCGAAATGAAGCTGTCGTTTCTGGACTTTGCCGAAAAGCATCCGATTTCGGCCTTGCACGGCAGCGGCGTCGGCAAATTGTTCGATGTCGTGCACAGCCTGTACGACTCGGCGATGGTCGATATGTCGACGCCGTTATTGACCCGAATCCTGACCGACGCGCTGGCGGCGCATCAACCGCCGCTGGTCGGCGGCCGTCGAATCAAATTGAAATACGCCCACCAGGGCGGGCGCAATCCACCGGTGGTAGTGATTCACGGCGTACAGACCGATGCCCTGCCCGGCGCCTACAAACGCTATTTGATGAACTATTTCCGCGACCAACTGCAATTGAAAGGAACGCCGGTGCGTTTGGTATTCAAATCGCCGGAAAATCCGTTTCAAGGCCGAAAAAACCCACTCAGCGACCGGCAGATCAAAAAACGTAAGCGTTTGATCGACTTCAGCAAGCGAAAGAAATAAAAATAATAACCTCCACAGGAGCCCAGAATGGCAACCATCACCTTCCAAGGCAAACCCATCAACACCGTCGGCGATTTACCCGCCGTCGGCAGTCCCGCCCCGGACTTTCTGCTTACCAACCGGAAAATGCAGGATGTCGGCTTGGCCGAATTTGCCGGCAAACGCAAGGTATTGAATATCGTACCGAGCCTGGACACGCCGACTTGCGCAGCATCTACCCGCAAGTTCAACGAAAAAGCGGCTCATTTACCGAATACCGTGGTGCTGGCCGTATCGGCAGACCTGCCGTTCGCTCAAGTCCGATTCTGCGAAATTGAAGGCATCAAACATGTGGTGCCGCTGTCCACGTTTCGCTCCAGTTTCGCCCACGACTACGGCGTCGAGTTGTTGGATAGCATTTTGGCCGGACTAACGGCACGCGCAATTGTCATTATCGACGAACATAACACGGTCATTTACACCCAGCTGGTCAACGAAATTGCCGACGAACCCGATTACGCCGCGGCGCTGGCAACCCTAAATTAGAAGCTTTAAAAAGCGGGCCATAGAAAATTTCAAAGAACTATCGCAATTCATTAAAATTCGGTAGCCTAAGCCCAATATTGTTAACTTAAGGTTTAGAACGGAACTTTATCTTACTCAGATTTATCTCAGGCCAAGATATCCGTGCGGTTTTGTTTCGGATATTTGAAGACAGACTGCACCAATCGTTGCCATTCAGACTAAGGACGAAATAACTCAACGGGCTTATCGATTACTGTTTTTCCCTATGGAGCGCACTGCCAAAAAAGTAGTTGCGGCTCGAGGAACCCAAGGTAGTGCTAGCAATGAATAGCGAATTCTCGGCTCGGCGTCGAACAGTACGCCGCCAACAGGAACGACGAACCAATCCGTACCCATTCAATTCGGAAGAATGGATTGCCTTCATTCAGCAACAATATTTACTGTGGCCCAAGTACGAACGCCGTATGGGCGAACGCCGGGTTGCCGAAAGACGCGAGACCGACCGCCGAGCAGGATTGCGAAAGGAATCTGAAGACGTCATTTTCCAGCGTACCCGCTGGTTTTCCGCAGAAACCATCCTGAACGACGATGAGAAACAAATGATCCAGGAATTGTTTGCGGAGGAAGAATAGTGCTACGGCTCGGCTCGAATGTCGGCGGGATGCCTGACAATCACGTAGAAGCGGTCTCTGGAACGCTTTACCCAGCCACGCACCTCGACGTTTTTTCCAATATAACTTTCCAAGGCTGTAAATAACGGCAAGGAACTTGGCTCGATGGAGACCGAGACCTTATCGCTGAATAACAAATAACTATGCTTTACCGTTTGTTTGAGCGAAATTATCTTGCCGGTCACCCGTTTCCATCCTTGGTAATTTGACTGATCCAACCGCTCAACGGGAGTTGGGCTATAGGCCGCATCGGACCATACACCAATATTGCCGCGTTCCGCTTCCTCCTGCGCGGCCAGCAATTCGTTAACATATCTCAGGTTTGGCGGGTGAATATTGACAGTCGCTAATCCCCGCTTCACCAACTCGACGTTGATCAATTGTTTATTTTCGTTAAATACATAAGCCAGAGTACGTTGATATTTATCCTGTTTTTCCACATCGCCCTGCAGGAATACCTTTCGTTGTTCCAGCTTAAGCCGCAACCATTGTTTGGCCTGTTCACCTCCAGCTTCCGCGGATTTGATGCGGCCAGCGATTTCCGGCGTATTTATACCTAACAACCTAACTTTGCGGCCGTCATCTAATAGAATAGTATCGCCATCAAACACCTTCTCAACCCGGTAGTAGCTTATCCCCGGATCAATATGCATTACTTGGGCATCTTCATGATGCCGATCCGAGAAATGGCTACGGCCGTGAACGTCTGTCCAACGATAGACTTCGGCGCCAGCAATTACTGGCACCAGTAACGCGAGCACGGACCAACACCCAATTTTTATTGTTTTACGCATACTATGGATATGTCTACTAACCAACAGATAATCGCTGCGACTGAAGCGTGGATTAAATCATTCGTAATAGCCTACAACATTTGTCCCTTTGCAAATCGAGAGCAGCAGCGTAACAGCATTCGTTATCGAGTAGAAAATGGCAATAACGTCGAATCTTGCCTGAACGCGGTTATACAAGAATGCATGCATCTCGATACTCACTCAGAGACAGAAACAACCTTGCTAATTATCACCAGACAGCTCGACAACTTTTACGACTATCTAGACGTATTGGCAATTGCCGAGCAATTATTGATTGATCAAGGATACGAGGGAATTTATCAAATAGCCAGTTTTCACCCGCATTATCGGTTTGCCGATAGCGGCGAAAACGATCCCGATAACTATACGAATCGATCACCGTACCCAATGTTGCATCTAATTCGAGAAAGCAGCATCGAAAGCGCCTTAGCGTCATATCCTGATCCGGCAAGCATACCGGAACGGAATGTGAAGTTGACTAGACAATTAGGCCTAAAGAAACTGCAAAACATTCTTCGCGACTGCCTTGAATCAACTACTTCGGAATGAGCCGCAGAAAGTGCCAAGTGTTACAGTAGAATTGTGTGAGAAGAATATGGGCAAAAAAAAGCCCGTCTGAGACGGGCTTTATGTTTAAGAGCTTGGCGATGACCTACTTTCACATGGCAACCTGCCACACTATCATCGGCGCTAAGCGGTTTCACTTCCGAGTTCGGGATGGGATCGGGTGGTTCACGCTTGCTATGTTCACCAAGCAAACTGGTTAGGCTGTTGTTGCAGCCGTCATGCACAGGTTTCAAGCTTATTCGCTTGCCGGCTTTCGCCGTTAACCTGTTTTTCATGGAAATCTGTAGCGAGTTTGTCGTTCTCAGTTTGTTATCAGCAGTCAACTGCTACCCAAACGCATTGGGTGTTATATGGTCAAGCCTCACGGGCAATTAGTACACGTTAGCTACGCCCATTACTGGACTTCCACACCGTGCCTATCAACGTCGTCGTCTCCAACGGCCCTTCAGGGGACTTAAAGTCCCAGTGAGATCTCATCTTGGGAGGGGCTTCCCGCTTAGATGCTTTCAGCGGTTATCCTGTCCGAACGTGGCTACCCGGCAATGCCATTGGCATGACAACCGGAACACCAGAGGTTCGTCCACTTCGGTCCTCTCGTACTAGAAGCAGCTTCCCTCAAATCTCAAACGCCCACGGCAGATAGGGACCGAACTGTCTCACGACGTTCTGAACCCAGCTCGCGTACCACTTTAAATGGCGAACAGCCATACCCTTGGGACCTGCTTCAGCCCCAGGATGTGATGAGCCGACATCGAGGTGCCAAACACCGCCGTCGATATGAACTCTTGGGCGGTATCAGCCTGTTATCCCCGGCGTACCTTTTATCCGTTGAGCGATGGCCCTTCCATACAGAACCACCGGATCACTAAGACCTACTTTCGTACCTGCTCGACTTGTCCGTCTCGCAGTCAAGCACCCTTATGCCTTTGCACTCATTGCCTGATTTCCGACCAGGCTGAGGGTACCTTCGTGCTCCTCCGTTACTCTTTGGGAGGAGACCGCCCCAGTCAAACTACCCACCAGACACTGTCCCTAATCCAGATAATGGATCGAGGTTAGAACTCCAAACATACCAGGGTGGTATTTCAAGGATGGCTCCACAAGAACTGGCGTTCCTGCTTCACAGCCTCCCACCTATCCTACACAAGTAGGTTCAAAGTCCAGTGTCAAGCTATAGTAAAGGTGCACGGGGTCTTTCCGTCTAGCCGCGGGTACACTGCATCTTCACAGCGATTTCAATTTCACTGAGTCCCAGGTGGAGACAGTGTGGCCATCGTTACGCCATTCGTGCAGGTCGGAACTTACCCGACAAGGAATTTCGCTACCTTAGGACCGTTATAGTTACGGCCGCCGTTTACTGGGGCTTCGATCAAGAGCTTCTCCGAAGATAACCCCATCAATTAACCTTCCAGCACCGGGCAGGCGTCACACCCTATACGTCCACTTTCGTGTTTGCAGAGTGCTATGTTTTTGCTAAACAGTCGCAGCCACCGATTTTTTGCAACCGCCTTACGCTCCATCCGCGAGGGACTTAACTTATCAACGGCATACCTTCTCCCGAAGTTACGGTATCATTTTGCCTAGTTCCTTCACCTGGGTTCTCTCAAGCGCCTTAGAATTTTCATCCCACCCACCTGTGTCGGTTTAGGGTACGGCCACTAGTAACCTGAAGCTTAGAGGTTTTTCCTGGAAGCAGGGCATCTATCACTTCGCGTTTCTTTCGAGACACTCGTCATCACATCTCAGCATAAAGCACCCCGGATTTGCCTAAGGTACATGCCTACTTGCTTAAACGGCCACTTCCAACCGACCGCTGATATAGCCTTCTCCGTCACCCCATCGCAGTTACTACTGGTACAGGAATATTAACCTGTTTTCCATCGACTACGCATTTCTGCCTCGCCTTAGGTGCCGACTAACCCTGCGTCGATTAACGTTGCGCAGGAAACCTTGGGTTTACGGCGAGGGGGTTTTTCACCCCCTTTATCGTTACTTATGTCAGCATTCGCACTTCCGATACCTCCAGCCGACTTCTCAATCGACCTTCGCAGGCGTACGGAACGCTCCTCTACCACTCACGCAAAGCGTGAATCCGTAGCTTCGGTACTATGCTTAGCCCCGGTGAATCTTCCGCGCAGACCGACTCGACCAGTGAGCTATTACGCTTTCTTTAAAGGGTGGCTGCTTCTAAGCCAACCTCCTGGCTGTCTGTGCCTTTCCACATCGTTTCCCACTGAGCATAGATTTGGGGACCTTAGCTGACGGTCTGGGCTGTTTCCCTTTTCACGACGGACCTTATCACCCGCCGTGTGTCTCCCGTGCTGAAACTTGCTGGTATTCGGAGTTTGCATCGGGTTGGTAAGTCGGGATGACCCCCTAGCCGAAACAGTGCTCTACCCCCAGCAGTTATACACGAGGCGCTACCTAAATAGCTTTCGAGGAGAACCAGCTATCTCCGAGCTTGATTAGCCTTTCACTCCGATCCACAACTCATCCCCTACCTTTTCAACGGGAGTGGGTTCGGTCCTCCAGTGTGTGTTACCACACCTTCAACCTGGTCATGGATAGATCGCCCGGTTTCGGGTCTACACCTTGCGACTAAACGCCCTATTAAGACTCGGTTTCCCTACGCCTCCCCTATTCGGTTAAGCTTGCCACAAAATGTAAGTCGCTGACCCATTATACAAAAGGTACGCAGTCACCCCACGAAGGGGCTCCCACTGCTTGTACGCATACGGTTTCAGGTTCTATTTCACTCCGCTCTCCGCGGTTCTTTTCGCCTTTCCCTCACGGTACTGGTTCACTATCGGTCAGTAAGGAGTATTTAGCCTTGGAGGATGGTCCCCCCATATTCAGTCAACGTTTCACGTGCGCCGACCTACTCGATTTCATGCTGAAGACGTTTTCGTGTACGGGGCTATCACCCTGTATCGCCGGACTTTCCAGACCGTTCCACTAACGTCATCAACACTTAAGGGCTGGTCCCCGTTCGCTCGCCACTACTAAGGGAATCTCGGTTGATTTCTTTTCCTCCGGGTACTTAGATGTTTCAGTTCTCCGGGTTCGCTTCAGTGAGCTATGTATTCACTCAAAGATGACGAGGTTATCCTCGCCGGGTTTCCCCATTCAGACATCTCCGGATCACAGGCTGTTTGCCGCCTCCCCGAAGCTTTTCGCAGGCTACCACGTCTTTCATCGCCTCTTACTGCCTAGGCATCCACCGTATGCGCTTATTCACTTGACCATATAACCCGAATACGTCTGCTTTTACTTCGCTTCCGATTTTCATCTTCGGCTTCGTTAGGCTTACGATTTAAGTTATTTGTCAGCTGACATGTTCGCTGATGTTGCTTGAGAACGACTTGCTATTTACTTTCGGCGCTTATCTTTCGATAATCACTTCCGATAAACCGCAACTCGTTTCAGTTTTGATCGTTTCCGATCAAGACTTGGTTACAGATTTCCATATTGTTAAAGAGCGTATTGATCTAAGGATCAATTCTATAAAGCCTGTATTCAAGCATTATAGAGCTGATCGCCTTCACGGATACGTTGGACGCGGGCACTTGGCTTGCCTCTGGCGAGTGGTGGAGCCAGGGAGGATCGAACTCCCGACCTCCTGCGTGCAAGGCAGGCGCTCTCCCAGCTGAGCTATGGCCCCGAAAACAGTCAAAAGACTAAAGCCGAAATCGTCAAGATCAAAACAGCAATCCGACGAATGTCTTTTGCGTGTTCAGTTGCCTTGTTGCTTTCGTCTTGCTTTTCGCGTTGGTGGGTCTGGGAGGATTTGAACCTCCGACCTCACCCTTATCAGGGGTGCGCTCTAACCAACTGAGCTACAGACCCAGGTGCGTCTTTCAATCGAAATAATTTGTTGTGGATACGTGTAACGGGATTCTGTCTTTGTAAGGAGGTGATCCAGCCCCAGGTTCCCCTAGGGCTACCTTGTTACGACTTCACCCCAGTCATGAATCACAAAGTGGTAAGCGCCCTCCCGAAGGTTAAACTACCTACTTCTTTTGCAACCCACTCCCATGGTGTGACGGGCGGTGTGTACAAGGCCCGGGAACGTATTCACCGCGGCATTCTGATCCGCGATTACTAGCGATTCCGACTTCACGCAGTCGAGTTGCAGACTGCGATCCGGACTGGGACCGGCTTTGTGGGATTTGCTTGACCTCACGGTTTCGCTGCCCTCTGTACCGGCCATTGTAGCACGTGTGTAGCCCTACCCATAAGGGCCATGATGACTTGACGTCGTCCCCACCTTCCTCCGGTTTATCACCGGCAGTCTCCCTAGAGTTCCCGACATTACTCGCTGGCAACTAAGGATAAGGGTTGCGCTCGTTACGGGACTTAACCCAACATTTCACAACACGAGCTGACGACAGCCATGCAGCACCTGTCTCTCGGTTCCCGAAGGCACCAAGTCATCTCTGACAAGTTCCGAGGATGTCAAGGGTAGGTAAGGTTCTTCGCGTTGCATCGAATTAAACCACATGCTCCACCGCTTGTGCGGGCCCCCGTCAATTCATTTGAGTTTTAGCCTTGCGGCCGTACTCCCCAGGCGGTCAACTTAATACGTTAGCTCCACTACTAAGTTCTTTAAGAACCCAACAGTTAGTTGACATCGTTTACGGCGTGGACTACCAGGGTATCTAATCCTGTTTGCTACCCACGCTTTCGTACCTCAGCGTCAGTTTGAGTCCAGAGAGCCGCCTTCGCCACTGGTGTTCCTTCAGATCTCTACGCATTTCACCGCTACACCTGAAATTCCACTCTCCTCTACTCAACTCTAGTTATCCAGTATCAAATGCAGTTCCCAGGTTAAGCCCGGGGCTTTCACATCTGACTTAAACAACCGCCTACGCACGCTTTACGCCCAGTAATTCCGATTAACGCTTGCACCCTCCGTATTACCGCGGCTGCTGGCACGGAGTTAGCCGGTGCTTCTTGTATGGGTAATGTCAGTCTACCGGGTATTAACCGATAGGTATTCCTTCCCATTGAAAGTGCTTTACAACCCTCAGGCCTTCTTCACACACGCGGTATTGCTGGATCAGGCTTTCGCCCATTGTCCAATATTCCCCACTGCTGCCTCCCGTAGGAGTCTGGGCCGTGTCTCAGTCCCAGTGTGGCTGATCATCCTCTCAGACCAGCTACGGATCGTCGCCTTGGTAGGCCTTTACCCCACCAACTAGCTAATCCGACATAGGCTCATCTATTAGCGCAAGGCCCGAAGGTCCCCTGCTTTCATCCGTAGATCGTATGCGGTATTAGCGTGAGTTTCCCCACGTTGTCCCCCACTAATAGGCAGATTCCTATGCATTACTCACCCGTCCGCCACTCATCAAAGGTGCAAGCACCTTATCAGCGTTCGACTTGCATGTGTTAAGCATACCGCCAGCGTTCAATCTGAGCCATGATCAAACTCTTCAGTTTAATTTTGGTTTGTCGCTAAGAAAGATTAGCGACCAATCTTGACTCGATTACAGAACGTAATTTATAAGCTTAAATTGACGTGGTCTGTACCGATAATTTCTAACAGAAATCGATCGCTACACATACCCACACAAATTATTTCGATTCAGTTTGTTAAAGAGCCAGAGCGTTTCACCCTGTTGAGCCGACATATTCTACAGCAATCAGAAGTCATGTCAACCACTTTTTTCAGCGACTTTCGATTCAAACCTCCAAATCAAAAGCCACCAACTTACCAACCCCAAAACAACAGAGCCAGCAAGCCCACCACCAACCCAGGATTTAACCTTCAAATCCCCAAGCCGTCAGCAGTGAAGAGCCGCTCATTCTAGCCATAACCCACCACTCTGTCAACACTTAACTTAATTTTAGCCGTTAAGGTGCGGCGAGAGACGGCTAATGACTCTTAAAGTGCCCCTGATGAGCCAAAAACCATTTATAGGTAGCGCTTAGACCTTCTTCCAAACCAATCTTGGGCTCCCACCCCAAAGACTTCAGTTTGGATACATCCATCAACTTACGCGGCGTACCGTCAGGCTTACTTGTGTTCCAACTAATTTCGCCCTGAAAACCGACGACTCGACCGATAGTCTCTGCCAGTTCTCGAATAGTCACATCCGTACCAGTGCCAACATTCAAATGCGACAACATAGGCTCGGTGCAAGACTTGTATTCCGCCTCGGATAAGCCCATGACGTGTATACAAGCCGCCGCCATATCATCGACATGTAAAAACTCGCGCATAGCCTTGCCAGTTCCCCACACCTCGACCGTCTGAGCATTGTTTATTTTTGCGTCGTGAAATTTCCTGACCAAGGCCGGAATAACGTGGCTGTTCTCCAAATGAAAATTATCATTCTCACCGTATAGGTTGGTCGGCATGACCGAACGGTAATCAACACCATATTGGCGATTGTACGATTCGCACAATTTGATCCCAGCGATTTTGGCAATGGCGTAAGGTTCGTTGGTCGACTCCAGCACTCCGGTTAGCAACGCCTCCTCCCGCATAGGCTGCTCCGCAAACTTCGGATATATGCAAGAACTGCCTAAAAACAAAAGTTTACGACAATTCGCCAACCAAGCGGCATGGACGACATTAGCCTCAATCATCAAATTCTGGTATATAAATTCAGCCGGATACTCATTGTTGGCATGAATACCGCCAACCTTGGCGGCAGCTAATACCACCCAATCGGGTTTCTCGGACGCCAAAAACTCGCGAACAGCGGCTTGATCAGTCAAATCCAATTCCGCATGGGTTCGAACCACAATATTCTGATAGCCGGCATCCGATAACTGGCGATATATGGCCGATCCAACCATACCGCGATGACCTGCCAGATAAATTTTCGAATTTTTATCCATTACAAACCTACTCCCTACTTACGGCTACACTATACCCTTGCTTTTTGAGTAAGGCATGCTTCTGCGCCTGCTCCAGATCATACGCCACCATTTCCGCGACCATTTCTTGCAGCGTAATTTGCGGCACCCAGCCCAACTTGTTTTTGGCGTTAGCTGGATCGCCCAACAAGGTTTCAACTTCTGCCGGTCTGAAATAACGGGGATCAATCGCCACGATGTTTTGGCCGACCGTCATTGCCGGGGCTTTGTCGCCGGCAATAGTCTCGACAAACCCTTTTTCGCTAACGCCTTTACCCTCCCAGCGAATGGTTACCCCTAATTCTTTAGCTGACATTTCGATGAATTGTCGCACCGAATATTGCACACCGGTAGCGATTACAAAATCTTCCGGCTGTTCCTGCTGCAGCATCATCCACTGCATCCGCACATAGTCCTTAGCATGCCCCCAGTCACGCATAGAGTCCATATTGCCCATGTACAAGCATTGATCCAAACCAATGGCTATATTGCTAAGCCCTCGGGTAATTTTCCGAGTTACAAACGTTTCGCCACGACGTGGCGACTCATGATTGAACAGAATACCGTTGCAAGCATACATACCATAGGCTTCGCGGTAATTGACAGTAATCCAGTAAGCATACAGCTTAGCCACCGCATAGGGCGAACGAGGATAAAACGGCGTCGTTTCTCTCTGCGGGATTTCTTGGACCAAGCCATATAACTCGGAAGTCGATGCCTGGTAAAACCGAGTAGTTTTCTCCAATCCTAAAAACCGAATCGCTTCCAACAACCTCAGGGTACCTATTGCATCGACGTCGGCCGTATATTCGGGAGACTCAAACGATACAGCAACATGGCTCATCGCCCCCAAGTTGTAGACTTCGTCGGGACGGATCTCACTGAGAATCCGCGTCAAATTCGAAGTATCGGTTAAGTCGCCATAATGCAAAAAAAACTTCGGATCTTTGATATGCGGATCTTGGTAAATATGATCGACGCGCTCAGTGTTAAAAAGCGAAGAACGTCGCTTGATACCGTGCACCTCATAGCCCTTTTCCAATAAAAACTCAGCCAGATACGACCCGTCCTGGCCGGTAATTCCGGTAATCAACGCTTTTTTAGTACTCACTTAAAGCTCCTTTTCTGTAGGACAACATTCGAAAAATCCAATTTAGATTCAGCCACTTTAAAACCGACGCGGCTGTTCTTGCTGAATCAACCTGAAGTAGAAAGATTTGTAGCTGGAACTATCGTTTTCCCAGGCAAATAATTTCCTAACTCAGGTAATAAATCGCGCAAAAAACTTTGCAAGCGACTGTCGGCCAACGCTATGTCTTCAGCCGTATTCACCGGAGTGACTAATCTTACCAACGCCCCGTCCGTCCGATTCATCATAATAGCATCGTAGAATAGGTACCATTTGACCATGTATTCGTTAGTTATCGTTCTACCCCGTTGTTGAAACCAAAAATATACCAATTGGCGACTGTCGCCTTTTTGAATAACAGCCCGGTTCAATTCAAGCGAATGGCCGTCCAACGCAAATTCAGGAAACTCTTTCTGACCGTAGCTGATGATCTGCCAACCGTCGCCCGGAATACAACTGCGCGGCGAATGCACCGCAGCGCCTTTACGCTGAGACTGATAGTAAGCGCTGTAAAAATTGACGCTACTTTGGGTACCAGGCTGATTGAAATTGATAATTACGTAATCGGTGAGTTTCAACTCGTTCAGATAGAACTGGCTTAAATAATCATTGCGACCCTGCCAATCGCCTAGCTTAGTCGGAAAATTTAAGAACGCTTTGCGCTGCGGGATTACATCTTCCCTGCCTCTGGACATTTCCGCGAAACTGGCTCCGATAACAAGCAATATTGCAACTACAAATACCGAGCGATTCAATTGTCCGACGGAAAAACCAATGGCCGGAGCCATCCCCCATTCCGCGGGGATCTGCACCAATTCACCGAATGCCAACTTTCTGCCGCTGATCCGACTAAAAATCCACATCTCGATGAACAACAGCACCATACACAACAGAAATACAGCCCAACCTTCAAAATCGTGCAAAAAGCCTTCCGCCATCTCAGTACCCCAATTATCGACCAACACACCAATCACGCCGATACGGAAACTGTTCATGAGGATAGTCAACGGCATGGCCGACAAAAAAATCAGCAGCTTCTGCCAGAACGGCCCTTTAAACAGATACGCGCACAAGAACGCCAAACTGGCCAGGGGGAACAAATAGCGCAAACCACTGCAAGCATCAACCACTTGCAACTTATAATTGCCCAAGTCGATAACGTTACCTTCCAGGTACACCATGATGTCACAAGCCCGAATAAATTCCACACCGAGCCAAGACGAAATCAACTGCAATTTCGATGAGAGGTTATTTAAAATGAACTGAGGAAAGGGCACCATGAAGATTAGGAACATTAACGGTACCGCAGACGTCCTAAGCCCCTGGAATCCAAAAGCAGAGATGAATACGCCAACCAATACAATCAGAAAGGCGTATTGTTCCATCGTCTTGATTGTCGCCAGACCACCCAATATAAAAATCAGTAGGCCCAAAACAATCACAGCCAACCCGGGCGTCGATTCTCTGACGTTTTGTGTCAAGCTCAGCTCGCTACGCCGCATCCAGATCAGATAAACCGTGATACACGGAATGAAGAAACCGTGGCTATACTCCTCAACGTTAGTCCAGGTGTTAACCATTTCGGCCAAGCTGTCGCGAAAGACCAAACACAGCAGCAAAAAAGCCGCCCCCCAACAAGACCACACAACGGCCGCTCTAGTATTCTCTGTATTCATTCCGTGTCGACAATAAGAATTGGTTTTTAGACTCTGTAGGTTATGAGAGTTTGCGGCTAATGAATTTAACCAGCCTTCTCAACCACCCATCCCGGTCAAGTGCCGAAAAACTATATAACTCCAGCACCAGACCGACCCGCCATTATCCCTGGGCCGGATTAAGGCACTGTGACAATCGCGGAACCACTAGGCATCCGGGTCGGCGGTAAAAATCGGATTGCTTTTATCCTCTTCATGCAACTTGGCCTTCTCTTCCGGGTAAATGTGCCAAAAAGACTGATCAATAGCACCTTGGGTATAGCTGTTCTTACGATCATGGGTAAACGGGCACCACCAATTTTCCACCACTTTCACCATGTAGGCATGCCATTCAAACAAACCCACGCTGTAAGGGCAATACCAAGTGCAATTTAAAATCCAAAATAGCTTGGACTGCGACATACTCAACTTGAACGAGCCGTCCATCGTAATCTGGCTTTTCAGATCATAGCGATGACTCGATCTGGCCGGCAAAAAATCGCCCCAGGTTTTCACATTTTGCGCACCGACCAATTTCAGACTGAAGTAGGTGAGATAAGCACTGGCAATGACAAAAGGCAAAGTCAGAATCGGTAAGTAGATGAACAACAAACCGACGGCCCTGGACCACACCGGCATCTGTTTATGATGGCAACCGATATTGACGCGGTCTGTACACGATTCGCAGGCTTTTATGCCCCCTTGGGTAGTCATGTTTGTTTCTCCTCTGTTGTCGTTATTATTATTTGCTCGGCATTGAGCAATTGAAAAATGCTGCGACAGCCCTCGCAGCAGAATTTTTTCGGCCCTTGCACGGTATTCAACTTGAATCCGCCAATCAACACCGGCTGCCCGCACAGATCGCAGCCCGATTTCTGCGCCGGCATCTGGTCAGATACGTGCGCTAACCGCGCAAAAGAACGCTTTCAAATATTCGGTTTCGGCCATCGCCGGATGTATCGGATGGTCCGGGCCTTGGCCACCGGCGGCAAAAAACACCAAATGCCGATCAATATGCCGTGCCGACGATCGCAAAATTTCTTGAAGATTTTCCCGACTCAAATGGTGAGAACAAGACGCCGAAACCAAAATACCGCTACCGGACAAGACCTGTAACGCCAAATGGTTCAAGCGTCGATAAGCTTCATAACCGGATTTGAAATCTTTCTTGCGTTTTATCAACGCCGGCGGATCCAATATGATGACGTCGAACTGTTCGCGTTGCTCTCGAGCCTGCTTTAAAAACTCAAACACATCGCTGCGCACAAAACGCATTTTACCGGCGACACCGTTTAACTCGGCGCTGGCTTCGGCCAGTTTCAACGCGCTTTCAGAGCTATCGACGCAACAGACTTCGGTCGCCCAGCCCATTGCTGCCGGAATGCCCCAGGCCCCGGCGTAACTGAACAAATCCAGCACCCGCATGCCACCCACCAACTTTGCCAGCCGGGCACGGTTCTCCCGGTGATCGTAAAACCAGCCCGTCTTTTGACCCTCGGCAACATTCACCAAAAATCGGGAACCGTTTTCCTCAACCACCAAATGCTCCGGCAATTCGCCAAAAACCAACTCTGGCACTAGAGACAAGTTTTCAAGCTGGCGTTGGCCGGTATCATTTTTCAACAGTACCGCTGTCGGTTCAGCCAACTCGCATAAAACCTTGACCACTAAATCCTTGTGCCGCTCCATGCCGGCCGTGGTGATTTGCACCGACAATACCGAACCGAACCGGTCCACCACCAAACCAGGCAGACCATCGCTTTCGCCGAACACCCAGCGGTAAAACGGTTTGTCGAACAAACGCTGACGCAGATTCAGCGCCTGGCTCAGCCGCGATTTGAAAAAACTCTCGCCGATTTTCAGATTGCTTTTACGCGTCAACAACCGCGTGCAAATCAAAGCATTGGGATTGACATAGGCTAGTCCGATCGGCTTAGCCTCGGCATCGCATACGGTAGCCAAGTCGCCCGGACTAAATTGCTCCAGCGGTGAACGCCGGCAATCGACCTCATTGCTGAACACCCATAAATGGCCTTGGCGCAAACGCTTGTCTTCGTTCTTTTTCAGAAACAGTTCGGGATAACTCATGCTCATTTACGATAACTTAAAAACATAACCGCCCACCTGAGCCGCAGGTGCGACGATATGCAAGCGAATCGGCAATGTCTGGTCCGGCTTTAGCGCAGCGACACCGGCCAGTTGCGACAATGAAAAAGCCCGCTCCGCAATCGCTTGGCCGTTAAAGCCGAGCAGAGTCAGCCTTAACATCGTACCTTCCTGCGACAAAACGGCATGATTGGTGATTGCCGCGCTGAAAACGTAACTATTGTCGGCTTGGCGCTGTAAATCGGTATGCGATACCGATAACTCAAGGTCATTGTTATAACCGGGAGGTCGGCAACCGACCATTCCGCACAAGCGCTGCCAATTCGCGGCAACGGTAGGCAAGCGGTAGAGTTTTTCGCCTTCGAAATAAAAAACTTGAGCGAGCAATACAGCTAATGCCATCGCGCCAGCCCATCGCCAGCCCTTGAAACTTGACTGTCCTGGTTTCGCAACGATCCCATTTGGCTCTCTAGAACAATCCGACGCTTCGCTGCCGTCCTCGCTTAACTCTGCCAGACCGTCGAAACGCTGACCGCAACTCGAGCAGGTCAACAATCCTCGCTGCCGACGCAATTGCCCGACCGTTACGGCTTGTGGTGCTTGGCAATTCGGACAAAGGGTGAACATTCGTCAACCGGGCTTGCAAACATCTAGCCGACACCAATCTTCACGACTCACCGGTTCGGCAACCGACAAACCGAGCGCGCGGTAGGCGTCGGCCACCACTTCGGCCTGTTCGTTCAAAATCCCCGATAACACCAGTTGGCCGCCGGGTTTGACCAACTCGGCGATCACAGGCGCCAATTCGACTAACGGTTTGGCCAGAATATTGGCGAGCACCACATCCGCGGCAAACGCCGAGAACTGTTCCGGCAGATAATAGCTGATCCGGTCTTGCACCCCGTTCTTCTCGGCATTGTAACGGCTGGCAGTCAAGGCCTGCGGATCGATATCGATGGCGTGCGCGTATCCGGCGCCCAATAACAAGCCCGCTACCGCCAATATGCCGGAACCGCAACCAAAATCGATCAAGACTTTGCCGTTAGATTCGTGACTAGCCAGCCATTCCAGGCACAAGGCCGTGGTGGGGTGGGTTCCGGTCCCGAAAGCCAACCCCGGATCCAAGGTCATGCACACCGTATCCGGCTCCGCTCTCTCCTGCCCACTGGGACAAATCCAAAGCTTGCCGCCGAACTTCATCGGCTGAAAATGCTCCATCCACGCCCTTTCCCAAGCCTGATCCTGCAACACTTCTGCCGACCACTCCTGCAAAGGTTGACCGATGAATTGATTGAACAACAGTGACTGCACGATATCCGGATCCGAGTCCAATTCGAACAGTGCCGTCACCCGCGTGCGGCTCCAAACTTTGGTTTGGTCGATAGCCGGTTCGTAAACCGGCTCGTCTTCCGCATCGCTATAGGTTACCGAAACCGCTCCCAATTCGGAAAAGAAGTCCGAGATTTCCGGAGCAGTGGTTTCGTCGGTTACGACCGAAAGCTGATGCCATGCCATAAACAAGCCCTGACTGGAGAATTAAACGGCGTACGCTTTGCCTTGGCCATTTACGGCTTAGTGGATGCCCAGTTTCTTTTCCAAATAATGGATATTTTGTCCGCCCTGAGCAAATGCCGCATCTGCCATGATGCTTTGCTGTAGCGGAATATTGGTTTTGATGCCGTCGATCACCATTTCGCTCAGCGCCGTCTTCATCCGGGCAATTGCGCTGGCTCGATCATCGCCGTGCGCGATCAGTTTACCGATCATCGAGTCGTAATACGGCGGCACCCGATACCCGTTATAAATATGGGTCTCGCAACGAATTCCCGGACCGCCCGGCATATGGAATTGCTCGATCAGGCCCGGACTCGGCATAAAGGTTTTCGGATCTTCGGCGTTCAAGCGACACTCGATGGCATGGCCGGTGAACGTAACCTGCTCCTGAGTGATAGACAAAGGCTCGCCGGCGGCAATTCGCAACTGCTCCTTGACGATGTCGAAACCGGTAATCATCTCGGTGACCGGATGTTCGACCTGGACCCTGGTATTCATCTCGATGAAATAAAATTGGCCTTTTTCGTATAGAAACTCGAAAGTTCCGGCCCCCAAATAACCGATTTCCCGGCAAGCCTTGGCACAACGTTCGCCCATCAGCTGACGCTGTTCCTCGGTGATGCCCGGCGCCGGTGCTTCTTCGACTACCTTTTGGTGGCGGCGCTGCATCGAGCAATCGCGTTCGCCCAAATGGATGGCATTGCCGTGCGAATCGGCTAAGACTTGAAACTCGATATGGCGCGGATCCTCCAAAAACTTCTCCATATACACCGTACTGTTGCCAAATGCGGTACCGGCTTCGGCCTTGGTCATCGCAATCGCGTTCAACAAGGTGCTTTCGGTATGCACTGTGCGCATGCCCCGGCCACCGCCGCCGCCCGCAGCCTTGATAATCACCGGATAACCGATTTCCCGCGCCATTTTTAGGTTGGTTTCGTCGTCGTCGCCCAATGGGTCGCCGTTACCGGGAACGCATGGAATACCGGCCGCTTGCATCGCTTTCTTCGCAGAGATTTTATCGCCCATCATCCGAATGGTATCCGGCTTGGGCCCGATAAATACAAATCCGCTCTGACTGACTTTTTCCGAAAAATCGGCATTTTCCGACAGAAAACCGTACCCAGGATGAATCGCCTCGGCATCGGTAACTTCGGCAGCACTGATGATGGCCGGGATGTTCAAATAGCTGCCGGAAGAAGCCGCCGGGCCGATGCAAACCGCCTCGTCGGCCAAACGCACATGCTTCAGGTCTCGGTCCGCTTCGGAATAGACCGCCACAGTTTTAATACCCAACTCGCGGCAAGCCCGCAAAATGCGCAATGCAATCTCGCCACGATTGGCGATAACAATTTTTTCAAACATAAGCCAAGCCTCGAAACAGGTTATTCGATAATGAATAGAGGCTGGCCGTATTCGACCGGATGACCGTTCTCCACCAGTATCTGCTTAACCTTGCCGCTTTTGTCGGCTTCGATCTGATTTAGAATTTTCATCGCTTCAATGATACACAGGGTCTGACCAACGCTAACGCTTTGACCGACTTCGACAAACGCAGCCGATCCGGGCGAAGCGGAACGGTAGAACGTGCCGACCATCGGCGATTTGACGGCGTGGCCGCTGATTTTCTCTTCCGCCGGAGCCGCAGCGGGCGCCGCCGCTGCAGGAGCCGGTGTAGCCGCTACCGGCGCCGGAGCCGCATATTGCATCGGCGTAGCCGCGGAGTAGCGGCTGATGCGTACCGACTCTTCGCCTTCGCTAATTTCTATCTCAGCAATATCGGATTCTTCGATAAGATCGATTAATTTTTTTATTTTTCTAATATCCATCGTTCTGAGTTCTCTCTTGTAATAACTGATGAGCGGCTTGAACAGCCAATTCGTAACCGGTAGCCCCTAATCCGCAGATAACGCCGACGGCGATATCCGAAAAATAAGAATGTCTTCTGAAAGGCTCGCGGGCATGCACGTTCGATAAATGAACTTCTATGAATGCAATCTTGGTAGCCAGCAGGGCATCGCGAATCGCCACGCTGGTATGGGTAAACGCAGCAGGATTGATGATGATAAAATCGACACCTTGCCGGTAAGCTTGATGAATCTGTTCGACGATTTCGTGTTCGGCGTTGCTCTGCCAAAAACTCAGCTGATGCCCCAACGACCGCGCCAAACTCTCAACGCTGCCCTGGATATCCTGCAAAGTTTTGCTGCCGTATAACCCCGGTTCCCGAACGCCTAACATATTTAAATTGGGTCCGTTCAGAACGGTAAGGATCGCCATGAAAATATCGAACAAGAAAGAATCAAATAAAGCGAAATTCTGCCTAATTCGCAGGTTTTTGTCCAGATAAACCGCTTTCTAGCCGTCTAAGCAACGCTTTCCCTGTATTTGGCGTTAATTAGGCTGCAGTAGCGGCTCAATGACTTCCAGAATTTTTTCCCTGGACAATTCGCCTAATTGGCGGTGCACGATTTTGCCTTGCGGATCGACAATCACGGTAAACGGCACGGTATTGATCAAGTTACCCAAGCGCTGCGCCAACATCGCCGCGTCCTCGCCGCCGATCAGCAGCGGATAATTGACCTTCACCCGACTCTGGTAGCCCAACACCGGCTGCTTATCTTCCAGGGCAATACCGACAAATTGCACGCCGCGATCTTGATATTCGGCCTGCAATTTAACGAACTCGGGGATCTCCTTCAAACAGGGAGGACACCAGGTCGCCCAAAAATTGACCAGCAAAATCTTGCCGCGCCATTGCGCTACCGACTGCGGCACGTCCTGCAAATCCGGCAGACTAAAATTCAACTCCGGTCCGGGCTCGGTTGTTGCAGCCGGGGCTTGCTCCCGGTACCCGTAAAAGGCGATACCCGCGACGACGGCCATTAACGCGACCAAACAAAAAACCAGTATTTTCGGCTTCATAATTGCTGCAAAGTGTTCAAAAAAGTGGCGGCATCCTGATAGCCGATCACGCGCATGCCGCTACGCTCATGGCCATCTGCGCCGAAGAAGATAATGCCGGGCGGCCCGATCAGATCGAAGCGTTTCAACAAGGCCTGGTCCGCTTCGTTGTTGGCTGTGACATCGGCCTGCAACAATACGGTATTGGCCAAGCGTTGTTTTACGCGCGGATCGGTGAAGGTATAAGCCTCCATCTCTTTACAGGACACGCACCAGTCCGCATAAAAATCCAACATCACGCTACGGCCGCTGGCGGCGGCTTGCTGTATCCGCTGCTCGAGTTCCGGCAGGTTCGCCACTCGCTCAAAGCGCAGCCCCTCCGGTTCGGACTTCGAGCCACCACCGCCAGCCAAGCCTTGCAGCGGCTGCAATGGATTGGAATTGCCGGCGCTCAAGCCGATCAGTTGTAAAATGCCGAACACCAGCATGACCAACCCCAGGCCTTTCCATAACTTGCGCCAACCGCCGGCGGCTTCCGGCAATGGCTCAATCGCGCCTAGATAGATAGCCGGAATCACCAACAGCAAAGCCCACAACAGCATCGCCACGGAGGCCGGCAAAATACGCGACAGCATCCAGACCGCCACCGCCAACATCACCACACCGAACACGGCCTTGGTCGAATTCAGCCAACTGCCGGATTTAGGTAACAACTTGCCCGCCGACGCACCAAGCAACAACAACGGCGCCCCCATGCCCAAACCCATCGCGAACAGGGCCGCTCCGCCCAGCACCGCATCGCCGGTCTGGCCGATGTAGATCAATGCCGCTGCCAACGGCGCCGCCACACACGGCCCGACGATCAGCGACGACAAAGCGCCCATGATTGCCGCCCCCCAATAAGAACCGTCTCGATGGCGATCGCTAGAGCGATGCAGCATGGTTTGAATCGACTTGGGCAATTCCAAATTGTAAAAACCGAACATCGACAAGGCCAGCAACACGAACAAGCCGGAGAAGGTCGCAATCACCCAGGGCTCTTGAAACGTTGCCTGCAAATTGCTGCCGAACAGCGCGGCCAGAATGCCGAATGCGGTGTACATCAACGCCGAGGCCAAGACGTAACTCAAAGACAACAAAAAACCTTTGCGCACGCTGACCTGATGGCCGTGACCAACGATAATCCCGGACAAAATCGGGATCATCGGAAACACGCACGGGGTAAAAGCCAGCAGTAAACCGAAGCCGAAAAAGCTGAGCAAGGTTAACGCCAGACTGTCGTGGCGCAAAGCATTGACGATCCGATCTTGCTCCGACTCCGGCGGATTGGCTGCCGCCGGTTCAACCGGTAACGAACCCGCCTCCGGCAAATCCAGACTGACCGTCTGCTGCATCGGCGGATAACAGACGCCGCGGTCGGCACAGCCCTGAAATTTTGCCAGCAATTGGACGGTTTCGGCCGCCGATTGGCCGCGTATTAACGGCACATCGACATTCACCTGGTTACGGTAGATCTGCACCTGGCCGAATTCGGCATCGTGGTAGGCATCGCCTTCCGGCAGCGGGAGTTTGCCCAATTGCGCCGTCGTCGGCGCCTGTAGCGTCAGCGACAATTTGTCCTTGTACAGGTAATAACCGTCCGCAATCAGCCACGAGGCCTGCAGGGTATGCCCATCCTTGACGCTGGCAAAAAACCGGAAGGCTTGTTCGGCCGGCAACAAGTCTGCGGAAAATACATTGGCCGTCAAACCTTTCAAGCCCTTGACGAATTGTTGCACCGTTTCGCCGCCGACGACCGCCGTCGTTGGCGCTGCCGGCAAACCGATATCCAGCACCACTTTTTGCGGCGGGTAGCAAACGCCGGCGTCGGCACAGCCTTGATACTTCACCAGCAGTTTGAGCTGAGGCAAACCCTTGTCGTTTACCAGCGGCAACCCTACCTGCAACGAATTGCGGTAGACCACGACATCGCCCAGGCTGGGATCGTGTTCGCTAGCACCTTCGGGCATTTGCGCCTGACCCAGCACGATGCCCTCGGTCTGCGACTGAAACTTGGTCTTGTCCCGGTACAGGTGGTAACCGTCGGCGATCTGCCAGTTAAGCTGGACACTATTGCCGCTTTGAGCGCTTGCGCTTAATTTAAACGCCTGCTCCGCCGGCAAAAAATCCTGGCTGTCTTCAGCCGCGACCAGCGATGACAACG